>NZGC01000090.1 GCA_002689445.1 Gammaproteobacteria bacterium
TGTCATGACCTACCCAGTGGTAATGAGCTTCTGGGAAGAAATCAAAAGGTAGCTGCTCACATTCTTGAACTATCAAGATGTCAGGCTTTAATTGAGCGACATGCTCGTACTTTGCAGCGAGCTTTAAACAGCAATTCCAAGAAACAATTCTCATGCCTGGAACGATAACAAGTTGGCACTCCAAAAACCTCTATAAATGTCCAAGCACTTCCATATCTAGGTGAGGGGTGGCATGGCCTCCTGCCTACCCCTGTCTTTACAGCTTTTAAAACCCTCTCCATCCTCCACAAGAGCAATCAATGAAGATGAGACAGCGGGTGGAAGCTTTTAAAAGTCTGCGGTAGACAAAAAGGTAGGTGTTTTACTGCCTTTGACAGTGAACTGAAATTCCTTAAACTCTACAAATATAGACATTTCAGGCAGGGATGGCTCCCTAACGCGGCATCAGGCGCATTCTGGGCCCACCAACTTCTCAGGTTACTCCCTCAGTCCGACCGGGCTATTTTTCCTCAAGGCTTCGATTGAGGCTCAAGATCAACGGCAACGCAAAGCCGAGTCTTCGCCGGTGTACCTTTTCAAAACCGGGCCAGGAGGTTGAGATTTTTCGATAGCTGCAAGGGGATCTAGGAATCGAAGAAAGCGCTCAGCCTGAGCCCTGGGAAGGCATCTAAACTTATTCTTACGTGAGTACCGACTTCAGAAAAAGAACTGTGTTAGATTATTCGCTCTCAAATCTGTCTGGGGTCTTCGTTGAACCAATCTTTTAGCAATCGGTACCTCATATGGGTCATTACTATCTTCACCCTCGCTTCAACCTGCTCGATCATTGATCGGCAGATCTTGAATGTGATGGTAGGCCCCATTAAACGGGACCTAGGCGGCATCTCAGATACTCAAGTTTCACTGATCATGGGGTTTGCTTTCGCGCTTTTCTACACCCTGATGACCTACCCAGCTGGACGGATCACCGATCGCTATAATCGAAAAAATCTCATGACCGCAGGTATTGCCGGTTGGAGTTTCATGACCATGCTGTGCGGAGCTGCCAATCAGTATTGGCAACTCTTTTTGGCTCGCATGGGCGTTGGTGTTGGGGAGGCGACCCTAGGTCCGGCATCTAATTCAGCACTGGCTGATTACTTTCCTCCGGAGCGCTTGCCCATAGCGATCGGTATCGTTGCCTCTGCTCCTTTCATCGGTCAAGGTCTCGCCAACATTGCCGGTGGTCCGCTCATCGACTATCTGGAGGCTACACCGAATTATGTGGTGCCGGTGCTCGGCGAAATCTATTCATGGCAGATGGTGCTTATGATCGTAGGCGCACCGGGGCTGCTGATTGCTTTAGCGGTCTGGTTTTTAATTGAACCTGAGCGAAAGAATAAACAGCGTGAGGACAGTAACTCTGTGCCACTCAGCGAAGTTTGGGACTTTATTCTGACTCGAAAACACTTCTTCTTTTTCGTTTTCTTGGGCTACCTTTGCTTGGCGACTCAAGGCTGGTCCCTGTTCAGTTGGCTGGTCGAATATTTTGTACGTAACCATGGTTGGAGCCGTACCGAGATCGGGCTTTCCTATGGCTCGATTGCTCTTACCCTAGGCATAGCAGGCAGTGTTGCCGGCGGCTTATTTGCCAGTCGTATGATTCGGCGGGGCACGCTTGATGCAACCTTACGAGTCGTCTTGTACAGCACCATCGCACTATTTCCCTTGGCAGCTTTCCTCACCATCGTACCAAATCCGTATCTTGCTCTGGCAATGCTTGTGCCGGTAACTTTTTGTATGGCAATGCCCCCGGGATTAATCATCGCCACATTGCAGACAGTCTCGCCTAACGAACTCCGAGGGCAAATGGTTGCCTTTTATCTGATTGCTGTGAACTTTTTATCCTACAGTTTTGCGCCCTCACTGCCGGCAGTCATCAGTGATTTCGTATTCGAGACCGAGCAAGGACTCGGACAAGCTATATCTCTACTCGCCGTCATCAATTACAGTATTGCTATCGTCTGCATTGGATTGAGTCTGCGATACTTCAGAGACGCGATCGCCAAAGCCAAAGTTTGGAGTTAGTACTCTCTCTTTTTTCGCCACACGGAGCAAAAGCATGACATTTCCCACAGCCCCGGATTCGCTCACCACCGAGTGGTTGAGTCAAGTACTCGGGCAACCTGTTGAATCATTCTCGGTCAAGCCCCTGGGAGAAGGCGTGGGTATTCTAGGCCTTGTGACTCGAGTCAATCTTGTCGGCGAGGGTTGCCCCAAAACCTTAATCGCCAAATTTCAATCCCCCGTTGTCGAGAATCGGGCTGTCGCCTGCACTTACGACATGTATGAACGTGAGGTGGCTTTCTATCGAGACATTGCTCCCACCTTAACGGTCCGGTCACCTCAGTGCTACCATGTCGATTACGATCCAGCCTCCCGAGCGTTCATTCTTTTATTGGAAGATCTACAAGGCTACGCTATTGGAGATCAAGTAGCTGGCTGCAGCGAAAGAGAATGTGAGCAGATCGTCCGAACCCTCGCAAGGTTCCACGCGGAAACCTTCGAAACCCAGGCTTTTGAAACTATCCAGCCCCACAATTCCGAAGCCCAGGTAAACGGCATGCAACAAGGGTTCACAGCAGGCTGGCCGGTGGTACAGACGCTTTTCCCAGAACTCATTACCCCTCAAGCCAAAGCCGTGGCAATGCGACTCCCTGATGCGCTACCCAAGCTGTTGAGCGACATCACCAGAGCACCCGTCTGCATCAGCCATGGCGACCTACGACTCGACAATGTATTTTTCGCCGACGATCATATTGCGTTGGTCGACTTTCAAGCCATCTCCAAGTCCGCGCCGGAACACGACCTAGCTTACTTTCTAACCCAAAGTCCCTCGGATCAGGTGAGGAATGCTCGTGATTGGGTCGCGCTCTATCACGAGGAACTTTCCCTATGTGGCGTTACTTACGATATCGAACTCAGTCGAGCGCGCTATCGGCAATGTGCGCTTTACTTCCTCTGCTATGCCGTGGTGATTTGCAGCGCGTTAGATTTGGCGAATGAGCGTGGAAAACGTCTCGGAGAGACCCTTTTGGGTAACGCTTTGCGGTCGATCGCAGAGCTTGATGCATTTGATTTACTAACTTGAGGATCCAAAGATGAAGTTACAAGGAAGAGTCGCAGCGGTAACCGGCGGTTCCGCGGGCATTGGTCGTGGCATTGCTGAGGCATTTCTCGCTGAAGGGGCAAAAGTCGCGATTATGGCGAGAAATGCTGGCAAAGCCGAAGCGATGCTGGCGGAGATCAACGCGGGGGATGACCTTATCTTTATTCAGGGCGATGCAATGGATCAACAATCCGTTGAGCACTTTGTTACCCACACCGCTGAACGTTTCGGACAGATTGACATTTTGGTCAACAATGCAGGCGGCGCAGGCGATCTACAACCGGTGGCAAATCTTTCCGATGAAGCCTTCGACGAGTGCATGAAATGGAATGTGTATTCCACTTTCTGGGGAATTCGAAAAGCGTTGCAGTTGATGCTACCGCAAAAATGGGGCCGGATTATCAACATATCCTCCATGGAGGGTAAACACGGAAAACCGGTTTTGACGGCTTACACCGCGGCAAAACACGCGGTCAACGGTATGACCAAATCGATCGCTCGAGAAGTTGGGACCGAGGGCATTACCGTGAATGCGATTTGTCCTGGACTCATTATCACCGATATCGTTAAGGACAATGGACCCAAGACCGCCGAGGCCATGGGTATGACCTTTGACGAAATGGTGACGACTTTTTCCCAAGAAGCAGCAATTCAACGTCCCAACACCGTTGAGGAGGTTGCTGCCGTTGCTGTTCTGCTTGCAAGCGACGTCGGCGGAGGGATTACCGGCGCTTTAATGAGTGTTGATGGTGGAACCGCGCAATACTAAACGTCCACAGCCGGAACCTAGGTTCCGGCTATTGGTCCAACACCGTTTAGGTATCCAAGAAACTTTTTAAGTGTTCTGATCGACTCGGGTGACGCAACTTCCTCAAAGCTTTCGCTTCAATTTGCCGGATACGTTCCCGCGTTACATCGAACTGCTTGCCAACTTCCTCTAGCGTATGGTCCGTGTTCATATCGATACCAAATCGCATTCTCAGCACTTTGGCCTCACGAGCTGTGAGCCCAGCGAGTATATTTCTGGTTGCATCTTGCAAACCTTCTTCAGTCGCAACGTCCAGTGGCGATCCTACCGATGCGCCCTCGCCCAAGTTCGAATCTGAGTCTAGGAAATCACCAAGATTCGAGTCTTCATCATCACCAATCGGCGTTTCCATCGATATCGGTTCTTTAGCGATTTTCAGGACCCTGCGAACCTTTTCTTCTGGCATTTCCATGCGAACACCCAGCTCTTCTGGAGTCGGTTCTCGTCCCATTTCTTGAAGCATCTGTCGGGAGATACGCGACAGTTTGTTAATCGTCTCAATCATGTGCACCGGAATCCGGATGGTTCGAGCCTGGTCCGCTATTGATCGAGTGATCGCTTGCCGAATCCACCAAGTCGCATAGGTCGAGAACTTATACCCACGGCGATACTCAAATTTATCAACGGCCTTCATCAAACCGATATTGCCCTCTTGGATAAGATCTAAAAATTGCAAACCGCGATTGGTGTACTTTTTCGCTATCGAGATGACCAGTCGCAGATTAGCCTCGACCATATCCTTTTTGGCACGTCTGGCTTTCGCTTCTCCGATGAACATTCGACGATTGATGTCTTTGAGTGAAGCCAGATCCAGAGCAATTTCCTCTGACAGATTGAAGATCCGCTTCTGAGCGCGCTGAATTTCATCCTGAACGGGTTTTAACTTGGTCACGCCGGCCTTAATTTGCTTACTGCACCATTTAACATCGGCTTCATGACCCGGGAAGCGCTTCAGAAAATCTTGTCGACTCATACCCGCGTTTCGCACACACAGCGACATAATCTGCCTTTCGAGCTTTCTAATCTCGTGGTGGGGTGCCTTCACCTGAGCAACAAGCTGCTCATAAATCTTGGGAATGAATTTGAAATACTGGAACGCAACGCCGAGCGCGGCGAGCTCTTTTGCAGCCGCCTCAGAACCACGGCCATTGCGCTTGATCGAACGTTGGGTTTTAGCCAACTGCTTTTCTAAGATGGCAAAGCGTTCTGCTGCCAACTCCGCGTCTGGGCCCGTGTCATCTTCACTGGTTTCTTCTTTCGCTTCACCCGGTACGACTTGAGCTGCAGGCGCTACGTATTCAGCCGGATCCAAAAAACCAATGAGCACGTCGGCCAATTTGCCTTCTTCGGTTTGACTCTGCGCATATTGGGCAATCACGCCCTCAACGATACCAGGGAAGCCCGATGCCGCATCCAAGACTTCTCGAATACCCTCTTCAATTCGCTTGGCGATCTCTATCTCGCCCTCTCGGGTTAACAGGTCCACGGTGCCCATTTCCCGCATGTACATTCGAACTGGGTCGGTTGTTCTACCGGTTTCGTTTTCTACAGCGACAAGGACTGCCGCCGCTTCTTCGGCAGCGAGCTCGTCAGTCACATCGCCTTCTGCCATCAGGTCATCACTTTCGGGTGCCGTTTCGTACACGGTGATGCCCATATCGTTGATCATTCCGATAATGTCTTCGATCTGTTCCGGATCAGTAATATCGTCTGGCAAATGGTCGTTGACTTCAGCATAAGTCAAATACCCTTGCTCTCGTCCCTGAGCAATTAACTCTTTTATTCTCGACTGCTGCTGCGCCAGGCCGCTTGCCATAAATCCCCTCTCTTATACCGATTTCCCCATCGAACCCCTCATTATAGGAATCAAAGTTGGCTTTATCTAGGGTGAGGGCCGAGCACTTCAGGATGTAATGACGAGAAATTCACAGAATTTATAGTGGGTTGGCATTAGCTCCGCTTACTGAGGTGTTGCCTGAGCAGCAGCCTTTCTTCGTCAGTAAGCGCCGATGGCGGTTTGAGCAGTAAATGGTTAATTTGGCTTCGTGCCTCAACTTCTTGAAAGCGCGCGAACTTTCGCTGCATCCGCCCGATAAACTCGTCCCTTAGATGCTCCTGAGGCAGTAAAGGCTTGTATTCAAAGGCTTTTTTGATTAAGGACTGCTCTGGACGGCGAGCGTATCTTGCCAAAATTTCACCCGGTGAGGTCAGCGATTCCGTATGGACGGCGGTTGCAATGGCTTGAATCAGCTTATTTTGCGCGCCGGCTGCTAACTGCAAAAATTCCGATTCGGGGAATTCGAGCGCCAATTCTGGCTGCAAGATCAACATCGCCAAAGCTGGATCAATCTCAGGCGACCGTTCAATCTCCTCCTCTTGACCCCAATACTCATCTGAGATCTCGTCCTCAGGAGGCACTGCCGGAGGCGCTTCGATTGACGGCTGATACCGGACCGTTACGTCTTTTAAACGATCCGAAGCAAGCCCGGTTGCAGTTGATAGCGCATCAATCATCAGCTGTCGAAAGACCCCATCCGGCATTAGGTTGATTAAGGGCATTGCTCGATTACTCAGCGCCGCTTTCCCAGCAATATCCTCAGTGGGAATACCTTCAGCAGCCAAGTCTTCAGTCAATTTGGTAAAAAACCAGTCCGAAACCGATTGTGCCGCGTCGATTGACTCAAGAAATTTCGATTGCCCAACCCGTCGAACCAAGGTATCCGGGTCGTCTCCCGAGGGTAAGAACATAAATCGCGCACTTCGACCATCACTGAGATGGGGTAGAACGGTCAGTAAGGCCTTCCAAGCAGCGCGTAAGCCGGCAGCATCGCCATCAAAGCAAAAAACAATTTCCGAGACGATTCGGTACATTCGTTGAATATGATCGTCAGACGTTGCTGTCCCTAAAGTCGCGACCGCAAATTCGATTCCATTTTGAGCAAGCGCAACCACATCCATATAGCCTTCAACCACCAATAGACGCGACAACTTGTTAACGCTTTTGCGAGCCTCAAAGAGACCGTAGAGCTCTTGTCCTTTGTGAAAAACCTCCGTTTCGGGCGAGTTGAGATATTTAGGCTTTCCATCACCAATGACCCTTCCTCCAAAAGCGATAGTCCTACCTCGTAAATCACGGATGGGGAACATCACTCTATCTCGAAACCGATCGTAGCGTTTCCCCTCTGCCTGCTGGTCAACAATTAATCCAGCAGCCAACAGGCCTCGGACCGCGGTTTCATCATCGCCTTGATCGCCCAGCAAATGCTGCCAACCCGGTGGTGCAAAACCCAATTCAAATTTAGCCGCAATCTGACCGGTTAGCCCTCTTTGCTTCAAATAGTCCACTGCTCGCTGGCGCTCGGGATGTCCTTTTAATTGCTGTTTATAAAAATCTTTCGCGGTACTCAATATCTCAAAAGTCGCATTTCGCTTCTTAAATGCCTCTTCATCACCTTCGCTTCGATCATTGGGCACCGCCAACCCCAATCGGCCCGCGAGCGTCTCGACCGCAGAAACAAAATCTAGCCGATCAAATTCCATCAAAAACTTCAGGGCCGAACCGGAGGCCTGACAACCAAAACAATAATAGAACTGCTTTTCTTGACTGACTGAAAAACTGGGCGACTTTTCTTGATGAAAAGGACAGAGGCCAGAATAATTTTGGCCTGATTTCTTAAGCGCGACTTTGGGTTCGATAATCTCAACGATATCGGTACGGGCTAACAACTCGTCTATAAAAGCTGGAGGGATCATTGCTTTGCCAGTTTGGCATCCATCACGAGTGTGGCATCCACCTCTTCGATTCGCAAGGGACGCCTAGCTGAGAGACGCCTTGACGATCCTGCTAACTTGGCCCATATCCGCTCGGCCTTGCACCTCACTTTTGAGCACCGCCATCACCTTGCCCATATCTGCCATCGCCGAAGCGCCGGTCGTTGTGATCGCAGCTTCAACCATCGCTGCCAACTCGTCTTCTCCGATAGGCTCAGGCATGTAGGCCGCGATCAAATCCAGCTCAAACTGTTCCTGTTCCGCTAAATCGCTGCGGCCAGCGGCCTCATACTGGGTGAGTGAATCTCGACGCTGCTTCGTCATCTTTTCCAATATCACCAGGATATCTTGATCTTGAAGCTCAATACGCTCATCGACCTCACGCCGCTTCAGCTCCGCCATAATCAACCGCAGGGCGCCGAGACTGCGCTTGTCCCGCGACTTCATCGCCGCTTTCACATCGCTTTGCAGTTGGTCTTTTAAAGTTGACATCGCCAGAGTCTCTGAGTTGTCGTCGGATTGGTTGCAGCTGAGCAGTTGCCCCGGCTTGCTTTAGAAGGGCCACAAGAGATGTGGCCCGTGCGGAGTCGCTCCCTAATAGAGGCGCTCCATTTTTCTTGACTCGCGTTGCACTTTCTTGGCGTAGCGCTTAACTGCAGCGGCCGCCTTTCGCTTGCGAATAGAAGTCGGCTTTTCGTAGAACTCACGCTTTCGTACTTCTGCCAGTACACCCGCCTTCTCGCAAGAGCGCTTAAAACGACGGAGCGCGATATCGAAGGGTTCGTTTTCTTTTACTTTTACAAAGGGCATTGATCGATTTCGACTATTTAAGAGAGCGCAGATTCTAAACACTATCCTCGCCAATTGCAAAATCCCTGTGTACCCGGTTCAAGCACCGGATTTTTGTACTGTTGGGGCTGGCTTGGGCGGACTCCTACGTCACTTAAGACGGGCTTAAAATTTGCGGTAGGTGTTTGTCCAAAGCTTTGGGTACAATCGCTAGCTGCCGGAAGTTTTTGGAGTCGAAAGTGCGGGTTTTAGGGATCGAGACATCATGCGATGAAACGGGTATCGCACTCTATGACAGCGAGCTGGGTCTACTCGCCGATCTCCTATACAGCCAAATTGATCTGCATCAGGCCTATGGCGGCGTGGTGCCTGAGCTCGCGTCAAGAGACCATATCAGGCGCTGTTTACCGATGATTGACCAGATCATGACACAAACGAATACCGACAAAGCCCAAATAGACGCCATTGCCTACACTGAAGGGCCCGGCCTAATCGGCGCTTTGCTGGTTGGCGCCAGCATCGCTAAATCACTGGCTTTAGCCTGGGGTGTGCCTGCAATTGGCGTGCATCACATGGAAGGCCATCTGCAAGCAACGCAGATGACCAGCGCACCGCCTGAATATCCTTTTGTCGCGCTGCTGGTTTCGGGCGGGCACACCCAGCTTATGGCCTGCGATGAGCCTGGACGCTATGAATTGCTGGGCGAGTCTGTCGACGACGCGGCGGGAGAAGCCTTTGACAAGGTAGCTAAAATGCTAGGACTGGGCTATCCCGGTGGACCCGAAGTCGCCAAACTGGCCCTTGAGGGCGATCCCAGTCGATTTACTTTCCCCAGACCAATGACTCAAAAACCCGGTTTGAATTTCAGTTTCAGTGGACTGAAAACCCATACCATGAACACCCTCAATGCTCTTGAGGATCCGAACCACTCTGATCGCGCCGATATTGCCCGAGCCTTTGAAGACGCAGCAGTCGATACCATTGCGATTAAGTGCGGACGCGCACTCGAGCAGACTGGATTTACCACGCTGGTGGTTGCCGGCGGCGTCAGCGCCAACACGCGGCTACGAGCGACACTGGCAAAGCTATCGGCTCGGCAAGTGATCAATATCAACTATCCAGAACTAAAATACTGTACTGACAACGGCGCCATGATCGCCATTGCTGGACTACTCAGACAAGCCCAATGGCAGAGCCACGATCATACCATTGTGGCTCGGCCAAGATGGCCCATGACGGAACTCCCGGCGGTGAGCCTGTGAACAATGCTGGGCGCATCACAGTATCTAGACTTGAAATTGACACGATCGTTGGTGCCTACGCCCGCGAGCGTAAGGTGCTTCAAACGATTTACCTCGATCTCGACATCGACTACGACTTTGGCCCGCCCGCGGCGAGCGACGATTTGACGGCAGCCGTTGACTACCATCATCTCAGCAATCAGCTCACTCGCTATATCCAAGACCAGCAGTTTGAATTGCTAGAGACGCTCACTGTCTCTAGCAGCGCCTTTCTACTCGAGCACTATCCGTCGATTCGAGGGCTGACCATCACCGTGCACAAGCCCAGCGCATTGGGTAGTGCCGAGCAGGTTTCCGCGAGTTTTTCTCAATCCGCAACCTAAGACGATCTTTGATGTCGTTGCCTGAGACGCTATACTGAGCGGCCGATCAACTTGGTTCGCGACCCAATGCTTGAATCACATTTACCCATTTTGAAACGATTGAGCCCTTTTGCTGCCTTGAATGAAGCTGATCTGGAACCTATCGTCGCCCAGGGCAGTTTCAAAACCCTTGATCGCGGTAGCATGTTGTTCAAGCGATCCAGCTCTGATACTCATTCCCACTGGTTGTTGAGCGGACGTTTAAATCTGATTAATGATGCTTTCGAGAATCGTGTATTTACCGAGTCAGATAGTCAGAGTTATGGCGCAGTCGATGAGTTCGACCCCCACAGAGTGTCTGCTGTCTGCGAGCAAACCTGCGTGATCTTCAGCTTGCCTAAAACGGTTCAAGAAAAAATTACCACGCTACTCGAGTCAGCTGCCGAGGCTGCCGATCAAGACACCGCGAATTCTCAATGGATGGAGCGTTTGCTCCGCACCCCCCTGTTCGAATTCATACCTGCAGCCAATATCCAGCAATTATTCAAAATCTTCGAGTCGGTTTCCGCAATCAAAGGTGAGGTCATCGTAAAACAGGGTGATCCAGGCGATTACTTTTATGTCATCAAGTCAGGCGCTCTCACGGTCTCCATAGAGTCTCAACAGGGTGTACAGCAAGTGGCCGAATTAACCGCTGGTCAAACCTTCGGCCAAGACGCGCTGGTCAGTGACCTACCCAGAAATGCCACAGTCACCGCGACAACCGCTTGTCAGTTAGCACGAATTTCGGAGCCCGACTTCGAGCAGCTACTCATGACCCCAGTGATTGGAATGGTCAAAAAAGAAGAGCTTGATGCCCTTGCTGCAGCCGAGGGCGCGCCCATCACGATTATCGACATCCGGGTCGACGAGGAGAGTAAGCCCTTGAATGATGTCGCTTCCATCTCGATACCCTTCATCCAATTGCGAGACCATCTTAACGAGTTACCCAAGGACGTCATCTACGTCGTTCAAGGACCCAGCTCACCAAAGATAGGCATGGTCGGAGCCTATCTGCTGAATGAGAATGGCTTTATCGCCTATGTTCTGGAGCAACACTCATGAGGCGGTCGCTCAGCCTCTTGGATGAGGTCATCAAGCATGTGGATGTGGGTCTAAAAACTGTTACCGGCTCACTGCCGGCTAACCCTCGCTTTTCGTACCCAGCGGACTCGAGCGATGAGGCCCTTTCGAGGGCGGATAAAATTCGCTCAAGCCAGTTAATGCGCATCAACCATTGCGGTGAAGTCTGCGCTCAAGGCCTCTATCACGGCCAATCGAGCACCGCCCGATCCAAAGAGACCCGAAAACATCTCGCCGCAGCCGCCGAGGACGAACGCAAGCACCTCATCTGGTGTCAAACTCGTTTACAAGAGCTCGACAGCCATACCAGCTTTTTAAATCCAATCTGGTATGCGGCCTCTTGGATGACCGGCGCCGTCACTGGATTATTTGGCGACAAAATTAGTCTAGGGTTTATTGCAGCCACTGAAGAAGAGGTCTGCCAGCATCTCGATCGACATCTCGACGAATTACCCTCAGCAGATGATCGCTCAAGAGCCATCATTGACGCCATGAAGGCCGACGAGGCCCATCATCAGCAAGATGCAATCTCACAGGGCGGCACTGAGTTTCCCGCGGCCATTAAACGGGCGATGGCTCTTCAGGCCAAAGTGATGACAGAAACGACTCGGTGGGTTTAATCCGAACGCGCCTTATCTGCCGCCGCAATGGGAGGGTGATAAATGAGTTGGACACGAATACCGCCGGGCGCCAAACAATAAAAACTGACGGCACCATCTCGGTGGGTTCTAGGCTCGGTTAGCAGCGTAACGCCGTTACCTTGCAAAAATTCCGCCCATCGCATTACCTCCTCAGGATCACTTAAGAAATAACCGATATGGTCCAATTGCCCCTGTACCGGCGGCTCCGACACCGCATGCAGAGCCAAATTGTCGTTACCAGAGGTTAGATAGACGTTACTTTCATCCGGCCGCCACTCGACTTCCATACCCATTAGGTCAACAAAAAAAGCTTCGGCTTCTACCAGGTCAGGAACAAACAGCGCAACATGTCGAAGACCCGCTGTCTTGGAGGGTCGCTCCATATTATCTCTCCTCCGCAATTTCGAAGGTATGATCGATGTCGACACCGCCAACTTCTAGCATCAGCGAGGCTGAGCAATACTTCTCGGCGGACAATTTCACGGCACGCGCCACGAGCTTTTCATTGAGGTTACGACCCATGACTTTAAAGTGAAGTGAGATTTGGGTGAACACGGCCGGAATCTGGTCAGCGCGCTGGGCTTCAATCTGCACCTCACAATCTTCGATCAATTGCCGTGATTTTTTCAGTATCGTAACAACATCAAAACTGGTACATCCCCCAAGACCCAATAAAAGCAATTCCATCGGCCTAAACCCTTGGTTTTGGCCGCCATCCTCCTCAGGACCATCCATCATCACTTGGTGTCCTGAATCAGATTCGCCGACAAAACAGACGTTGTTCTGCCACTTCACGCTAACCTTCATACCTCTTGTTCCTTTATCTACCGAGACATCAACCGTGATATCAACCGCGACGCCTCTTTGAGCGAGCTCTTTGCCGCTTTGATCATACAATTAGGCCTCGCCCCTTCTCCGCAATCTACGCAAAAAACGCCTTCTCACGCCAGTATTATCCGCGACTGATCACCCAGCAGAACCGACTAATTTGAAAACAAACCTTTAAGTTTTTCACCCGGATTTTCTGCCCGCATAAAGGCTTCCCCGACTAAAAAAGCGCCAACTCCGGCATTCGTCATGAGCTCAACATCGCTCGGCGTATGAATACCGCTTTCCGTTACCACTAAAGTTTGCTCCGGAATTTCGCCCAATAAATCGATCGTCGTCGATAACGACACCGAAAAATCATGAAGATTGCGATTATTAATGCCAAGCATCTTAGGGTTTAGCCGCAACGCGCGACGACACTCATCGGCATTGTGCACCTCGATCAAAACATCCAATCCTAAACTCATCGCCTGCTGGTAAAACTGTTCCAGTTTCGCATCATCTAAAATCGCCACAATCAATAAAATACAATCTGCACCTAGCTCGTAGGACTCGTAAATTTGGTAGGCATCAACGATGAAATCCTTCCGCAGTACCGGGAGCGATGAATGCTCTCGAGCCAGTATTAAGTCAGTATCGGCTCCAAAGAAAAATGGGGTATCTGTCAAACAAGACAGACACGCGGCGCCCGAGGCATCATAAGCGGCCGCGATCTCCGACACATTAAACTCAGACCGAATGATGCCCTTTGAAGGAGAGCCCTTCTTGATCTCTGCGATAACGGCTGGAAGTGCCCTCTCGGTTCGAGCTTGAAGCGCGGCTATAAAACCGCGTAACTCGGTATCACGATTAAGGCTCTTAGCATCGCGAGGTACCTGCTGGCGCTGGTTTTCAACGTGGTCTCTTTTTTTGGCAACTATTTTCTCGAGCACCGTTGGCGTTGTCATGGCATATCCGCTGTTAACTGTTGCGTCAATGAAATTAACTGATCAAATTTAGCTTTAGCAGCACCAGAGGCTATCGACTGTTTCGCCTGCGCAACGCCTTCGGCAAGATTCTCGCTAGCGCCACTGACATAGATTGCAGCCCCGGCGTTCAGACACACAAAATCGCTCGCAGTGCGATGACTCCCCGTTAAAGCGGCCATCACCAGCGCCAAGCTCTCTTGACTATTTTCGATCCTCAGATCGTCCCAAGACTGGGTCTCAATCCCTACATCCTCTGGGGACACCGAGTATTCCGATATCGTTCCATTGACGAGTTCAACCACGCGGGTCGGAGCGGCAACGCTCAATTCATCAAGACCATCTTCAGAGTGCACAACCATCACTCGGCGACTTCCCAGCCTCTGCAACACCTCGGCTAGGGGCCGCAACCAAACCGGGTCAAAAACACCGAGTACTTGGTTTTCCGTACCTGCAGGGTTACTTAGCGGGCCAAGCAGATTAAACATCGTACGGAATTTGAGTTCCTTTCTCGCGCCAACGGCATGCCGCATCGCACTGTGGTGATTCTGTGCAAACAGAAACCCAACCCCAACAGATTCAACACAATGCGCAACTTGCTCCGGCGTTAGCGTCAATTGCACCCCTGCGGCCTCCAACACATCCGCCGCACCACTTTTCCCGGAGGCTGCCCGGTTACCATGCTTTGCTACCCGCACGCCGGCACCCGCTGCCACGAAAGCGCTGGCGGTCGAGACGTTGAATTTCGGGAGGCCACTACCACCAGTGCCACAGATATCAACCAGCCCTCCGGTCGACAATGCCACTTTTGTCGAGAGTCCGCGCATCACTTCCGCCGCGGCTGCAATCTCCTCCACGGTTTCGCCTTTGACTCTTAGTGCAGTCAAAGCCGCACCAATTTGAGCCTGAGTTGCAGCTCCCGTCATGATCGTTTGCATGAGCTCGATCATTGCTTCCCTCGACAGATCCTTACCTTCGATCAAGGTTGCCAGAATATCGGTAATCAATCTAAAACCCCTTGCTTTAGAAAATTGGCTAATAGCGCATGCCCCTGCTCGGAGAGAATGGACTCCGGGTGAAATTGCACCCCTTCAATGGCATAGTTCTTATGTCGGACCCCCATGATGGCCTCAACTTGACCGTCTTCATCTTCAGTCCAGGCAGTAACCTCAAGATCAGCCGGCAGAGAATCCGGGTGAATCACCAACGAGTGATATCGCGTTGCGGTAAATGGCGAAGTTAAGTCCTTAAAAACCCCCGTACCATGGTGATGAATCATCGAGGTTTTACCGTGCATCACGGTATTGGCGCGAACAATCTCTGCACCATAGACCTGTCCTATACTTTGATGACCCAAGCAGATCCCTAGAATCGGAATGCGACCTGCAAACTGCTCGATCAGGCTCATTGAAATGCCCGCCTCATTGGGGGTGCAAGGACCCGGGGATATTACAAGGTTATCGGGCGCCATTTGCTCGACATCGCTCACACTGATTTGATCGTTGCGGACCACTTCTACGTCAGCGCCCAATTCAAACAAATACTGCACGATGTTATACGTAAAAGAATCGTAATTATCGATCATTAACAACATAGTCTATTCCGCTTCTGCTGGCCGCCGTGATTGGCGGCAACCCTGACTGACCGAATAACCGCTAGCAACATTTGACTGAGCCCCTGATTCATCGATTGCTGGTCGGATCGTCGTTAAATCGCAAGCCGTTCTCCGCAATCATAGCCGCCTCGATCACCGACTGAGCTTTATTCTGGGTTTCTTTCCATTCTAGCGCTGGAGAAGAATCCGCAACAACGCCAGCGCCGGCTTGAACATACAAACGACCGTCTTTGATGACCGCGGTTCGAATTGCGATGGCGGTATCCATTTGGCCCTGCCATGACAAATATCCGACTGCGCCACCAAAGATACCCCGTTTAACCGGCTCAAATTGATCAATCAGCTCCAGCGCTCGAACTTTAGGGGCACCACTTAGCGTTCCGACAGGTAGGGTCGCTCGCAACACATCAATACAACTCAATCCGGCTCGCAAACGGCCTGTGACATTAGATGCAATGTGCATCACGTGGGCATATCGCTCGATGGACATCATATCGGAGACTTCTACAGAGCCAGGTTCACAAACGCGACCTATATCGTTCCGCCCTAAATCGATCAACATTAGGTGTTCGGCGAGCTCTTTAGGATCACTGAGCAGTTCAGCCTCCATAGCAGCATCATCTTCTGCGCTTCTACCTCGCCGCCGAGTTCCAGCTAGAGGCCTGACGGTGACCTCACCTTGCTCAAGACGAGCGAGAATCTCCGGTGAGGAGGACACAATTTGCTCCGATTCTAGATCCATGAAATACATGTAAGGCGATGGATTTAAGGCTCTAAGCGCCCGGTACAAATTCAGTGGATCTGCTTCAAATCCACAACTGAGGCGTTGCGACAAAATCACTTGCATACAGTCACCAGCAAGAATGAAATCCTTCAATGATTCAACCGCCGCTTTGAAGGCATCCTCTGGATAGGACGTCTCAAAATCTGTTGCGACCAGTGCTGGTGACACCTGGGGACGACTCAGCGCCTCCGGTATTTCGGCCAGCAACGCACCTTCCATCGCATCAAGCCTCAACCCGGCTTGCAGCATTGCCTCTTCAGAGGCATCTTGCACATGGGTGATGAGATGCATTCGCCCTTTCACATTATCAAACACAATCACATCGTCCGATATCATGAGGACAATGTCGTCTGTCCCCAAATCGTCAGTCGGCGTCGTGTGTCGAATCTTGGGCTCAACATAACGCACGGTATCGTAACCAAAATAACCGACCAAGCCCCCGGTATATTTTGGCATTCCAGCCCTAGCTGGGTAACTGAAAGTCGCTTGCAGTTGTTCAATTTCTGCCAGAGGGTCTTCGATCCTCTCAGACCGGGTCACTTGGCCTTGGTCGAACAGGGTTAGCTCATAGCCCGAAATTCGGACCACACGTCTCGCCGGCAAACCAATAATCGAGTAACGCGACCATTTCTCGCCGCCTTGATTGGCTGACTCAAGTAAATAACTGTAAGGCCCACGAGCAACTTTTACATAACACGATAGCGGTGTTTCAAAATCAGCGACCAACTCGCGACAGATCGGCAAATGCCGGTAACCTTCCGCAATGAGATCCTCTAAATAAGCCTGAGCACCAAATGCCGACTCGTTCATCGTAGTTTATCCAACCTCTAATGCCCGACGCATTGCGGCAATGGTTTCTTGATAGTTAGCGCTGCCGTATATCGCGGACCCTGCGACAAACGTGTCTGCGCCTGAGGCGCCGATTGCTCCAATGTTGTCAGTTTTTACACCGCCATCGACTTCCAGTCGTATCGAATGCCCACTTGCATCAATCAATCGGCGAATCGATTGAATCTTGGCATGCGTGCTATCGATGAAAGTTTGGCCGCCGAAACCCGGATTGATCGACATCACCAAAATCATATCAAGCTTATCGAGCACATGATCTAGACAATGTATGGAGGTCGCTGGGTTTAAAACGAGACCAGCCTTCAAGCCTGCGGATCGAATCATTTCCAGCGATCGATCAACGTGCTTGGAAGCTTCAGGATGAAACGTAATATAACTGGCTCCCGCCTCTATGAAATCCCCAATCAAGCGGTCGACAGGCTCGACCATCAGATGAACATCAATAGCGGCTTCGACACCGTAATTACGCAAAGCTCGGCAAACCATCGGCCCAATGGTGAGATTCGGCACATAATGGTTGTCCATGACATCAAAATGAATGAGGTCAGCACCCGCTGTCAGGACGGCTTCAACCTCTTCTCCTAATCGCGCAAAATCTGCTGCTAATATTGAAGGCGCTATCCAATTATCTTGTTTCATCGAATCTCTCCTGCGGCCGCTCCTCAGACAATCAACGCCTTTGCGGATAGCGACCATGACGGACGTTGAGCAGTTTACAGGAAGCGAACTAGTAGGGACACAAGCCTGCGTCAATATCGACTCTAACCTCGTTCAATCGAGCTTCTGTGCCAACATCTTTCCAGTAACCTTCAAACAGCTGTCCAGAAACCAATTTTTGGCGAGCCGCAGGAAACAACACATCCCGCATCGGAAACGCCGTATCAGGATGTGCAAGCATCAATGTGGGGTTAATCACTGCGGCACCCGAGAAGGTCAACTGCGTCCCTGGAGTGACCAATCCGGTGCTTTGCAAGTCAAAATCACCCTGGCTGTGATGTTGCGGGTTGGGCACTAAGACAAGATGGGCATGACTGGGTGCTAAGCATTTTAACTCAGCAAAATCGATGTCGGTCACCGTGTCGCTGCTCAGCATCAAGAAAGGGGCCTCACCCAGCAAATTGAGCGCACGTTTGGCGCCACCACCGGTTTCCAGGCCGTGAGTTTCGTGAGAGTAGCGAATGCGCAAACCAAAGCGCCGGCCATCGCCTAGCATTGCTTCAATCTGGTGGCCCAGGTAATAGAGATTCACCACCACTTCTAAAAAGCCAGCCAACCGCAAGCGCCGCAAATGCCGTTCAATCAAACGCTCGGGGCCAATAGACAACAAAGGTTTGGGGGTCTTGAGCGTGAGGGGCTGTAACCGACGGCCAGCCCCTGCGGCCAGTAGCAGGACCTTCAAGCGCTCCGACTCCAAGCGCGGCTGGGTAGCTGCTCGAGAAGCCAAGCCTCAAATGCTTGAAATTCCGGATATTTTTTAACTGCACGGAGAATGTAGTTAAGCACGCGAGGAACGTCTTCCAGATACCGTGTCTTGCCATCGCGAAGCGCCAATCGGGCAAATATCCCCGCGCATTTCAAATGCCTCTGCAAGCCCATTAACTCAAAAGCGCGCACAAACGCTGCTTTTCCAGTCATTCCAGGCAAGTCAGCATCGACGAGAGCCTCATAGTGTCGCCCAATGAGCACCGATACGAGCGCCTCGTCGTATTCAACGTAGCAATCTTTCAATAAAGATACCAAGTCATAAGATACCGGTCCCATCACGGCATCCTGAAAATCAAGCAGACCCACTTCATCACCTGGCAGCACCATTAAATTTCGGCTGTGATAGTCCCGATGGACGAACACTTGCGGTTGCGAAAGCGCTGAATCGATAAGCGTTTCACAAACGGTTGTCCACATCGGATCAAAACTTTCTGATCGAGCAATCCCTTGGTACCGATCGAGATACCAATCTGCAAAAAGCGAAAGCTCCGACTGCAGCTTCTCTCGAGAATATTGGGGGACGTCAAACCTGAGCGACGCCAATCGGGTCAGCGGCGTCATGGCTCGAGTTAACCAATACTCCACATCTTTGGAAGCTGCACTCACTCGAGATAACAATTGGGTATCTCCCAAGTCCCCTAATGCCAAAAAGCCTAACCCCTCTTCAATCGCCAGAATATCAGGGACCCTCAATCCGTTGTTCGCTAGCATCCTAGCAATGGCAACAAAATCTACGATCGACTCTTGCGCTGGGGGAGCGTCCATAAAAATCATCGGTTTTGCAATTTTAGAACATCTAAAATAGCGACGAAAACTGGCATCATCTGAAACCGGCACAAAGTCTTCGGCTGTTATCGTTTGATCTTGATTAAGCATTGCACCCTTCGCCCATGCCGCAAGCCCTTCTAGCCGCTGATCCATACCGCACTCCAAGTTGACTGTTGCTCTTGTTCATTATCGCTTATTCTAACGGCACGGCGAAAATCCAGAACATAGCTATGCAACGACGGTCTTACCGCCTCTTGATGAGAGTGCTTATTTGCTTGTGGCCAACGACGCTTCCTCTGGCTTTACCCGCCAATGCCGTGACCAGATCTGCGCTTGAATGCGTGTCACCCGAATCGCTCGAGAGCCCTCTGCTCACAGGTCAAGCAGTGATTACCGCCCTTGAGGCTACGGTCACCCCCGAAAAACGCGCTGATCTTGAGGGTAATGTCGTTATCCTGACGCCGCAACGCCAACTCAAGGCCGATCGGGCTACCCTCGATTTTGAAAACGACAGCTTGACCTTGATCGATAATGTTTCACTCATTGACGCCGATCTCTGCGTCAATGGTAGAGCCGCATCAGGCAATTTTTTTGCGGGTCAAGGATCGGTGACTGATGCGAATTTTTTCCTAGAGCGATCCAACCTTAGAGGCAGCGCTGACGCCTTAACTTTCGTGGATGGCGAAAACTTCTCGATTCAAAACAGTCAAGTCACGCGCTGCCCGAAAGGTTCAAATACCTGGCAAATTTCAAGCCGATTACTGGCCGCGGATCGTGCTCAAAACAATATTACCATCCGCAACATGGTCCTCCGCATCAAGGATTTACCCGTCTTCTACCTCCCCTATATGAAGGTGCCCATCAATCAATCGCGGCAAAGCGGATTCTTGCCGATCGGTCTATCCCAGAACGATCAAAATGGGCTGCGCAGCCGATTGCAATACTACATCAACTTCGCGCCCAATTTTGATGCCACCCTTGGCATCACTCGAATGCAAGCTCGCGGTAATATCGTTCAAACTGAATTTCGCAGTTTAGGTCGACGAAGCGAGGGATATTTTAATGCGGAGCATATGGCAACCGATCGTCTACAACCGGTTGACCTAACGCCCGGGGGGTTCGCCTACGACCGAAAAAACCGGGGCATGGTGAGCCTTTATCACAACTTTCAGGGCGAAAGGTTTCTCAGTCAAATCAAATTCAGCAAAGCCTCCGATGTAAATTATTTTAGGGACTTTGAGAGCTCGATCGCGCCTTACAGTCGAGATCTGGGCCCCTTTCTTACCGACAACCGAGAACCCGAACGTCAATTACCGGCGCTTAATCAGAGTTTTCTGATCGGCTATAGCGGCAAAAATCTTCGCGGTCAGATACGCTATCAGGGTTATCAAAGCCTGGTACCGCAATTTGAGGGGCAGACCCGTAAGCGACCTGAATTGGATCTGGATTATCAGCGGAGCCTTGGCTCAGTTGACGTTAAACTTCGAGGTCTCATCACCGAGTCTGAGACGAGCCAAACATCGGGACCCAATTTTCAGGGTCGTCGCACCCTTGTGCAATCGAGTTTAACCTGGCCTAAAACCACTGCCTGGGGTTATTTGAAGTCTACTATTGGGTTTGAACGGGTTGCTTATCGCGATACGCTGAGCCGTGCCTCATCGCACCAAAATTTTCCTTATATCAATTTCATCGGCGGATCCCGCTTACATCGCGCAGAGATCGGCTCGCAAACCCTCACAGTGCTCGAGCCAACGGTTCAGATCACTGTTGGGCGGGCCGGTCGAGAATCCTCTGGAGTCATTATCGACAGCAGTCAGTTAGAACCCACTTTTGACGCACTCTTTCAAAGTCGGGGGGTCTATGGCTTTGACGAGGTTGCGGCTGATCGAAGTGCCGCCATCGGCGTCCGACATCGTTGGATCGATGCCCGGCAAGGCCACCAGTGGTTTTCCGTTGCTGCAGGATTGGCTTACTTCGACAGGAGATCGGCATCGTTCGGCCAGTTCGAAACGAGAAAACCCCTTTATACTCAGTTGACCTTTTCACCGACTCGACAACTTTCCAGCCAGCTCGATTTAGCTTATGACCCAGACCAGCAACGGGTCGAGTCTGGTTACTTCAACATTGCTTACCGCACTGCGGGTAAGGCTCACTTGAGTATTGCGCACCGGTATCGATCAGGCACTCAAGCGCTTTTAGTAGAAAATTTTCCGGCCCATACCCGAGCCACGCAAATCGCCGCCCAGGTGCCGCTAGGAGGAGGCTTCTCGCTGCGAGGATTGTGGGCAAAAAACTCAAGCTTTAGCAAACCAGTAGAGTCCCTAGTCGGTGTGTCATACAATAGTTGCTGCTGGGCCGTCGAGGCAGCGTTCCGACGCTACTACGATCCGAAACTGGCTTGGACAGGATCGTCGTTTAACGTTGAAAACGAAGAGCGACAAGGCGTATTTCTGAGTGTCACGCTTGAGGGATTGATGCAGATCGGTAGCGATATGGATCGCATCTACGATCGCCTCCTGGGTCGCGACGCTCGCAACCGATAACGAAGAGATGACTCAGGTACTGACTTGCAGCGCTAATCGGTTAAGCCAGTCATACAACCAAGAAGACCACAGAAAGAGAAAAAGGCACCCATCCATGATCAAACCTTTTGTCAGCATCGTGATAATCAGCTTGTTCAGCATGCAGGCTTTCGGATTGCCGGTTGTCTTGGACGAAATAGCCGCTATTGTCGATGATGATTTAATCACCATTACTGAAGTCAAGGAGCGAGTAAAAACCATACGCGCTCAAGCCGCCAATCCAGAGGCGTTGCCACCAACGAACGTTCTGACAGAACAAATCCTCGAACGACTCATTGTTGAAAGCCTGCAGCTACAGATGGCTCGACGTGCGGGGGTTCGGGTCAGCGATGCCGAGCTCAATAATGCAATGGCAAGAATCGCCAATCAGAATCAACTCACTCTAGAGCAGTTTCGTGATGCGCTAGCGGCCGATGGCATTTCCTATCGCAGTATGCGTCAGCAAATCGAACGAGAGATTATGATCGGACGGGTGCAACAAGGAGTCATGAACAGCCGCATCGAAATTAGCGAACAAGCGATCACCGATTTTTTGGAATCAGAGGCTGGCCGTGAGTTAACCTCGGACGAATACCGAATCGGTCACATTTTATTGGCCACCGATTCGGATATGAACCAAAAAGAAATTCAAGCCACTCGAGCTCGGGCTGATGAAATCATCAAAGGCCTCGAGGCCGGCGATGATTTTGCGGCGACCGCGATGGAGCAATCGTCTGGGACTAAAGCCCTAGAAGGTGGCGATCTGGGTTGGCGAAAACCCGCCGCTTTGCCCACTCTGTTTGCAGATATCGCCGTGGCGCTCGAGCCTCAAGCGGTCGCAGGACCCATCCAGAGCGGTTCAGGCTTTCATATCATTAAGCTGCTGGCAAAACGCGGAGCGACCGCCCAGGGCATGATTGATCAAACTCGCGTCAGACATGTCTTGATCAACCCAAATGAAATTAGATCCCTCGAGGAAGCCCGAGAACTCGCCGAGAGTCTTCGAGCTGAGGTCATTGCTGGCAGGCCTTTCGAGGAGGTCGCAAGATTATATTCAGAAGATCCAGGCTCAGCGCTCAACGGCGGCGACTTGGGCTGGAGCACTGGGGACGAATTTGTCGGACCCTTTGAGCAAACCCTTAAAGCATCAACCTTGAACGAAATCAGTCCCGTATTTCAAAGTGAATTTGGTTTTCACTTTTTAGAAGTCACCGGTCAAAGGGTTGAGGATTTCAGCGAAACCTTCAAACGCAATCAAGCGGCCAACTTCCTGCGCAACCGTTCCTTTGACGAAGAGGTTGAAAGTTGGATTCGAGAAATACGGGAAGATGCATTTGTCGAAATCAAAATCTGATCGTTTGATCGCCATTACCCCGGGGGAACCTGCGGGAATCGGCTTGGATGTCTGCTTATTGGCGAATGCAGATCTATCCAAACACCAGAAGTACGTATACGTCGCGGATCCTCGGGCAATGTCTGAACGGGCCTCCCAGCTCAAGCTATCCTCAACCTTTAATGTGCTGCAAAACCTCGAGGACTATCAACCCGACGCGATCAACATAATCCCCATTGCATTGGATTACCCAGTCACTCCCGGCCAACTTGACACCCGTTCAGGGCCTTACGTCATTGAGTGTCTTGACCGAGCGCTAAAGCTCTGCACGAGCGGCGATGCCGATGCATTGGTGACAGGCCCCATTCAAAAATCCGTGGTGAATGATAGCGGTATTGAATTTTCAGGCCATACTGAGTGGCTGGCCGATCAGACAGAGACCGAGCACGTTGTGATGATGCTGGTTTCCGAAAATTTACGCGTCGCGCTGGTCACTACCCATCTCCCTTTGTCTCAAGTGTCTGCCGCTATCAACCATGAGGCAGTTGCGAGAACCATTAAAGCCACCGCCCATGCACTTCGACACCAATTCCGCATCAAGACACCTCGCATTGCAATCTGTGGCTTAAATCCCCATGCGGGCGAGGGTGGCCATTTAGGCACTGAAGAAATCAGCATTATCCAACCTGCTATGAGCGCCTGTTCAATCCCCGATTTACAACTGATCGGTCCTCTGCCCGCAGATACCGCTTTCACTCAGCGCAACTTGCTGCAATGTGATGCGGTCATCGCGATGTATCACGATCAGGGACTCCCGGTACTCAAGCATCAAAGTTTCGGACATGCTGTCAATATCACCTTGGGACTGCCGATCATTAGAACCTCCGTCGACCATGGCACAGCTCTGGATTTAGCGGGTAGCGGCGCTGCAGACCCCGGCAGTCTAGTGGCGGCAATCGACCTTGCCGCCTCCCTCATCGGGTTGTAGCTGATGTCAGGACGCGCGAAAAAACGTTTTGGCCAAAATTTTTTGCAAGACCGTTATTACATTGAGGCAATCCTGCAACACGTGCGCCCTTCCTCTGATGAATCGTTAATTGAGATTGGTCCCGGCAGAGGCGCATTGAGTGAGCCCTTGGGCCGATTGCGGGAGGATTTGATCGTTGTCGAACTTGATCGAGATCTCATTGCCGGCCTCAAAGACGTTCTTCCGAATACGGCCACCGTGTTTCAAGGTGACGCGCTTGATTTCGACTTCGATCAGTTTTCTGGCCCACTCTTCATCGTGGGCAACTTGCCCTACAACATTTCGACTCCTCTTCTATTTAAGCTGTTCGAACTCGGCAGCAAAGTAAGCTCGATGGTCTTCATGTTGCAAAAAGAGGTGGTCGATCGTCTAGCAGCGCCGTCAAACACCAAACAGTTCGGCCGGCTTTCGGTCATGGCTCAATACCATTGTGAAATAGAGAAGCTCATTGACGTACCCCCAACCGCCTTCCATCCGCGACCGAAAATCGACTCTGCCGTGGTCTTGCTTAAACCCCGTCAGAGCCACTCGGTCAAAGCTGAAGCGCTACCGGTATTGTCTGAACTGTTAATTGCTGCATTTGGGCAACGCAGAAAAACCCTCAGAAATGCCCTGTCAAGCTTGCTTGATGCACAAACCTTAGAAGCGCTCGAAATTAATCCTTCAGCTCGAGCAGAAACCTTATCCGTCAACGATTTTGTGACTTGTGCAAACTTTATCCATCGGTCTCGATCATGAGCCACTTTGTCATCGGCGATATTCAAGGCTGTTATCCCACGCTTAAGGCGCTGCTTCGCCAGATAAATTTCCAACCCTCAACGGACACTCTCTGGTGTGCAGGCGATCTGATTAATCGTGGTAAGCACAACGTTGACACCCTGAAATTTCTGATGGATTTGCCACGAACTCGAATCGTGTTGGGTAACCATGACCTTCATTTCATGGCTATCGCCTCTCAGGTCAGCAAACTTCACAAGGGAGACACGGTTGCCGACTTACTGGATCATCCCGATCTCACACTGTTTGTGGATTGGTTGGCCGAGCAACCGATCATGGTTTGTGATGATGTCCACGACGTCATCATGGTACACGCCGGACTGCCAGCTATCTGGAGCCTTGAGGAAGCAAGACTTCAAGCGAAAGCGATTGAACAGGCGCTGGCAGGTCACCATCGAACCGCCTTTCTTAAGAACATGTATGGTAATCAGCCGTCGATCTGGCGAAAGGATCTAACAACGGATGACCGCTTGCGTCTTGCAACCAATTTCTTCACCCGAATGCGGTATTATCAAGCGGATGGCAGCCTTGAACTGACCCATAAATCGGACTTAGCACCCCCGGGTTTTGAGCCCTGGTTTCTTCACCGACACCCCTCCCTCTCCCGTTACACAATTGTATTCGGTCATTGGGCAGCCTTGGGCACTGTTCAGCGAGCCAACCTCTTTGGACTAGACTCGGGTTGTATTTGGGGCCGGCAGCTCACTGCCTTGAGGCTTGAAGACAAACGAATTTTTTCTCAAGCCAACCAAGAAGGTTAAGTCCAGAGCATCTTCATGACACAATACCCAACATGAAAACCTATTTAGTTGGCGGTGCAGTACGCGACAGACTTCTTGGGAAGGTCCCATCTGAACGGGATTGGGTTGTTGTTGGAGAGTCTCCGAAATCCATGCTGGACCAAGGTTTTCTCCAAGTCGGTAAAGACTTTCCCGTCTTTTTGCATCCCCAAACGCGGGAGGAATATGCCCTCGCGCGCAAGGAGTATAATGTTGGTCCGGGTCACCAAGGGTTTAAATTCGACACTGGACAAACGATTTCACTCGAAGAAGATCTCACTCGTCGAGACCTTACGGTAAATGCCATCGCTCAAGCACCTGATGGCACTTTGATTGATCCCTGCGGAGGACAAACCGATTTAAATCAGCGACTCTTTCGACATGTTTCCTCAGCCTTCAGCGAGGACCCATTGCGCGCCCTGCGGCTGGCGCAGTTTCAGGCTCGATTTGAGGCCGACGGTTTTAAAATCGCCCAAGAAACGCTGCTGCTATGCCGCCAAATGGTTCAGCAGGGTGACCTAGCCTCCCTATCTAGAGAGCGGGTTTTCAAAGAATTCGAAAAAGCCTTGAACGCCGAGCGGCCTCAAGCTTTCTTTGCGGTGTTAGAGACAATCGGCGCCCTCGCCGGACTACTACCGGGCGTGAGAGCCAGTTCGGCATTCTCGCTCAATGCCCGTTATCCAGCGGCGACCGCAGAAGAACAATTCACCTGGCTAGTACTCGAAAATCCTGATTGTGACATCGCGACACTACAAACCAAAATAGCACTGCCTAAGCACTGGGTTGAGCTTGCCAGGCTTAGCCAATCCTTTGCGTCTTTAATTTGCACCCTGCCGCAACTTTCTGCAGAGGACATTCTCAGCGTGATCAATGGCGCTGACGCGAGACGTCGGCCTGACCGGTTCAGCCAATCGGTTAATCTGGTCACCCTGTGGGGAGTGTCAGACGCCTTGCAACAGACTCGAATCGAGGCGCAGTGGCGACAGCTATCCTCAGCCGTCGCCCGGGTAACCGTCAATAAAGATAGCCAACCGCGAACAGGGAAAGAGATTCAGGCGGAAATCAAAATTCAACAACTTAAAGCCATTACTGATCTTGTCTGATTCCGTCAAAACAGCGGTCATCACCGGTGCGGGCAAGCGACTGGGCCGAAGCATGGCAGAAGCGCTTCACGAGCGAGGCTGGAATTTAGCGCTTCACTATCACCAATCAACAGCGGAGATGCGTCGTTTCGCGTTTGAATTGAACGAGCAACGCCCCGATTCAGTGACCTATTATCAGGCAGACCTGAAAAAGGTACCGGCTCTCGAACATCTGTTGACGCAACTGAGCGACCGCCATCCTCGCATCGACCTTATTGTGAATAACGCTGCCGTGTTCCCGCAAACGCCACTGGGTCGGATTGCTACCGCAACTTTCGATGAGACTATCGCTGTTAACCTTCGTGCGCCTTTTATGATCTGCCAAGGATTGGTCGAGTGCATGCCGAAAGGCTCTTGCATTGTCAATCTGTGTGATATCTTTGGTCGCATACCCCTCGCTGATCATATGATTTACTCGGCGAGTAAGGCTGGTCTTGAGATGTTGACCAAGAGTCTCGCAATGGAACTGGCGCCGAGGGTGCGGGTCAACGCGATTGCGCCGGGAGCTGCTCTACCGCCAGCGGGTGACCAAGAGGCGTCGCCCATCCTGGAAGCCATACTTCATCAAACGCCGCTGCACCGAATTGGCGGTGAAACCGCCATTGTCCAAGCACTTCTCTATTTAATCGAAAACCCCTACGTCACGGGGCAAATCCTAGCTGTCGATGGAGGTCGAGGCATCGCCTAATGCTGTTCTCGAGCGATGGCCCGATAGCCAATGTCTGTTCGAAAGTAGCGACCTGCAAACTGCAATTGCTTTAAATCTCGATAAACCTGTGCTTGGGCTTCTGACACTGAAGCGCCTTTGGCAACCAGTGCCACCACCCGTCCACCGCTGACCCGAAGTTCACCCTCGACCAACGCTGTGCCAGCATGGAACACCTCCGACTGTCGAGGTTCGTCCAGACCGGTAATAAGAGCACCCGTTTCATAGCGCTGTGGATAACCTGCGCTCGCCACCACCACGGCCAAAGCAGGCTCCTCGGTGAAGATCAGTTGCTGATCTTTGAGTCGGTGCTCGACCGCCGCCAAACAGACCTCGGCCAAATCACTCTCTAAGCGCAGCATGATAGGCTGAGTCTCTGGGTCGCCAAATCGGCAATTGAATTCGATGACGCGTGGGTTACCATCCTCGTCAATCATCAACCCCGCATACAAAAATCCCGTGTAGCGAATACCTACCTTGGTCAAGCCCGCCAGGGTTGGCGCTATGATCTTTTCGCAAACCCGTTGCCTGACCTCATCTGTCACCACAGGCGCGGGTGAATAAGCACCCATCCCGCCGGTATTGGGCCCCTGGTCGCCATCATAAATGGCCTTATGATCTTGCGAGCTTGCGAAGACCAAATAATCCTCTCCATCTGCTAGTACAATAAAGCTCGCTTCTTCCCCCGGTAAAAAGGCCTCGACTACGACCTTCGATCCGGCTTCACCAAAAGCATTGCCCGACAACATATCTTGAATTGCTTGATCGGCCTCGTCTTCAGACTGAGCAACGACAACACCTTTGCCGGCCGCCAGCCCATCCGCTTTGATCACCACCGGTAACCCTAGGCCCCTCGCAAATTGCTGAGCCGGATAGATTTCGGTAAAGGTCTCCGATTCAGCGGTGGGGATCGCGTTACGCTTCAAAAAATCTTTTGCATAGGATTTAGAACCTTCCAGTTGCGCTGCCTCAGCAGTGGGTGCCAGGCAAGCCAATCCTTGTGACGAAAAGTACGCTTGAATTCCTTCCACCAAGGGCGCCTCGGGGCCAACAATCGTTAAAGCGATATCCTCTCCCAGCGCGAATTCCGCAAGGCCCTTAAAGTCCATCACCTCAATCGGCACATTCCTAAGATCTTCAGCAAGGGCGGTCCCACCATTACCGGGCGCAACAAACACCTGTCTTACCCGTGGGGATTGAGCAAGCTTCCACGCTAAAGCATGTTCACGCCCCCCCGATCCAACGACTAGAATTTTCATGTTATCTGCATCCTGTCAGATACCTCACCTACCACGTGATGTGCTTGGGTCCTACTTGTGCTCTGCTAGAGAAGCCGCGATAAACTCAGTGTTTAAAGTGTCGCATTTGGGTAAAAACCATGGCCATCCCCGCTTCATCCGCCGCCTGAATGACTTCATCATCCCTCACCGACCCACCGGGTTGAATCACGGCTGATATGCCCGCCGCTGCCGCTGCATCAATGCCATCACGGAAAGGAAAAAAAGCATCTGAAGCCATGACCGATCCTGCCACCACCAGGCTCTCATCAGCGGCTTTAATCCCGGCAATTTTTGCGCTGTACACCCGACTCATTTGACCCGCTCCAACCCCAATGGTCTGCCCATCCCGAGCATAAACAATGGCATTGGACTTCACACTTTTAGCCACCTTCCAGGCAAATAGCAGGTCTTCGTGCTCTGCTGGCGTTGGTGCCCGTTGTGACACCGTCCTTAACGCATCAGGCTCGTATAGGGTGAGATCTTTTGATTGCACTAACAACCCGCCTGATATCCGTTTTGTGTCGTAGCCTGAGGCTGGGTTTGCCATCTTTTCTACCACCAACACCCGAATATTCTTTTTGGTCGCGAGCACAACTTGGGCTTCTTGAGACACTGCCTCGGCAACTATCACTTCAACAAATTGGCGATCGACAATTCGCTGAGCGAGCGCCTGATCCACTTCGCCATTAAAAGCAAGAATACCGCCAAACGCTGAGGTCGGATCGGTGGCGAAGGCTCGGTCATAGGCGGTCACGTGATTATCAGCAGTTGCGACGCCGCAAGGATTGGCGTGCTTGACGATGACACAAGTCGGCGCGGTGAAGCCTCGAACACAATCGAGTGCTGCGTCAGCATCTGCGACGTTGTTAAACGACATCGCTTTGCCCTGAAGCTGCTTTGCACCTGCAAGGCTGCCTGGCTGTGGATACCTCTCTTGATAATAAGCTGCCTGCTGATGAGGATTCTCGCCATAGCGCATGTCTTCGATCTTGACCCACTGCTCAGACAACACTTCTGGAAACTCAATCGGCGTTTGAGCGTCAGCCTCGGTCTGTCGAGCCATCAGATAATTTGAGATGGCCGCATCGTACTCGGCGATTCGACCGAAAGCCTGTTTTGCGCACGCAAAGCGAAACTCCCGATCGACACTGCCACCGCCAGCCTTTAACGCTTCGATCAATGGTGTATAGGCTTCGGGGCTGGTCACTACGGTAACTCGGTCGAAGTTTTTAGCCGCAGAACGAATCATTGCCGGGCCACCGATATCGATATTTTCGATGGCTTCGGGTAGCTGGCAGTTAGGCTGCTGCACCACCGACTCAAAGGGATACAAATTGACCACCAGAAGGTCAATGGCTGAAATTCCGTGGGTACTCATGATGTCTTCATCAAGCCCAGACCGACCTAGTAGCCCTCCGTGAATCACGGGGTGCAGGGTCTTTACCCGCCCCTCCATCATCTCTGGGAAACCTGTGTGATCCGCCACTTCGGTGACTTCAAAACCCGCTTCGACAATCGCCCGATAGGTTCCACCCGTTGAAAGAATTTTAACGCCATTGGCCGCCAATGATTCGACTAGTGTGACTAATCCGGTTTTGTCTGAAACGCTAATCAGCGCTGTCTTAATGCTTACCGTTTGCATAAATCTCGCTCAAAGCCTCTTTTTAATCGCGTTGAAAAAACGCCTTAGTCATGACACCCCTCGTTAGAGCATGCCGTGTTTGTTTAACTTTGTTCTTAATGTGCCTCGACTAATGCCGAGCAAGATGGCAGCGCTGGACTGATTATTGTCGACGTGCCGCATCACTTGCTTGAGCATAGCGGGCTCAACTTGATCCAACACCATGCTGTACAAGTTATCGATCGGCTCATCTTCTAGGAGTCGCAAGTAATCACCAAGGGTTGCTTCAACCACCGATGCGATGCTCATTTTGTCCAACGGCCCCAACGCCTTGTCGCGGGTCTCATCGTTCAAGCGGCACACTCCATGGTCGTCATCGTGGACCAACGCAGGATCATCTGGCGTTGCTCGTCTGCAGATTGTAGCCGGTTAAACTCACGGCTGAGCGCCTTGCCTTCTTTCATGTTGGCCTCTAAAAACCAGCCAACATGCTTGCGTGCAATTTTACAGCCGTGATCAACCCCATAAAAATCCAGCAATGCTGACAAATGCTGCTGCACCGCTTCAATTCGTTGGGCCATGGAGGGGAGCGGAACTGGCCCATCATCGGATAACAATCGATCGATCGCTGAAACCAACCAAGGCCTACCGAGCGCCGCGCGCCCCACCATAACCGCATCAACACCGGTTCGACCCATGACTTGCTTGGCGTGAATGGGACTTTTGATATCTCCATTACCAATCACCGGTATTGAGACCGCCCTTTTCACTCGTCCAATCGCATCATAATCAACCGTCCCCTCGAACTTGCAAGCACGCGTTCGACCATGGACCGTTAATGCCGAGATCCCCGCGGCCTGCGCGATCTCAGCAATTGCTTCGGCATTTTGTTGTTCTTTAGACCATCCCAAGCGAATCTTTAAGGTCACAGGAATTGTTACCGCTGCGGTAACTTGCTCCAAAATTTCGCGAACCAAATACTCATCTCGTAACAGCGCAGAGCCAGCAGCCTTATTACAGACTTTCTTTGCCGGGCACCCCATGTTGATATCAATCATATGCGCCCCCGCCAATTCGTTAGCGGTTGCGGCAGCCGCCATCATGCCGGGATCGGCACCGGCGATCTGTATCCATCTCGGCCCTAATTCATCAGCACACACCTGGCGGCTTTGAGATTTGCGGCTATGCCAGAGCGACTGATCACTGGTGAGCATTTCGCCCACCAACCAGTGAGCGCCAAATCGACGGCAGAGGTCTCGAAATGGTCGATCGGTGACGCCTGCCATGGGCGCGACTAAAACTCGACTAGGATGACGAATGCCGCCAATATCCAGCATGTTGGGGTTCTCAAACATTGATCCCAGCATTGTATCAGATCAAGGGGTGTTGATTAATTCCAACTGGTAAGAACTTGCTTCGCCCTGCTGCATCGGCCCTTGGATCCAGAAATTCAGACCAACGGTTTGGAAAGGGATGAGTGTCGACAGATTGTCTTGGTCGTCTAATCGGTAATCACGACCCGGTTCCAACAGCGCTTTACCGATCAGCCTGCCTTGAGAGTTAAGCATCTTCAACGACAGCAACGGCAGGGCCTGTTGGAACCGGCTCAGGTTACCCAGTTTTGCTGACATTTTGGCTGTACCATCATCGCTGACTTCGATGGCGACCTCACTCAGGGTAAGATCATTGATATTGGCATATAGACCAGGATCACAAGACAACAACTCACAGCCGACCTTCATCAAACCATAGAGTTTCGGCTCCGACTGCAAGCGCCCGCTCATCCACAGGCCTAATTGCCCGATCAGCAATAACGTCAACAGCAAGAGCATCCCTTTGGAAGCCAGTCCCTGCTTGACCATCTCCCCAATGGGGACATCTTCAGCGCTATCTGGATGGCTTTGAACGCCGAGCTTCGCTGTTACGTGGCTTCGGGGATCAGGTGCAACCGTATCTTCAAGCGCGATCGACTCAGATTCGCTCGTTACCGGGATGTCATCACTTTCGCTTAACCCATCTGGACGATCGATGCTGAATTCTGCTGGGCTCGGTGCTCCTGCATCCTTGAGCTCATCTCCAGCGCCCCTAGATGGCTCTTCGGGCGAGTCAAAACTTTTAGCTTCCGGCGAATCCAAAGCCCCGCTTAAGGAAACTGAGTCTTCGGCCAGTGAGTCCAGATCTATTTGTCCGGTGTCTGTCGCATCACTGAGCGAGGTTTCGCTGTTCGGCGATCGACTGGCCTTCTCAGAGTTGCCTGTCTCATCGCCCGCTACCGGATCAACCTCCCAATCAGTTTGGGCATCTGCAGCCGTGTCGTTTGCAGACTGGTTCTGCACAAGATCTACTTCATCGAGATCGATTTGCGCTGCTTTTTCCTCGGCCCCGGCGGCCTCCAATAATGGATCCTCTGCGTGAAACACCGCATGGCAATGACCACACTGCAAGCGACCCTCGGCCAAATTCAGCTCATTCAGCGAGACTTGAAAGGCGGTGCCACATTCTGGACATTGAGCCACTAACATCGGCGACCCACCAGACAAACCCATCCATCTTGTTCAAACTGATCGACAAACATGACCTCCCCCTCATAGGCCGCTTCAACTTGCTCCTGCTGAGCTGTCATGATTCCAGACAACACGATCAAGCCCTCATCCGCCATACATTGAATCAGCTGGGGTGCCAGCGTCACCAAAGGACCGGCTAGGATATTCGCAAGGACAACATCGTACGCTTGGGTAACAAAGGCATCGGGCTGCAACGCGCTAAGACGATCGGCGACGCCATTTAACGCCGCATTATCGTCGGTCGCGGTTACCGCTTGCGGATCCGTATCGACCGCACAGCAGCTTTTAGCCCCTAGCAACAGCGCCGCAATTCCAAGCACGCCAGAGCCCGCTCCAAAATCCAAAACCGTTTTATCTAACCAAGACTGGCCATCTAACCAATGCAGGATCAGGGATGTCGTCGCGTGGGTTCCGGTACCAAACGCGAGACCCGGATCTAGGCGCAATGCGACTTCCGCGGTTTCCGGCACTTCATACTCTGTGGGCACAATCCAAAGACGTTTGCCAAAGGGCATCGGCGCAAAGTCGGTTAACCACTCTCTTTCCCAGACTCGCTCAGCCATACTCTCGACTTGGCTGACCAACAACCCCTCTGCTTCCAACGCGGCCACTACCGCTGTGATGTCCTGGTCTTGCTCATAGAGTCCGCAAATCTCTAGACTTTCCCACAAGGGTGTCTCACCGGGACCTGGCTCGTAAATAGGGGCGTCGAGGGGGTCGGTGAGGGTCACCGATAGTGCTCCGGTTTCCCAAAAACAAGCCTCAACCTGTTCTGCCTCTTGATGGGCTGTCGCTACCGTTACCTTATGCCAAAACATCGTGCATCCCAATCCCCACTCAATCTGTCCTACCTAAAACGGAGCTGTCCGTCTTACAGCCGCTCCATTGCGGCAGGGGGCGACTCTCCGGCCCGGTTACCCCATGGTTATCACGTTCGGCACCGTCGAAGGTCGCGAAAATCCTACAGCGACATCCGACCCACCTGGCCTCCGTTAAAGGTTAGGCGCCTTGAGCCAAAATGTAGTCGAGGGCATACCCGTAGCCTCGTGCGCCGAGGCCCGTAACAACGCCGGCCGCTATATCTGACAAATAGGATTGCTGACGAAAAGCCTCTCGCTGATGGACGTTGGATAAATGTACCTCAACAAACGCAATTGACGTTGCTAGGAAGGCATCTCGCAAGGCAATACTGGTATGGGTGAAAGCGCCGGGATTGATGATCGCCCATTGCACCAAGCCTCTCGCCTCATGCAGCCGATTAATCAGTTCGTGCTCGGCATTCGATTGGAAAAACGTCAATTCAACGGACTGGCCATCGATCTGTGTTCGCAACGCTTGCTCGATATCCGCCAGCGTCTCTGTGCCGTAGACCTCTGGCTCTCGCGTGCCCAGCAAGTTGAGATTAGGGCCGTTCAATATCAGTATCTGCTGTGCCATCGCCACACCCATGCTTGATAATTTCATTAGTTTAAGATGAACGCTTACGAATTAACATCGTCAGTCCTTCAGACCCGCTTGATGCTCTCGTTGATTCGCTAACCGCGCTTTCAAGCCCCTCACCATCGTCCCGTTAACCACTGTCAGGCCATGCTAGATAGGGTGTCCCTTACCCGCGCTTTCCAACAACGAACCTTTCTGAGTACCGCCGACGGCTTCAACCATCCGTCTACCACAACGCGATCCAATGCTTTTGCGGCGGATAGCAATAGCCCGCATCCGCGCAGCCCTGATACTCAAGCAACACTTTGCCGTCTTCTAGATCCCTGTCCATCCGATCGACATCAAATACCACCGACAGCTCGGACCGATAAATAATGACGTCACCAAAATATTCATCTTGAAAGGGCAAGCCTTCTGGCAATACCAGTGTTAAGTCACGACCGCTCGACGTACTCAATTTGAGCCGCTTCTGGTACAAGTAATACCCCGACTCGATACGCCAGTTTACATGCAACTGGCCCTCATGCAGGTAGTCTGACCGCGCAAAGGCTCGATCCACCGGGAGAATATCCTGAGCGAGATCATTCGAGCTCGACCAACCCTCAAAAAAACTCGCCCCCTTTCCTGACACACCGACCAATGCCGCCAGCAAGATTAGACCGATTGTGATCATCATTCTCACGACTTCAGCATCTCCTTTCACAAACCCCTTCAACCTATTTGTTGGCGTCATCTCTTAATCGCAACGTCTGAATAACAATCTCTTATCAACACCCGTTGTTAACGCCAACGGCTAACAACCCTGGCAACAAATCACAAAAACGGCCATGCCTCCTAACGCCCGACAATCCCTGTTACAGACAAGCCCGCGCGGCACAAGCTTTGGTATTCAACACGCAGCAATCGGCTGGATTGAACAGTCATCACGCCAGCCTGCAAGTGCCTGGCTATTTTTTGAACGTGATCCGCCCTATTGTATTACCTTTTCTGCTGACTCACCTTAAACTGTGTTCATGTCGATCCGTTACCCCATCCGCCCATCGGTCAAGCTCACCCGTGCCGGAGGCGATTTGCACAACCGATGGTTCCCTAGAATGATTACCGTGATGATCATTCTTTTGGGGCTGCAAAACTGCACCAACCTTCCTGTTGCTTCGCCCGCAGCCAACGCGCCTCAAGCCCCGCCAGCCCCTCAACCTCCTCGGCAAACAGTCACCGACGCAGCGAGCACAGCGCTCATACAGCTTGGCCAAAATGCACTCGCCAGCCAGCGTCTTACCACGCCGCTTGAAAATAGTGCTTACACGTATTTCACCGAGGCCTTGCAAATCACTCCCGATCATCCCTTAGCCACTGAGGGTCTCGCTCAAATTGTTGACCAGTACCTGACTTGGGCACTCGAAGCCATCGCCAGCGGCCGGTATCAGGAGGCGAATCGATTTTTAGAGCGTGCCGCCTTTGTGCAACCCAAATCCGCCGACGTGGCTGCGGCGGCCGAGCAGCTAAAACTCAAACGCCAACAAAACGTCGTGACAGAAATTCTCCCAACTTGGGTTCTTGAACACGGCAAGTCGACCAATCCAACCCCATTGCCCGATCAGGCAGTAACTCAATATTTTGCTACGTTGGCCGCTAGAATTGATCAGGTCAAGGCCAATATCATCATCTACAGTCGCTCGGATGCTGAAGGCCGTTGGCTTTATCAAAACGTCAATAGAAAAACGACCCAACGACTTCGAGCCAACCTAAAAATCGATACCCCCAGTCGAATTGAGCTGCACTTTTTACCCAATCAACATACACTAGATCGTTAAACTCAACGGGTTTCGGTTATGAAAAATCCCTTTAAACGCGCCCTCGACGAACAAATCGAGGCCCTCGAAACCTTGCCGCCCCAGTCTGTTTTTGGCCAGATCTCTCGGTTTGTCGGCCTTGCCAGCATCCTGCTGTTGGTCATTTTTTCTGGTATCGGTTTCTACTGGAGCCAAGAACCTGACATGCCACCGGCCAAGATTTTCAACCCGTCGCCCCAGTCTTTGAGCGTTAATCCACCGGTGACCGGAACACAAACGGTGCAAGCGTTAATGCTTATCGGCGAAACCTTACTGAGCAAACCCGGTGGCTACCTGTCCAATGATCGTCTTCCGCCGGGTCTACTCCTTGATAACATTCCCAATTGGGAATTTGGTGCGTTGGTGCAATTACGTGACCTCTCAAGAGCGCTGAGAAACAATCTGAGCCGCTCTCAATCCCAATCCCGCGAGGATCCAGATTTAGTGGTGGCTGAAAACCAGTTCTACTTTGATAACAATTCTTGGATCTTGCCGGCAACCGAGGATGAGTATCAAAAGGGGCTTAACGCCTTAGACCGCTACCTCAGGCGCCTCAGCGATCCCAACCAACAACAAGCCCAATTCTACGCCCGAGCCGACAACTTAAGCCTCTGGCTTGGCGAAATGGAGACTCGATTGGGGAGCCTGTCTCAGCGCTTAAGCATGAGCGTAGGAAAACGGCAATTGGATGTTAGCCTCGCTGGAGATATCGCTGCCAGACAATCAACCACGACTCAAATCGATCAAGAATTAAAAACGCCGTGGCTCGAACTCGATGACGTCTTCTACGAGGCTCGGGGCGCAACCTGGGCGGCTCTGATCATTTTGAGAGCAGTTGAGCAAGACTTTGCAGCGGTACTTGAAAAGAAAAATGCCCGGGTTAGCCTCCAACAAATTATCCGAGAACTTGAACCCACCCAAGATCCGCTCTGGAGTCCTTTAATACTCAACGGCAGCGGTCTNGGCGTCTTGGCCAATCACTCCCTCATCATGGCATCACANATTTCNCGAGCAAATGCGGCTATGAATGACCTAAGGCAATTGCTGGAACAGGGGTAGTCATCTNCCTGCAACCTGAGATTGCAGCATCAAAATCTAGGGCCACGGNTCGATAAATTTCGGGACCTCTCTGTTTCCTGCTCCCTTTAAGCCACCTAGGTCNGCAGCTAACGGCAACGCCATACTTCATGAGAGGCGAAGCACTGCATTGATAATCTGCGGGTTAGGAGTTCCTTCTTGGCGCACAATTTTGTACCATTGACGCGCCTTGCCAAGGGGGCGGGCACACCACTATTACATATTGAGACTGCTTATGACTTTTGACCATCAATTGCCGCCACTTATTGGCGTGTTGGGCCTTGTCATTGCTTACGTGATTTACCTGATCATGGTCAAGCAAGATGAAGGCGGAGAAAAAATCAAAAAGATTGCTGATGCGATACATCGCGGCGCGATGGTTTTCATGCACACGGAATACCGATACATGCTGATGTTTGCCGTCGCCGTTGGCCTACCCTTGTGGTATTTCCTAGGCAACAACACGGCTATTTCTTTCGCTGCGGGCGCGTTTTGTTCTGCCTTAGCTGGCTACCTCGGCATGTTCTCTGCCACCAAAGCCAACGTCCGTACAACCGCGGCTGCCCAATCTCAAGGCCAAGCCGGTGCGCTGACTGTGGCGTTTTACGGCGGCTCGATCATGGGTCTTTGTGTTGCTTCTTTAGGACTATTGGGCCTTGGTACGCTGTACTGGCTTTTCGGCGGCGATCCTGAGACTGCTCATGCCATCCATGGTTTTGGTATGGGTGGATCGGTTGTCGCGCTGTTTTCACGGGTAGGTGGCGGTATCTTCACCAAAAGTGCAGATGTTGGCGCGGATCTTGTGGGTAAAGTTGAAGCCGGAATCCCCGAAGATGATCCCCGCAACCCCGGTGTTATCGCTGACAACGTTGGTGACAATGTTGGTGATGTTGCCGGTATGGGATCTGATATCTTCGAATCCTACTGTGGCTCTATGATCGCGACGATCGCCATCGCATCGACGCTCGTGATGAGCAGCCCAGAGGCGCAAATGTTATCCGTTGGTCTTTCAGAAAGTGCTGCCCAAGCGGCGCTGATGTCCTTTCCTTTAGCCTTGTCCTCTCTGGGTCTATTTTGCTCAGTCGTTGGTATTTTGATCGTTAGAGCCAAATCCAACGCCGCACCGGAGAAGGCGCTTCGCTGGGGACATCAGGCCTCCGCCCTTCTGCTGATCGTCGGAGCCTATTTCATGGTTGGTGCGTTAGGTCTCAGCCTTGCTGTGTTCGGAGCCATGGTCGCAGGCACCTTCGGCGGCATGCTAATTGGTCTCGTCACCGAGTATTACACCGCCCGAGGACCGGTCGTCAGAATTGCCGAATCCGGTAAGACTGGAACAGCAACGGTAATGATTACAGGGCTCGCCGTTGGCATGCAGTCCGTTGTGATTCCTATTTTAGCTATCGCGGCCATCATCTATGCATCGACCGAAATGGCTGGGCTTTACGGGGTTGGTATTGCTGCAGTCGGTATGCTCGCAACCGTAGGAATGACGATGGCCCTCGATGCTTACGGCCCTGTTGCAGACAACGCGGGCGGTATCGCTGAGATGGGCGCCTTGGGTGACGACATTCGAGAAATTACTGACGGTCTTGATGAAGTCGGTAACACCACCGCTGCCATCGGTAAGGGGTTTGCGATTGGTGCTGCAGCACTCGCCGCCTTGGCTCTCATTGCTGCCTTTGTTGAAACCATGCAAGTCCAAAATCCAGGTTTCGCACTGCTCCTGTCAGAGCCGAAGGTTCTCGTGGGCATTTTCATCGGAGGGACTCTGCCCTTCCTGATTGCCTCTATTACGATGACCGCTGTAGGTGATGCTGCAATGGAAATGATTGAGGAAATTCGTCGCCAGTTTAGAGAGATAGCCGGTTTGATGGAAGGCACTGCCGAGCCTGATCATGAAAAATGCATCGAAATCGCGACCAGTGCAGCGCTGAAAAAAATGATCCTGCCAGGCATTATTGCCGTTGTAGCGCCTCCTTTGGTGGGTTTTGTACTCGGCGCTGAAGCGCTTGGGGGCATGCTCGCCGGTGCACTACTGGGTTGCGTCTTGATGGCGCTAATGATGGCCAATGCCGGTGGCGCCTGGGATAACGCCAAGAAATACATTGAGAAAGGCAACTTCGGCGGTAAGGGTTCAGACGTTCACGCTGCTGCTGTGGTTGGCGACACCGTTGGCGATCCGTTCAAAGATACTTCAGGTCCCTCGATGAACATTTTGATCAATGTCATGGCAATCGTAAGCCTTGTGATTGCCCCTCTTTTGTAATCCTCATCGGTCGCACAGTGACAGCCAGCTCGGCTGTCACTGTGCTGCTAACTCAGTTCCCCCAACGATCTACCCACCTGACATCGACAGCGAATGCTGCGAAGCGTCCTTAATCAATGCAAGTCGCAGGATCACTCTACCCGAAATTTGGGCAATCGTTTCTTGACCAATTGATTTTTCAATCGAACATATTGGGGTAAACCGTTGTGATAAGGCGGATAATCCTCTCCTTGGATCAAGGGTCTCAAATAGTCTAGGCCTGCCGGAGTTACACCAAATCCAGATCGAGAAATAAACCGTCGAGGCATTTTTCTTTCCACATTCGCCACCTTAGACAACGCAACACTGCCGATACCCCATCGATAACGGTTGCCGTTTTTCCGCTCGATTGTGACCATCAGTCCACTCTTGCCCGCGACCGCTAGTCGAACCGCAGCCTCGCCCACCGCATAGGCCTGCTGCACATCAACCTCGGAGGCAATATGTCTTGCGGCACGCTGCAAATAGTCTGATACCGCCCAATGACATTTCAGCCCCAAATCTTGTTGGATCATATCAACCAATTTTGGCGCTACACCGCCCAATTGCGCATGACCAAAGGCATCTTTTCGACTGGATTCCGCGACGAATCTGCCATCAGCATACTGCGCGCCCTCTGAGGCAACGACAACACAATAACCATACCGCTTGACCACTTTGGCCACTTCTTCGGTGAACCGTTCGCGATCAAAAATAATCTCTGGAAACAAAATCAGATGGGGCGGCGATGCAATGCCTTGTTTAGCCAGAGCCGACGCGGCAGCAATCCAGCCCGCGTGCCGACCCATGACCTCAAGCACAAAAACCTTCGTTGATGTGGCGGCCATTGACGCAACGTCCAAGCCGGCTTCTTCTGTTGCAATGGCGACATATTTAGCGACTGAACCGAACCCAGGGCAAGTATCGGTAAAAGGAAGATCGTTATCGACCGTCTTGGGAATACCGATACATTGAACGGGATAACCCGCCCCTCGGCTAAACGCAGCGACTTTATTTGCCGTATCTTGAGAGTCCCCGCCACCGTTGTAAAAAAAATGACCAATGCGGTGGGCTTTGAAAACTGCCAAGAGCCGTTCATATTCTCGAGGTTCATTTTCAGGGGGCTTTAGTTTGAACCGACAGGACCCGAACGCGCCACTTGGCGTATGTCGAAGCATGGCAATATCCCGCTTTGACTCCTTCGATGTATCGATCAACTCTTCGGTTAAGGCACCTAAAATACCATTTTTGCCCACAAACACCTTACCGATCTTAGACGTCGATCTGGCAGCCTCAATCACGCCGCAAGCGGAAGCATTGATCACCGCCGTAACACCGCCAGATTGCGCGTAAAACACATTAGGCCCAGACATTGCGTAATCCTTTTTGATTTAAAGTCAGCAGTATAGCTTGAAGCCAACGACGAGGCCGTAGATTTTACTTACCCCTTGAAAAAATCGTTAGCTGACTTATGTAAGGAGCATCAACCACAGGAGATTCAACCATGATGCATACTTTACAACGCAGCCCTTTCGCTTGGTTTCAGCCCAGCCCTTTCACTTGGCTTCATGCCGAGACCAAAGCTCACCGTCGAGCCAACGTGAACTCATTAAAGCAAAGCGATTCGGCGACCCTGTCACCTGCCTTTGATCTGTTGCGAAATCCCCAGCACTACGTCATTCGTTTGGCCATGCCTGGTGTATCCCTCGATGCGGTCGACATCCGCGTTGCGACGAATCAGTTGTCGATCTCCGGAAAGCGGTCAGCACTAACGCTACAAGCTCCGGATACCAGCGATCAGGACGCTAACGAAGACGAGGGAGGGTCAACGGTCTATCAAGGCTTAGGCGCTGCCGATTTCCATCGGTCATTCACCCTGCCCGAGGACGTCGTCGTCGAAAAGATAGCGGCGAGCGCCGAGAACGGAATCGTGACGATTCACGTACCACGACGTATGGAGCAGGAGCCTAGAAGGATTCCAGTGGGACGCTCTCTGCCATAACCCTTGGGCATCGGCGCCAAGATTCTGTTAGGAGAATTTCTTGACGATTGGAATTCGCCGCCCCATCCCAAAGGCAACCTTGGATACCTTGGGACCGGGGCAGGTCTGGCGCCGCTTAAATTCCATGACGGCAATGAGCCGAATCATCCGCTCGTAGGAGGCTTGAGACGAGGGCTCTTGCAACCATCGCTCTAATTGCGCTTCGTCTAATGAAAATATCGTAGCTGACCTTTGCAGCCCCGAGACCCAATCGACGAAGTCCGCAAAACGATTAACATAATCTTCAATATAGGCCTGCACAATCGGGTCCAAAACGGCATAGGGTAATAGGTTCGCCTCATCAGTTTGATTCGGAGCCAATTCAGCACTCGGGGGTTTCTCTAAAATCTCTGCAGGAATACGACCGCTTTCAGCAGCAAGGCGAAAGACCTGATGCTTGTACAAGTCTTTAAGGGGTGCAAACCCAAAATTCATATCGAAATGCGTATAGTAGCCGCAGGCAGATTCCGTTTTATTACCGGTTGATAAAGCCAGCGCGCCGTAAGCATTCGAAAAATGCATCAAATAAATATCTCGCAAGCGAGCCTGCATATTTTGATCCGCGATAGCGTTATATCGTCCATCCTGCTCGGTCTGAGCGACCAGATTATTTGAGTCCTTGTGGGCCGAAAATAAGGTGTTGAGTTCAATCAGTAGCGCTTCATGACTGATAGGCACTTCGTAATCCCAGCATCCCAGCCGTTCATGCAAGGATATCGCATCTTGCCGGGCACCCTCCGAGCTGTAGATCGAAGGCATTCTGACGGCGTGAACGTGCCGAGGCCCAATTGCGTCGCAGGCCATCTGGACCACCAAAGCACTATCAATACCACCACTGCTAGCGATCACAAGCTCTTCAAACCCAGACTTCAACACATAGTCCTTTAGGCTTGTAACCAGTAAGTCGTACAATGCGACCGGTGGCGGCGGCGGTATCGAGGGCGGTGACGGTTGCCTGATAGGACAATCTACAACGGCAAACTCATCCTCGAAAGTTGCGATTGACTGAAACACCAAATGCTTGCCTGCGAGCACAAAACTCTGGCCATCAAAGACCAGCTCATCTTGCCCACCCCATTGATTCACATAAACCAAGGTCATGTCGCCCATGTGTTCAGCGATAACCTGTTGCCGTGCCATTAATTTGTCGTGCACATACGGTGAGCTATTCAACGATAATACAAGGTCAACGCCAGAGGATTGATATTTCGTTAATGGATTCATTGAGACTGGGTAGTGAGACTCCCCCTTGTCGTTCCAGAGGTCCTCACAAATGGCGATACCCAATTTTATCCCGTTAAAGCTGTATTCCGTGGGAGCCTTTCCCGATTCAAAATACCGCTGCTCATCGAAGACATCGTAAAACGGTAACAAATTTTTCCGATGATTAAAGACTTGCTCACCGCCCAATAGGCCTGCTGCCGCATTAAACAAAGGTTTACCCGTCGCTGTGTTCGGCTCTAAATACCCAACAACAATCAGCAACTTTTTGTTGGAGGGTTCCGCGGAGTGGGCGCAGAGCGTTGCCAAAGCCTGCTGGTTTTCTTCGATAAAAGACGCATGGTACATGAGGTCTTGACTTAAATAGCCTGGGATCGCCAACTCAGGAAAGACCACGATATCGCAACCGTCGGCAGCGGCCTGATCGATACCCCGAGTGATGCGCTCAAGATTGCCCTTAAAATCTCCAGGTGTTGTATTGATTTGTGCTAGACAGATGCGCACCGACGCCTCAACGTGCCGTCGAGCGGGTGAGGAAATTCAAGTAAGTTAGGCCGAGTACAACAAAACAGGCGAACACTTGATGTGATAAAGCCCAATGCAGCGGCACATAAGTCACGAGCGTCGTCACGCCCAAGGCGAATTGCACCAACAACAAACCCACGCAGAGCATGACGGCTCGTTTGACGACTTGGCTTACCTTTTGACTCAAGGCCAGACCTAAAGTCACCGAAGCAACCACCAAGACCAGAAGGCCGAGCCACCGGTGTATAAATTGAATCATCGCGCCGTTTTCCACCAAGTTATGCCAGAACGGAACCAACGTTAACGCTGCCTCAGCGATCCACGTGTCTCCCATCATCGGGTAGGTATTAAACCCCAAACCCGCTTTCAACCCTGCCGTGAACCCCCCATAGACGAGCTGCAAAACAAAGAGCCCGATTAACCAAGTGATCAGCCGGCGCAAGCTATGAGGCACCCTGATATCCGATGCGCGTCCCTTCAACGCTAAGCATAGATCAAAGAGATAAGCGAGGATCAACAAAGCCAAGCACAGATGGGCAGCCAACCGAAAATGGCTCACGCTCGGCCGATCAACCAACCCACTCTTCACCATAAACCATCCCAATAGGCCTTGAGAACCGCCGAGCAAGAGCGCCACCAAAAATCGAGCTCTAAACTCCGACGGTATGTGTCCCATTGCCCAAAAAATGAACAAAGGCAGCGCGTAAACCAATCCAATCAACCGCCCGAGAACTCGATGTCCGTACTCCCAATAAAAAATCTTCTTGAATTCAGGCAAACTCATGCCTCGGTTCAATTTTTGATACTCCGGGTACTGCTTGTACTTGTCGAACTCCGCTTGCCAAGCGCTTTCACTCATCGGGGGGAGGATACCGGAGACCGGTTTCCAATCAACCATTGACAATCCGCTCTGGGTCAACCGCGTTGCGCCGCCCACTGCTACCATGAGCACCACCGTGGCGCAGACAAGCAGCAACCACTGCTGAACCCGCGTTAACTCAAATGAAAACATCCTCTAACCTCTTTAAAGCTACTCTGCCCCGTGTATTTAGCACCCGATCCTGTGCGTACTGCTTGCAGTACCAATTTTGGTCTGCAGCCGAAACTGTTACGCAATTGTTACCGAGCTGGCGTAACCCTCAGGCAAGCGGACCGATTACTAAATACCCGATTATAGCACTGGTTAATAATGCGGATTAAAGCTGGACAAATGCGCTAAGAGGAGGAGAATTTTGGCCTCACCGCTCAACCTGACTTGAAAGGAAGCCCATCATGGCCGATCTTGAAACTTTCCGCGCCGAAACCCGGTCGTGGCTAGAAGCCAATTGCCCCGACGAGATGAGAAACTTATCGTTTCATTGGGAGGACGCACACCTTATCTACAGCACCGACGCTGCGGAAGTGTGGCGAGAGCGAATGGCCGAGCAAGGGTGGATCGCACCGATGTGGCCCAAGGCTTACGGCGGCGGCGGCTTAACGCGCGAAGAGGCGACCGTGCTCTCTCAAGAAATGGGCCGAATCAAAGCAACCGCAGCTTCCAGCGGAATGGGCCTCACCATGATTGGCCCTACCTTGCTCGAATTCGGCACTGAAGCGCAAAAGCAGCGACATCTGCCCAGCATCTGTGATGGAACCATCCGATGGTGCCAAGGCTACAGCGAACCGGGTGCAGGCTCCGACCTCGCGGCTCTTCAAGCCAAAGCGGTCATCGAGGGCGATCAGTTTGTGATCAATGGCCAAAAAATTTGGACCTCCGGCGCGCAATATGCTGACTGGATGTTTGCTTTGGTGCGGACAGATCCGGATGCCCCCAAACATGAAGGCATCAGTTTCGTGCTGCTGGATATGCATCAAACCGGTGTTTCGGTCAAACCCATCGGTTTGATTTCGGGTTCTTCACCCTTTTGCGAGACGTTCTTAGATAATGCCATTGCTCATCGTGAGGATTTGGTTGGCGAACTCAACAAAGGTTGGGCAATCGGCAAGCGGCTTTTGCAATTTGAGCGATCCGGCATTGGCGGCTTGTCCGGGGCAGCTAACCGGAAAAAAGTTGTGAAGAAAAACGTCATTGCAGATCTTGCCAAACAGTACATCGGCACCACCAATGGCAAAATTGCCGATACTGAGTATCGCGATAAGATCCTTAAACAGACCATGACTGAAAAGGCTTTCCAGCTGACTACCGCCCGCGTTGTGCAAGAGAATCAAAGCGGACAAACCCCTGGGGCGACTACCTCGATCTTTAAATTGGTAGGGTCAACACTGGCTCGAGAAAGCGCCTCGCTAAAGTCTGAGCTGATGGGGGTCCAAGGCTTGGGTTGGGAAGGACAAGGGTTTGAGTCATCCGAGCTAGAAGCGACCCGCAATTGGCTAAACTCGAGAGCCGTGACCATCTATGGTGGCACCAATGAAGTTCAGATGAATATTATTGGTAAACGCGTGCTAGGCCTGCCGGATTAACGCCCTAAGCGATCGCGTCCACTGCCAGGCTTCTGGTCGCGATGGTCACTACCGATCGCCAATCACGGTCTCAATATTTCACCGAGCCTACCGCCGGTGAACCAGTCTGCGAACTCGCCTGCCGCCCTGATTGAACAGCGACTGTTTTCGGCATTCAAAATTCGGGACTACCTCTATCTCTGGCTGGGCATGTTGGGTTCGGCCTTCGCGATGAACATGCAGTTGGTCGCCCAAGGTTGGCTGGTTTACGAGATGACATCGTCACCGATTCAACTGACCTGGGTCACGCTTTCATTCATGCTGCCCCAAGTCTTTTTTTCGCTGATCGGCGGCGTCCTTGCCGACCGAATTCGCAAGAAACCGTTGATTGGCTGGAGCCCTATGGTCAATGGCATCGCGACCATCTACCTGACCGCGGTGATTTTTTCAGGCGCCGTAACTTTCTGGCACTTCATCGCCATCGGCGTCCTCAACGGTACGCTGATGGCGTTATCCATTCCTGCGAGAACAGCCTTGATCCCGGAAATCGTCGGCGAATCCAGAATATTTAATGCCATGGCGTTTAATACCGCGGCTTGGAACCTGTCTAGGATTTTAGGGCCTGCATTAGCGGGATTTATGATTGCCCAGATCGCAGATGGTGACACCACTTCAACCTACGGTGTTGGCTGGGTTTACGTGGTGATCACCGCCTTATATTTTTTCAGTGGCTCATCGGTGCTATTGATAACGCACTCAGGAGAACCCACCCAACCCGCAAAAAATAGCGCCCTCCAGGACACGCTGGAAGGTTTGCGGTACGTGATTAACTCACCGATCGTTGGCGGATTAATTCTCCTATCAATTTTGCCCTTCTTGTTCGGTCTGAGTATCAACACGTTGTTACCGGCCTTTAATACTGACGTTCTACTGGCAGGACCCGATACCTTAGGGCTACTCATGACAGGCATGGGCATAGGCGCCATCGTCGGCTCCTTGGTGCTGGCTAAATTGAGTGGTTTAAGACGCAAAGGCCGGTGGCTGATCGCCACCAATCTTCTCTGGGGCCTGTCAGTAGCCCTATTCGGCTTAACCGAAACCTTCCTTTGGGCTTTTTTAATGATCAGCTTCATGGGATTCGTATCGGCCATCAATATGTCAATGAACCGCAGCCTCGTGCAGCTTCAGGTTGACCAACACATGCGTGGGCGCATTATGAGTATCGACTTGATGTCACATGGTCTTATGCCCATCGGTGTACTGCCCATCGGGTATATTGCCGAGCATGTGAGTGTTGCCGCTGCGCTGGTTACCAGCGGAGGCATTCTTATATTGACTACAGTGATTGCGGCGCTGGCACTACCTGCAGTGCGCCGAATCGATACCGGTTACACGCAGCGCTAGACCTATTACCAATTTTTAGTAAATGGCGGCATACTCGTGAGTCATCTCTGGTAAGCGGATTGATTCTTAGTGCACGCCATCGCAAATTATTTTTGGCAGCTGTGTTTGTTCAGACGCCACCCTGCGGAGCTCCCCAATCGCATCAGCACCGCTGGCTCACTGTTGCTGCTTTACCTACTTTTTATCATCCCGGCGGGCTTAATCAGCTATCCTTCCCGGCCAGTATTCACCACCCTATCCATCGTCTTGATTGGCGTCAGTCTCCAAGCCTTCCTACTCTACGGCCTCTTATTTTTTAAAGGCTTCCAAGAACGCTTTCCATCTGTGATTGGCAACCTCCTAGGCACCGGCGCCCTTATGAGCACCCTGCTGTTGCCAATCAATTTGATTCTATTGCGCAGCGAAACCGAAATCTTGATCGCCATCGCTAACGCCCTGACTTGGGTATGGCTGGGTTGGTGGCTCTCGGTCAGTGGCTTTATCCTCTCTAAATCGATGCAAATCAGTATCGTTCAGGGTGCACTGATTGCCTTCGTCATCGAATTATTGAGTGTCATTCTAAGTTTTAGCCTGTTCCCTGGTCGTTAACATGCACATCCACCTTCTCGGCATTGGCGGTACTCTCATGGGCAGTATCGCGCTGCTTGCCCAAGCCCAAGGCCATCGAGTTACGGGTTCTGACTCAGCCGTTTATGAACCCATGCGCAGCCAATTGGCGGCGGCGAACATCAATGTTCAATCACCTTACTTGAAGACCAGTATTCCAGATACCGCAGAATTGATCGTATTAGGTAACGCGGGGCTCGGCAGGGGCAATCCAGCGGTTGAAGCCCTTTTGTCCTCGGGAAAGCCCTTCGAATCGGGGGCTTCTTTTCTGGGACAATATATTCTGAAAGACAGATGGGTCATTGCCGCCTCAGGGACTCACGGAAAAACCACAACGGCAAGTCTCATTACATGGTTGCTCGAGCACGCAGGCCTCAACCCCTCCTATTTGATCGGCGGCGTCCCCTTGAATTTTAAAACTTCGGCTCGTCTAACCGACAGCCCTTTTTTCGTGATTGAGGCCGATGAATATGACACCTCATATTTCGATCGACAGTCCAAGTTTCTTCACTATCGTCCGAAGACTCTGGTCATCAATAATCTCGAATACGATCACGCTGACATCTTTCCTGATCTGAAAAGTATCGAGAATCAATTTCATCAACTGGTCAGGCGAGTACCTGAGATGGGTCAAATCATCAGCAACGGCTTTGATGACAATGTTGCGCAATTGCTGCATCGAGGGCTCTGGTCCGAGCATCGCCGCTACGGCGTGTCAGATCTTTTGAGCGATAGCTCGACATTTGATCTCTTTATGCAATCCAGTACCGGAAATGTTGTTGTCGATGGTCAAATGATCGGCACCCGCTCCTGGACGTTAACGGGAGAGCACAATGATGCAAACGCTTTAGCAGCAATTGCTGCTGCACGGCATGTGGGCGTCCCGGTTCATGAGAGTCTGGCTGCGTTGACCGAATTTCAAGGGGTAAAACGCCGGATGGAGATACTGGTCGACGCCGAAAAATATCGGCTGTACGACGACTTTGCTCACCACCCTACCGCGATTAAAAGCACGCTTGCAGGACTTCGAAGCAGCGTGGGGTCGGCGCCTATCTACGCGATTATCGAGCCCGCTTCGCACACGATGAGACTAGGGACCCACGAGCAGCAACTCTCCGACGCATGCCAACCTGCTGATCGGGTTTATTGGTTACACGAACGTCAACTGAACTTCGATCTCGAGGGATTAGTTTCCGGTGATGGCCAACGGGTTTTCCAGGATCCACAATTATTAGCGCGAGCACTCTCGGCGGACCTTAACGACGAGTCCTCTCTCGCTCACATTGTGATTATGAGTAACGGCGGCATCGAGTCTCTCACTTCAGCGCTGGCTTCCCAACTAACCCATGCTTGAAACCGAACTTTACTCGCCCATTAAGGACTGGTTGGAAGCTCAAGACTATGTCGTTCGCGGCGAGGTCAAACATTGTGATTTGGTCGCAGAAAAAAATGGCGAGTTGGTTGTCATCGAGCTCAAAGTAAAACCATCTTTAAAGCTACTTTACCAAGCCGTCGATCGATTGAAACTCACCGACCAAGTCTATGTCGCGCTACCCGGCACAACCCGCTCGTCCCGAGCACTCTCCCCATTTATTCGAGTTCTCCGGCTTACCGGAATCGGACTCATCTTGGTTCATCAAAGTAGCCTACAGGCTCGGGTCGAGGTGCGTTGCCTTCCAAAAATCATTCGACCCAAGAAGTCTGCCCGCAAACAGCAACAGCTCATGAGCGAATTTAGTAAACGACAGAGTGTTGATACCCCAGGTGGCAGCCAAGCCAAACCATTAATCACCGTTTATCGCGAGGAAGCCATTCTTGTTTTTGCGGCGCTAGAAAAACTCGGGCAAGCTTCACCCAAAACGCTCAAATCAATGGGCTGCAGCCAAAAGGCAGGCGCCATTCTGCGTGATAACCATTACGGTTGGTTTGAACGCATCGATCGAGGTGTTTATCGCTGCTGCTCAGAGGCTGACAAGACGGTATCCAAGGCTTTCCCAGAGACCCTAGCAGCTTGTCGGCAACACCTTGAAACACAAACGCTTACATAGAAAAGCCTGCGTCAGCTCTCGCTTCTGAATGACAACTGCTATAATGAGTCATCTTTTCCATTGAGCGTTCCATGAACATTAAACAAACTCTCGAGGCCATTTTCGAGCAAGCCATGATCGGTGCTGGCGTGTCAGAACCTCGACCGATCATCAAGCAATCCCAACGGGCAGAGTTTGGTCACTATCAAGCCAATGGCGTTATGGCTGCAGCAAAACAGCTAAAACTCGCCCCACGTGACTTGGCTCAAGCTATCCTCGACCAATTACCTCTGCAGAACCGCTACACATTCGAGATCGCGGGCCCAGGTTTTATCAATATCAGGCTGACCCATGAGGGGCTCACAGAAGCGGTTGCTTCCACCGCTTTTCCGGTCAATATCGGGGTCGACGCGCCAAAGCGGGTCGTGGTGGACTATAGCTCGCCGAATCTAGCAAAGGAGATGCATATTGGGCATCTGCGATCAACGGTCATTGGCGATACAGTGATTCGAGTGCTTGAGCACGTGGGACATGACGCCATTCGTGCAAACCATGTGGGCGATTGGGGCGCTCAATTTGGTAGCCTACTAGCCTACTTATCTGAGACTGGGCACAACGAGCAGGCCCGGACCACAGCCTTGGCGGATCTCGAAAAGTTCTACCAGGCGGCCAGTAAAAAATTTAAACAAGACCCCGCATTTGCCGAAAAAGCCCGCGGATTTGTCGTCCAATTGCAAGCCGGCGATCCAGAGCTTAAGGCACTCTGGCAGTCTTTCATTGCGACTTCTATGAGTCACGGCCAGGCCGTATACGACAAGCTCGGAATTACGCTTACGCAAAAAGATGCTATGCCTGAAAGCCAATATAACGACGATTTGGTCCCGCTCGTTGAGGATCTAAAAGACAAAAACTTAATCGAGGAATCCGATGGTGCCCAATGCGTTTTTCTCGACGAGTTTAAAGGTAAAGACGGAAACCGGCTGCCTGCCATGGTACAAAAGTCCGATGGCGGCTTCCCCTACCTTGCCACTGATTTGGCAGCATTGAGATTTCGGCATCGGGTGCTTGAGGCTAATGAGGCGTTATACGTGGTCGGCGCATCGCAGCAGTTACATTTGCGTCAAGTCTTCGCCGTCGCCCGAGCTGCAGGATTTGTCCCGGAGACGCTAAAAACCCGTCACCTTGCCTTTGGTTTGGTTTTGAAAGCCGACGGTACTCCGTTTAAGACCCGAGATGGCGCAGATGTAAAATTGGTGGACGTGCTTGACGAGGCGGTCGATCGTGCTACTGCCTTGCTCTCGGCACGAGATAACGATCTCGATCAACAGGAACAAGCCACCATTGCTCGGGTTATTGGTATCGGGGCGATTAAATACGCAGAATTACAAAAGAACCGGACAACCGACTATGTTTTTGATTGGGACACCATGCTGTCCTTTGAAGGTAATACCGCACCTTATTTGCAATATGCGTACACCCGCATTCGGAGCTTGTTTCGCAAATCAGGCTTGGCTGCGCCTGATTCAAACGCAGAGATAACACTCACCGAGCCGCAGGAAGCTGCCCTTGCCCTTAAGAATCTGCAGTTTAGCGAAGCGCTGACCCAATACCTGGATGACTATCAAGCCAATATCTTATGCAACTATCTCTTCGAATTGGCGGGTTCTTTTATGACCTTTTACGAGCACTGCCCAATCCTCGGAGCCGATGCAGATCTCAAAGCCAGTCGCCTAAGGCTTTCTCAAATCACGTCAGAAACATTAAGCACGGGTCTTAACTTGCTGGGCATAGAGACTGTGGAGCGCATGTGAGTGTTAATTATTCGCTAGTGGCGGCGCGCAGTCGCAATCATATCATCGGTCGAGATGCCGATATCCCTTGGCAAGTCAAAGGCGAGCAAGCCTTATTCAAAAAGATCACCCTCGGGGGCTGTTTGGTCATGGGACGGCGAACCTTCGAATCAATTGGTCGACCGCTACCAGGCAGGATCAGTATCGTAGTGACCCGTCAAAATGACTACAAACCCGAGGGTTGCCTGGTTGCTCATGATATCGAAGAAGGGTTGAAGCAAGCCGAAGCCTCTGAACGACCAATCTTCGTGATCGGTGGCGGCGAGTTGTATGCCGCGACGCTGGCTCGAGCGCAACGAGTTCATCTCACCACCATTGATTTGGAAGTCGAGGGGAATGTTTTTTTTCCACAATTTCCAACCGACGCTTTTACTTGCACCCACACTGAGCACTTCCAGAGTAATCACAACTACTGCTATCAGATATTCGACCGAAATCAAACGGAGGTCCCATGAAATTTTCTAACCGCGTTACCGAGCTTATCGGCGTCGAGCTACCCATCGTACAAGCGCCAATGGGATGGATTGCCAGAGCCCCTCTCGCGTCAGCCGTGTCTAATGCCGGCGGCCTTGGCATCATTGAAACCAGTTCGGGTGAACTCGATGTCGTTAAAGAAGAGATCAAACGCATGCGAACCCTCACCGACAAACCTTTCGGCGTTAACATCGCTCAAGCGTTTGTCCGGGACCCAAACATTGCCCAGTTTGTGATCGATCAAGGCGTAACTTTTGTCACCACCTCGGCAGGTAGCCCAACCCGTTATACCGATCAACTAAAATCAGCCGGGTTAACTGTCTTTCATGTCGTGCCTACATTGGCGGCGGCACTCAAAGCCGTCGCCGCGGGAGTGGATGGCCTCATCGTTGAAGGTGGAGAAGGCGGCGGCTTCAAGAACCCAAACGAAGTCGCTTCTATGGTTCTGTTACCCCTGGTTCGAGCCAAGGTAGATGTCCCCATTATTGCCGCCGGCGGAATGGTCGATGGAGCCAGCATGGCAGCCGCCTTTGCCTTGGGGGCAGAGGGCATACAAATGGGCACGCGAATGGTTTCGGCGTTGGAATCTCCGGTCCATCAAAATTGGAAAGATGCCATTGTTGATGCTGAAGAAACAGGAACCGTGTTTTTGAATAAATTTCATTCCCCGGCTTTGCGGGCCTTAAGAACCGAGCGGACTGCGCGACTCGAGGCAACCAGTGAGTCCAATATCATGCCGGAATTTGGTAATGCCCAAGCCCTTTATTTTGGTGGCGATATGGAAGCAGCCATTCCGTTGTCCGGGCAAGTCGCAGGACGGATTGAGACGATCAAACCCGTGGCTGACATTTTGAATGAAACTCGAGATGACTTCTTCAAAATTTTAGATACCTTGCATCAGCAGTACCTGTAGCTGATCCGAATGTCTCGTCTATCGGCGTCTTTGCTTATCCTGCTCATTGCGGCCACATTTCAGGCTAAGAGCGAGGAGTCAGCTGCCTTTAACACAGCGGCTGAACTCTATCGTAGCCAGCAGTTTATCGAGGCTAAAGCCGCTTTCCTTGCGTTGGCCAATCAAAACCATGCTCGAGCAAACGCCATTCTTGGGATGATGGCGCGTTTTGGCGAGGGTGGCCCTATTGATTTAACCCAAGCTTTTGAGTTTTATCTGAGTTCTGCCCGGGCGGGCTACGCTCCCGCTCAGTACCAAGTCGCCGTTATGTTTGAAGAGGGTGAGGGAGTCAACCAAGATCAGAGCCAAGCTCAAACCTGGTACACAGCTGCCGCTGATCAAGGCTATGAGAAGGCGATTGATCGTTTAACCCAGCCGCTCCAGCCCGCTGCGAGTGATGCGCGCCAAACGATGCTAAGTCGCGTCTGGAATCTCAACTTGCCAGAGCAATTCAAGCAAGCGCTACCGCCAGCCACACCGATACCCGAGCGATTGGGCATCAAAGTCCAACTGGGAGCCATGTCGACAAAGGATGCAGCGATAGATTTATGGCAACTCATCAGAGACGAGTTACCTCAACAATCCCGCGCTTTACCGATTACAGTCAGTCGATTCAAAGGAGCCGATCAGGCCGAAATATTTCGACTCAGAGTTGGAGATTTCTCGAATGTACCGCAGGCTAAAGACTTCTGCGACTCAGTCGAAAAACTCAGCAGGCGCCCTTGTTGGGTCGTAGCGGATCAAGCACAATGGTAACGCGTCCCTTTGACGCCGTCCCCCTTATCGTTGGTTTAGTCAGGAGACAGTATGGACATCGCTTTTAGCGAGGAAGACCTCGCCTTTCAGCAGCGCGTTAGAACATTCATCGACCAAAACTTACCCACTGGCATGGCGCTTTGGACGAAACGGGGAGAATGGTTTAAGGCTCTCGCAAATGAGGGCGGATGGGATGTGCCTAAGTGGCCCAAAGAATTCGGCGGTCCTGATTTTACCCCGACCCAGCGTTATATTTTCGATTTAGAAATGGGCAAACAATCAACCCCGCCTCAATTGCCCTTTGGGGTCGGTATGTTGGCGCCCATACTGATGAACTATGGTAGCGAGGATCAGCGAGACCGTTTTCTGCCGGGGATCAGAGATGGCAGCGTTAATTGGTGCCAAGGTTATTCCGAACCTGGCGCCGGATCAGATCTCGCCAATCTCAAAACCCGCGCCGAGCTCAGTGATGACGGTTCTCACTATCTGGTCAACGGCCAGAAGATTTGGACGACGCTTGCCCACATTGCCCACTGGATGTTTTGTCTCACCCGCACCAGCAGCGAAGGTGCAAAGCAAGAGGGCATTACTTTTTTACTCATCCCCATGGATGACCCAGGGGTAGAGGTGAGACCGATCATTACGCTGGGTGGCAGCCATTCCGTTAATGAAGTTTATCTTACTGATGTCAAGGTACCCGTCGAAAATAGAGTTGGCGAGGAAGGCAAAGGTTGGACTTATGCAAAGGGATTACTTGCCCACGAGCGTTCGGGTCTAGCCGGTATCCAGAGTTCAGTGATGGGACTGGAGAAGGCGAAGGCAAACGCGCGAAAAGTTAAGGTTGGCCAAGGTAACTTGCTCGACCTTGCGAGCTTCAAGCACAAAGTTGGGATTCTCGAGGCAGAACTTTTAGCGCTTGAGTTTACTGAAATGCGCACCCTCGCCAGAGTAGCCTCTGGCGGTGATCCGGGACCAGAGTCTTCGATTCTAAAGCTCAAAGGCACAGAGATTCAGCAGCGCATCACTGAGTTAAACCTTGAAGCCGCCGGCATCTTTGCAGCCCCTTGGGGTGCCGAGGCCTTTGGACCTGACTTTGCGCACGGTGCTACTCAGTCCTATCTCGGCGGTCGAGCAACCACAATTTACGGGGGCGCCAGTGAAGTTCAGAAGGACGTTATTGCAAAGAACGTTCTGGGTTTAAGTTAAGGAAATACTCATGGATTTAGCCTACACCACAGAGCAAAACATGCTTGAGGAAAGCATCAGCAAGTTTGTCTCCTCTGAATATGACTTAGACAGTCGGAAACAATTGGCCAATTCGGAGTTAGGTTACAGCGATGAACACTGGCAAACCTTTGCGTCTCTCGGTTGGTTGGCGCTTCCCATTGAAGAAGCCTACGGCGGCATTGGTGGCGATCTTGTTGATACGATGATCCTGTTCGAGTCGTTAGGCAAAGGACTCGTGGTTGAACCGATTTTATCTACCCTCGTTTTATTTGGTGGTGCCCTATCGATCGCCGGCACTGAAGATCAAAAACAAGCACTACTTCCAGGCATTGCTGATGGCTCGGTAAAAGGCGCTCTCGCCTACCTTGAGGCAGAAGCCCCTTCAGACTTTAACGCCGTGACAACCTCGGCTGTCAGAGAGGGAGATGCCTATGTGCTTAATGGCCATAAGTCAGTCGTTTTTAACGCCGCTTCAGCCGACCATCTGATTGTATCGGCAAGAACCGAGGGCGATGTTCGGGATCTAGCCGGCATTTCTTTGTTTATTGTACCCAGCGATACGCCTGGAATTACCCGCAAAGACTATCCAACTGTCGATGGTTTAAGAGCCTCCGAGATCGCTTTAGAATCCGTAAGCGTGCCGCTATCGGCGCTATTGGGTCAGCCTCATGAAGGCGCCTCTATCCTCAACCAAGTCATCAATCGCGGCATTCTTGCTGTCTCAGCGGAAGCCGTTGGCGCAATGGAAGTGCTGTACAAGAGCACCATCGACTACACCAAACAACGAGAGCAGTTCGACCATCCTCTCGCAGATTTTCAGGTGGTAAAACATCGTCTGACTGAAATGTTCATCGAATATAACCTCGCAAAATCGTTGTGTATGAAAGCCACCATGCTCCTCAACCAAGGGACAGCGGATGCTCAGCGACACGTTCACGCACTGAAGTTCCTCGTGGGTAAATCCTCACGCTTTGTTGGCCAGAATGCGGTTCAGCTGCATGGCGGTATGGGAATGACAGAAGATTTGGCCATCGCGCACTATTTCAAGCGTTTGATGATCATTGATGCTTTATTTGGAAACGCCAACATTCACCTCGAGGCATTCACCGGTTAAGCGCCTTTGACGATGTCAGAATCCGAACTCTGGATAAAACATTTAGCGCCGCTTGGGTTGAAGCCCTCAGCGCTCGCAGATTACGCCGCGCCAAAGCAAGAGGAAGCTGTCCCTGAGTCCCTCACGCCTTTAATCGAGACCGAAACAGGAAAAGTACTGCTCGCGACCCGTACCACCTGCAAACAGTGGCTAAAACTGCAAGCAGCGGCCAAGGCCGCTGACATTTCCCTCATCCCAATATCGGCGTACCGCTCAATTGCCTACCAAGCCACCTTAATCGCCAACAAGCTCGCCAAGGGAGAGCAGTTGACCGACATTTTACAGTCGGTAGCACTCCCGGGTTACAGCGAGCATCACACGGGGGAGGCATTGGACCTCGCGACTCCTGGACAAGCAGTTTTAACCGAAGCGTTTGAACAAAGCGCTGCCTTCGCATGGCTGTCCCGGCATGCCGCTGACTTTGGCTTTTACTTAAGTTACCCCCGCAACAATTCCGCTGGCTTCGTCTATGAGCCCTGGCATTGGCGATATCATCCTTGCCTCTGAAGCACTTTGATGAGGTTCGGCTAAGTATTGTCTTTGGGACCCTTCGCGTAGCGCGCAATCTTATCCTTTAGCAGCGCCTGATCGGCTGAGGAGGTTGACTGGACCTTGGACGCTCGCGTCTCCGAAGCGAAGACATACTTTTCTCGTACCACCGATCTAGGCCCAAACCCACGGGAGCGCAAAATTTTATAGACATCATCCACCATCATCGGATTGCCGCAGAGCAGGGCCCGGTCCATGATCGGATCCAACGGCTCCTGATCTAAGCCTTTGGTCACATAACCTGAGTGATGCCAATGCTGCGGCTTGACCGGCAGTTGTCGCGAAAAATAAACCGAAAGATCAAACCAATTGCACGCTGACTTGAGCTCTTGCAAGTAAGCTTGGTAGATGAATTCGTCTGGCGAACGTACCCCCAACCGCAAATGAACCATAGTGTGCTCCACTGCACTCGGACCAGCCCGAAGTTGAGCCAACATTGGCAAAAAAGGCGCAAGCCCAACACTTGTTGCAACCAGCAACAGTTTCTTAGCGGGGGGGTCAGGTAGTAGCAGTCGACCATAAGGGCCCTTTAACGAGACTTCTGCACCCAGTTCTGCATTGAATAACCACTCGGTTGCACGACCCCCTTCAACTTCTGAAACAATCAGCTCAAAAAAGCGATCGGACGATACCAAGTCGGTCTGGCTGAAACTGTAACTGCGTTCAAATTCACCCTCCGAGTCGGATAGGGTCAGGCGATAAAATTGACCCGGTTCGAATGGCAAAGCGGCCCCTGCCGATTCAAAACGAAACCAGCGGGTCGACGGCGAAATAATCGATTGCTCGATTAACCGGGCTTTATGGACGATTTCCAGAATGTCTTCCTCCTTTGCGCGCATTATGCCATGTCAGAGACATCGACATCTTGCTAAGCTTACGACCTTTCCATGCCAGTCGTTGTCACTATGAAAATCGCGATTATTGGCGCTGGCGCCGCCGGCCTTGCCGCGGCTGCGGCACTCTCAACCACTCACGAAGTCATTGTCTTTGAGCAGGGATCAACGTTGGGCGGCCTCTGGCAGGAAAACATTAACTTCACCGATACCCCGTTGTACCCCAGCCTGAAGACCAACTTGCCGATACAACTGATGGGTTTTTTCGACTTTCCTTTTACCCAGGAGTTTACCACTCCGGGAGAAGGCGATTATCCGGGTCCCGAGGCTGTTGCAAAATATTTAAGCGCCTATGCCAACCATAAGCGTTTAGTATCGCTGATTCGCTTTGACCACCAGGTCATCAAAGTCGCGCCAGAGTCTACAGGTTGGCGGCTGACACTCTCCAAGGGTAAGGATGTTGACGTCGACGCTGTGGTGGTTTGCAACGGCCACTACACACAGCCCGATCTACCTCAGATTGATGGGATCGAGCTGCTACCGAGTCCACCATTGCACGCAAAGGATTACGTGGACCCGGTAAGATTTGCTGACCGACGCGTAATGGTGTGGGGCAGTAACGCCTCGGGCATCGATCTGGTTCGAGAAGTCAGCGATTCCGCCAAGCAAGTGTTTTGGTGTGGCCATGGTATCGATCGAGGACAATATGTGGATGACTTAAAAAACGTCGAGCTTTGCAGCGATCCTCAAGTCATCCAAACAGGGAAAATTATACTGACGGATAAGACTGAACTGGTTGAGGTTGATGACGTTATTTTTTGCACGGGCTATCGGTATGATTTCCCTTTTCTGCATAAAAGGGTGTTGTCCTTCAGCCCGCGCCGTGTCGAAGGACTGGTTCAACACATCTTATCCGACCTTCATCCTTCTTTGGCATTCATCGGTTTACCTTATCTTGTGATCCCTTTTCCACTGTTTCAGATTCAAAGCCAATGGCTTGCAGCAGCGTTCGCGGGTCGGGTCGATTTACAGGCAGCCCGAGGCTCTAGCCCCGCTGTTAAACCCTACAATCTTCAGACGCCTCAAGGCTCGGATAGGCACTTTCATCGCCTGGGTGAAACGCAAATCAACTACTTAAAGGAACTGATCAAACAAGCCCAGCTTGACCCGCTGCCCGCCAGATTTCTGTCGTTAATCCAAGCCGTTCACCGCATCAAACAAGATCACCCAACCGACTTTAGAACCATCAGCCTTACTCAGATGGCCTCCCCCGATCTACCGCACGCATAAAATCAATATCTCTGGACTCACCGTCAGGCAGCGGCACCTCGACCAGCCGTTCATCAACATCATCGTACTCAAGCCGTAATGCTCGACACATCGTCGCGTGCATTTCGTAGGTGCACGTAATATAAGTCAGTTCCAAGATAGCTTCATCAGATAGCTCCGCTTTCAGTGCCGCGAAGGTTGCATCCGGTACCCGCCCGCCGGATAACACCAGATCATCGGTGTAGGCAAGCACCGCTCGCTCAATCGCTGAAAAGCAATCGCTCGCGGCCCACGCTGGGATAGCCGAAATCTGAACTTCTGAAAATCCGGCGGCTCGTAACGCCTTACAATGCTGCGAAAAGACAAACAAACTCCCTCTGGCGTAACCTGCTCTGGCCTGCCCCAACTCTCTCAACTTTGGACTAATTTTTCGCGCTCGGCCTCTGTAGAACTGAAATCCAGCCACCGCATGCCGGAAACATTCCGGCACCAGCGCAAACACCGTCCACCAATTACCGGGCGTGCCGGTCGCCGTCCCCGGCTGCGCAATGGGATCAACGCCCTCGCCAAAGACCGCGTCATACACCTGTTGAATATCTGGCTCTGCTTGATCGCGGCCCACCTCAGCTAATCTCGGCATATCCCTCTCCTTCTGGACATCAGTTTGATTTACACTCCTTTGTATCATAACGGAGAGCACCCCCTTTGAACCCCCCTCTTTTCGGCCGAGTCGACAAGCAGTTTCAACCTGTCAAAGAAGCGTTTCAGGCGCTCTGGCGGGATCATGAGGTCGGCGCTGGGCTATGCATCTATCTCGAGGGCATCAACGTGGTCGACCTTTGGGGGGGATGGCAAGACCGAGCCAGAACAAAGCTTTGGGAAGAAAACACGCTCGTGAACATTTATTCCACCAGCAAGGGCCTGATCGCCTTCGCACTGGCAAGGCTCGTCCAAACAGGTCAGCTCGACTACCAACATCGGGTCAGTGAGTATTGGCCAGAATTTGGCGTCGCGGGTAAAGCAGAGATTACGGTTGCCGAACTGTTGTCTCATCAGGCGGGTCTCTGTGCTTTTGACACGCCCATCGCCGTCGGTGATTTGTATCGGTGGTCAGACATCATCGGCCACTTAACCGCTGCAAAACCACGCTGGAAGCCAGGCAGCCAAGCGGGGTACCACCCCATCACCTGGGGGTTTTTAGCCGGCGAGATCATTCGACGAATCACCGGCATGTCTGCAGGCAGTTTCCTTAAAACTGCCATCACCACACCTTTGCAGGCAGACTGTTACATTGGCCTCAGTCCCCAAGATCAACGCCGTTGCGCTGACCTCATCGGTCCTAATCATGTAAAAATGGGTCACCCTCCATCGAAGGCAACGACTCGGTCCGATCAACATCCTCTGGTGCGAGAAACCCAAGAAAATCCAGTGATCAGACCTTATGCAGATGCTTGCTCTGCCGCCTGGCGCAGCGCTGAGATTCCTGCGTCTAACGGTCATGCAACCGCTAAGGGGTTGGCGAAAGTTTATCGAGCAGCACTCCTCGGTACCCACGACTTTATCGGCAAAGCAGCACTTTCCTCGGCAGTACAGCTTGCCGTATCCGATCAAAGCGATTTAATCCTTGGGACTCGAATGAATCGTAGCCAAGGCGGGTTTATCAAAAACCCAAACGCCGGCTATGGTCCCCAACCCAATGCTTTTGGTCACAACGGTACCGGAGGATCCTCCGCCTTTGCCGATCCGGATGCTGGGGTTAGCTTTGCTTATGTCGCCAACCAAATGCATCCAGAGGGGCTCGCGCCGAGAGCACCCAGACTCGCTGAAGTGTTCTTTGATTGTCTATAATGAGACCTCTCATAAGGTCGAGACCTAATGAGACAACGAGCCAATCATCAAACGAGCATACCCCATGGCAAAGAAACTGATCGCTGAAGCCCTCGGCACTTTTTTACTCCTGGCGACCGTTGTCGGTTCCGGCATCATGGGCGAGACCTTAGCCGCTGGAAATACAGCGGTCGCACTCCTTGGCAATACGCTGGCAACCGGCGCTTTATTGGTGGTCTTAATCACGATTTTTGGTCCGATCTCAGGCGCCCATTTCAATCCTGCTGTGACCTGCGCGATGCTCATCCAGAGGCGCATCACCACCCAAGAGGCCGGCTACTACATCGTCATACAAGTCGCCGCTGGACTGTTGGGCGTGCTTGCCGCTCATTTCATGTTCGATCAAGGCTTACTCCAAGTCTCCGAAAAGGCTCGCTATGGCACCGGCCAATGGTTTTCTGAAGCCCTAGCGACCTTTGGTTTGGTACTCACGATATTGGGCACCGTCAAATACAAGCCTGACTTTGTCGCCGTCGCGGTAGGGCTCTATATCACCGGGGCTTATTGGTTCACCGCATCGACTTCCTTCGCCAATCCGGCGGTCACAATAGCCAGAGGCTTTACCGATACTTTCAGTGGTATCGACCCAAACCATGTCCCTATCTTTATCCTCATGCAGCTCTTAGGGGCTGTTCTCGCGACTCTGACTGCAAAATTTCTGTTTGAAAATGATTAAAACTGACTTCTGCCTCTTGGCACTTGCAGAAACGAGAAGCAGTCGTCAACATAGCCCCCGAATCGCAACCCTCACGGCACTGTAAGACCCATGGGACAATATTTTCTTAAACGAATGCTCCTGATTCCGCCAACCTTGATCGGTGTCACCATTATCGTATTTGCAATTACCCGATTGGTTCCTGGCGGTCCACTCGAGCGAGCGATCATGGAGTCGCAGATGATGGATGCCACCGGCGGCAGCGTCTCCCAGAGCGCAGGGCAAGGCATGGCGATTTCCGAGGCCCAGCTTGCCCAATTAAAGGCCTACTACGGCTTTGATAAGCCACTGCTGGAAAGCTACATTATTTGGACCGGTAAAGTGCTGAGCGGCGATTTAGGCTCATCGTATCGTTATAACGAGCCGGTTTGGGATGTTATCCAATCGCGCTTCCCCGTATCGATTTACTATGGCTTGATCACCCTCGTGCTGACTTATCTTGTCTGCATCCCACTGGGGGTGGTGAAAGCGGTTCGACACCGATCGGCCATCGACACGGCCTCCTCAATCATTATCTTTATTGGCTATGCCATTCCAGGTTATGCCCTGGGATCACTGTTGCTGTTGTACTTTTCAGTCAAACTCGAGTGGCTTCCCATGGGCGGATTCGTGAGCTTTAGCTTCTACGACAAAACCTTGTGGGGGCAGATCAAGGACCTACTCGAGCATTCAGTGATGCCTTTGATCTGCTATATGGTGGGCAGTTTTGCGCTGGTAACGCTACTTTTGAAAAATCACCTTATGGACAATCTAGCAGCAGACTACGTTCGCACGGCCATAGCCAAGGGTGTACCCTTTCGTCGAGCGGTGTTCAGTCATGCCTTACGCAACTCGCTGATTCCGATTGCGACCACCTTTGGCCAAAGCATTACCCTATTGGTGGGGGGGTCATTTTTGATCGAATTTATTTTTGACATCAACGGTTTTGGCTTGTTGGGCCTCACCTCAATTTTGGACCGCGACTACCCCGTTGTCATGGGCGTTGTGCTGCTGGGTAGTCTATTGTTGCTCATCGGCAATGTGCTCTCCGATATTTTGGTGGCCTTGGTCGATCCGCGCGTCAGGTTTCAGTAGCGATGATCAAGCTCAACCCCCAGACCCGCAAAAAACTGGCCCGATTCCAAAAAATCAAGTTGGGTTACTTCAGCTTTATTACCCTCAGCCTCATTATCGCGTTTTTGAGTGTCGCAGAATTATTCGTCAACAGTCGTGCCCTCATTGTTCACTACGAAGACACCTGGTACTTCCCAACCTATGCAGATTTTTATCCTGGGACTGAATTTGGGCTTGATTACACCTACGAAACTGACTATCGATCACTCAAACAACATTTTCTCGAGGACAACAGCAACAATTGGGTACTGATGCCCTTGGTGCCCTTCAATGCTTACGAAAACGATGCGACCGGCGGTATTATGAAACCTCGGCCGCCAGACCCCGAACGCGGACACTACCTCGGAACCGATACGACCAGTCGAGACATACTCGCTCGGCTGGTTTACGGAACTCGGACCGCCCTCATGTTTGCCTTTGCTTTTATGGTGAGCGTCTACCTGATTGGGATCGTCATTGGCTGCGCCATGGGATATTTTGGCGGTTGGTTCGATCTGATGTTTCAGCGTCTGATTGAAATTTGGTCAAACGTGCCCTTTTTATACATGGTCATCATTGTATTTTCGGTCATACCCGCGGATGCTTCGATTCCCATCAGAATTTTCTTGCTGTTAAGCGTCATGGTCTTATTCAGCTGGACCAGCATGACTTACTATATGCGCACTGAGACCTATAAAGAAAAGTCTAGGGATTATATCGCCGCAGCTAGGGTCATTGGCGCGGGGACCCCCCGCATCATATTTCGACATATTTTGCCCAACGTGTTGTCCACTTTGGTAACGTTCATGCCGTTTACTGTCGTCTCAGCCATCTCAGCCATCACCGCCCTAGACTTTTTAGGTTTTGGTCTGCCGGTGCCAACCCCCAGTCTCGGTGAGTTATTGAAGCAAGGCACCGCTAATCTTCGAACCGCGCCCTGGATTGTGACAGCAGCTTTCGGCACCCTTGTCCTCATCTTAACCCTGGTCACCTTTATTGGGGAGGCCATCCGAGAATCCTTTGATCCTAAACAATTCACCTTGTATCGGTAATCCAACATGAAACCACACTTATTTTTACCTTTTTTACTCTTCTTGATTGGCTGCAGCGATCCAAGCAGCGACGAAGCTTCGCTGCCTACGATCGATAACACTGCGGAGGTTGAAGCCTACTATGAAGCCAACCCTGACTTCTTCAAATTCAAAACCCTCGATGATCTCCCTCAAGACCTAACGTGGGTAGATGGCTCGGATCTCTCCGAAGTCGGCTCACCGAATGCCCTAAAAGGCGGCACCGAAACAGTCAGACTTGCCGACTTCCCGAGGACCTTACGCACCGTCGGTCCTGACTCCAACGGCAGTTTTAGACCTTGGATTCTCGACGACACCTCCATGGCGATGGCACATCGGCACCCAGAAAGCCTTAGCTACTATCCAGGACTCGCCCGTCGTTGGGCCGTTGACGAAGCCAGTAAAACCGTCTTTGTCGAGCTTGATCCCGAAGCCACCTGGTCTGACGGAGTGCCCATCACCGCCGATGACTATCTATTCATTTTTTGGTTCTTTCGGACCAGCTACATCACTGCGCCCTGGTACAACAACTGGTACGAAAGCCAATACACCGCTGTTACCAAATACAGTGATCATCTACTGTCTATCTCCATCCCTGAACTTAAGCCTGATACCGACTCTAAAGTGCTTGAACTCAGACCCTTGCCGCGGCATTTTTATCGAGAGGTCGGCGAGGACTTTTTAGAGCGTTATCAATGGCGATTTGCGCCGACCACGGCGGCGTACGTATTAAAAGATGACAATCTGGTCAAAGGCCGATCAATTCGCCTGACGAGGAACAAGGACTGGTGGGCAAAAGACAAAAAACACTGGCGCTACCGATTTAATATCGACAACATCAACCTCGTGGTAATCCGNGATACGCCGAAAGTCTTCGAGGCTTTCAAGCGTGGCGATATCGATCAGTTCGGGCTCACGCTNGCTGAGTATTGGTACGATAAACTGCCTGACAGTGATCCNGCGGTCAGGGCAGGCTATATCGAGAAGAAGTGGTTTTATAACGTGCGACCTCGCCCTCCCTACGGACTTTGGATCAATAGTGATCAACCCCTGTTGGACGATCAAAATATTCGTTTGGGTATTCAACATGCCACGCATTGGCAACTGGTGATCGATCAATTTTTTAGAGGTGATGCTGAGCGCCTGAATACGGCCAACGATGGCTATGGTCCCTATAGCCATCCAACCCTGCGGGCACGGCCCTTCGATATCACCCAGGCCCTCGCTTATTTTGCCGAAGCGGGGTTCACCGAACGCGGCCCCGATGGGATTTTACAACGTGCCGACGGTACGCGTCTTGCCTTCACTTTATCATCGGGCTATGAAGCGCTCAAAGATATCCTCACCATCTTAAAAGAAGAGGGGGCTAAGGCGGGCCTAGAATTTCGCGTTGAAGTCCTTGATGCCACAGCAGGTTGGAAAAAGGTACAGGAAAAGCAACACGAACTGCACTTTTCCGCCTTTGGCTACTCCCTCGAACTGTATCCCAGGTTTTGGGAGACCTTCCACTCAGCTAACGCCTATGACAAGGCATTTTTAGACAATGGCGAAGTTAATCCCGATCGCTCTCGAAAAACCCAAACCAATAATTTAGAGCTCTTAGCAATCCCGGAAATGGACTCACTGATCAACCAATACCGGGCAGCATCCGACGCGGAAACCATGATGGCCTTGTCACATGAGATGAATCAGTTACATCATGATTACGCTTCGTTTGTACCCGGATTCCAGACCGGTTTCTTTCGATTGGGACATTGGCGCTGGATTCGTTATCCGGAGCACTTCAGCTACAAGCACGCGGCGGGCGCTACCCAACACTTTGTGCATTGGATCGACGAGAGCCGAAAATCTGAAACCACCCAGGCGAAGCAAGGGGGTGATTCCTTTGCTGCACAAGTCATCGTCTATGACCAACACAGGGCCCGCTAATGACCTTATTGTCGGTTCGCGAACTCGTTACCGAATTCAGCACGGATGAAGGCACGGTGCGGGCCGTCGATGGCGTAAGCTTTGACCTGCCTACCGGCGGTACACTCGGCATTGTCGGCGAGTCTGGTTGTGGTAAAAGCGTCACTGCGTTGTCAATCATGGGATTACTTCCCCAACCCAATGGCCGGATTGCCTCCGGGGAAGTGGTGTACGAAGGCGAGAACCTTGCAATGGCCAGCGAGGTTCGTCGTCAAGCCATTCGCGGTGCCGAAGTCTCGATGATCTTCCAAGAACCGATGACGGCACTCAACCCTGTTCACACGATTGGTCGGCAGCTCACCGAGGTCGTCGCATTGCATACCAACCAATCTGCCGCAGAACAGATTTCGACCGCGACCGATATGCTAGCCCGGGTCGGCATTCCCGAACCTGCAATCCGCATGACCGAATATCCGCATCAACTTTCCGGTGGCATGCGGCAGCGGGTGGTCATCGCGATCGCCCTTATTTGTCAGCCCAACCTAGTCATCGCTGATGAGCCAACAACTGCCCTTGATGTCACCATTCAAGCCCAAATTCTCGAACTTATCCGAACGTTACAAAACGATACTGGGATGGCAATGATTATGATTACTCATGATCTCGGGGTCATTGCAGAGACCTGCGAGCAGGTTGTCGTCATGTACGCGGGTCAAGTGGTGGAACAAGGCACCGTTTTTGATATTTTTGACTCGCCGAAACACCCCTACACCCGCGGCCTTTTGGCCTCAATCCCAACATTGGACAACCAACCCAAGGCACCGCTCGAGATCATCCCGGGTATGGTGCCGAGCCTTCATGAGCTTCCGAAGGCCTGCCGATTTGCCAACCGTTGCACATTTGCTGAAGCCCGCTGTGAAATAGAAGCCCCCCCTATCGAGGTGCTTTCGTCTTCGCATCAAGTCCGATGCCTAAAGTGGGCCCAGTTATGACCGCCCCGTTGCTTGAAGTGAATGACTTAAAAATGCATTTTCCCATTAAGTCGGGCCTCTTCTCTCGTGCCAAGACTTTTAACCGCGCTGTTGATGGCGTCAGTCTGTCGATCCAGCCGGGTGAAACCGTCGGCTTGGTCGGAGAATCAGGGTGCGGTAAATCAACCCTCGGTCGGTGCATCGCACGGTTATATCAACCCACCGAGGGCCGGGTTTATTTTAAAGGTAATGATCTCGTACACCTATCGCATAAAGCTCTGTTACCTTATCGCCAAAACATTCAGATGATTTTCCAAGATCCGATGGAGTCCCTGAATGCTCGTCACACGGTCGGCGAGATCTTAGAAGAGCCTTTCATTATCCACGGTATCGGTGATGCGCAATCGAGGCGGCGATCGGTGGCCAAATTGCTCGATACGGTCGGATTGCCCAGCCGTTCAGCGACCCGATATCCTTTTGAATTTTCGGGCGGGCAACGACAACGCATTGGTATCGCCCGAGCGATTGCTTTAAACCCGGAGTTGATCATCTGCGACGAACCCGTGTCGGCGCTTGACGTATCGATTCAAAGTCAGATCCTAAACTTGCTAATGGATCTGCAACAAGAATATAACCTCGCTTACCTCTTTATCGCTCATGATTTAGCCGTGGTGAAGCACATCTCAGATCGCGTACTCATTATGTATCTGGGGCAAATTGTTGAATCCGCAGCGAGCGAAACGATTTATCAATCGCCTTTACATCCCTATACGCAATCCCTTATTTCGGCTATTCCGATCCCGGACCCCCATCGAAAAACCAACCGCATCCTATTACAAGGAGACGTGCCTTCACCCATTGCACCTCCCTCAGGTTGCCGGTTCCACACCCGTTGCCCTGTCGCTGAACCACGATGCAGTGAAACTGCACCGAGTTTGCTCGAAGCAGAGACTCAGCACGATGCCCGCTGTTTGCTGATCAATTCCCAGTGAGTCAGGCTCTACCGCGTAATCGCGCGAGCGCATTGTGTATCGACCAAGGGAATCTACTGATGATCGAGCTTCAGGACCCGGCCAGTCGAAAACGATTTTGGTCGTTACCTGGGGGGTTGGTTGAACCTCTCGAGGAACCGAAGGACTGCGCATGCCGAGAGACGTTAGAGGAGACAGGCTATGAGATCACATTGATCAGTGAGGACTACCCCTTTGACTACGCATTCAAGTGGAACACTCAAACTTATGCCTGCCAAGGCCATTGGTTCTTGGCGCAACTATCAAAACCAAAACCACAGCTCGTCAGGGGAGAAGCCGACATCCGGCAAACCTTGTGGATCCCCTTAGCCCGCGTCTCATCTTTGCTCGGTTACCACCCGCCACTCAGAAATCATATCTCAAATCTCATTGGGACCGACCTTGGGTAGGGTATACTGAGCCTACTTTCGGTGGGAGCCTGACTTGAACATACAAGACAACATCGCGCGGATCTTAAAGGCCGAAGCAGATGCCATTCAAAACATCGAAGTTGGAGTCCCCTTCGAGGCGGCGATAAAACTCCTTGAGGCAACGCCAGGGCGGGTCATTGCTACCGGAATCGGCAAAGCAGGTTTTATCGCTCGGAAATTTGCAGCAACCCTTGCCTCAACTGGAACGCCGGCATTTTTCATCCACCCCGCGGAGGCAGGCCATGGTGACTTAGGCATGGTCACTGAGGCCGACGCCATTGTCGCCTTCTCGACCAGCGGAAAATCAAATGAGGTCATTCAAACGCTGGAGATCGCTGGACAATTGGGCGTGACTCGGATCATCGGTATTACGTCGCATCCTGACTCTCCTATGCGACAATTTTGTCAGCCTATTCTGGATATGGGCACGAATATTGTGGAGCCCTGCCCACTGCAATTAACGCCCAGCGCGTCGATCGCGGTGATGCTGGCAATCAGTGATGCCATTGCACTGACCCTGATGGAATTGAAAGGCTTTACCCGGGAAGAATACGGCAAGCGACATCACAGTGGTTATCTTGGTAGTGTGTCACGATCAGACCGAGGGTAAGCCGCATGACCTCCTCTGCCCCAAAAACCTTGGCCAGCGAGTACCTCGCTGCCTGCCGAAGCGACATTGCTGAACTGCCCAGCACACCTAAAGTTCTTGGATTGATCGCTAGCCAGGATGCACCATCCCTAGCCTACGCGCGCGCGACCCGGCAACGATTTTTAGACGCAGGCATGGCCTACGATTTACAGCAAGTGAGTCGGCTCGATCTGGAGCAAGCTATTCTTGCCGCTAACGAGGACTCGACGATTCACGGTATCTTTATTTACTTTCCAATCTTCGGCAATCAGCAGGATGATTACTTGCGTAATCTTGTCGACTACACCAAAGATGTCGAGGCTGGCAGCCAATACTGGACCAGAAAGTTGTACGCCAATGATAGATTTGCTATCCCGGGCGACACACACAAAAAAGCGCTCTTGCCCTGTACGCCGCTGGCAATCGTCAAACTGCTGACCCACCTGGGTGTTTATGAAGAGAGCATCGCCGCAGGTGTTCGCCCGCTGACAGGCAAAACGGTCTCCATCTTTAATCGAAGCGAGGTGATTGGTAGACCCCTTGCCGTCATGATGTCCAACGAGGGCGCCACTGTGTACTCCTTCGATGAATTCGGCCCACTCTGTTTTGAAAATGCGCAGCCTAATGAGACCCGGATCACGCGACAGCGAGCCCTTGCAGACTCGGATATCGTCATTACAGGGGTTCCCAGTGCCGCTTTTCCAAGCATAACCCCAGAAGAAGTTTCATCCGCAGCGGTTTGCCTGAATTTTTCGAGCTTCGACAACTTTGCTCCCGAAATTGACGACCATGTAGGGACCTATATCGCCAGAATAGGTCCTATGACCGTTGCGATGTGTTTGCGCAATGCCATCCGCCTTTACCAAAATTTTCATCTCGAAGACGTTAGACTATGAAAGATCAAACCGTCGATGCATGGCTAAGGGCCGTTGCCCGCCGCAAACCAACGCCGGGTGGCGGCGGCGTTGCTGCTCACATCGGCGCCAACGCCACTGCCCTAATGGCCATGGTGGTGCGATACAGCCGCGGCCCCTTGTTCAACCCCGCCTTTGCCGCTGCTCTAGATGGCTACACTCAACGCTTTGTGCAACTGTCGAGCGCTGATGCAATCGGCTTTGAAGCGAGCCAGCAGGCACTAAAAGCTGCGAAACATGACCTTGCGCTGCAAGATTCCGCCTACTTGCAGGCCGCTCGAGCCCCTTTACTGATGTTTGAATTAGGTGGACACGTGAGTCGACAGCTTTTAGCTATCTACACGGAAACCAATCGTTTCTTGATTTCTGACACTCAAATGGTCGCCCTGATGCTCGAGTGCACCCTGCGAACTGCCCGATTGAACATTGATATCAACCTTAAATCTTGCCACGCGAGCGAAGTCATCGAGCCTTTGCAGCAGAGAATCACCACGCAAACCCCAACCCAACAGGCATTGAAAACCCTAATCTCAGGTTTTGATCTCGAGTGAGCAGAATTTTCGCTCACGGCACAGCCCTACTCGGTAAGCTGCTGGCGTTTGGCGTCCTTACGGGCTGCGCAGGTTATCCCGCGCAGCCAATACAGCAGAATAGAGAGGCATCTGACGGGGAGGTTTCGCTGCGTGCACGACTCGAGCAGACCCTCTTTAACGATCTGGTTACCCAAGGCATTTCGACGGAAAACTATCTCGGCACGCCCGAGCAAGTGCACGACATCAAAATCATCCTAGAAAGAGACGTCGATTTACGCCTCATTAGCAACGCCCAGCGGCAATTGTTCTCGGCAATCGCAGGGCACGCCAAGGCGCAAGTTCCACCCCCTGAAGCTCGCATCGAGAGAGATCATCAGCAACTCACTGAGGCGCTTACCTCACGATTGAATCGATTATCGACTGCCCGCGCCGCGCTGGGCAGGCTCAACCCCGAACTGTTGGTTCGAGTCGGCCCTTCAGAGCTCGGTCAACAACAATTCTTGGACTTGGTGGACAGCGCGATTGCCGTTCAGCTCGCCAGCAACCCTTTCGCGCTGGACTATACCCAACTGCCGTCGCTATTGATCAAACGCTACCACCTACCGACCCACAAAGCTTTTTTTTACCAAACCCAGGACTCGAGTATTCGTTTGAATCCGATGCTGCTGTCGGAATTATCCTTCGCTGAGGCAGAAGTTATCGCCTTTCTTGCTGGCCTGCCAGGGAAACACTTTCTGACGCATCGGCGGCAGTTGCCCGCGGTTTTTCCAAAACATAGGGCTGCAAATCAAACCGCGCTCACCCTACTGATGCTTGAGGCGGCGGACGCTGTTGCCTTCTATCAAGTTGATTACAGCCGAGCCGTTCGGCTCAATCACTTGCTGTTGGTCACAGCCCAGCAACTTAAGGCGATCAACGTCACCATGACTTTTGATGAGTTTGTTGAGCTCACAACCATCACAGGAACCAATCCCGCTCGATTACAAGCCGCTTTTGCTGAGGCTGCCGAAGCGCCCGAAGCGTTTGAACGCAGTGCCCGCGCGTTGCTCGCATTACATCAACAATTGAGCGGGCCTATAACCTCGCTGCCGATTCAAGTGTTGCAGCAGGAAATCGCAGCCCTACTACCCTTGCTCGACGTACCGCAATCTTAGTTTAGACAGCAGAGGCTGGGGCAAAGCCTCGCCGACCGTGAGGGATCCACGGCTGCCTGAGTGTACCTTAGACTATGCTACCACCGACACATGGGTGGGCCGCTAGCTGACGGCGGAGGGAAACTTCTTGCGTAAAGGGCGACCAAAGGGGTATTCAATCGCATGAGCTTCATCAATGCTCAATTCGAACAGCAAGGCACGAGCCGCCGGACGATAACTCGAGACTGATTCTGCCACCTCTCGTGCAGCTTGCGCTTCAACAAACCGGACTCGACCATTTAGAATAAATTCCCCGCTACTGCCCGAACTATCACTCATAGCACAATGTAAGCTATACCAGCCAATATCCAATAAATCTTTGGCCTTAGGGGTACTCGGTTCCACAAACAAAAAACAACGACCAGCGCCTATAATTGGTGTCACGGGATGCAAACGAGGTTTTTGATCATCGCGTACCGTCGCCAGATAGGCGACCTTTCCATCAAGCCGCTGCCGACCATAATCAGCAATTTCTGGGGCTGCCGCTTCAAACTCTGCCCAACTGTATCCACTCATACTCCCTCCTGATCTGAGGATCTTATGCCAAAACGGCCTAGACAGTCTGACAATGCGAAATCGTTCAGCCGCAATGATCAGGTTACCGTTACCGGCAACTCGTGCTCAAGCCCAAGCTGCCGAGCCAAGGGGCGAAGTTGTTCGGCATAAGATCGCCAACGAGCTTGCGAGGTTTGATACATTGGCTGTCTTACCTGCTTAAAGCTGGCCGTGCTGACCGATCGATCGGTCTCATAAAACCGCAAACAACCCGGCTCAAACCGTAACTGACAAAATGCCAACATTCGACGGATCTCCTGTTCGCTATTTGTCACCAGCGATTCGTAATCAATCTCGCAAAGATCATCACCTAAATATTGACGCCAATGATGCATGATGCGCACGTAATCTTGATAAAACTGACCCAGCGTTGGTAAGTCGAAACTGTAATCTTGCCCTTGAGTAAAATTTTGAAAATAACAACTGAGACAGATATCCAAAGGGTGACGACGTAGATGGATAATTTTGGCGCGGGGCAGTAGCGCTCGAACGATACCCAGAAACCGGAAGTTCAGAGGATGCTTATCGACAATCCAATCCTCACTCGTCAGACCCGGCCTGCTACGCAGGCCTTGTAAATAACGCTGAGCCGCTTGTGCTTTGTATCGACGCAAGGCTTCATTCCGACTCAGTCCACCCGGGAGCTGCCCCTCGAGACGCTTCACCTCAGTCAACAATCGTTGACCCTCCCGGGCCATATCCTGGAGCTCCCCTGCACCTAAAACTTTGGAGTGACTGGCTAAAATCTGTTCGACCAAACTGGTTCCGGACCTCGGCATGCCCACCACAAAAATCGGTTGCGGACCCGCATCCTCTGCGACACCCTGAGCCAGGGTCAAATCGGGAGCCCCTAAATCATGTTGATAATGCAGAACATCTTTTAACAACGATTGATGTCTATCTGCATCAAAGGTACGGCCTGCCATGGCATTTGCTTTCTGATAGTGCTCAAAAGCATTATCCCAAGCTTGAATGTCATTGAAGTATTTGCCCGCAGAAAAATGCAGGTATGACCGGGTGCTGTCAGTGAGGCCCTGTGTCTCCAGCTGCGCTAGAACTCGTGTGATGAAGTCCCTGTGCGCGTTATCTGAGCGGTCGAAACTGACCATCTCTGAGTATCCTTGATACGCCTCACCATAATCGGGCTTCAATGAGAACGCATCGTGAAAATGTTGTGTTGCAAGCCCCAACGATCCGCTTCGTCGATAGATTCCCGCAAGATTATGGTGATAGGCCGCCGCCCCAGGACGTTGCTCGATGGCCTTCTCAATCATGGCAATCGCTTGCTGCTCTTGGCCCTCTACCGCCAGCACCAACGCTAACAGGTGGAGCGCATCTGGGTCATTCGGGACCGCATTTAATACGGATCGATAAAGGTTCGCCGCCTCCGCCAAGTCACCGGCGCGATGATGTTCTATGCCAGCTTGTAACTTATCTTTCACTGACCGTCTGAGACTGACAGCGCGGGCCCAATGGCATTGGTCGGGCGCACCTCTGCCAAAAGGGTATAGCGATCGCCCGCCTCAGTTTGCACGTCGATCGCAATGTTTTCTCCAACCACAAGGGTACCGGCGAATTGCATCACCATGATATGCAGGCCTTGAGGCTCAAGGGTCACCTGCCCACCAGCAGGCACCAGCAGCTGACCCGCACTTCGCATACGCATTTTACCGTGCTCAAGCTGAGATCGATGCACCATTACACTTGCCGCATCGGCCATCGATAACTCTGCTACAACCCTTGCCGTAGCCCCTTGATTTCGGATCTCTCCGTATACCGCTAACATCGAAACGCCAGGGGGCGGCAATCGTAGCCAGCCATTTTGTAGGCTTAACTCGGCCCTGCTGAAAGTCGAAAACCCAACCAGCATCACAAGCACCATCCCTTTAACCAATCTGACCACCATTCCTCCTCAAATAACGTCAAGGCAAAGATTTGCCCAGCAGGGTATAATTTACCAGAACCCTAGGTTGTTTACCGCCCAACCTAATTGTTTTTATCCAGTGCAACGCGAAACGCCGCGCAGTTCGAATAAAATTTTATGAGCAACTTATACCAACGCTTTCAACAACATGTCTCTACAGACAAGCCTTTGCTCATTAGCGATCAGGGTAAGACCCTAGCCTCCTATCAGGATCTCGACGAAAAAAGCGGCCAATACGCCCACACGCTCAAGCATTTAGGTCTCAAGCCTGGGGATCGAGTTGCGGCCCAAATTGAAAAATCCCCGGAAGCACTGTACCTCTACTGCGCCTGTCTCCGCAGCGGATTGATCTACCTGCCCCTTAACACCGCTTATGGCCATCAAGAACTCGATCATTTTTTGAGCGATGCTGGGGCAACGCTCTTGGTTGTTGAACCCAGCAAAACCTCCGAGCATCGGCACCGTGAAGTCAAAGTTGTTTCCCTCGGCGAACACAGCAGCGGTAGCTTGTCGAGCCTAGCTGCCGCCAGCCCCTCCGATCCTAATATCGAACCCAGAACTGAAAACGATATTGCAGTCATTATCTACACCTCAGGGACAACCGGCCTACCGAAAGGCGCCATGATCAGCCATGGTAATCTCATCAGCAATGGCGAAACGCTTCTCAAGGCATGGGGATGGTCCGCAGAGGACGTTCTATTACACACGCTTCCTGTGTTCCACGTACACGGCCTTTTCGTTGGTTTACACTTGCCATTGCTGGCCGGCACGCCCATCCTTTTTCACTCGAGCTTCTCGACAAAAACCGTCTTGGCAGCTTTGCCCAGTGCTACCGTATTTATGGGTGTGCCAACCTATTACACCCGACTTTTGAACGACGGTATTGATCAACAGTCGAGCGCCAATATGCGTTTGTTTATCTCTGGTTCGGCTCCGTTACTTGCAACAACGTTCAGTGCTTGGGAGCAAACCACCGGTAAGATCATTCTCGAACGCTATGGCATGAGCGAAACCGGCATGAACATTTCTAATCCCCTCACCGGCGAGCGCCGAGCGGGTACAGTTGGACTACCCCTTCCAGGCGTTGAATGCCGCATTGTGGATGAAAAGGGGTTAGCCGTTGCCAGTGATACTCCCGGGGACCTTTGGGTGAAGGGCGCTAACGTGTTTTCAGGTTATTGGAATAATCCTGACAAAACCGCCGAATCCTTTACCGAGGAGGGGTTTTTCATCACGGGCGATATCGCCAGTATTGATCCGGACGGTTACATCAGTATCGTTGGTAGGAGTAAAGACCTTATCATCAGCGGCGGACTCAATATTTACCCTAAAGAGCTCGAACTGCTCCTAGATAAATTCGAGCCCGTTAGCGAGAGTGCTGTTATCGGTTTACCGCATCCAGATTTTGGTGAAGCCGTCTGTGCGGTCATTGTCTTAAAGCCCAATGCCCTACCAGATGCTGACGAAATCCAAAACTACATGCGACAACAAGTGGCAAACTTTAAGGTGCCTAAAGCGGTCTTTTTCACTGATCAATTGCCCCGTAACAGCATGAGTAAAGTTCAAAAGAACCTGCTCCGGGACCAGCACCAAGATACCTTTATTGCCCCATGAATCGCTGCCCTTCAAATTCACCCCGAATGCGATTGGCAATCCTGGCCTCAGGTCGAGGTTCACACGCGGCAAACATCATTGACCGTTGCGCCGCTAACGAGCTCCATGCCGAGGTGGTCTTGGTGGCATCTAACAACCCGGGGAGCGGCGCACTCGGCGAGGCCCAACGGCGCGGCATTGCCACGGCATCTATATCGACTCAAGGTGATGCGACCACTCAAGATCGCAACCTTTGTGGACTGCTAAGCCGTTATCGTCCGGATTGGGTGATCACGGCGGGTTTCCTCAAAAAGATCGGCCCCGAAACCCTTAGCACCTTTGAAGATCATATCCTCAACATCCATCCATCGCTGCTACCGGCATATGGTGGTCAGGGCATGTACGGACTCAACGTCCACCGAGCCGTATTGGACGCCGGGGAGACCCAGACTGGCGCCACCGTGCATTGGGTTAACGCGCACTATGACGAAGGCGCTATTGTTGCGCAGGTCAACCTGCCAATCCCAGATCACATCACGACCCCTGAAGCATTAGCAGGCGCCCTTTTACCTCATGAACACCAACTCCTCATTAACGTACTAAAAAACATAGCGAGCGATCATGCCTGAGTCATCTACGCCACCCCGACATCCACGCGCACCCATTGCTTTGATGACCTGCGAATCCGGTCGGCCTTTTGCTGAAGGTGTTGCTAACACTCTGGGGGTGCCACTCGTGCCCAGTAAAGAAATTTGGTTTGCTTGCGGCGAAGGCAAACTGGAGATTGAGGCAAATGTCCGGGGCCACGATCTTTATGTCTTCCAAACCATGGTCAGCGGTCAGGACCAGCGAACCGTCTATGATCGGTTCATCATGTTGTTGCATGCTGTGGAGGCCGCTGCTCTCGCTGATGCCCAATACATTACTGCAGTTACCCCCTATTATCCCGGGGCCAGGCAAGACAAACGCAAAGGTCGAACCCGAGAAGGCATCAGTGCCAGTTTATTTGCTCGAATGCTACAAAGCGCCGGTGCAGACAGGGTTGTTACCGTAGAGATTCATAATGACGCCATTGCTGGCATGTTTAACCCGAGCCAAGCGCATCTCGAGAATATTTTCCTCACGCGGCAATTTGTGCCATGGCTTAAAAATCAGGGGCTTGATGTCAATGTGGTCGTATCTCCAGATGTAGGCTACCTTGAAAACGCGAGATTATATGCTGAGGAGTTATCGGCTGATCTGGCCGCGCTGTCCAAAGAACGTGATTACTCTCAACCGAATACAGTGTTTCGATCGACGCTCATCGGTGATGTTGCCGGAAAGAACGTTTTGCTCGTCGACGACATCATCGACACCGCAGGATCGGTGGTCGCCGCCGTGGAATCCCTCAAAGAACAGGCTGCCAAAAACATTACCGTTGCTTGCGTACACCCTGTATTTTCCGACCCAGCCTGGTCACGCCTAGAAGCCCTCTATGAGCGATCAGTGCGTGAAGGTTGGCAATTCCAAGTGATCGGCACCTCATCGATCACTCATCAACAAACGCCGACCTGGTACGCTGAATTCAGGATCGAGCGCTTGGTCGCTGCAGTGCTCGAGAAAATCAATTCTCGGGGCAGTGTTACCGGGGTTCAGAACCATCAAGGCTAACCTCGTATTGACCTTCCAATGAGAGACGATATCATTGCGCAAAAGTCTTGCTGTGTTGGCTTCTTTAACAAGGCAGAACAACTCGAAATCCATCCGATCGTAACGCCCACCCAGGGGAATTGAGCATGAGTAGTGATCGTCCTATCAACCCTGATGTGGATTCTTTTTCTTTTGTCGAGGCCGAGCACGCGGTCCTAGAGTTCTGGGCTGAATCCGAAATCTTCCAAAAGAGTCTTGAGCAGACCCAGCAAGAGAAACCTTATATTTTTTATGATGGCCCGCCTTTTGCCACAGGGTTACCGCATCACGGGCATCTTGTCGGTTCGATCCTCAAAGATGCGGTACCGCGATATTTCACGATGAGAGGACGCTACGTTCAGCGCCGATTTGGTTGGGATTGTCATGGTCTCCCCATCGAACATGAAATCGATAAATCTTTGGGCTTATCGTCAGCAGAGGCGGTTGCGCAACTCGGTATCAAAGGTTACAACGATGCCTGCCGAGGCATTATTCAGCGTTACACCGATGAATGGCGAAAAACCATCACCCGCATTGGGCGCTGGGTAGACTTCGATAATGACTACAAGACCATGGAACCCTGGTACATGGAGTCGGTGTGGTGGGTCGTCAAGCAGCTCTGGGAGAAAGGCTTAATTTACCGTGGCGAAAAAGTCGTGCCATTCTCCACCGCGCTTGGCACCGTTTTGTCTAACTTTGAAGCAGGGAGCAACTACCAAGAAACTCAAGACCCTGCCGTCACCGTTTTGTTCAAGCTCGAGGATGAAGATACCTACGTAGCAGCTTGGACAACAACCCCATGGACGCTGCCTTCAAACCTTGCACTCTGTGTTGGCGATAGCATTGATTACACCAAGGTCTACGATGAAGACCAAGGTCTGCATATCATCATGGCAGACGCTCGGCTAGCGGCCTATCAGAAAGGTCGTAATCTAACCCCAGTAGCATCATTCACCGGCGCTCAACTGGTAGGGCGTCGTTATCAACCCTTGTTCCCTTATTTTGCTTCCGCCGCCGAAGAAGGCGCCTTTCAAATTCTCGCGGATGACTATGTATCGACAGATAGCGGCACCGGCATCGTGCACCAAGCGCCCGCTTTTGGAGAGGACGATTTTCGAGTGCTTAAGAACGCCGGTGTCACCGCCATGGTTTGCCCAGTAGATATGGCAGGCTGTTTTACCGAGGAGGTAACCGATTTTAAGGGCATGCATGTCAAGGAAGCGGATAAAGCGATCATGCGCTTTTTGAAAACAACCGGTGCGCTTTATGTTCAAGAGGTTATTCAGCACAGTTACCCCTTCTGTCCGCGCTCGGATACACCCATCATTTATCGGACAGTCGATTCTTGGTACGTGCGGGTTTCTGAATTTAAAGATGATCTGGTCAAGGCCAATCAAAACATTCGTTGGGTCCCCGACCACATTCGCGACGGTCGTATGGGGAACTGGCTCAATGGCGCTATGGATTGGGCCATCTCCCGCAACCGCTACTGGGGCACACCCCTACCGATTTGGATCAATGATACGACCGGTGCCACTCACTGCGTAGGCTCGATTGAAGAGCTTAAGGACCTAACCGGCGTTTTGGTCGATGATCTACACCGGGAATTTGTCGATGAACTGACTTTTAGTCTACCTGACGAGCCCGGAACCTACCGTCGCATCGACGAAGTGCTAGACTGCTGGTTCGAATCGGGCTCAATGCCCTATGCACAGCTGCATTACCCCTTCGAGAACCAAACGCTCTTTGAGCAAGGGTTTCCCGCCGAATTTATTGCGGAAGGTCTCGATCAAACTCGAGGATGGTTTTACACCTTGATTGTGCTGGGCTACGCCTTGTTCGAGACCAACCCTTTTAAGAATGTCATCGTCAACGGCATTGTTATGGCTGAAGATGGCAAAAAAATGTCGAAACGATTGCGTAACTACACGCCGCCAGATGACTTGATGGAAGTCTACGGCGCCGATGCGCTCCGGCTTTATCTCATTAACTCAGGCTTGGTAAAGGCCGAGGAGCAACGCTTTACCGATGCCGGTGTAAAAGAAATGACCCGTCGAGCGTTACTGCCATGGCTCAATGCGTATCGCTTTTTAAAGACCTATACCGATATCGATGCCTGGCAACCCAGTGCAGCGCCAACACCCAGCCCTAACATTATGGACCAGTGGCTACTGTCTCGCCTCCAAACGCTGAAAACCAATATTCAAACGGAGATGGAAGCTTATCGACTCTTTAACGTGGTTCCCGCGCTATTTGATTTCATCGAAGATCTGACCAACTGGTACATTCGACTGAATCGGAGTCGTTTCTGGCACGAAGGCTTAACCGAAGACAAGACTCACGCCTTTGAAACACTGCACACCGCCGTATTCGATTTTACGGTGTGCATGGCGCCTTTTGCGCCTTTTCTGGCCGAAACCCTTTACCAGGCGATGCCCAAAACCGAGCAAGCGCCTCTATCAGTACACCTTTGCACCTATCCAGAGCCAGATTCCGATCGCATCAATCCGCTGCTTGAAACCGCGGTAACGCGCATGCAGCACGTTATATTGCTCGGCCGCCAAAAGCGTAATCAAGACAAGGTGAAAATTAAGTATCCCACCAAAGTGCTGAAAGTTTTGCACCAGGATACCGCTCTTTTAAGCGAGATCAGCAAGCTTGAAGGCTATATTTTGACCGAGCTGAACGTCAAAAGTGTACGTTACGAAACCAACGAATCGGATTATATTGATTTGTTTGCTCGACCGAATTCACCGGTTCTCGGTAAGCGACTCGGATCCCGCTTCAAACACTTTAAACAACGCATTGATGCGCTGAGCAGCGCTGAGATCCAAGCTTTGCAAACCGAAAAATCGATTACCCTTGATGATCAAACCTTCTCCATCGACGACGTTCTTGTCTTCCGCGAAGCCCGCCCAGGCACCGATGCAGTATCCAATCGCTTTATTTCGATCGACCTCGACACCACCCTTGATGACGAACTCATCGCAGAAGGACTGGCTCGCGAGATGATCAGCCGAATTCAAAAACACCGTAAGGATCTCGGTTTGCAGGTTGTCGACCGGATTCATTTGTCGGCCTCAGGTTCAAACGATTTAATGGCAGCATTAGACCTGCATCGCTCCTATGTATTGAAGGAAACCCTGGGTCTCGATCTTGTCATCACAGCGGCCCCATCCGAAAGTTCAGTCTCTTTACCGGTAGACGATCATGCCTTTGAGCTTTTGATCACCAAAGCCTAACTTGACGGGTACCCTGCTTATCTCCCAACATGACTGAATGTGATCGCCACTGGTAACCTGCTTATCTCCCATGCAAGGACACTCCTATGACAGCCATTCTAGATCGGTCTATTCGTGACATTGCCCAGGCTGTGCGGGATCAAGAGATCACCGCCGTGGCGCTCGCCGAGGCGGCTCTGGCGAGAATAGACGTGGTCAACCCTCACATTAATGCCGTGGTCAACCTGAACCCTGAACTGACGCTTAAATATGCTGCTAAGGCAGATGCGATGCTGGCCGCTGGAGAGCCCCTTGGTGCACTCCACGGCGTGCCCATGACAATCAAGGACAGCCTGGACACTTTTGACTTTGTCACCACCTGGGGCACCGAGGGCAGAGCCGATTTTCGGCCAGGTCGCGATGCAACTTGTGTTGCGAGACTACGTCAGGCGGGCTCTATTTTACTGGGCAAAACCAACACCCCAGAATTCACCTTGTCGTTCCAAACCGACAACAATCTGTTCGGTCGAACCAGCAACCCGTTCAATCTTACCCGTACTTCCGGCGGGAGTTCAGGAGGGGCCGCAGCACTCATCGCTTGCGGTGCCACACCCTTTGATATCGGAACAGACACCGGCGGCAGTATACGACTGCCAGCACATTTTTGCGGCATTGCAGGCATAAAGCCCACATCTGGCCGAGTGCCTGCAACGGGGAATGCCCTGCCATCTGATGGACTCTGGGCACCGCTTACTCAACCCGGCCCCATGGCAAAGCGAGTCGACGATCTTGCCTTGTTGCTCAATATCATTGCAGGACCCGACTGGGTCGACCCCAATGCAATCACCGGCCAGTCCTTGCTAGGCCCTGAGGAGCTCGACTCTCCGCTTCGTATCGGCTTTCACCTCAGTAATGGTCTTGCAGAGCCCACCGTCGATATTCTCAATGCGATTCAAACCGTCGTGGATCGACTGAAGCAAGCTGGCCTCAACCTAACCCACCACGTCCCCGAGGGGATCGAGATGACGCCCCTCATCTTCTCTCGCATATTGGGCGCAGATGATCATGAAACGGTGCTGGACCTGTTGGAGCGTTGCAACACCCATTCACCCTCAGCGGCCATCGCCCGAAACCTTGCGCAGCCTAAACCTGGCTTTTCCGCCGCTGAACTCAGCCAGACCTTGGCAGTTTGGGACGGGTTCAAGAGTTCGATGTTGAGAACGTTTGAACACTTCGATGTCCTGCTCAGTCCGGTCAATGCCAAAACAGCGATTCCTCATGGCGAGGACGAGCAAATGCTCGATTACTCTTACACGATGACTTACAACTTAACGGGTTGGCCTGCGGTTGTCGTACCTTGTGGACTCGATTCCGAGGGTCTCCCCATCGGCATTCAGGTGATTGCAGCACCCTTTCACGAGCACCAATGCCTGCGAATTGCCCAAGAAATACAAAATCAATTGGACTTTTTTCCAATTCCCAGCGTATTGCCATAACATTTAGTACTGAAAACCTTTTTCATTCGACGTTTCAAGGCAGTTACCGCAGGAACCGAGCGGACCAGCGCAAAAACTAGCACTTGAGTTCAATGGGGCGTATTCTTAGCGTCCCTTGCGAAAGCGAACGATCCGCAGCGAGAGCTTGTCATGATAAAAACCCTTCTGATACTCATTGGCCTTCTCATCACGCTTGCGAGCGCGAGCAGCCAGGCTGAAACCATTGATTTATCGGGAATCTATCAGCTCGCTGTCACCAACGACCCGCAACTCAGTGCAGCGGCCGCGGCCTACCAAGCCCAGAGCGAGGTTGTGCCTCAAGCGCGGGCAGGTTTGCTACCGAGCCTCAGCCTTTCAGGCAGCTATTCAGACGTCACCAGTCCGTCGCTACGAGCCTTCGATCCGCTAACGGGCATCACCCGCTTTGAAGACACAACAACCACCAACGAATCGTGGCAGGCCGGTGTTGTCCAACCTCTATTTAGAATGGATCGCTGGTACCAATATCAACAATCCAAAAGTATTCGTGACCAAGCGCAAGCAGGTTACTCAGCCGAAGCTTTGGCACTGATTGTCAGGGTTGCCGAGACCTACCTCGCTATTTTAGAAGCCCAAGATGGGCTCGACTCCGCAAACGCCGAGCGAGATGCGGTCAAACGTCAAATGGAACAGGTTCAGCAGCGCTTTGACGTCGGTTTGGTCGCTATTACTGACGTTCTAGAATCGACCGCCAGCTTCGATCTCGCTACGGTTGGGGTTATTGAGGCCGAGGGCGCACAAGCCCGAAGTTTTGAGCCATTAATGCGGCTCACGGGTCGCCCTTTTAATGCTATTCACGGTTTAGCCAATGACTTCCCGGTAAAAAACCCTGACCCCCTGAATGAAGAGGCCTGGGTCAAAGCTGCACTTCTGCAGAATACCAATATTGTGGCGAGCAAAGCGGCCTTGGCGGTCGCAGAAAAACAGGCCGCCATCAGCAAATCACGACACCTGCCAACGCTCGATGCCCAAGTGAGCTACTCTTCTCAAACCAGTAAAAACCCCAGCGCCTTTCAAACCGATCGCTCAGATACCGAGGTCTATGGTCTGCAACTGACTCTCCCTTTGTATAGCGGCGGCGGCACCCGGTCGCTGGTTAGGCAAGCCGAATACCGACTCGTTGAGGCCCGGGAAAATCTTGACTTCGCCGAACGCCAAGTGAGTGAAAACGTCAGGGCTTTGTTCACCGCCATTAATACCGACGTGGCGAGAGTTCGAGCGAGCCTCCGAGGTATTGAGTCAGCGCGCTCTGCGCTATCAGCGACCGAAACGGGTTACGAGGTTGGCACCCGTAACATTGTCGATGTGTTACTGGCCCAACAACGCCTTTACCTCTCCGAGTTTCAATTCGCGAGTGCTCGCTACCGTTACATCACCGATACGTTGCGACTCAAGCAAACCATCGGTGCACTGACTGCAGAGGATCTCTATGAACTCAATCAGTTTATCGATGTCCAACAAGTAGTCTCTCAGGTAAATCCTTCAACCCGTTAAATTCCGGGGCCGCATGAACAAACTATGGTTGGCATTTTTGCTGGGTATCGTCGTCGGTGTTGCTACGCTGATAGGCCTCAGTGCGCCTCCAACCGTGGCGGAAGGTGACCTGACCCGCGACAGCTATCTGACCCAAGACGAAGCCAATAACATTGCGGTGTTTGAAGCCGCCAGTCCCTCGGTGGTGTTCGTCACCAACACCCAGTTACGCAGACAACGTTTTTCGCTGAACGTGCTAGAGATACCTAAAGGCTCAGGGACCGGTTTGGTTTGGGATGATTCAGGGTTGATCGTGACCAATTTTCATGTCATCTATGGCGCCAATAAAATCACCATCGCGCTGCAGTCAGGTAAACAGTATGAGGCCACCGTCGTTGGTAGCTCGCCGGAAAAAGATATCGCATTACTTAAAATAGACGCAGCGCCCGGTGAATTAAAGGCTCTGCCAAGGGGCGATTCTAGTCGACTGGCCGTGGGACGAAAAGTGCTCGCTATCGGCAACCCCTTTGCCCTTGATACCACGTTGACTGTTGGCGTTGTCAGCGCTTTGGGCCGCGAAATCAAGTCCATGAATAACCGAACGATCTCTAACGTTATTCAGACAGATGCTGCGATCAACCCGGGCAATTCCGGCGGGCCATTGCTAAATTCCGAGGGTGAACTTGTTGGCGTTAATACCGCCATTTACAGCCCGTCAGGTGCCAGTGCTGGTATTGGATTTGCGATACCGGTGGCGACCCTTGAGAGCCTAATCCCACAACTGCAGCAGTACGGCAAACTTTACCGTCCGGTGCTGGGCATTGAGTCCCTATCTGATTCTTGGACCAAACGACTGAAAATAAAAGGGGTAGCAATCTTCTCTGTCAAACCTGGCTTACCGGCTGCCAAAGCGGGCATGATCGGTATCCGGGAAGATCGACGAGGCAATATCCATTTAGGCGACATTATTATCGCTATAGATCAGGAGCCCGTCACAAACGAAGACTCGATGCTATCCTTGCTTGAGCAACACAGCCCAGGCGATACCATCGAAATTACGACCCTGCGTGATGACGAAATACAAACTTATCAACTCGACCTCGCCGCCCCCCTCGCCGATTAAGATCGAGCTAAAGACGTCTTACACCTGATGTCAGGGCATCGACGTGATGACAATATATTCCTTCGCAACCGGACAGAACTGGCCTTTACGGTAACCTGCCTCTTCTTACTCGTGGGACTTTTGCAACCTGCTTTGACCTGCGCCAGCAGCGCTTACTTGGTGGGGCCGATTCCAGAGAGTTTTAGCCTGCAATACGAGTTGAAGCGAGGCGACATTAAAATCAGGGAATATGTTGCGGCTACCTCCAACAACGCGGTTATGCCAAGCCGAATTACCCTTGAGCAAGCCCCCTTGCATCACGATGTGGATCTACCCGACTTGATTGCGGGCCGAGAGTCTCAAGTCAATACACGCTGCCAAACGTCTAGGGTTTTTCCGCTTTATCAAGGATTAGAAAACGACGACCCCGTGGCCTTGTCGATGACCGTTTGCCAGGGATCAGCCGACACCGGTTTTGATCACTGGCGACTCACTAAGGCCATCGAACGCGGTACATTGTTTGTTATCACCCTAGAGTCTGGTGAGATTCAAGGAGCGGGTCATCCATCAGCTGATGCCATCCAATTTCTTGCGACTTGGATGCCGATACTCAGAGAATTTAGAGTCTGCGCCGATGACGAGAATGCCGATATCTGCCAGAAAACTGATCACTAACGCCTTCAGCTGCCAGCCATCAACGATAGATCAGTCGGCAGCGTCAGCCCTAATCTGTATTGGCAACCCAAATTAGGATCCACTGACGACCAATCCATGAGTCACTTACTGCGCCAGTTGATTCCGCTGCCCTGTATCCTTTGCGAGCAAAACCAGATCAACTCATCCGGTTTCTGCGAACCCTGCTTAAACGATCTTCCTTGGCTGACCAAGGCTTGTCCCTATTGCGCAATACCTTGGCGTTTGCATCGGGACTCATTGGGATGTCCATCGCCTAGGCACAGTATCGACCGCTGCACCGCCGTTTTCGAATATACCTTCCCACTACCTCAATTGATGATGCAATTTAAACAGCAAGCGTTCTTAGCCGCTGGACGCGCCCTGGCTGTTTGTCTTGCGCAGGCGATCTCGACATATCCGGCTTCAATCGAAGCCTTGGTACCCATCCCCAGTAGCCGCCGTGCCTTGCGAAGGCGAGGCTACAACCCGGCACTGGAAATCAGCAGAACGGTCGGTCAAATTTTGAAGATTCCAGTGGTAGATCACTGGCTCGGCGTCAGCGATGCAAAGCGGGATCAGAAACATCTTCCCAGGGCTGACCGCCTTCGGCCAAAGGACAATTCCTTCCATGCTAAAAGGCCCTGCAAGGCTACGCATCTTGTCATCATCGATGATGTTATGACGACCTTATCAACCATTAATCAGGTCGCTCGTCTATTCAAAGCACAAGGTGTGCAACAAGTCGACGCGTGGGCGGTGTGCAGAACGCTACCGCCGCCACCCCGGCCAACTTAGCACACCCCTCTCAGGCGAAATCAAGATGCGAGGGATCCGGCGGTTATGATACAGTCCTAACACCCTTTTTGGAGTACACCGTATGGACTGGCAAAGCATTGACCTTAAAACGGCTTTTCGCGCAGAAATTGTTGCGCCAGAGCAGGTCAACGATCGCCATTTTATTGTGGTCTCCGATGGCGATATTCTCGGCTGTGATGCCCACGAACATTGGCAGCCCTTGAATGAGGATGAGCTACGTTGGAGCGGTTTAGAGGTCGCCTCGCAACACTTTCTAGGCTGGGTTGATCAGACAGCCCTCTATGCCGTCGAAGTCGATAGCGACGCCGATGAACCTGAGGGCTATCACTTTGAAACCCTTTGGTCGTTTCTCAATAGCGTTGATATCAACCTTTTCTATCTGATCGGGCGAGCCAAGCAAATTGTCGAGTGGTTCCAAACTCATCGCTATTGCGGTCAATGTGGCGACTCAACCAGCGCAGAGTCATCGGATCGATCTAGAAAATGTAATAGCTGCGGGCTGATGTTCTATCCTCGCTTATCTCCTTCCATCATCGTTTGCATCAACAAAGGTCAACAAATCTTACTGGCTAAAAATGCGAACGCTCGTGCCAACTTCTATTCTGTTTTAGCCGGCTTTGTCGAGCCAGGAGAATCCATCGAAGAAACCGTGCGGCGAGAAGTGATGGAAGAGGTCGGCATTCGAGTCAAGAATGTTCAATATTTTGGCAGCCAGTCCTGGCCCTTCCCGAATTCTTTGATGCTTGGTTTTCACGCTGAATATGAAAGCGGAGAAATCAATATCCAAGAGGAAGAGCTGAGTGATGCTCAGTGGTTTGATTATGATCAGCTCCCCAATCCGCCGGCTATGATTTCAATCTCAGGATGGCTTATCCAAGATTTTATTGATCGAGCGCGACAAGGTGCTGCGTAGACGATTGTTGCAACGTTGGGTTTGGCTGTGCCTCCTCATCGGCTGGTCTTCAAGCAGTCAAGCCAATCCCGCAGTGGTAGCCTCTGCAGCCAATTTTCGAGCCACGCTAGAAACACTGATTGAGGCCCTAAGTACTCGTCGCCCAAGCGCCAAGTTTGAAGTTGTGAGTGGATCCACTGGCCTACTCTATGCTCAGATTCAAGCCGGAGCGCCATTTGATCTGTTCTTTGCTGCAGATGCAGTCAGTCCGGAAAAACTGGCAAAATCAGGTAGAAGCCAGGGGCCGGCTGAGGTTTACGCGGTTGGAAGACTGGCACTTTGGGCACCGAAAAACACCTTGCCTTGGCCAATTTTTTTAAGCGATTTTAAAGGCACACTCGCGATAGCCAATCCCCGATTGGCGCCCTACGGTGCGGCTGCTGACGCTGCACTGCAGCACAATTTGTTTCAGGGCGCACCTCAGCGAGTGCAAGGTAACAATGTCGTCCATGCGTTTCAATTCGTCGAATCAGGTAATGCCGAGGCAGCGCTGCTATCACTGGCACAATTACGCCTTGCAGGGGTTCCTAATGAGGCCTATCAACTTGTCCCTGAGCATTACTATCCGCCTATTGTTCAAAAGCGTATTCTGCTAACCCAACATCCTGATGCCCGGGCGCTGGTCGCTTTTATGGGGTCAGCAGATGCTCAATTTATTTTGCAGGAAGCTGGCTATTTAGCGCCTGAAGATCACAGTCTCTTATGAGTACGGATCTCATGACGGTCGTGACCTCGGTCCAACTCGCTGGACTGACGACATTGATCCTGCTCTTCATCGGCACACCCTTAGCCTGGTGGTTGGCTCGAAGTTCTTCGTTGCTAGCGAGCTGTTGCATACCTTTGATCGCCCTTCCCCTCGTACTCCCACCCACGGTTATTGGCTTTTACTTACTCCTTGCCTTCTCACCAGAGCACTGGTTCGGCGCAACCTGGCTTATGCTCTTCGACCGTCCCCTGGCGTTCAGTTTTGAAGGTCTTTTACTGGGATCACTGATTTACTCGCTACCCTTTTTCATCCAACCGATGTTGGTTGCCTTTAGAGATATTCCAGAAGGACTGCTGGATGCCGCCAGTACCCTCGGAGCCAATGGCCGAGATCGATTTTTTAACATCGTAATACCGCTTTCTAGAAATGGATTTTTGGTCGCCTGCACCCTAACCTTTGCGCATACCTTGGGCGAGTTCGGTATTGTGTTAATGATTGGGGGCAATATTCCAGGAGAGACCCGGGTACTCTCGATCGCGCTGTTCGACTATGTAGAGACTTTGGACTATACCCGAGCCCACAGACTTGCGCTCGGTTTAATTGGTTTTTCGCTGCTCACCTTGATGGTGTTGCAGTGGCTAGCAAAACCCGGGCAAAAGAACGGGACGCAACAGCGCTTATGAATTCAGTCGAAGCTTACTTCAAGGTTAAGCGGGGTGATTCGGTCATTTTAGAGACCCCCTTTACCCTGCCGGACTCCGGCATTACCGCCCTTTTCGGGCCTTCTGGCTCAGGCAAATCAACCTTATTACAATGTATTGCTGGATTGGTTTCCAAGCGTGACTCTGCCGGCAGTCAACTCACTGTTGACGGCGAGATATGGATGTCCGAATCGGATTACCTTGCGCCGGATCAGCGATCTGTGGGCTTGATCTTTCAGCAACCGCAATTGTTTCCTCACCTCTCGGTGTTAAAAAACTTACAGTTTGCCCGTGAAAGACGAAGGAAGCCTGCTATCGTCGAATTAGAAGATGTGGTCGAGTCCTTTGATTTGTCGGCCCTGCTCGACCGGCTCCCGCCTTCTTTGTCTGGGGGAGAGGCCCAGCGGGTTGCGATGGCTCGAACCCTGGTCAACGGTCCGCGTTTGCTGTTATTTGATGAGCCTTTAACCGCCCTAGATCACGAGTCGAGGAGCCGGTTACTCACCCTCATCCATCAACTGGGTCGAGAGAAAAAAATACCGATGCTGTATGTGAGCCATCAATGGGACGAAATTCTCCAGATTGCTGACCACGTTCACATGATCGCCGGCGGTCGAATCAACCGCTCTGGATCGCTTCAGGCTCTCACTACCGATCTGGACTTTTTGTCGCGACATCAACCTTTGGCGAGTGCCATTTTGATCACCGAGGTAGAACAACACTTGCAAGATGAACACCTCACTCAAGTTTCTCTTGGCAGCCAATCATTGCTTATTCCAAAGGTTGAGCTGAATACTGGCAAAGAACTGAGGGTACTGGTCAAAATGGCAGACGTCAGTCTTTCGAGCCAGCCGTCGACCCACTCGAGCATTCTGAATACGTTGGTCTGCCGCATCGTGGATATCGCAGAGCATGAAGGGCATGCCATCGTTGTCCTAAACTGCGAAGGACAAGTTCTCAGCGCCAAAATTACAGGCCGTTCAGCGCGCCAGCTCGGGCTCACCACGGGTCAATCGATCTATGCTCAAATCAAAGCCACGACGCTCAACCATGAGCATTATCGCAATGGATGATTTCAGCGCTTTGACCCCAGATCTTATTCTCGATGCCGTCGAGTCTTTGGGCTACGCAACTGACGCGAGAATTATCGAACTCAACAGCTACGAAAACCGGGTCTTTCAGGTGGGCATCGAGGCCTCTGCCCCCATCATCACCAAATTTTATCGCCCCAATCGGTGGACCGATGAGATGATTCGTGAAGAACATCAATTGACCTATGACTTTTACGAAGAAGACCTTTCGGTCGTCCCTCCCCTCACGTTTGAGGGTCGGACTTTGTTTAACTTTGATCGCTATCGCTTCAGCATATTTGAACGCCGAGGCGGCCGGGCGCCAGAAGTTGACAACCTTGATTGCTTAACAACCCTCGGACGTCATATCGCGCTAATGCACAACATAGGAGCGAGAAACGCGTTTACCTTTCGTCCTGAGCTTTCAGTTGAAGAGTTTGGTCGGCAGGCCAGAGCCACGCTGATCGATGCCGACTTCGTCCCAACCACCTTGTTACCTGCCTATGATGCCGTCAGTAGCGAAGTGCTCAGACTCACTGAACAAGTGTTTGCCGAGGTGAGTTACCCCCCCATTCGAGTTCACGGTGACTGCCACATGGGTAACGTTTTGTGGCGTGAGGACACCCCACACTTCGTTGACTTCGATGATGCCCGAATGGGGCCGAGTATTCAGGATCTTTGGATGCTGCTTTCCGGAGACCGAGCGGCGCAAACCGAGCAATTGCAGGCCATTCGGTTGGGTTATCAGGATTTTCGAGACTTCCCGACCCAAGAGCTCAGACTGGTTGAAGCGCTTCGGGCTTTACGGCTCATGCATCAAGCCGCTTGGATTGCACGGCGATGGCAGGAGGCTGCTTTTCAACGTGCCTTTCCTTTTTTTGAGGATGAACGCTACTGGTCAAACCATATTCTCGCCCTGCGAGAGCAATGCGGCGCTCTGATTGAGCCTCCTTTAAGCCCTTTTTAACCCTTGCTTTGGGACTCATCTATCGCTAACACCCGAGGGACCGGATTGGCGTAATTCTGTAACCAAAAGGCGCGGTAGGCCTCCGGGCACCCAGCTAACCGTTGCTCAAAAAAGCCTGCTTGATCTGATGCTATCTCGTTCAGTGCAGGATGCTCGAAATCTGCATCCACCTGCTTCGCTGCCCAAAAGTTGATCGGATAGAGCCGAGTTCCTCGAACAATTTGATCATCGATTGCCTCCGCCAGTGCTTCGGTCGACTCGAAATTACCCGTTAAACGCTCACCAAATTTGAGTTGCACTCGTCCTTTGGCACCGCTTAGCCCTTTCGCAAGGTTCATTAAGTCTTCACCTGGCTGTTTGTGATACTCGCCGGCCGTTGCTACCGCGGCCAACTCCGATGCCTTATGAACATCCAGGGGATCGAACTCATACGACAAGCACAACGGTACAATGTTGAGTTGTTGCACCTTCTGGGTTAACGGCATCTTCCGATCGCTTAGTTGCAACATTTTCAGTACCGACTCATCCGTCACATCAATCGCGTCTTTTGCTCTTCCCTCGCTTTGGGCCAGCCAAATCGAATGCCCATCTACGATGCTGTCTTGGATAAAGGAAGAGCTCGTCGCCAAGTCTCGGTAGACTTGGCGCGGGTTTTCACCCGTTCTATTGATGAAAAAACTTTTGTTAAGTCGCATTAAATCCGTCGCAAACACCTGCTCAATTAAATTGTCGCCAACCGCTATAAACACTGTGTTAAGCCCGGCCCGATGCAATGCTAAATTGAGCAACATCGAGTCTCCCGCAATATCTCGGTGATTGCTCAGGAAGAGATAACCTTCATTAGGATCTAGCGAATCTAGTCCGATAACCTCAAGTTCAGAAATCGTACTGGTGACTAAGCGTTCCACGTAATCACGAATCACCATCTGAAAACCGGCGATGGTATCGATCCCCCGGAATCGTTGCCTCAATTGTCGCTGAACGATGCGGCTCATCAACCCCGGCGCGAAGGTCGCTGCACGCGGATAAATCCAACGTCCCAAGATGCTCAATAACGCGCGATTTTTTGTCAATTCGGTTAGAACCAACTCTACATCTTGATCCGTATATGGGAGACTGGCTTTGCCTTGCACCATGGTGTGTATCTCAACTACTTGCGCTTTTCATAAT
>NZGC01000091.1 GCA_002689445.1 Gammaproteobacteria bacterium
AAGTTCTTATGCATCTGCTGTAGAAATTTCAAGCAATGTAGGCTTAAGTAGTGACTACATCTGGCGTGGAATGACTCAGACAAATGGAGACATTGCTGTAAGTGGAGGTTTTGATCTTTCCACAGACATGGGTTTCTATTTAGGAACTTGGGCATCTAATGCTAGTGCAGGTACTGCATCTATGGAATTAGATATCTATCTTGGCTTTTCTGGTGAAATGGCAGAAAACATGACTTACGATGTAGGTTATATTTCTGTGATCTATCCAGGAAATGATGCAGCTGACTTCGAAGAAGCTTATGTTGGATTTAATATTTATGGCCTTAGCATCCTTTATTCTGATGGTCAAAATAATGGTCCTTCCTACAGTGAAATCGGATACTCTGTTGATGCTGGGCCTGGATCTTTTGGAATCTCATATGGTGAATATGAAGATAATGGAGATAACACATTAGTTGGTTACGACTGGAATGTTGGCGACTTTAGTCTTGGTTTTTACTACTTTGACTTTGAAGCTGACGCTGGTGCCTGGCTCTCGCTCGTAAACGGTAACGTCGCTCGCGGTGATGGTGGTGGTCTCCGCCAACAGATTCTGCGCCTTGAACTTGACGCTCAAGCGCTCGGTAGGAAACCATCCGTAGGTTAGATCCAGAGAATGAAAAGGTTGCTCGAACTCATCTGGCGAACCCAAACGGCCCGCTCTATACAAACGCTCTCCAAACACATTGTAGATCAACGACGCAGTATGAGCCCCATCACTTGAATCGAATCCCAACATCAGATTCACAAGAACATCTGACGCCCCCGCGGCGGCCCTTACCTGATTGGTTGGCGCATCTGCGCGACGACCAGCGACTGTTTCTGAATCCTGAAGGGTCGCGTTGCCTTGAACGAAGAACGAGGAACCCAGCGCGCCTAGCCCGCCTAGGCCGATCAGGCCCTCTAGCTCGAGCCCTGTCATCGTGGACGATTCAGCATTGATGATCCCTCTTGCCCGATTGGTATCCGAGGCTGGAAGCTCATAGAATTCGATGGGATTGTCGATTTCTTTATGGAAGACGCCGAGGGTCACGTTATTGCCATTGTCCCATAAGAAGTCAAATCTAAGATCGAAATTATCGATATCACTCGGCACAACGTCAGGATTACCAAAGGTTAATTCGTCCGTCAGGGGGTCGACGTAACTCGTTTCAGACACTTCTCGCAGATCCGGACGAATAACCGTTTGACTCCAACCAACCCGAGCCTGAAATTCGTCCGCCCACCAGGCACCGTAGTATCCTAGGGTAAGTGAAGGGAAAAGGTTACTGTCCTCAAAACTTGCTCGCGCCAATGCCGCTGAATCCGTGGTGACCATCGGCAGCTGAACCGAGTAACCAAAGAGATTCCAGGGCACCGCGACTTGGGCATAATCCTCTCGCCGAATCCCTGCCGACACTCGATAAGTTTGGTCCAACCAGAAATCGGCCATGCCGAAATAGCTCGTGGTCATCGTTGCAGCCAGATAGCTCCTAGACCCTGCCCCTTGGACACGCAGTTCAAACTGATTATCGGGATTTAGGAGGTTGTCATTTGAAAAAACGTCCCCAAAACCGCCATCGATCGATACATTCGCAGAGCCAAGCCCAAATTCTCGCTGAGCATATTGCCGCGCTTTGCGATCGAATTGATAACCGAAAGCCAGCTCAATCATCAGCTTTTCAGACTCGATTGGCAAAACCGCTTTGTAACCGTAACTTAAGGCATCGTCTTCAAGCTCGGTAAAGCGAAAATCGGCGGCAGAGCTATCCCGTTGGATCGTTCTACTCAGCACCGTCGCCGATACTGGATCAGTAACCGTATCCGCATTAAAACTCACCGCATTCGGTATATCCGTTGATGCCTCTGACTCGGTGTACTGCCAGGTCACCACCAGCTCTGAAGGCAAGTAATCGAGGACCGGGATTGCAGACCGAGTATCATCACCAAGGGTATGCTCCCCCACCAGCTGAATCAAAGACAGCTCGCGTTGCTCGAATTCTACGCTGGAACGACTAAAACCAATACCATCGGACTTCGTACGATTTTCGTTGAAAAAGTCTTCTACGGCCGCCGCATTGTCAGTATCGCGTATAAACAAATAGGCTGCACTGACTTCATGATCGCGACCATAGGCGACGCCCACGTTCGCGATACCATTGAGTCTGACTGACTGAGTGGTTCTAGATTCCGTCGAAAAACGTTCCTCAGGCTCAGCAAAATTATAGGTTTTTCGGGCACGTTGTCGCCAGCTTGATTCGTAACCACCCGATAGCTGAAAGCCTAGTTCTAAATCATCGGTAGGCAACCAGTTCGCACCACCCGACATTCGAATATTTTGATCGGGCTTATCGCCCGTCGACTCAATATCGACATCGCGATTGAGCAGCGTGCCAAGGGCGGCATTAATCGCTTGCGCCTCAGCAAAGGATGCATCGGCTTGACCACTGGCGGCAAGCCCGTTCAGTATCGTCGCGGCACTGAAATTACCCCGATATTGTTCTGCTGCCTGCAATAAGCCGATCGGTAGCGCTCGAGTGCCATCATCCTTACCGAGATCATCATCACCCCCCTCAGGATAAGCTATGAGGTTGCCGCGAGACTCTGCGTTGAACCCCGAACCCAGCTCAATGCTGAAGTTAGCGCCCTGATCTGGAAATGCGGTCGTACGCACATCAATGGATCCGCCTGCAAAGTTCGCACGGATATCCGGAGAAAAAGTCTTTTGGACCGAGAGTCCAGATACCACCGCAGAAGGAAAAATATCAAGCGGGATCACGTTTCTCGTTAAATCCGGAGAGGGAATATAGGCGCCGTTTAAGGTTGTTGAGGAATACCGCTCGCCCAGGCCCCGAACATAGACGAATTTATCGGAGACTAACGAAACACCCGTCATCCGACGCATGGCATTGGCAACAGTGGAATCACCCAACCTACTGATTGATTCGCCATCCAGCACATCAACTACCGAATCCGACTCGCGGCGTTCATTCAATAGTTGCTGGGCGGCATTTAAAAATCTGCCTAACACGACCACTTCTTCAATGGGCTGACCAGATTGCGTAGTCGCTGCACTATCCTCTAAGGCCAAAGAACCTGCAGAAAAAAGTGTCATTGCTAAGATAACGCATCTTTGAGAGTTTATGATCGCTCGCTCCTTTAAAACAGACATATCGATCCCTTATCTAATTAACCTAATAAAATATCTGTACGAGCCTAAAACGGCGGCTCGCACAGAGATGGAACGCCGCTTTCTTACTGTTGGAACCAGAAAGTTTGATCCAAACCAAACGTCCAGCCAGTTGTCCAATCATCGGTCTCCGCGATAGCCCCAAGAATATCGCGCGCCACCGCTTGAGCAGGCAGCGACGCATCGTTTACCACGACATCACCGGCTGGCACCGAATAGAATCCATTGCTGCTGCTGAACAAAATTAAATCCGTATTCGCCGCCTGCGTTGGATCAACCGGGGCCGTTAGATCAGCAAATACAGTATTACTGTTAGCTTGCAGCCAGTCTGAAACGTCCTGTCCTGCAATGGTTTTGCTCGACTTGGTGACTGCAGCAAAGACGGAGTCTGAAATCGTTGCATTACCAAGCGCGAACCCATCCGAGGCGACCGTATCATCAACTCGTATCGCCCAGTGATCACCTGCACTGACTTCCTCGCCATAGCCTCCGAAGACAACAGCCCCTTGAATGGTCGGCCACAGCCCCTCTCGCAATCTCAAACCCGCACCCGGATCATGGGTCCCTTCACTTGGGGAAAAGATACAAGTCAGACCGATGATCGTTGGTCGCGAGTTCAAACCACGTGCAAACATATCTTGGATAAATTCATCAGACTTGCTGGAATAAGAGCCGATGCCATCTGCCTCTACGCAACGGTTGCCATCCGTTTCCTGCTGAATCACAAGCGCATTGGTTACAGACCCGATATATCCTTCATCGACGTCAATGGAATCGTCCCTCACATATATCGCGACGAAATTTTCGAAATTAACAGCACCACCAAACATCTCTATCCCATCGTCGTAGGTAGAGTAGACCTGCAGGTTTTTAATAATCGTATTTCGACCAACGCCGCCGAAGGAAATGCCGTTCAACTCATCGCCATTAGCAACTTGTGCGCCGGTATGCTTGACGACGACATACTCCAACCTACCAGAGCTATCATCATCATTTGCGCCACCGTAATACGATTCGTCAAGACCCTCTGCACCTTCAGCTGCGATGTTGCACTCCCCGACCAAAGCCAGATCATCCCCGCGTGTTCCGGTGTATTCACATTTATTGCTGACCCCGAAACCATTGATCACCATGCCGCCCCACAACTGCACATCCTCTGGCCCAGCGGCGTCTTCAACGGCATCTTTGGTCGCGGTAAACGTGATCGGCTTTTCTTGCGTTCCAACGGCAAAGAGTTGCGACCCTCGATTGATGATGACGAACTTGGTGTTATCGGGCCAAGCTAAGGTTGCACCCGCCTCGATCGTCAATGTGGGGCCATCGCCACCCTCTACGACACCGGCCGCTGCGAGTTCTGCCGCATTTGAGTGGGCCTCACCAACAAACAAGCTGCCTTTAAAAACATGCACGCCGCCTGAGGCCAATTCAGGAATCGTGATATCGGTCGTAATGTTATTGCCAGCATCTGCAAATGCCGGAGAATAGGTACAGTTAACACCGTCAAAATCCCCTTCAATCGTTTGGCCGCCAGAATTAACGTACGAGGCGCAAGGGTTTTCTTCGGCAACCGGTGCAGCGGCTGTATTGTTCGAGTTGGTTACTGAGTTGTCTGTCGAATTATCCGATGTCGACGGGTTGAGGTTGATATCTCCGCTGTCACATGCCGCAAGGGCCGCACAAACGAATAACGTTGCAACAAATTGACTTTTCATGGACTACTCCTAAGGCTCGTTTAGATAGCGCGCATTATGAGTAGCCAGTACGGCAGTCGAATAAAGACAAAAATAAGAAAGATTAAAATCGAGTAAGCGATATTAATACTCGTTAAGAAATCTTTATTTTTACAACTTGGGACGTCGCTGTTGGATCAACATCCAACAACGATAGATTCTTAGACGCGAGCCTTTAACGCACTAAATTAGGACCGATGCAAAGCTGGTCTATTTAAAGAGGCGTTATGCAACGTGGATTGATGTTGATGAGACGAAAAGGCAGGAAAAAATGATGGATGCAATTTAAATTGTTACACCTTTGTTACACCCAGGCCCATAAAAATATAAATTATTATGAAAATCAATTGCTTAGATGGTGCCCGGGGCCGGAATCGAACCGGCACTCCCTAATGGGAACAAGATTTTAAGTCTTGCGTGTCTACCAATTTCACCACCCGGGCAGATTGACATAGTTTACCACGAATGCAGCCGAATCAGACCCTCTTGCATGCAACTCGCCACTAATTTTCCATCAGCGGAAAAAATGGACCCTCGAGTATAGCCCCGAGCCCCACCAGTTGCAGGACTATCAACGCAATATAACAACCAGTTATTGACATCCACCGGCGCGTGAAACCAAATACTGTGATCCAGCGAAGCTACTTGCATTTTCTCGCGTTGATAGCTGCCCCGATGTGGCATGCGTGCCGTGCCTAATAGAGCCTCATCCGACTCATAAGCCAACAGTGCGAAATGCAAGCGCGGATCGTCTGGACCCTGCCCATTTGCCTTAAACCAGAGTTGTTGTGCTGGAACCTGCGGTACCTCTTCCAGCAGTCGCTTGTGATCCTCCCTAAAACTTAAAAAGGGCCTTTGCTTTAAACCCTCGACCATCTTCGACTCATCTGGCGGTACTAAACTCGGCATCGGATCCTGATGTACAAAGCCGCTTTCTTGCAGATGAAAAGAGACATCCATATTAAAGATCGCTCTACCCTGTTGAAGCACTTTAATTCTACGGGTTGTAAAACTTTTTCCATCTCTAATGCGATCGACTTCGAATATGGCAGGCACGCTTGGATCCCCTGGCCTCAAAAAATAGGCGTGCAACGAATGCGGCAACCGGTCAAGGGGCGTAGTACGCATGGCTGCGACCAATGCCTGAGCAATGATCTGTCCACCGAACAGCCGCTTTTTTCGGTCAGGGGGATTAAAACCTCTGAATAAATTATGCTCGATCGGCTCAAGATCAAGCACCCTAAGCAGCCGCTCTAAAGGACCGAGACCCGCAAGAGACTCGATAGTCGGGGGTGAATAAGTCACGAAAACCTCTAGATCTATCGCGCTGAGGATCCACCGTCGGCCATATAGACACCGCCGGTCATAAAAGCACCTTCGTCTGACGCTAAAAACAGCATCATATTGGCGATATCTGCAGGTTCCGCATAGCGACCGAGCGGGATATTAGCGCTCATCATATCGTGAGCCGCGTTCAGGTCATCTGGCATCATGCCAGCCTCTAAGCTACGCATCATTCGCGTCTCAACGGGAGACGGATTCACAGTGTTGACTCGAATATTATGCTCAGCGCCAGCCAGCGCTGCAGACCGCATCAGCCCAACGACAGCATGCTTGCTGGTTACATAGGGCGCCAACATGCTCGCACCTTTAATGCCAGCAACTGAAGAAGTAATAATAATGCTACCGCCACCTCGCGCTTGCATGACCGGGAACATGGACTGAACACCCAGCCAAACACCCTTGACATTAACCGCCATCACCTGATCAAACATGGCCTCGGTCTGTTCAAGGAACGGGGTGACCAACCCTTCAATACCGGCATTGGCCAAATAGATATCAACACCGCCAAAGACATCGACGGCTTGTTGAACATAGCGCTCGGTATCCGCTTTCTGACTCACGTCAGCTACACAATAAGCGCTGACATTACTGCCAACCTCATTACTGGCCTCGACAAGCGCCTGCTCATCTAGATCAACCAAAAGCACCTTCGCGCCTTCAGCTACAAATCGCTTTGCGGCAGCGACCCCAATCCCCCCTGCCCCGCCGGTGATCACGGCAACCTTTTCTTCCAAGCGTCCCATACCTTTCTCCTTGCTAATCCCCTAAGAGTAACAGGCTATCTAGCAACCCCCAACCAGCAACCGAACAGCAGCAAAAATCCTCAAAATTGACCCCAATCTTTTCGTCTAAAGTCAACTTTCGGGCGAATCACTGGATGATTATACCCAGCAGATACGATATGATTCGCTGCGTGAGGCTGGGTGGCAGAGTGGTCATGCAGCGGTCTGCAACACCGTTTACGCCGGTTCGATTCCGACCCCAGCCTCCAATCTACGCTCCCCTTGCATCGCAGCCTGTCGATTCCAAACGATCAAATCAGCAATAACACCCTGTAGACCGTCTGAACGGACTTTACTCAAGATTCTGCAAACTCACGTGATTTTGTGAAGGCCCAACGAGTGCTTTGCCTAAGCCTTACTTTGATTGTATGTGGTCCATCGGACGATGAGAGACGAATAAGTGACGGATCGCAAAGAGTCTTTGAGGCATTAGAAAATGATACGAAAGAACTTATGGGTATTGATATCGCTGACGGTGCTGCTGACGGCCTGCGACCCGAACAAGATATTCGGAACGAGAGTAACCCCACCGAAGGAAGAACCAAAGACAGTTGAGTACCAACTGTTCAGTCCGAGCGTAGCCATTGCAGGCAGTGCTTCTGCTAAATCTGTTAAGGTTGCCTCTGCTGGAGAAAAGAAGTATGTAAGTTGCGCCTCCTGCCATGGCGGGGACGGTGAAGGTGGCGTTGGCCCAAACCTACAAGGGCAAACGCTTTCTTATATCAAGGGGCGGTTGACTGCATACAAGAATAGGGAAAAAGTTGGCCGACAATCCGTGATGATGTGGAGTCAGGCGAGCTTATTGAGTGATGCAGATATCAACGACCTATCGGATTACATCAGTGAAAATTTTTAGTCCTGGGTCCCCTATCACTGACGATGTGGCTACAACTCCGCAGAATAGAACAGAGCTCCGACGTCCGTTTTGGTCACAACTTGATGAGTCGGGATCGTAGCTAACGACCGGGGCCATGTGTTGATAGCGCCGAGCAGACAGCAAGATGTTCGCTTGAGAACCTTTGACAGAAACCCTTGCAAGCGGCGGCATGGATCCCAATGCGGTTTCAACCATCAAATAGATTCAATCGGTTTCATCAATCTTAAATCCTTCTGCTCCCACCCAGAGTCCGGCAGCGCCTGTCGTTTCAATGTTCAATTGGCCTGCTAAGCCAGCATCTCGATGGTGGTGGATCGCCTGATATTCTTTTGATTGCATCATATCGATCATCGCTTGACGACTGGGATACATCGCGATCGCGACACTATCCCAAAGCTCCTCTACCTCACCGAGGGCAAGCCGCTCGATCTTGGCATTGAACATACCACCGCCACCCAGCTTAACGAGAATCTTGGAAACCTCCGCTGCATAAAGCGCGTAGGCCTCGGCACCCGTTAACTGTGATGATTGCCCATCCTGATACTCAGCCTGTTCTTTAAATTTCAGCAAGTTCAACATGTAAATCGGGCCTTCTGATCCCGGTTCAAAAAAACCTTTTATCTGCGCCTCGTTGGGCTTGACCTTGTTCTCGACTCTCATAGGAACCTCCTTTAAATCTCGTATTTTTTTCCTTTCAACCGCTCAGAGTGCCTAATGGCCACCTTCCGAGCGGTGCCTACGCAAACCTGCACGCGCTTCTTGTGAGCGAACAGACACCATCGCGTCATCTCGTCGGAAATGCCGCAGACATGACCCTTCTTTGCCTGCTCGGCAAACCGTGGGGTCAAGCCGCTTGGGCCGTCGCTTGCTCCAAGCATTGATCCATCCTAAAGCAGACGGAACAGAAGCGCGGTACGCGCTAATTTGCATGAATTACCGGAGTAGCATGCTGGAAGCCGCTCGTGAGTGGCGCAATCGCTGGGGACCGCTGTTCGGCGGCGTGCAGGTTGAGCCACAACCTCAACATCAGGCGCCGCCTATCGGGATCTGGGTCGTCATGAAAGGCGGAGCGCTTATGCATCAATGCGAAATTATTAACGATCAACACTTCGCCGGGAACCAGCTTGAGAGAGAACTTAAAGTCATCTCGCTCAGCGATTGTCTCAACGACTCTGAGCGCTTCTGATTCTGCGCCGGAATAAGGGTTATCCGACACCTCGCTGGCCAACTCGGCCAATTTTAGATTCAGCCAAGCAGAAATAACGCCGTGGTCCTCCGAAAAGGTCGGAAAGTTCGAGCTGGAGACGGAGCCCTTCTCTCTACCATCACCCTGCTCTTTGCGTTGGTAAAGAGGGAAACCTCGATGTAACGTATCGAGATGTTGAGGATGATGCGCCAGTATCTCATTATAAATACTCAACAAGCTCACCACCGCATTTTCACCCCCCAGTGGTGCCTGTCTCACACAAAACAAAGCTGAAACCCCACCACCGTCACAATGAAAGCGCAACTCGTCGCTGCTGGTATAACCCCTATCGTCGGTGCCTCTTGCCGCGCCCCCGATCAAATCTGTGACCGCACCAATCATCTCACCTTTCGCATTTTGCGGGACAACCTCACCCAAGCACAGGGCTACAATCCAATAAATACGATAGATCATATCCTCGCTGTATTTGGAAATGTCTAACCCACCAATCTTGGCGAATCCGTAGCCCGAATTGATTTCCTCGGCAACGTCATCTAGCCGGCTGATTAGTTCAGACCCAGTCAACTCCTGCTTTGAGATATTCAACCAATCGAGTCGATCCTTCGGCAAGCCAGCGGCGGAAACCTCCAATTGCTCAATTGCTTTGTTTGAAAGTAGGACATTCCAACGAGTACTCGCATCAAGGTCGACCCTTTTCCACGCTCGCTGACTGCTAACTTTTCGACCCAACTGCTCCTGCATACGCCCCTCACTTTGACTTTTACCAGGACCAACCATTAGCGTCCCAACTTTTGGATAATCTTCTCTAGGTTAAGTTCACCCACACGCGTTTGCGCACCCTCGTCTAAAAATTTCGCCATCCGTCGCTGAGACTCCTGCAGCACTCGAGTCTGATTAAATAAATGCTGCTCTTCCAACAAGCCTTCAGTCAGGTTGCTGTCCGAAAAATCCATAGCCCGCTTGGTCGCGGCAATCGCATGGCGAGGAAATGAAGCGATGCGATACGCAAGGCTTGCAACAAGATCATCTAATGCTGCTTCGGGCACCGCGCGATTGATGTAACCATACCGTTCTGCTTGCTCGGCATCAAAATCCTCGCAACCTAATGCCACCTCTAGCGCTCTGGCCCTTCCCAATAACCGGGGTAATCGCTGAGACCCGCTACCCGTGGGAAAAATCCCCAAAGCCACCTCCGGTTGGCTCAGGATCGTTGGACCGATCGCCGCAAACCGCATATCCAGCGATAACAAAAATTCGCTGCCGCCACCTCTAGCAATTCCCGCGATCTTACCAATGGACGCCATCGGCAATCGTCTAAGCCGCTCGAGGGCTGCCACATAAAGATTTAACGCTTTAGGCCTTTCGGAGGCCTCGTCCAAAGTCCGAATCAGGTCGACGTCAGCATGGGCAATAAAGAACTCGGGATTATTGCTTTGAAAGACAACCACATTACACGTTTGTTCGGCCGTTAGTTCATGACTGAGTTGATCAATTTCTTTGATCATCAACCAATCGAGTAAGTTAATGTCGCCATGTTCAAAGGTAACCCAGACAACGCCGCGATCTCGGATTACCTGTAGCGTCTTATAAGGTTGATTCATTGTCGATAGCCAAAAGTAATGTAATACATTATTATTGATTTTAACCTCATTGAACACCTCCCCCTCAATCACTCAATACCAAGAGAGCTTTCCATGTCCGAGTTCGTCCTTTACGGAGCACCCGTTTCGCCCTTTGTCCGAAAAGTAGAAGCCGTGCTGAACTTAACGGGCGCCACTTTTGAGTTCGTTAACGTCAATATTATGGATATGCCAGATTGGTTCCTTGAGATCAGTCCGGCGAGACGGATTCCGGTCTTGAGGGATAGATCTATCGGAGAAACTGGAGCCAACGGTACGATTGCCGACTCCTCTGCCATTTGTCTGTACCTCGATAAAAAGCTCAATGCAGGGTTGTATGGCGCGACACCTTTCGACGCGGGCCGGGTTGCATTTCTTGAAGAGTATGCGGATTCGGAGCTCGCGCAGCCGCTCGGCATGAAACTGTTTAGGCCGATTATGTTCCCTAGGTTTTCTGGTAAGCCCTCAGACCTTGAGACAGCACGGCAGACCTATAACGAGGTACTCCCCANACACTTTGACTATCTTGAGAACACGTTAAATGNCCGANANTTCTTTGTCGGGGAAACATGGTCTCTNGCTGATATAGCNATAGGAAGCCAGCTTACTCAATTGAACCTTGTCTCCGGATTACCAAATCCCAGTCGCTGGCCAAGNCTGGCAAAACATACAGAGTCTATGGCCAAGCATCCCGACCTGACGAACAACCTGACGGCCTGTCAAAAATTCCTCAGTCGGTTTTTACCCGAGAAGGTCGACTTATCATGAATAATCAAATCCTACACACCGCAGATGGAAGAGCGTTTGTTCGAACCCCTGACGAGCAATTTGAGAATCTTTCAGACTTTCCCTACTCGCCCAATTATATCGAGGTGGATGGCCTTCGAATGCACTACATTGACGAGGGACCGGAAGCGGGTGAGGTCGTGTTACTGCTCCATGGCCAACCAGACTGGTCGTATCTCTATCGAAAAATGATCCCCATCATTACCGCGGCGGGTTATCGGGTGATCGCACCCGACATGATCGGCATGGGGCGCTCAGACAAGCCAACAGACATTCACACCCACACCATCTACGCCCACGCAGGTTGGTGGCTGCTTTTGATTCAAGCACTCAACCTAAAAGACATCACCCTATTTGGCCAGGACTGGGGCGGCTTCACCAGCTTGATCACGGTTGCCCATCATCCGGAGTACTTTCAACGCGTCATGGTCTCTAACACGGCGCTCAATCTTATTCCCGAACCTGTACTGAACATCCCATTCGGCATCAGAAGAGAGGACTACCCCGTGAATCCGCAGTCGAGGGTCCGCACCTTCGATGACTTTCTCAAGGTTTGTCAGGAACGCGGACACATCAAAGAGGATATGTCAGATTTTTTTCAAGGGTGGATGATTTACGCGTTAACGGGACCCGAACTCAAAGCCAGTGACAATATTCGGCGCGACTTTGGCGGCATACACTTGACTGAGGATGAAATTAGAGCCTATGACGCGCCATTTCCGGCGGAGATTTACATGACAGGCATCCGCACACTACCCAGCATGGCGTCGATGATTGATGTTGATAAGAGTCTTGCTGCTTGGGAGGCCTTGCAACAATTTACAAAACCTTTCTTGACTGTTTTTGGTCAATTCGATCATTTGGTAGGCTCTGAGCGAGTTCAAAATACATTAATTGAAAACATTCCGGGTGCTAAGGGCCTACCCCACGATCGAATCCCCGCTGGTCACTTTATTCAAGAATCTCAAGGAGAAGAGATAGCCGCAAGATTGATTGATTTTATCGCCAATCACTAGCGCGCGAATCGGCCCTCATCGCGATAGATTGGCTAGCTAAGCGGAGAGCGATGGGTGCCAAGTTGGGATGCAAGCAAACCAACAAAGCCAGATGCTACATGCTACTTCCAACCGAGTTATATAAAGGGGCATCGAAGAAAAACACGACGTCCCCAGCACAAGCTACCTGACCATTTCGATCACGACGCCAGCAAGCCAGCGAACGACCTTCATTATTGTTGACCCAAGTCACACGAGGAACCCGGCTGTTTTACGAATAGCTATCCATGTTTTAGAAATGACCACGGCCTCACCCTTTGAGCGATTGGAGTTGCCCGTCATCCCATAAAGCGATAACCCACCCCTCTTATCGTTTGTATGCGGTCCGCATAGGCACCGAGTTTTTTTCTAACTCTGCGGATATGCACATCAATATTACGATCAACTACGATCACCCCATCTCGCATGACTCGTGACAACAATTGATCGCGGGACAAGGCCTTACCTGGATTGGAGGCGAGTTGATACAACAATTTAAATTCCGTTGCAGTAAAGGAGATCCCCACACCTGCAATTGAAACCTGGTGGCGATCGACCTCTATCAGCAAGTCATCGACGATGACTTTTTGCTGCTCATGACTGACGCCAGCGTTTTCGGTCCTTCGCAACAACGAGCGGACTCTGGCAACAAGCTCCCGCGCGCTAAAAGGCTTCGTCATGTAATCATCAGCGCCCATACCCAAACCGATGACCACGTCACTCTCCTCTTCCTTTGCTGAGAGAATGATCACGGGCGTCGACTTTAAAGCAGGATCTAAGCGAATCTGCTGACACACGCTTAATCCGTCTAAACCGGGCAACATGAGGTCCAAGATCACTAAATCTGGATGTTTTGCCTTAATGATTTCAAGGCCTTCTGAACCTGACTCATAGCCCAACGCGTCGTAGCCTTCTCGTCGTAGGTTGTACAAGACAACCTCACGAATATCTTCTTCATCCTCAATAACTACAACTAGGTGATTTGGCATTGACCCTCTATCCTCGGTGTACTGGCTCCGCATTTGTAACAATGCAGCACTGGCGGTCAATCAGTGGTTTTGCCACCATTAATCCGCATACTTTATATCTCAGATACCACATGGTGAATTACGCAATGCGCCTCGGCTGACTGAGAATGTACCGTTTAAAATACAGGACATCCCCGAAGTGATCCTCTGGCTCAGCGATTGGCCCCCGAAGCAAATCGGCTTTTTCTCTGTCGGTTAATACCGCACCAAAGCCTGCATCCCATAAAGGATGAGACTTGGGCAAACAAAGGCTATAGCCCGAATGGAACGCAAAAATCAGCCCTAGACCCACTAGGACCAAGCCAAACTGACTTTGCCAACGCCTCAAACTTTCGTCGCGTAGAATTCCCATCGCTGTATTTTAAGATGGGCTAGAACCGCTGCAACATCAGCGGGGGGGCTTGCAGGTAGGTTTAATCAAACATTAACTTTAAAGATAACTTTCTTAACAAATGTTAGGTTTAATTAAAGAATCATGCATCGGTTATGACCCATTGGGCATGGAGTGGGGATCGATGAGGCATTGACAGCCGCTAGTCGGATAAAAAACTTTGCCTCTAAAGCATGCAGAATAAAGCTCGTGGCATAGCCAGTCCAAGCTCGAGAACAAAAAGTCAAAGCGGCGACCTGTTCTCGAGAACTCGTAGTCGCCACGCTATCTTTATAACGACCCCTTGTTTACTCAATGTTCACTAAATTGCGAGCATCAAAGATCGATGACTCTTGTTGTTGTTTAGCAAGGATTAAAACCGGCAGATCATTGCATTCCAACTGCTTAAGTTTTCGCTTCGAGATCCCTCGCATTTTAGCTTCTCGCTGCAAGGCCTCCGGAGAGACAATGGCGGCTTGGCAGAGATTTGTCGCAACATCCTGCTGAGCAACTTGACGGGTTTCCTTAACCGCTGCCTCCGCATGCGCGCTGATCACAAACCCAGAAACCAAGAAGGACATCATCAAGGTTGCGGATCCTTTAGATACTAGTTTATACATCATTTTGCTCCTCCTGCATGACGGATCGCTCTCACGCTAACTCAGCTGTGAAAGCCTTCGCAACGTTCCAGTAACCTGCTGCGTTAAAATCATATTGGCAAATCGAAAGGACCAAGGTCAAGAAACCTTAATCAACTTAATCAAATCTTAATATTTCGCAACTAACGAAGACTCTTTTATCGCCTACACCTTATTGAGCCCAGATTTTATGTCAGATACGACTGTGATCAGCGGAAACACCGAATGTGAAGCAATCTTAGTAGATCGTCGCAAGCTTATGACACTGGCCTGACTGAGTCCCTTGAAGATCCTTCAAACAATAGCGGATTCGAGTCACATAAGATTGACCGGAGAAGATCGCTGAGCAAATACACGAGAAAAGCGGGAAAAACACGAGGTAAAGAAAGACAGCAATCGAGAAGCAGGGAGGCCTGTAGGAAGCAATAGGGAGGATAGAGGGCAAGAGCGATACACGGAGATGCGAAGCGGCAAAAACGATCTAGCGAGAACGAATGACCCCGAAAGCTCTCCCTAGATAGCCTCTGCAGGCGCTCTCGCACCTGCAGCTCAGACCCTCCAACCTAAAGTTGATATTTCAGCTTTAGGCTCATACTGACCCCAGGCCTACGCTCGTAAACTCTGACATCACTCGCGGTAATCGAGGTCACCTCATCCAATAAATTTTGTGCCTTCACCTTTACGCTTAAACGTTCCGTCGGAAACCAACTGTAAGTCAGGTCCAAGGAATGAAAAGGTTGTTCAAATTCGTCGGGAGCACCTAACCGCCCTGCTCTATACAAACGTTCGCCAAAGACATTATAGATCAACGATGCCGTGTGAGCGCCATCATCAGAATCAAAGCCCAACATGAGGTTCACCAGAAAATCTGAGGCTCCAGCAGCGGCTCTAACCTGATTGGTCGGTGCGTCTGCCCGACTCCCTGCAACCGTTTCCGAATCTTGAATGGTGGCGTTACCCTGAACAAAAAACAGCTCGCCAAGATTACCCAGTCCACCTAATCTTAAAAGACCTTCCAGCTCAAAGCCCGTCAAGGTCGATGCCTCAGCATTAATGATCCCCCTTGCCCGATTGGTATCAGAAGCTGGTAGCTCATAAAATTCAATGGGATTATCGATTTCTTTATGGAAAACCCCGAAAGTAAAACTGTTACCCTCGTCCCAGAGGAAATCAAATCTGAGATCGAAATTATCAATATCGCTGGGGATAACGTCGGGATTACCAAAGGTCAACTCGTCAGTTAAAGGGTCAACATAACTTGTTTCCGAGACTTCTCGGAGATCTGGTCGTATCGCTGTTCGACTCCAACCGACACGCGCTTGAAATTCATCCGCCCACCAATCGCCGGTATACCCGAGAGTAAGAGAGGGAAACAGATCGCTGTCCTCAAAGCTCGCGCGAGACAAAGTTTCTGGATCGGTAGTAACCATCGGTAATTGAACCGAATAACCGAGGAGGTTCCAAGGAAGTGCAACCTGCGCGTAATCCTCCCGCCGAACCCCAGCCGATATCCGATAAGTCTGATCTAACCAGACATCAGCCATCGCAAAATAACTCGTGGTCATGGTCGCGGCAAGATAGCTCCTGGATCCTGCACCTTGTGTGCGAAGCGCAAACTGATTTTCGGGGTTTAAAATATTTCCGTTTGAAAACACTTCTCCAAACCCTCCTTCAATCGATACACTCGATGACCCTAGGCCAAACTCTCGTTGCGCATATTGCCTCGCTTTACGGTCAAATTGATAACCAAAGGCCAATTCCAGGCTCATCCGCTCTGATTCAAAAGGCAAGAGCGCTTTGTAACCGTAACTTAACGCATCGTCTTCCAGCCCGGTAAAGCGAAAATCGGCGGCAGAACTGTCGCGTTGAATGGTTCGACTCAGCACCGCAGCGGTTTCTGGATCCGTAACCGTGTCCGAGTTAAAGCTCACGGCATTAGGTATGTCTGTCGAGGCCTCTGACTCTGTGTACTGCCAAGTCACAACCAGATCAGCGGGTAGATAATCGAGTACGGGTATCAAAGTACGTGAATCATCGCCCAGGGTGTGCTCCCCAACGAGTTGAATCAAAGACAGTTCCCGTTGCTCAAACTCTACACTGGACCGACTAAAGCCAATGCCATCAGATTTGATTCGGTTTTCGTTGAAAAAATCTTCGACAGCCGCTTCATTATCCGTGTCGCGTAGGTACAAGTAGGCACCGCTGATCTCATGATCACTACCATAGGCGATGCCTACATTCGCGAGGCCATTCAACCTTACAGAACGAGTGGTTCTAGATTCGGTCGAAAATCGCTCTTCAGGCTCAGCAAAATTGAACGTTTTCCGAGCGCGCTGACGCCAAGTTGAATCGTAACCTCCGGACAGCTGAACGCCCAACTCTAAATCATCCGTGATCAACCAGTTCGTACCGCCTGATACCCGGATATTTTGATCCAGCTTATCTCCTGTTGAACGAATATCCACGTCCCGATTCAGTAGCGTACCCAGGGATGCATTAATCGCTTGTGCATCCGCAAAAGAAGCATCAGCTTGCCCGTTGGCGTACAATTCGGTGAGGATAGAAGCAGAGCTTAAGTTACCTCGATATTCTGATGTTGCCTGTAGCAAGCCGAGCGGCAGCGCCCGAGATCCATCATCTTTGCCGAAATCATCATCACTACCTTCAGGATAGGTAATGAGGTTGCCACGGGATTCGGCATTGAAACCTGAGCCCAATTCGATATTAAAATTGGTCCCCTGGTCTGGAAAAGCTGTTGTGCGCACATCGATAGAGCCGCCTGCAAAATTGGCTCGAATGTCGGGCGAAAACGTCTTTTGTACCGACAAACCAGAAACCACTGAGGCTGGAAACATATCCAGTGGAATCACATTCCTGGTGAGATCAGGAGACGGAATATAGGCACCATTTAAGGTGGTTGACGAGTATCTTTCACCTAATCCTCGGACATAAACAAACTTATCAGAAACTAAAGATACACCCGTTATCCGGCGCATCGCGCCAGCGACGGTCGAATCACCCAACCGACTGATCGATTCGCCATCGAGTACGTCGACAACCGAATCAGAATCTCTGCGTTCATTCAATAGCTGCTGGGCCGCGGTCAAAAACCTGCCCACGACAACCACTTCCTCAACCGTTCCACTCGCCCCAGCACCGGGGCCTTGGTCCTCATCGTTCAACGCCACTGCCGAGGCATTAAAAAGTGTTATCGCAAGCATCATGCAACTTCGAGAATAGATCAGCGCTCGCTCCTTGAAATCAGACATATCCATCCCTTATCTAATTAACTGAGTAAAGTTTTGCACGAGCCTCAGCGTGAGACTCGTGCTTACGGAACGACGATTGTTTACTGCTGAAACCAGAAAACTTGATCCAAACCAAAGGTCCAGCCAGCTGTCCAATCACTGGTTTCGGCGACGGCGCCGAGAATATCCCGCTCCAACGTTTGCTGAGGGAGTGACGCATCATTAACTACGACATCGCCAACGGGTACTGAATAAAAGCCATTGCTGCTACTAAACAAGATCAGATCGGTATTAGCAGCCTGGGTAGGGTCTACCGACACCGCTATATCAGCGAAGACTGTATTGCTGTTAGTCTGCAACCAGTCCGACACGTTATCGCCAGCAATGGTTTTACTCGACTTGGTTACCGCTGCAAAAACAGAATCTGTAATGGCAGCATTACCCACTACGAATCCGTCCGACGCGACGGTATCATCAACGCGGATCGCCCAGTGATCACCGGCACTGACTTCGTCGGCGTAGCCGCCAAACACAACAGCACCAGAAATCGTGGGCCACAGCCCCTCTCGCAATCTCAAACCCGCACCTGGGTCATGGGTTCCCTCGCTCGGAGAGAAGATACAAGTGAGGCCAGTGATGGTAGGTCTAGAATTCAAACCACGAGCAAACATATCTTGAATAAAGGCATCGGATTTGCTGGAGTAAGAGCCAATACCGTCAGCTTCTACACATCGATTACCGTCGGTTTCCTGTTGGATAACTAGGGCGTTAGTGACAGATCCGATATAGCCTTCATCAACATCAATCGAGTCATCCCTAACAAAAACTCCGACAAAGTTCTCGAAATTAACCGCGCCGCCAAACATTTCTATTCCATCATCGTAGGTGGAATAGACCTGCAGATTTTTAATAATTGTATTTCGTCCAACTCCCCCAAAGGAAATGCCGTTTAATTCGTCGCCGTTAGCTACTTGCGCGCCTGTGTGCTTAACAACAACATACTCTAATCGGCCAGAGCTATCGTCATCATTGACGCCACCGTAATAGGATTCATCTAGGCCCTCAGCTCCTTCAGCAGCAATATTGCACTCTCCTACCAAAGCTAGGTCATCGCCTCGAGTGCCTGTGTATTCACATTTATTGCTGACTCCAAAACCGTTGATCACCATGCCACCCCAGAGTTGAACCTCTTCGGGCCCGGCAGCGCCTTCAACGGCATCTTTCGTCGCTGTAAACGTAATAGGCTTTTCTTGGGTTCCAACAGCAAACAATTGCGATCCCCTGTTAATGATCACGAACTTGGTGTTATCAGGCCATGCCAAAGTCGCACCCGCTTCGATCGTCAATGTTGGCCCATCGCCACCCTCTGCTATGCCGGCGGCAGCGAGTTCTGCTGAGTTTGAGTGGGCCTCACCCACGAACAGGCTTCCTCTGAACACGTGAACGCCACCTGATGCCAATTCGGGGATCGTGATATCCGTCGTGATGTTATTGCCCGCATCAGCAAATGCCGGTGAATACGTACAATTGACGCCGTCAAAATCTCCTTCGATGGTTTGGCCACCTGAATTGACATACGATGCGCACGGGTTTTCTTCAGCGACCGGCGCAGCGGTGGTATTGTTTGAATTCGATACCGAGTTATCGGTCGAGTTATCTGACGTCGAGGGATTGATATTAATGTCGCCGCTGTCACAGGCAGCAAGGGCCGCACAGAAAGTTAACGTTGCAACAATTTTGCATTTCATGGACTGATCCTATGGCTCGTTTTTGATTCCGCGCATTATGAACAGCCTGCACAGCAGCCTAATAAAGACATAAATAAGAAAGATTAAAATTAAGGTCTAGATGTTTAACCTGGTTAAGAAATCTTTATCTTCTGAGAGGCCAGCCAAGGATTTTTACCGCAACTGAACCTCTAAAAGAGATATAGCCGTCACCCGTCGTATCAGGGCAAGAGAGCCGAACCTTACCAAGGGGCCTCCGATACCGCAGTGAGCAGCCGGTGCCGCAGACATCTTCGCCTACAGTAGAACCGGAGAAAGCTTACCGCTCAGCAGTCTCAATTTCGTTCGTTAGGATGGCTTCTCACGTTCTCAGGCAGGGAACCTAAACAGCTAGCTTGAGACTTACTTTCCGTGTCATCAGCTTCTGCCCCTAACCGAAAGCCCAAACCAATGACGTTGAGCACAAATAGACCCATTTTGGGACTGGCAAAATCGTCTCTTTGAGTGACTGACGAAGAGGAGGCAACTGACTCACGCACGCTGCTGCGTCATGGCTATGACTGCGTTGTAGGAAATACTGACCCTTTGGTCCTTCTACAATTCTCGAATGCCGTCAGCGAAGTGATACTTTCGACCGAGTGGTGCTGACTGGAACGACGCATCAACAGATTGGGGAATTGACTGATTGAAGCCCTTTACCAAGCAAGGTGAAAGCCGTCATTCGATCGCGCGATCCAACCGTTGGGTCAAATCTCGGTCCTTGGACCCCTCATAATTCAAGATTCCGTGTAACTGATAACCACCTAAGAATTGGCTGAATCGGCTCTTAGTGTTGCAGCCCAAAACTGATATGCCAATGACTATTGCACCACATTTTTCGAGCAATTTGATCAGTCCTTTTAACTGTCCACCCGTTTCGAGCCAATCATCGATCACCAAAACTTTGTCACCCGGTTTGATCAAGGTCTTGTTGACTTCAAATCGCAGGGTTTGCCTTGAATAGTCGCGAAAGGACTGACCCACAATATTGCGTTTGATGTTGGGCAATTTGCCGCCTTTGCGAACGGCAATCAGTCCCTTCTTGAGCTCTGCAGAGACGGCAGCCCCTAACAGGAAACCCATACTTTCCGGACACGCTATCTTGTCGAATTCGACCCCACGAAACGGCCGAATCAAATCCAGCACCAAAGCGCGGAAGACCCTCGGATTCTCAAAGAGCGGGGAAAAATCCGGCTTCCAAGTTGCGGCAAAATCAATACTTTCAAGGTAATCTTCAGCTCGCATCAGTCGCTCCCTGGACAGTCCCAATGCACGTTGGCGGCAATTGAACCCATTGCCACCCTGCGTTCATCCCCCTTCGCGCTAACCTAGGCACCGGCCCTGCTCGCAGGTCAGCCGCATTGCGCTCGGCCCTATGAGCGGCGGCTCATTACTGCGCGCGATGGATGCTCGTTTCTATGTCACTAATCCCTGCTTCGCAAGTGCCTAAGGCTCTCATCTGAATCGCAAGCCATTGCTCGTCTTGCTCTTGCCATGCGAAAGCTTTTTGCATGGCTTCAGTCGAGGCGTGCACGTCAATTGCGCCCACCGTTTCATCATCTAAGACCGTGGCAACCGAGCTGTAGTTCACCGCTGCAACACTAGATTCATATGCAATTAATTCTTTTAAAACCGCTACACCTGCCGCCGGAGCAACACACGGAACGCGATAAGCCACAATCACTTGCCCGCCACTGGCAGCAGGTTGTATACCCTCTCCCTGCTCGTGATGTCCGGCAAAAACGGCTGCCGGTGAAACCAGCGCCAACAAGAAAACGCCCACTCTTTTTAACATCGCTTGCTCCTTTACTCGTCATTGTCCGTTTGATACTACTCCAGCCTGAGCCTAAACCAAGACACATTTAGGATTAATCTTCGGTTCAGCCTCGTAGACCTCAAACGATATGGTTGATGCTGTGCTACTCCCGCATCGCTCGTGCCCGACGTCACCGAGCAAGACATTGTACGGACAGGCCCTTCGATCATTGACTTAGCCAAACGAAGGAAACGCCTTGGATCCTTGACTATTCTTTTGAACGCTCACTCACTCGCTCGCTCGACCCAAGTGTTGATTTTTTGCTCGAGCAAGGGCATCGGCAAAGGCCCACTACCCAGCACCTGGTCATGGAAGCCACGGATATCAAAACGCTCCCCTAGCGCCTGCTCCGCATTGGCCCTGATTCGCTGGATTTCCAACATCCCGATTTTATAAGCGGTTGCCTGAGCGGGCATATTAAAATACCGCCGGATTTCAGACTTAACCGATGGCAAAGGTCGAGGCGAATTCATCAGCGCGTAATCAATTGCCTGGGCCTCGGTCCAATCCTTAACATGTATCCCAGTATCTACCACCAATCGGATGGCTCGCCAGATCTCACCGGTCAGGCGCCCAAAGTCACTATATGGATCTTCATAAAAGCCCATTTCTTTTCCCAAATACTCCGAGTAGAGCCCCCAGCCTTCACTGTAGGCGGTGTAGCCATGATAGGTTCTAAACTGAGGAATCTCCTCTAGTTCTTGCTGAATCGCGATCTGCATGTGGTGCCCAGG
>NZGC01000092.1 GCA_002689445.1 Gammaproteobacteria bacterium
TAAGCTCAAAGCGATACCCCCCATAGCAGGCGCTTCTGCGAGGGTATTTAATCCAAGGTTTACAATAGGCTTGATCCGACCATTACCAACGACGCGAACTTGCCTTTTTACCCGTGACCGCGGTCTTTCTGGGTTTCGATACAACCACCGAGATGGCTTTCGCCAAATTGCTTCATCGCACGCAACATGGGCTTTACAGATTCACCGAATTCAGTGGGCAAATAGTGATACCTGGCCGGACGCTCTTGATATGGGACTCGCGCCAAAAGACCTAAACCCACCAACTTCTGCAATCGATCAGTCAACAAATTGGTGGGAATCCCCTCGCGGCAGGATGCGAAGTCTGCAAATGTTTTGCAGTCAAAAAATAGGGCATCGCGCATGATCAGCAGGGTCCACCGATCCCCGACCAAATCAAGCGACCTTGAAACTGGGCATAAGGATCTATGATCTAGGGTAATGTTGCCACTTTCAAACTTACTTTCAGACTTACTTTCAGACTTACTTTCAGACTTACTTTCAGACTTCATAGGGCTCTCCTGTGTCGCCTCCAAGCACCTAACTTCAGTGCCCCCAGCATTATAGCGCCGTATGCCAACATCCCAAAACTGGCCGCGTAGAAGATACCGACCAAACCGAGACCCGTAAAATTGACCAGCAAAAGCGCCCCGCCCACGGCCAAGAAAACTCTAAGTACGAGCGCAATCACTGGCCAAAACATTGCGGAGGCGCCCTGAGAGGCAAAATAGAGCGACAAACCCAACCCTTGAAAGGCAAAGAACGGTCCTACGATCTGTATATACTGCTTGGCGGCTATCTGGACGGCTAATTCTTGACTGAATAGAGGTATCCAAGCGTCTGGAAACAACGCAAGTAGCGCCCCGATGCTGCCAGCGATCAGGGCTGCAGCCATGGAGCCAACCCACCCTATGTGTTCTGCTCTTTCGACGTTGCCCGCGCCGATGCCCATCCCTACGAGCGAGGTCATTGAAGCGCCGATGCCAAACACTAGCGGAATCAACAAGAATTCGATCCGCGAACCTATACCATAGCCGGCAAGCGCCTGTTCACCGAAACGCCCCACCAGCGCGGTCAAACAAAGAATGGTGGTCACGGTTAGCATCGGCGACAACGATCCCGGTAACGCAACATTCAAGATATCCTTAAAACATTGACGCTCGAAATGGGCGCTTGTGAGCTGAAGCCTGATCAATGTGTCGCCTCGGACGAGCCGGTAAATCATCGCTGCGGCAACCACCATGGCTGAAATCACCGCTGATATAGCGGCTCCCACGACCCCTAATTGAGGCGCGCCAAAAGCACCGAGTATCAGCACAGCAGAAAGCGGAACCTGCACTAAAGCATTGAGCACCATCATCAGCGCAGGGAACTTCATATCCCCCATTCCTCGGTAGACGGCACTGACTACACCCAGCAGCCAAATAAACAGCCCACAAGAGAATAAGACCAAACAATAGTTCACTGCGAGGTTCAAAATCTCGCCCTCACCTCCTAGGAATCGCAGGAAAGATTCACCCACCATCAAAAATAGCGTTAACAACAATAATGAGCCGCCAACGGCAAGCGCTAAAGCATGCCAAATCAGCTGAGCGGCACGCGATTGATCCCCGGCGCCTAAGGCCCTTGAAATTGCGGAAGCAACCGCGCCGCCCATAGCACCGCCTGATAAGGTCTGGCTCAATATCAAAAGCGGAAAAACCAAGGCTATTGCTGCCAGAGATACTAGGCCCAATTGTCCCACAAACCACACCTCGGTCATGCTGATAGCGTCCTGGATGAAAAACGCGATGCTGTTGGGCGCAGACATACGTAACAATAGCGCCCCGGGCGGCGCCGTTAACAACTGTTGAGTACGATCATCCATCCAGGCAATTCCTTTAGTTACTTGCTAATGTAAAGTAATTACTTTACATTAGCAAGTAACTAATCACATCGGAGCAGTACATGCAATTTTGGCTATTGATCTCAGCGGCGACCTTGTCGCTGGCAGGCGCGTTGTTTCACGGGATCCTGGGACATCGACTCTATATGGGCAATATTAACGGGAGTAACCTTGTTGCTGAGACAAAGATCTTAAGTCTGGTGAGTTGGCATATGTTTACCCTGATTCTGCTCGTAGGTGCAGGAACTCTCGCCTACCTTGCCTACAGCCCCGCCCTGGTCTTGATGGCCTACCCCATCATCCTCATCAATGCTTTCGGCGCTCTAATGTTTCTGATGTTAGGACTCGGTCCACATCGACGACTGCTCAAACTCCCTGGACTCTACCTCATGTCAATGACAGCTGCCCTCAGCTGGATAGCAATATCGTGAGGTTTTCCAAGGACTGATTAAACGGCGATAGGGATTAGCGCAGTGGACAGTTTCGGGAGGCCAGATCAAGGACCGAAAGCACATAAAATGCACAAGTCCGCGCTCACTTAAAGGCTCAAAGCCTTGTGCACTTTCTTGCCAAACCGGCAACCGCTTCCCGGAGCAGTAAGGGGTGGGAAAGATAAACGTCAGGAAACTGCGCATCGCGAATACTGGGGCGCATAGGTTGCCCTCACCCGCGTTGCCACTGCCAACCCTGAGCGAGTGAGGGAATACTCAACAGCCTCTCACTCGCCCGTGACCTTCATTTCCTCTAAATACGCTACAGACTGAACCGAATTCCAACCAGATAACGCTTGCCGTATGACTCAACCTGATTAGGGTTCCAAGCCCTAGCGGTATAGCGAATATCGGTTTCATCAGTGATGTTGTTCATGTTCAAAAACAGAGATGCGTTGTATCCAGTGAAAGCTTCGAGACTATATCTAACCGATAAATCCAAGCGCGTTTGCTCATCCCAATAAACGCCCTCCGCTAGGCCGAACACACCTGCCGACTCAGTCTCGTCAAGCCAAGCATCCCTAAATCGATAACTCAATCGGGCTGAGAGCCCATGATCTTCGTAAAAAACCGAGAAGTTATAGGTAAGGTCCGATTGCCCTGGGAGCTGAAGTGTCACGCCACTAGGCAAAGTATACTCACTGCTGACCGACGTCAGATTGGCTTCGACGCCGAAACCTGAAAGAAAACCGTCCATATAGTTATCTAGGCGCCCTGTAAAAGAAACTTCGATGCCTTTCAACTCTCCGTCTCGACCATTCCCAAAACCGGACAAATCCCACAGATCGCCAGGTTCAGCCGCATCCGAGTAAAGAGTCCCTAACACTTTTTCATTTGATTCAGAAATCACGTTATCGATTGATCGGTGAAACAAGGTGAATGCTAAAATACTGGCCTCGTCAAAATACCACTCATACGCGGCATCTATCCCCCACGACGTCTCCTCTTCAAGGAAGGGGTTACCGCCTACAATGCTCTCGCCTGTCACACTGATATCGGCGGCCGCTCGCGCCTCATCATATGTTGGACGACTGATGCCTGTAGAGAAGGAAAACCGTATTTTTTTATCCTCAGAGAGATCCCAATTGATGTGCGCATTTGGCAAATAATTGGTATAAGTTCGGCTCACTGTAAGCGGAACAGCATCGGAGCCGACTAATTTCGAGCCAGAGGTTTCATAATCGGTATCTTCTACTCGAAGACCAAGCACAATATTGCCCCAATCACGATCGATCGTTTGCATCACATAAGCTGACAGCATCGTTTCGTCAATACTGACTTTCGTATCTTCAGGAAAATCAGTACGCGAGTAACCGGTCGCTTCTAGGGCTCTCAATATCCCGAGGTTATCTGCATAGTAGCCGCCCACCGTGTTGTTCATATTCGTTGCCCAGGGCCCCTCATCGTACTGAGTGATATCTACAGGGAAGGCGAAGCTGGCAATTGCCGTCGCGAGCGGTGCGCCGCCTCCGCTGGCTTCCCGGGAATCCGTTTTAAGCCCAAATTTAACCTCACCCCATGCATTAGCACGCGAAACATCCAGCTTGAATTGATTGGCATCGGTTACCAGGCCACCGATTGCATCGATATGCCATCGACGCGTGTAGTTATCCACATCCTGCAAATTTTCATCAAAAGTCACAACGGGTTGATATTGGTTTGTTAGGTCATAAGACAAGTTGGTCACAACGCCCTTATCAAAGTAGGGAATCGGCAGATACGCATCAAAGAGGGTGTCGATCTTGCTAAAGCTGGCTTCGAGATCGTAATCCCCAAAACTGGTCTCAAACCCCAGCGTATGGACATTAGTCTCATTATTGTACTCACCTGCTTCGAGCAACCGGCGCGCTTTGGCGGTTGCTACCGTTCCTACCATTGGCGTCACTTCGCCGCCCAGGTCCGCGGGATAGAAATTCCACTGATTACGCTCTTCTTCATCTTTGAAACTGGTATTCAAAGAGCTCAAATAAACCCGTCCACCATTGGACAGATAAACCTCGAAGGTACCGCCGAAGGCCTCATCCGTGCGATCAACCAGGTAATTTCTAAATTCGACTTTGTCACCTGGCGCGAATGTTAGTGCGCCCTCTGCGCCGGAATATTGCATCTCTCTGTTGTCGGTGACCTGTTCGCGGAGATTCTCAGACCCATAAAGCACGAACCCCATAGTCTCGTTGGAATAGGACACCCGGGCGTTCTGACGCTCAACATCTCCACCACCCAAATCTTGCTCCCCCACGCCAAGCTCAAGAGAAAATGTCCAGCCGTCAACATCCGACGGACGGAATGTTTTCACATTAATAAACCCCGACACTGCCTCGCCTGGCATATCTGCCGTAATAGCTTTGTTGGCAACCACTTGAGAAGTGATGACAGCAGGATAAGCGTCAAAACGGGGTATTCGGCCGTTTTCAACGCCGGGGACATCAATCCCATCAAAAGCAGTCGTGGTGTAGCGTTTTGGCGCTCCCCTAAAATTGAGATAGCGAGCTTGACCTTGGTCTCTTTCAATTGATATGCCCGGAAGCCGACCCAAAGCATCCGCAAGGTTTTGATCTGGGAAGCGTCCAATCGCATCAGATGATATGACGTCAGCGACATTATCGGCGTTGCGTTTGGCTTCGAGGGCAGCCATTTGACTGGCACGAATGGACTTTCCTACGACAACAACCTCCTCCATAGTCTCTTCTGCTGTCGCGTTGCTAACCAGCATTGCACTGGTCACGACCAAACTCAAAATCGCGGCTTGATTCTTGATACATATTCTGTAGCTCATAACCCATCCTCTCATTGAAGTGCGTGTTCGCTATCAAGAATCCATTCTTGTAAATTTCTCCATTTATTCCACCTAGCCGCTTCAACTTAGCACGGTGAAAAATAAAAACAAGCAAAGTGATATTTTAAAACATCTATCGCCTCTGGCGAGCTCCTTTAGGTTCAGCGCAAGGTGCTTATTCTGGAGGGCACATCGAGGACCGAAAGCGCATAAAAATCACCCATCCGCACTCACTCAAAAGATCAGCGGCCTATGACGCACCTTTTATGCTGCGCCGGCAACCGCTTCCCGGAGCAGTGCGGAGTGGTCAAGATCAAAATCAGGGCACTGCGCATCGCAAATACTGAGGGCGTAAAGCTTGCCCTCACCCACGTCGGCTCGACGTTGATTTAGACCGAGCAATTGAAGCTCTAGCGATATTCGCGCTGTTTCAGCCAACTTTCAGAACGACGATTTAAAGTGGATCACCACCCAGGACTGCCGGCGTTTCACAATAAGTGGTGAGAATATAGCGCTGATGGTCAAGGATGCGGTCAGAGAGCACCTCAGCAATCTCCGGTCTTTTTGAATTCGCTGCAAAATATTTAAGCATGCCCTGGTTCTGCTTAGTGACGGGCATGATTTCTGGTGGCGTTGCGGTAATACTCATACTCATCGTCGCCCAATAAATATCGGCAGCGCTTAAGGTATCACCGACCAAGTAGCGCGAGCCACGTTCGCTCTGTTGGCTCAAGTGCGTATCGAACACTTTGATTATTTGTACAATTTTTTCAGGTGCAGCGTCGCTCGCGGCTTTGCTGTAACCATATTTTCGGCTGAGTGCTCCATCATTCAAAATTCTCATATTCCAGACGAGCCCATCTTCCGCTAACACCACTGCACACAAGCCAAACATCGTCACACGGTGATCGAAATCTGCGGGAATCAACATTCGACTTGAGGAACCGATTCTCTCGGCTAGCGCTAACTGTTCCGTCCAAACGTTTCTTGGCCTCTCTTGTTCATAAAACATCGTCGGCAAGCCGGTCTGACGAGTCAATTCATAAAGCCTTGCTTGTCGATCTTGACCCGTCTCCTTATCGATACCCATGGGCGGGTGTAAGGCACGAATCACGGGAATCTGTTTAGCGAAACAAATATTTTTCAACGCCTCAGCATAGAGCGCTTGCACCCCGGGCATGAAGGTTATGCGGGTTCCCTCCGTCATCTCGGCAGCTTCATTGAGGGAAATAAAACTCGGCCCCTTGTCAGTTTTGTGATCTTTCACTATGGCACTCTCTCGTTGGGTTTGTTGGGTGTATTTGAGTTTGTTTACTGAATGCAGGTTAACTTGCCATAGCCAGGGCAAGCCAACAAGCGATCCTAGCAGCTTGACGGCTCAACAGAATGGGAAGCTTTTGCTTTGTGGCTCATACCTGTGATCCCAACCTTTATCCCACAGGCCCATGCCATCGCTTATCCGTGCCTGACACCCAGCGCCGACACGAGCACCCCAATGCCGCGGGCAACGCCTAAGCGGCTCTTCATCGCGACAGGACAACAGGGCAGCATTACTCTGGAACTGACTCTGACCGGATAAATCACCTCCCTGAGCATCGCGTGCGAAGGGGTGACTAAGGTTTATTTTTCTACCATCAATCACGAGGCGAAGCTTGGGCAACCTTGCGGCCCTGGCGCGCTCGAGCGTAGCTTCATTGGCGAGCTCAAACCCTGCCCGGTAAACCTTACGCGATCGCCGGGTAAACCCAAGATCGGCATCTGCGAGGACGACCTTGGCTCGCTAGGTAATCATAAGACAGCTACCAGGACCTCTACCTTGCATGACCTTCTGCGCTACCAAGCTTCATCCAGATCGAATAGGCGGAGTATCCCTTGGCGCCCTACCGCGGCCAACCGTTTACCATTTTTTTTAGAAGACCAACGGAGATATTCAACTCGACTTTCGATCATTGTCGACACCGTGGGCGTTATCTCCCTTGAGGATTTCCAAACTGCGATCCAACCGCTTCGGCACCCCGTGGCGATGGTTTTGCCATTGGCAGCAACCGCCAACGTGGGAATCGACTTTTCATGGAATGATCGGGTTTCAGGTTCACGTCCCTCCGGCCCCTTTCTATCGAACGGCCACATGACAAGATCATTAATGCCGCTGGTCAACAATCGCTTGCCTCGATCGACCCAGCTCAGTTGCAGAGGTTTATACGCAAATCCTGACATCTGCGCATCTTGCTGAGAGCGAAATCGCCAAAGGTGCACGGTGTTGTCCTGGCATCCGGCGACGATATAAGCCCCATCTGGACTCCAGCTCAAACTCAAGAGCGAGCCTTTCCAGTTTAAAAGCATTGGATCAGCTAACGGATCGAGTCCATTTTGGATGGCAATCCCGCCATAACCCGCAATACCCAGCAATGCGCCTCCCGGTCTCCAATCTAGGTCAGCGACCGTGCCGCCTCTAAATATAAAGGTGGCCTCTATCTCCCCTGCAGCCGAGGCCAACATCACCGTGTTACCGATAGCGAATGCGAGCTGTTTACCATCAGGTCGCCAACGGAGCCGTTCAACCCAGAGGCTACCCATGCAGGGGTCTAGTTCAATGGCCGACAGCGCCCTTACCCCCTGATCACCATCGACTTGCCAAAGTTTAAGACACCCATTTTGGCAACTCGTGGCCAATATTGCCTGTTTAGGATGCCAGGCTAAAGCAAGCGCACCGGCGCCGTGGGCCGTCCAACGGTTGATCCGGTTCGCCGAGGCTGTATCGATGAGTACTGCTTCACCATCAACGTTCAGAGCGGCAAGCCATCGACCGCACCTCGACCATTCGAGCGCTACCGGTGCCTCACCCAGGTCTAACTCTAGAAGATGATCTAGCATTTTGGTTCCTGAGGATGGCATCGATTACGCTAAGCAGAACTGAAAGGCTTTCAGCAAATACTCTCGCTCAAGCTCTCGCCCTATGAATACTAAGCGATTATGTCTCGGTTGATCGCCCCAGGGTTCGCCATGCTGGCTATCAAACAGCATGTGTACCCCTTGGAACACCATTTTATTGGGGTTACCTTCCACCGCCAAAATACCTTTCATACGAAAAATATTCGGCCCCTCGGTTTGCAGCAAAATCGAGAACCAATCATTGAGCTTTTCAAAATTCAGATCACCTTGAAATTCGATGGCCACAGACGTCACGCTGTCGTCGTGGGTATGCCCTGCCGTAAAGTAATGATCTTTTATGGGCTGTATCGCAACGCCCCTGGAGTTTTCGATCGCCAGACTAAATTCCTCCGGCGTGTGCTCGGTAAAAATCGCGTACAGCCCATCCTCTGATATTGGCAGATCGAGCTCAGCCGCTCGGATCAAATCGATATTCCAAAGCGTCGTAGTTACCTGCAACTCGCCTCCGCTGGTCATCAACACAGGCGCGTCGGACCAATGACGAAACACCGACTCAGCCAAAACCTCCAGATCAACCGCATTTTTATCGGGTAAGGGCAGACACATTAAGGACATACTCGGGTCTGGTCCCTCGCTCAGTAACACTCGATTATCACCCTGAGGTAGTGCAAAAATCCCCGCCCATTCAAAGGGGTATTCAGCCTCCAGAAAAGCCTCATTGATCCCTAACGCTCGATCGAGATCAAAGCCACCCAGATCAAGCACCGCCTCTAGCGGCACTTTTGCCATTTCAGCCGGCAGGATGGTCGCCATTTTATTCAAGCTCGCAATGCGCTCTCGCACCCGAGTCTGTTGTTCAGCATCAATCAAATCACATTTGTTGAGGACGATCATATCTGCGAACGCAATTTGAGCCACCACCTCATCACTGTCATCGAAATGTTGTTCCACATGTTTGGCATCGACCAGGGTTACGATGCCTTCTAGCTGAAATTCCTCTCGAATTTCGTCATCTACAAAAAATGTTTGTGCCACCGGACCGGGATCAGCCAATCCCGTCGTTTCCAAAACGATCCGATCGAATTTATCACGCCGTTTCGCAAGGTTGGTTAATATCCGAATAAGATCACCACGAACCGTGCAACAAATGCACCCATTATTCATTTCAAAGACTTCTTCGTCAGCATTGATCACCATATCCTGATCAATGCCGATTTCCCCAAACTCGTTCTCGATCACTGCAATGCGGAGCCCGTGCGACTCAGACAAGATTCGATTGAGTAAAGTTGTTTTTCCACTCCCTAAAAAACCCGTGAGAATAGTGACAGGCACTTTTGAATCCATTGTTGTTGGCTCCCTCAGAATTGAATGATGTTTTCCAACCACAGAATCGACTGCATCGATAAAACTCCGACTAAAGTGGCGGCGAATTGAATCGGTAGCGCGACCTTCAGCTCGTTCGATCGTAGTAGCGGCACCAAATCACTGGCAGCGATATAGATAAATCCCCCGGCGGTCAGGGCTAGCATCGCACCCAGGCCGAGTTCCATAACTTGAGAGAGCAGCAATGTTGTAACCGCACCCATCGAACACATCAGGGCGCATAGAAAATTCAGAAAAACCGCCCGTTTTCGGCTAAAGCCTCCTTGAATCAGGACCGAGATATCGGAGATTTCTTGAGGTATTTCGTGAAGGATAATGGCGATCGTCGTCGCTATGCCAATTGCGGGATCGACTAAAAAACTTGAAGCGATGAGAATGCCATCGACAAAATTGTGAACCCCATCTCCGACGAGGTTCATTTTTGCAAACGAGGCCGGACGCCTGCCGCCCTCATCGGGGTGTCTAAAATCAGCTCTAGCCCTTGATTGCAGAATCGTTTCAATAAAGTAAAAACCAATGACCCCAGCCAAAGCCCACAGCCCCACTATCCCGGCTTCGTGCCCAGAGTTCTCTAAGGCATCGGGGATCAGATGGAGAAAGGCATCCCCCAATAGAACCCCTACTGCAACCGCCATAAGCCTGGGGACCCAAACCCTTAACTGCGCATCGCTCACATACAAAAAGCCAATACAAACCAAAGAGACCAACGCAACCAGAAGAGAAGCCGTAATAGCAGATAAAATGACGAACATTGATTAAGCCTCACTCAGGTACTGATCCGCAAAAGGATCATCCAAGCGGTATCACAGCATTCAATATGTTATGTTGTAACATAACATTTAAAATCTCCATCTGCCAGCGACCATGGGAAACCTACCGAGTCTCGGATGGAGTAACGCTCAACGGAACTGACACTCCCCCATCAGTGAAGCCAGGCGGGTAATCCTAAAGGCATCCATTTATTGAGCCTGCATCTCTCACAACCCTCTAGCACATGATCGCCGCAATTGGTCCGCTGAGTCCTTCACCTACCAGATGACGATCACTTGCCCTGTGATACTCGAGACGCTCATCTCTAACCGCAAACAAGGGATCGCTCAAATTTACAATGGTTCTCGGTCGAAGTAGCGGTGCTGGATCCTCTGGCACCGGTCAGATCTGGCAATGAGTCATTTTCTGACTCATAATGATTTTACGATTGAACCTCTTAAATCGCCGAAAACCACGCCATGAATAAAGCCGATCGCGCCGCTGTCCTGCACCAAGTCACTCAATTTGGAGCACTTTCTGAAACCGAATTCGAAGCCTTGAATGCGCATTCGACGCTCATCGAGTTAACAGGGGGCACGACGCTGCTGCAAGAGGGCGCTGAGGGTAATGATGCCTATGTGCTGGTCACCGGAGCGCTTGAAGTTACCCAACAGAGCCCCACGGGTAATCACGTCGTCCTAGCCAGATTAGAGCCTGTTCGCTTGTTCGGAGAGCAATCGACACTGGCCAGAAACCAAAACCGCAGAACCGCCAGCGTAACGACCCTCGAGCCATCGACCCTACTCCGGCTAACCGGCGAGATTTTTGCTTCAGTCATGCACAAAAACCTTGAGCTACACTCTGAGATTGATCGGATTGGCAATTTCCAAGCCGAAGCTAACCGGTTCCTAGCATCGCCCATCGTTGCTGCGATCTCACATCAAGACATTTTCGCCCAATGCGAGCGCCTTGAACTGACCGCGAATACGTCGATTTTTAAGCAAGGAGACGAGGGTAATGATGTCTTTTTAGTCATCTCTGGCCAGGTCAACATCATCCGACAAGTCGGTCAGACCCACAAAAAAATCGGCCACATTCAGTCTGGTTACAGTTTTGGAGAGATTGCCGGCGACGCCGATGGAATGCGTTCCGCCACGGCTGAGACAGAAACTGACTGTACCTTACTGAGGATACCTCGAGCACTATTTACAACATTGTTGAAAGCGGATCCAGCATTGGCTGAGTTCATCGGAGTCTTGAGCAGCATTTATGCCCTGGCTGGCGGCGTCATGTCGACTCAAAATGTAACTCAAGTCGACGGTAGATCAATATTTAACTCGACCTTCCACCTCCCGACGGGGCAGTTGGCCATCGGTTCCCTGGACCCTGAGCACCAATCTTACCTCGTTCAATTTGCAGATGAGCAGCAAACTCTCGAGACTCTCACCTACGAGAAAGGGCCTCTGTCCATCCAATTGGGGTTAAACGAAGCGAACATGATTCGCTCCATTGACGTCCAAGGTGCCTGGAATGACCTGCCTAAAGCACAACAGTTTCTGATTGATCAGAGCTCGCTAAGTCCCTGGCGGCAGGAACTCTTCCTAGGCCGTGGACAACTCTATTTAGACGTCAACGAACGCGCTTGCGCGATGGGTGACATCGTCTGTAACTGCTTACAACTCTCGCTTCAGGACATTATTGATGCCCCACCCCCAGATCAGGGGCTCCCGGCGGGTGCAGGGGGCGTTTGTGGGGGCTGTGCGGGCAAAGTGAATGCCTTGATGGGTGAAGACATTTGGTCCCTTGCCGAAGTTCGGGTCGAGGACGACAGTCACCCGATGTATCGGACCATCCATCTCAAACCTGTTTTTAAAAAGACAGCATCCCACCTCCCCGGACAACACATCTCGGTGCAATGTTTGATTGGTAATGCGTTTGTTGAGCGTAGCTACACCCTGACCTCGCCTCCTGGCAGCGAAGCCTACGAAATCATCGTCAAGAAGGAAGCTATGGGGCAAATGTCTCAACGCTTTTTTGCCTCTAACCTGCATGAGCAAGTCATTCGAGTGAGCGAACCGCAAGGCCAATTTTTCTGGGATCAGCAAACTCAGCTTAAGGTACTTAATATTGTCGCGGGTATCGGCGTTACCCCGGCGCTGGGGATGGCGCAGGCGATCGCGAACTCGTCACCTCTCACGCAGAAAGTTAGCATTCACCTCTCCATCAGTCGTGATGAGCAGCTTACTTTCGTTGAACGGTTGAAGGCGCTTTCAGCCGCTCATGAAACACTCAGCTTCGACACCCGGATTACCGGCCAAGCGGGCCACTTAGATCAAACCAGCCTTTCACCCCTCCTGGCTGGTGACAACTGGGATGCCATTTTTTTGTGTGGGCCAACGCCATTTTTGGATGCCACCAAGGCTCATTTACTATCCCTCGGCGTCTCTGAGTCGCTGATAAACATCGAGATTTTTCATCAGGCTGGTGGCGAACCCAGGACAAGTGCGCCGGCTGCCGAAGCGTTGTGCCAAAAGCCATCAGCCAGCGATTTTAAAATACTCAGTGCCGAGTCAAACGCTACTCTCATTGAGGAAGCTGAGTCCTTTTTGAAGCAAGTCTATACTGAGCTTGATATGGCTAAGTTGTTTGATGCGCGATGGCTTGAAGTGAGAAGCTCAATCGCTGAAAAGGGCTATTACGATCATACTCAGGAAGAACTCGCTTACGGCGCTCAGCTTTGTTGGAGGAACAGCGCTCGATGCGTGGGTCGCCAGTTTTGGCGGGGCCTAGACGTTCGGGATTACCGGCACCTGACCCAACCCCAAGCCATGGCAGACACACTGGTTGAACACATCAAGATCGCAACCAATGGTGGCAACTTACGTCCGACCATGACCGTGTTCGCGCCTGATCGCCCCGAAGCGCGCGGACCCAGAATCTGGAATAACCAACTGATCCGCTACGCAGGGTACGATGTCGACGGCCAAATTCTTGGAGACTCCGCCAACAGCGAATTGACTCGAATTGCGCTAGAACACGGTTGGCAACCACCCTGCGATGCTTCAGCTTTTGATATTCTTCCATTGGTCATCGATGCGCCAGGTCACCCCCTTTATCTGCACGCCATACCTGAAAGCGTCTGCCTCGAAGTCCCCATTACCCATCCTGAATACCTTTGGTTCGAGACCTTGTCGTTGAAGTGGTATGCGTTACCTGCGGTCAGCGATGTCGAGATGCGCTTAGGCGGGGTCCTCTATGGCGCCCTACCCTTCAACGGCTGGTACATGGAAACCGAGATCGGTGCTCGCAACTTCACCGACCGTGATCGTTACGATTTAACCCATGCCATTGCCGTTAAAATGGGATTGGACACAAGCCGTGAGCGAACCCTCTGGAAAGATAGGGCGCAATTAGAGCTGAACCGAGCGGTCCTTTATTCTTTTGATATCAACAATGTAACCATCATGGATCATCACGAAGCGTCAGATTCCTTTATGCGATTTGTCACCGAAGAAACCCATGCCGAGCGCGACGTCTGGGCTAAGTGGAGCTGGGTCGTTCCTCCCACTGGAGGCTCACTGACCAAGGTCTTCCATCACGAATGGGAAGACAAAACCCTATTGCCCAATTTTTTCTACCGAGAGAAACCTTGGCTGAGCTGACTTTAAGCCGAGGCTGATGCGCGAGCTATGAGGCGCCCTTCTGCTTTTGTTGCGGCAGTTTGGAGGCCCGATTCTATCTTGGCCACTTTTTAACGCTTGCTTCCTTGCGTTCAAGTGCTGTGTTATCGCTCTTCCCTTTGTCCGACCACATTGCCCAAGCGATAGCGCCTAATCCTTCGAATTTCGTTGGCTAGCTTAGCTATTTGTGCGCTCAGGTTGTGCGCTCAGGGCTTCGGAAGTCGCTGCGAGCGTCGATACCCTTACTCGGAATCCTTGCTGGGCAGCCTCAATCTTTCTATCAGCCGACGTGTTCCAACCACGAGAGCCAACTTGACCTCATGACCATACATCCAGCCTTCTTTGCAGGCGTTAATGTTGCCGCTGGAGCGGCCCTCACCACGCTGGTATCAGTCAGGTGAATACCAAATCGGTGAGGTGTAGGCACGCTCCTGGATCACAAAGCGCGTCTTGTCTGGCATTTTGTCCCCGAGCAATTTGACATCGAAGGCGGTCCAGCGCGGCGTTGGAATTTCGATCACCCGGGCGTAATACACAGCAGGCTCAGCGGGATTGAATTCAGGGTCTCGCCAAAACCCCATCAGCTGCGCGTCCCCGATTGAATTCTGCCAGGTTGAGTCGGCAATATTGACCGTGTTACCCACCGGCGTGAGTTTTCCTGATGCGTCTATCGCACGTCGATCCTCATCGCTCCAAACAACGTCGAATATTTTCTCGTGGGTTTCACCCTCTGCATCCAGCCAACCCTTAACGATTTGAATGCGGTCAAGGTTTCCGCTCAAGGGGTCCTTCAGGGCTCCAATTAAAAAACTTGGTGCTGCCGAGTCTTTAACACCTTGATTGGCAGTTGCCGCCGTGATCGTGCCACCCATCGGAACACCCTTGGTATAGCCAATGGTCGCAATTTCACTCGAGGTGGCATCCTGCGCTGCAAATTGCCAGCCTCCAAAGAACCGCACCGTCATACGCGGTCCTGTGGTCGCATAGACTTCTCGGCGCTTCATCGCATCCCAGATTGAAGCTCGAGTGTTTTCTCTGGCCCATACCGCCGCATAGCCTGAGCTGCTCATTTCCCAAGTTTGCCAATTGTCGGGCGTCCCTGTACGCACCATCGGTGCATCTGCTCGTCCAGGATTCGGTTCGTCCTTGGGAAATTTACCAAACCAATAATTTTCATCGGCAGTCGACAATCCGGTATGACTGTCGGTTGATCCGACCATCCCGAATTGGTAAGGATTCGTCCCCAACTGCCGCTCGAGTTTGAGACCATTTTTTAGCGCTTCACGAGCATACTCGTATTTGAGCATTTCCGGCGTCTTTCGAATGGCTAAACTCGCATTCCCACGATCCCAGATTTCGAAATCAGCAAACTCATCGTTTGGCGACAAGTAAGGATGAGATTCACTGTCCCCCTTAACTTGGGTAACTTCAAATAGGGGTTCCCAGCGGGCTCTTGTCCGAACATACTCGGCATCGATGGCGAGCCCCGTATTAGGATTCACTTCAACAGGGAACATCTGGCCGTTCGACAAATTACCATTATGCGCCAGAGCGAGGACTTGATCGCCGGTTTTCGCTTCATAGTCCGCCATCCAACGCCAAAGATCCTGGGGATTCCTACTTTGATTTGCCGTATAGGGCAGTACCTGTCGAGCGGTGGTCGCATCGCCCCGATACAAGACATTGCGATGCAACTTATCGCCACTTTGCGTTGGTGTCCATTCATAACCGATCATCGCGGTAAATTTGCCCGGTTCGTTATATTGATCGGCGGTATCAACGTATTTTTCCCAGACCGATCGCATCACTTCTTGATTAATCAAGGGGCCTTCGTAATCATCGATTAAGACTGCGGTAATTACCCCAACCACCTCGCTGCTCATCTGCCCGCCTTTGGCCAACTCTTTTTGCAGTGCTTTGAGTTCCGGGTCCTTCATCAACGCGGGGTGACCTTGGATCAATTGATCAACCACGCCCATCGCATCGGAGTGATCAGAGACCACCAAAAAATCTAACGGCCGAGCCAACTGTGCGGTAATCCCCGTGGTGGTGACCACCCTATCGCCCCGAGCAAATCGGTAAGCGTGCTCAGTATCCAAGGTGACACCGAGAACTCTGGCATCGAGGGAGTTCGTCGTGTGCAGGTGGGTGTCTCCCCAAAGCACTTGGAGAGGATAGGACACTGACTCATAACCTTCATGCTCTGAGTCTTTGGCGACTATTTTCGTGGATAACACCAAGCTCACCAGCAGCAGGATCCACGCCGCGATCGATGGACCTTGGTGAAACACCCTCACCCTGGGTCCGTTTAAATCTTGCCTTAGTACCGTCATCACTCCCCCATTGTCTCGTTGGTTTGACGCTGTTTGGTTACCCTCCGCAACGGGTAAGAGTATCAATCATTTCATCAATCACCCGCAAGGGCTGGCCTCGTTAGCCTTGTGTTCAGCCTGCCTTGAGCACCCACGTGCTCCAACAGCAGCCCTTAAACTCAGCCCCAAAAGCCCCGCGATCCACACAAGGCCCGACGGTAACTCAGAAACCAGCCAGCCCGATCCAACTCCCAACAACCGCTAAACCTCACCCCGCAACCTGCCATAAAGGAAGCTACTCTGACTCAGAACCTAAATCGCCACGGCTTCCTAACCAGTGAGCGATAAAGGCAAGGCTCACTTCCGAATCCCAGCCATACCTTCGACGATTGATCTGATCGAGACAGCACCAAGCGCGCACCACCAACCCAGAGATTTCCCTGCCCCAAAACCCCAGCGATCTTATCGATTGAAGCCCTAACCCGCTTGACTCACCAGACCAGCTAGTTGACGTTACGCTCGCCCCCTTCCCAATAAGGCTTGCGCAACTCCGTCTTAAGAATCTTGCCTGCGCCTGAAAGCGGTAGCGCCGCCGTCTGGAAAGTCACTGATTGCGGGCACTTAAACCCAGCAATGAGGCTTTTACAATGGGCGATCAGTTCATCTTCTGTGACCTCTGTGTTTTCGTGAAGAACAACGATAGCGTGCACCTGCTCTCCCCACTTTTCACTCGGAATGCCAATCACCGCACATTGACTGACAGCAGGGTGTTGGTACAGGGTGTTTTCAACCTCCGCAGAATAGACGTTTTCACCCCCGGAGATAATCATGTCCTTAACTCGGTCAACGATGAATAGGAAGCCATCCTCATCCATATAGCCGCCGTCTCCCGTGTGTAACCAACCATCCACGATGGTTTTGCTGGTTTGATCTGGCATGTTGCGATATCCCAACATCACATTGGCACCGCGCATACAAACCTCTCCTACCACACCGGCCTCAACCGGTTGATCCTGCTCATCTCGGATGGACAGCTCGATTCCAGGCAACGCCTGACCCGCAGCCTTAATCTTACCGGCCAAAGGTCCCTCAAAGGTGTGACGCTCTGGCGACAACACCGTAATCGCAGGCGCCGCTTCGGTTTGGCCATAAGCTTGCACAAATTCAGTACCCGGTACTTTTTCCATTGCCTTCCTGATAACCGCCTCAGGCATGGGTGATGCGCCATAGAGAATTGACCGTAGACTGGTCAGATTGTGATCATCCACCTCCGAATGATTCACCAGCATGTTGATCATCGTGGGCACCAAAAGTACCCGTTCAATTTGGTAACTGGCAATCGCTTGCATGGTCGCAACCGGGTCAAATGCCGGTTGAAAATAATTTGAACCCGCTATGGACACCGACATCATACAAACAAAAGCATCGGCAATATGGAACATCGGCGCGACATGTAAGATTCTATCCGCCGGCTTCAACGAAATAATGGACATCGCTTGTAGGGCATTGGATACCAAGTTTTGGTGCGAGAGCATGACGCCTTTAGAGCGACCTGTTGTACCCCCGGTATAAAAGAGACCAGCGATATCATCGTTACATCGCCCAGCATCCTCCAACGGGTCTGCTGAAACGACTTCACTGTAGGCAACACAGCCCTCAGGAAGCTCACCGTCATCAATGAACACCACATGGCGAAGATGCTCGAGTTGGCCTCTGATCTCTGCCAGTAGCGGAGCAAACGTCCTATCAACCAGCAACACCTCCGCCCCGGAATCGTTGAGCCAATAGACCACTTCCGGCCCGGCCAGTCGCGTGTTGATGGGTTGAAACACACCGCCTGCCCAGGGCACTGCGAACATAAACTCAAAGTATCGATCGCTGTTGAGCGCTAGAACCGCCGCACACACATCGTTATCAACGCCAAGCTTTCGTAAACCACCGGCGAATCGACGAACTTTTTGCGCAAGCTCTGACCAAGTCTGCTGTCGATCGTGGTCATGGGTTGCCAAACCTTGACCGTTCACCTGGGCTGCCCTTGTTAACAACTGCGTCATCGCAAACATAATGTTTTCCTCATCTAGACCCGTTTTATTGGGCTCGCACTAAATATCCAATACCCAATACCAAATACCCAATACTAAGTCGCTATTACCCAGCGGCGTCTTGCAAAAACGGTTTCAAGCATAATCGAATCCTTGACGACAACCCAGTGTTCGTTGGTTTTTCGATCGCCCAGGGGCGAAGCGCGATCATGACGCCCCCCTTTTGAAACAGAACCTGCTTGCGATTACCCTAGTGGTAACTTATGTTGAACAGCCAGCTTAGCCCTACTCTACATGACTGAATTTACGCGATTAAGCGCTGACACCGTGCTACCCCTGATCAACTTAAGCGTTGCGCAACATCAAAAGCATCACGTTGCACCCAACGCGGTGACCATGGCGCAATCGATTTTTGAGCCCGGAAGCGAAATTTACGGCCTCTGGCACGAGGGCTCGGCGATCGGACTGATTGCATTCATTGATTTAGGACATCCCAACCATATCCTTGAAACCAACGAATCCCCTGACGGGTTTTACATATGGCGACTCATGGTATCCGAGGAACATCAAGGTAAAGGTCACGGCCGCGCTGCCATGATCTTTGCCGAGCAACGTTGTCGAGCATTGAACCGAGCGTTCTTGTTGTTATCGGTGGTTGACGACGACAAAAGTGCCATCGAATTCTACGAAAAATTGGGTTACCGCAGAACCGGCAATATCGTGGATGAAGAAATTGAATTAAAAAAAGCGCTGACCTAGACCCTAGATCCTAGATCCTACCCTTTACCCTCAACCTTCAAGCTTCAGCAAATGACTGACCAGAAGGTGTGACCCGACTGACTAGCGACGCAGCCACTCACCTGCCCCGGTGCTGACTCATCACGGCAACCTAGCTGAGCGTGATGGGATCCAGTTCAGTGCCCGGTGGATAGTGATCTGCGATCTGATACATGCCGTCCATTGTGATTTGGGTTTGGGCCACCATGATGCCATCGTCTCCGACCTCGACGGGGCCCAATTCAGCAATCGCGCACCGGCCCGTATTCATGGGCCCTTCAAGCACGGTTAGCATCAAACCTGTTTGACCTGCCTCGATCGCCAGCTCAGTTAACGTCGATTTCAGCATGCCCCCATGTGCCTCAAATACGACGGTACCCTCAAAGTATTGTGCACCTTCTGCACTCCCATCCGCCGCGATGGTTAAATTGCCACCGGGTATGGCACTAAAAGCAAACGTACCATCCTCCATTCGAACGGCCCCATCGGTAAGGGTAATCGAGCCCCCTGCCCCTTCCACGTAAGCTCTGAAACTGGCTTTGACGCCCCACTCTAATTTTTCCATTAAGACTGACACTTGTTCACCCGTGAGGCACTAAGCATGGCTGAATCGAGGTTAAATTGCATCTATCCTTGGCAATCCGTGGATGACTGTCAGCACGATGCTGGTCGGTTGATGCCTAGGGCCTCCAAGAAAATACTTCCCTCGTATGGGCTCAGGGCGCTTGCCTTTATTCTCGATCAATAAACCCTGCTTTACCCGCGCCACCTGGAGAGATAGCCTGATCTCAAACCACAAGCGGGAAGACAACATGAACTGGGAAATTTTAGGCGCTCTAGGCGAAATCATTGGCGGGCTGGGTGTGATTTTCTCACTCCTTTATTTGGCGCGTCAGATCAGCGATAACACGTCATCCAATCAGAGCGCTGCAATTACCGACCTAACCAATCAAATTATGAAGATTACGATTCTCGATGACGCCGCCGGAAAGCTCTTTCACTATGGTTTGAAAGGCTTGGATAACTTGACCGACGCCGAGCGATTAATTTTCGTACAACGCGTCACCGCTATTTTTTTGGTTTGGTTCAACGCCCATCTGCAACACCAACGAAAATTGATTCCCAACGAATTCTGGGACACTTTTGCTGGAGATATCGCATCCTACTTTCAGCATCCTGGTATTGTCGACACTTGGGAGATGATCAAAACAGGTTTCCCAGAGGACTACGTTCACTATGTCGAATTCTCATCAGCAATGGAAAGTCGCGTCGATTACTTAGCGGGTAGTTATTAGATCCCGACGATCAGGGACCCAATTGTGGTCCTGTTCTTTTGAACGAGGCTGTGGGTATAAGACACTGATGCCCTCTCAGGAATCGGCCTTCATCATCAGAAGTTTCGCAAACTGGCCGTTAGGCGTTTGCCTCAAGCATTTCCCGCCAAGAGCCGGCCGCTAGCCTGACCCTCGTACCTGATGGTTACCGCGTGTTAAGGACTTTCCCGAGAGGCCTCAGGGTCTTTTTCTTGCTCGGACGCAGCCTGGCTCTGCTCTTCAGAATCATCGTCGCCCGTTGCTAGGCCGGCCACCGCCTTGACAGGCAAACTGACGACACCGACCGCCGCCTTAGTTGCGGTCGTTAAAGCACTGGTTACAACCATTGCTGTACAGCCGCTCAAACTCGCCACAACCCATCCTGCAAGGACAAGCCCTCGAAGTTTCTCTAGTCCTTGATGCTTATGCATGATTCTCATGATTGTTCTCGTCGCTCCCATTTTTTTAATCGTCGATCAGCTCAATGGTCGATCAGCGAGGCTGCAGGTAAGGCATCGACGCAGACGGCAGGCTTGTCCCAAGTGAAACACTTGCACGCACGCTGTCCCGCTTTGCTGTCATCGGATACCGCTCAGTTAGAATAGCAGATACCACCCAAAAGGTTGACTCTCTAGCACCTCTACCGTGATTCATTCAATCTCACACCTTGTCTCCTCAGATGCGAGATCAAATGCTGGCCTGATGCTCCAAGCATTTAACCTTCGCAGACGGCCCGCGTTCGACGATGGCAGTCTGGCACCCTACCGCGACGCGAGGAACTTTCGCGTCCTTGGTCTACGCATTTTTACTCGCCTGAATGGATCCAACACCGCATCCGAAGTCTATCTGTGATAGATTCTGAATGAATGCAGGGCCAGATGCTCGGCCTACACCCAGGGGGGCTTTGTGACACCAAATTTTGAAGCACTCGGTCTCATTGCAGAAGTCGCCCTTGGAATTGTGGGGTTCTCCGCCGTCCTCATTGGCCTGAACCGATCGACCGACCGATTCAGCGAGCCTGATCAGTTTCGGGTTCAATTATTGAGCTTCTCGGGATTCGGTGCGCTCTTTGCAGCGCTCCTTCCTTTTGCTGCGTTTGACATTCATGACTCGACACTTAGCTGGCAAGTCGTTACCGCCGCGTTGCTCATCTACGCTTCAGCTGGGTTAACCATTTTCCCCCAGAGAATGTTGAAGCTTCGCGCAGCGGGATACGCAGACTTGTTTCCGACTCACATCTTTGCTTTTCAAACCGGGATTTTAGTCCTGGTATTTCTGCTTTCGTTACTGATGATGATCGGCGCGATAGAGGCACTGGCCACTTGCTACACCGCTTGTCTACTGCTCTATCTGTTGCAAAGCTCTGTCGCGTTTTTTAGAACCATGTTTGTCCGAGTTAGACCTTAATGACTGATCAAGTCCCGACGCTAGCTACCCTACCCTCTACAAGCCTTATCGCTACCGGCTCAGGGAGGTCACTGACATGGATCCAATGATTCGATTACCCCTAACTTGCATCCTTGTCCGATGGTTGCGGGGACATCCCCGCCAATTGGGTTCAATATTAGGACTTATTGGCACACTGATGATCCCTTCGCTTGCGGGTGCCGAGGGCATGCCTCCCCTGAAGAAAGCAGACTTTCAGTCAGTCGCGGTATCGTTCGGCATCTCTCCTCGGTGCCCAATCGACCCCGTTGACATTCGCGCCGCCTGGAATGCGATCCTTAAAGATCAACAATTGCAAGAGTCGGCAAAGTCATCTGAGGCCGCCTGGCCTGAAGGCAAATTGTATTTTGGCGCGAGCTGCCGCCAAACAACCCCTAACGAATGGATTTACGCCTTGGATGCTCGTTGGGCATGGCGAGATGGTGACGCTTATCCTTCTGTTCCCTTAGCAGCAGAATTGGGTCAAGGTTCAGAAGAGGCCATCGGGCATGTCATGCGGCACCTCCTTACCGAAGGACTCCGTCAATACCTCAATGCCAATCTAGGCGACGCGCAGAGCATTAACGAAGCAGGATAATCCGCCGAATTGCTATCAGCGGATACCCTAGTCTGGGGACTTGCGCCCAAACTCAAACACCTTGTTCCCTGTTTCGCACTTTAATTCTGCCGCCAGCTGCCATGAAAACCAAAAGGAATGCGGTGATCGAGTCGAGCGGTTGCTACTGGCCCAGAGGCCACCGATGCGGCCTCTAAAACCACCAAGTCAGAGGTGTGACTTTCATGCTTGTAGATCGTCGCTAATAACCAACCTATACCCTCGGCTGAGGTCTTGGACTTTGGAACAAAAACCGGTTCAGAAACCCCATTACCCACCCCCGCATCCCAGGTCTGGGTCTCCCCCGACTGCATATCGATTTGAGTAATTTCGTGAAACAGGCCACCGTCACCACGCTGCCGAGTTGAGGCCGCAGCAATATAGCCATGACGATAGCGACTCGCAGTGTATCGCTCGTCTATTCGAGGAAATTCGGCGGCGACTTCCAACACCGTTTCCCGTCGTATCTCGCCGCTCTTCACATTGAGGTGCCAACGTACCAACTTACCTTGTGCATCAGCATAAGAGGGTAGGCTTCCATCGGCCAAGGGAAAATTCGGCGCAACCGCGAACTCGATGGTATCTAGGGTTATCAGCTCCCCTTCGTTCCACGCATTTTGGTAATGAAACACAAAACACAAAGGACCCTCGATCCAACGCATATCCGTCACGGGCGCACCCCGTTTTAACACGCCAATTTTCGTTCCTGCGGCTGCATCAAATGCAAAGGGTGAACCGATCGACGCCGCTCGAGCCATATCGAACGTCAACGGAAACAATGGGAACAAGACATAATCCTGCGTAATGACAAAGTCATGCACCATTGCCGGGTAAGGCGCTTCAAACTGATCGGACCTTATCACCCGACCTTCCTTATCCAACACATGGTACGTCATCAACGAACTGCCTGCGTATTCGGTCATATAACCAAAGCCATGCAGCTCGCCGGTTTTCGGATCAATCTTGGGATGAGCCGTCATCGCACCGGCGAGAGGCGGCTGCTGGCTACAATAGCCAATCGACGCGAGAGAGTGCGGTTCCACTTGGAAAGGATGGCTCCCCTCGTCCAGCGCCAACAACTGCTCGCCATGCCAGATAATGTGGGTATTGGCCAAACCATTTTGACGATCGGGTAGGACATTGCCCGTTTCAGGATCAGTTTTACGCATTCGAGCAACACTATGTCCCACCGCTATTTCGTCTCTATGTTTTGGGGTTTCAACCCATCGGTTTACGTAGTCAATCCTGCCTTCGTTAAAATGAAAGGCATGCACCATGCCATCTCCACCAAACCAATGATACGGCCCAACCGGCGCGTACTTTGGATTGGGCCCATTGCGATAGAGAGAACCCGATAACCCCTCGGGCAAATCACCTTCTATCACCAAATCTTGAATACTCGTTTCAAAATTAATCGGCGCATAGTTGCCACGAAGCTGAGGATGATTAGGAAACGGCTGAGCCATACAAGCTCCTCTTTGATGGATGAATGAAAAGTGTAGGCAACCTTATGAAATACTGATCGCTAACTCAAACCCTAAGCCTCGCCTGCGTTAAGCGCGACCCTTTCAAGGATGATCCAGAGATCCAGCGCCAGCGTGCAATATGCCGGACCTTGCCTTACTGCCAACGGCTCGGTTTCAGCGGCCTCCAAAAATTGTGGCCGTGTTTCCCCAGTCAACTTTGAGCTCACCTTCACCTCGTTTCGCGCAGAACGATCTACTTAGCCGTACTCTTAGCCTGCCTATTTAAGTTACTGCATCAGCGAGTCGAGCTGGAGGGTTAACGCATAACGCTGTTCGGCGATGGCCCGGATCTCTTCTGCGAACTGCGGGTGATCTCGTAATATTCGGGTGAAATCTTTTTTACTTAATACAAACAAATCACACAGGGATTTTGCTCGAATACTGGCTGTTCTCGGCATCGCCATCAATAACCCCACTTCCCCGAAAAAATCTCCCTCACCAAGCTCATCGAGCGTCTCGTTTCTCGCATCGAGCACTTCAACCTCGCCTCGACACAGAAAATACATTTCCGAACTGACTTCGCCTGCTTCAAGGATCATTTCACCGGTAGAGACCGTTAGCGGTTGCATCGCCAAAATCACAGAATTTAACAAAAGCGGATCAGCTCCCTTGAACAAGGCGCTCTCCTCCAGCACATCGGGCGTCACGACTTCAAACCAACGTCGGCCATCTTTTTCTAGCAAGGCATAAGCCGACTGAGGCCCCCAAGAATTCCTCGTGTAATTGGGAAAATCGGGTGCCGGCGCTACCGCCCAATAATCCAGCACCGGCTGAGCAATGCGCCAGGCGGCTTCCACCAAGTCGCCACGTGAGAACAGCGTCGCGTCCCCGCGTGAGCACGCATAAAGCATCACTTCATAACCGGTATAGCGAGATGACTTGAACGCCTCACCATAACTAAAGCTCATATCAACGCCCTGCAATTGCAGCGTAGGACCCGGTGTTTTGGCCTGGAACAGAAGATCAATACCTTGATAGGGCTGGATATGAAAAACCAATCGATTAGAGGTTAGGTGATCGATCTCAGTACCCTGAAACAGCGTGACCGGTGGCTTTTTGAATTCGATGACGATCTCAGTGCCTCTTTTCCACAAGGCTTTACCAGAACGCAGATAAATCGGCACCCCTTGCCACCGCCAATTGTCGATGTGTAATTTTGCCGCTGCGAACGTCTCAGTTTTTGAAGCAGGGTCAACATCCGCCTCCTCTCGATACCCTGGCTTTCGTACGACCTCAGCTGTCCGATCTGGGCTCGGCCCATATTGTCCGCGGACGACATTTTCAGCCACCTCGGCGTCGGAATAGATCCGGACTGACTCAAGCAACTTAGCCTTTTCATTGCGAATCGCATCTGACTCAAAAGAACCTGGGGGCTCCATACAGATATAAGAAAGCATTTGAAACATGTGATTCTGCATCATGTCACGCAAAACGCCGGACCGGTCGTAGTAACCCCCTCGGCCCTGGACATCGACTGACTCGCAAACATTAAACTGAATGTTATCGATGTATTTATTATTCCAGAGCGGTTCGAACATCCCGTTCGAAAACCGAAATGCCAGCAGATTTTGGACCGTTTCCTTACCCAAATAATGGTCTATTCGGTAGATTTGTTCTTCTCGCCAGTACTTCAAAATTTCTCTGTTCAATGCCAGAGCGGAGTCTAAATCTGTACCAAAAGGCTTCTCGACAATTATGCGCTGCCAACCGCGGTCACTTTGAAATCCGGCTTTATGCAGATTTTCACACAGATCGCCGAAAAACCGAGGCGCCATGGCAAAATAAAACAGGACATTGCCCTGGGCTTGGTATTGCTTGTCTAGGGCGGCGACCCGCTGCTTCAACCCAGCAAAACCCTCAGCATCAATGTTGGCGCTTTGGAAGTGAAACCGACCCAATAATTCGTCAGCAGCGGGCTCATCAAACTCATGACGGGTGTGAAAAGCTCGCAGGCCCTCAGCATCACTGGCCATGGCGGCGCGAAAGGCCTCGTCATCAAGTTGGCTTCGACCCGAACCTAACACGGCAAAATGGGGTGACAACAAACCGTCGCAGGCTAAGTTATACAAGCTGGGCACCAACAGTCGCTTCGTAAGATCTCCCGAAGCACCAAAAATCACCATGATGCAGGGTTCACTGAGGGGGTTATCTGGGCTCTCGGTTGATGCTTCCTCAGTCGCTGGGTTTGCTTTCGTCATACTAGCTTCTTGCTCGTCATACTATTATCGGGTTACTTGTTTCTGATCCGCTCATAGCCAACAGCTTAGCCCCTGTCTGGAGAACGCCAGCACGTTATCAATATCAGGGGTCGGAGCGGATCCTTGAGATACAGCAAGATTACTCTATTTCGCACGGTTAGAAATGATCAAATCCAGGCTGAAAAACCGCTGGATTGATCCATCTGTTTCGAGCTGGCCGCATTTTCGTCCCTCGAGCATCATCGGATCGTTGGGCAACGGGTTTCGGCGCCGATCTCGTTCGTTGACCCCCAATTCAGGGGTGCCCACCCTGATCTATGAAAACCAACGGTTTTACGAGAACAACACAAGTCATGACGATGGACATTTAGGTGGGGACCGTCCTAGTCTCTCCATCTTTATCTGCCTTCTCTCCACCTCATTGCTGTTTCCGCCTTAATCTGTCGTCATTATCAAGATTTGAGGGCGTCCCTTCCCAAGTTGCCCATAACACCCTGGAAAGGAGCACAACCTATCCACCTGCTATTCAACAGCTCAACAGCGTTTCGCCAAAAAAACCGTTGAAACCGCACGATATCCTCTCCAATAGTCATCAAACCTCAAATTTTTACCACCCATAAGGTCCTCGATTGAGATACCCTTGAGTGTTGCGATACCGTTTTAACATTAAGGAGAAAGACGCGTGAAACCACAGACGGATTTGCCTTTGGGGCTCGTTGAGGACCACCTAAATTTGGTGTTTTCTGTCTCTAACGGATCCGCTATCGAGACTTTTTACGGCGACGTGCTGGGTCTACGTCGTATCCCCAATGTTGAACTTCCCGGCGGACGCCACATGATTCGATACCATGGAGGCGCTACTGAACTTAAGTTTATCGTTGGCGCCAGCGCGGATAACGCCCTAATCGTCGACCCTTTTGAAGCTCGTGGAATCCGAGGCCTACATTCGCACCGGCGGGCCTCTCGCCGGCAGTCGATTTTTTCAAGATTCAACATGTGTGGCCTTGAAGAGCCCCGCGCGCTATCGACGAGTGCTGGACCCGCGCAATACTCTGCGATCGACCCAGCGGGCAATTCCCTTACATTGTCATTTTACAACGACGACCCAATTCAACCTGACCTTACTCGGATGCATTTTGATTTCGGGGTTGTTGACCCCGGCCGAAGTGGACAATTTTTGCAAGACATTCTAGGCATGACCCCTGTACTCAGCCACGATGTTCCCCTGCAATACCAATTGGGGCAGAGCGCCATTAATCTACATGCTGTTCCCGAAGACCGACCTGCTCTTGTTGGCATGCCGCACGAAATGCAAGGTATGAGCCTCCTGCAATTCGTCGTTCATGACGTTTATAAGGCCAGGGAAATGATTTTAGCCAAAGGTGGCTCAATCTCTATCGAACCCTACAACGTCGGTGATTTGGCTGTCGTGATGTTCGTTTTGGGACCAGACGGCATACCCATCGAATTTGGTGCAGCAATGTAGTCAAGGCTGGCTAACCCGGGTGGTTGGCAGTCAACCCAGACACCGCTCCTCATTGTCGCCGCTTTCTACTCCCAGTGCCCGTTTCCGATCTTTTGGTGCGGCAACTTGCCTAGGCAGAGACAGAAAACCTACGCGACCTAAAATTAAGAAGCCGGTTGCGAACCTGGGAAAGCGCCTCGGGTAGTGCCAACATTGCAGGAGTGACGATAAGCGTTAACAGCGTTGCGAAGGTTAAGCCAGAGACAATCGCCGAAGCTAACTGCATCCAGAACGAAGCGATAGGCCCTCCTACCTCGATAGAACGACCTAGCAAGTCGATTGAAATGCCCGACGCCATAGGTAACAGACCAAAACCGGTGGTGAAGGTTGTTAAAAACACAGGTCTCAACCTCAGACAGCCGGTGTGTGTCGCCGTTTGTTGGAGCGTCCACTCTGGATGCTTTCTACGCATTTCGTTGAAGGTGTCGATCAGTACAATGTTGTTGTTCACAATGATCCCAGCCAGCGCTACGATACCAACACCCGTCATAATGGCGCTAAAGGGCTGACCCGTTAAAATCAGACCCAGTAAGACGCCGACCGTTGACATGACAACTGATGAGAGAACCAAAAACGTTTGATAGAAGCTATTGAATTGCGTGACCAGTAAAATCCCCATCAGCATCAAAGAGAGCGTAAAAGCGGAGCCAATAAAACCTAAAGTCTTTGCCTGCTCCTCGTTGGCGCCCCGAAATCGAACATTGACGCTCTGGTCGATATCGGCTGTTTCCAACCAAGCGTCAACTTCTGCCTCCAGCGTTTCAGGTAAATATCCGGGCGCGGCGTTACCGCGCACGTACATGATCCTTTGTCCATTCTGGCGAAAAATCGTGCTCACCTTCGGCTGCGCTTTACGAGAAACAAAACTGCTGATCGGCACCTGTCCTTCTCGCGTTGCGACTCTCAATTCATCCAACTTTGAAAAGCCCCTGCTCTCCTGCGGATAACGCAAGCGAATATCGACCTCGTCATCCACGGTGTCTGGGCGGTAACGCCCTATTAACACGCCGTTGGTCATTAACTGAATCGCTGAGCCGACTGACGTTACGTCTGCGCCCATCATGGCTGCCTTCTCTCGGTCTACGGTAAGCTCCCAATCAATTCCAGGAACTGGGGCTGTGTCATCAACGGCAATCACCCCTTGCATCGATTCAAGGTGGGCACGGATCTTTTTGGCTTCGATCGCCAATTGCTGCAAATCTTGGCCTTGCAACTGTATTTGCAAATCTTTGCCTACGGGAGGCCCTCTTTCTTGTTCTTTAATCTCGGCGCGAACGCCCGGCACTCCGGCTATCGCGTCCCTGAACCCCTCCACGACTGCCCAACCATCTCGCTCTCGCGTCAAACGATCGGTCAACTCAATGAACATAAAACCGATTTCGTCTCCGGTTTGTCCGCTACCAGCGCCGCCTCCACTACCCCCACCCGCTCGGGTGTAGATGCTTTGGATGTCACCAACAGCCACCACACGTTGCTCGACATCGGTCACTAAATCCCGCATTTCAGCAGCAGAGAAATTGCCTTTTGTGCCGACTGCTATCCCGGTAAAACTGGGTTCCACGTCCACGAAGAACTGCGCCCCATTACCCGCAACGCCATACCAGCGGATGATGCCAAATAGTAGACCCACTGTGATGGTCAGTACCCAAATTGGGTGACGCGTCGCCGCTCCAAGCACGCGACCAAATAAACCCGTTATCCCCGGTAAGAAACTGTAGTTAAACGCTGCGCCCACTTCCGAGAGCGGATCCTGCTTACGACCTTGAGTTGGCTTCATAAGTCCGCCTAGCACGGGCGCGAACACCAGTGCATACAACAAGGAGCCCGCCAAAACGGCGAACACCGTCACCGGTAAATACCGCATAAATTGTCCCGTAACCCCGGGCCAGAACATGAGCGGTAGAAAGGCTGCCAGCGTCGTGCCCACCGAAGCGCAGATCGGCCAAAACATCCGCCGCGCTGCATCCAGGTAAGCTTGGTTCGGGTTGGCACCACCCGCCATCTTCCTGTCCGCCAACTCCACTACCACAATGGCGCCATCGATCAACATGCCGAGACCGAGCAACATCCCAAACATCACCATAAAGTTGTAGGTGTATCCCAAAGCGGAGACAAAGATAAAAGCAAACAAAAACGAAAATGGAATTCCAAAAGCGACAAGCAAACCCGAGCGAAAACCCACTGCCGCGACAACGACCGTCAAAACCAAGAACATCGCTGTTGAAATATTTCCCTGCAGCGTTGCAATCTGTTCAATCGTCTGAGGCGATTGATCTGCGATATAATCGATGCTCACGGCAGCGGGCAGGTCGAGCCGGGCAAGTTCTACCGCTTGTCGAACCCCAGCCACGACATCGACCAAACTCTCTCCGGCTCGTTTACTCACTTCAATCGCGATCGCCGGCTGACTGTTGGTGCGTGTGTAGTTTGTCGCGTCTTTGAAGGTTTCCTTGAGCGACACCACGTCTCGTAAGCTGATGACGCCCGCTGCATTGGCTCTGATTGGAATCGCCAAAATATCCTCAGCAGTCTCTATCACGCTAGGAATCTTGATCGCGAAACTTCCCCGCCCAGTATCGACATTACCGGCAGCAATCAGACGGTTATTTCGCTGCAGCGAACTTAAAAGATCCGCTGCAGAGACGCCCAACGCCTGCATCTGCACTGGATTAATGACCGCTTCTAAGACTTCCTCGCGTGCTCCGGAGATTTTGGCTTCAAGTACCCCTGGCACGCTCTCGATCGCGTCCTTGAGATCGCGAGCGCTCTGCAATCGTGTTCGCTCGCTTACAGCTTCCCCTCCGACTGAAACTGTGATTACAGGGAAATCAGAGGCGGATACCTCTCGGATAATTGGCTCTTCAGCCGAGCTGGGCAATTTAACTTTGCCCCGATCCACCGCTTCGCGAACATCTAGCACCGCTTGGTCGGGCTCGAAGCTCGAGTCGAATTCTATGACTAGGGTTGCCAAACCCTCGGCGGCATAGCCATTGAGCTCGGCCACGCCTTCGATCGCCTTAAGTTCGAGCTCCATCGGCCGCACTAGCAGGCGTTCGCTGTCTTCAGGGGAAATTCCTTCGTGCGGCACCTGCACCACAATCACAGGAACGGAGACATCGGGGTCAGATTCCACAGGTATCGAGATGAAAGAGGCAACACCCGCGAACATGATCGCCGCTAACAGCGACAATACTGTCCTTGTCCTTGCCGTAATTGCCGTTAGCGCATCCACCGCCTAATTTTGCGACAAAAGATTGAGGCTGGCGAAGTCGACCGTGACTCCCTGACCGTCTGCGACATCCTCATGGCCCACGGTGATCACAGTCGCGCTTTGGGGCAAACCGGCTACCCACACACCCTCAGGGCCCTCGGCCACAATTTCCACCGGCCGGAACCGGGCTTGACTCGCGTCATTAACCATTTTGAGTCCCAACTGGCCCTCGGCATCCAAGCTTAAGGAAGCCGGAGACACCAGATGCGCCCAGNCTTCCCTCACCGGCACTGANAGCGTCGCAGCCAATCCTGCTCGAGCCGCTCGCCCNGGTTGCACCACTCGCGCCTCAACCTTGTAACTGCGNGTTTGTGGATCTGGCGTTCTGGCCACGAAGGTAATCGACCCCGTTANCTCTGATCCGGCGGATCCCACACTAACCGTTACNTTTTGNCCTTCAAAAACCCTTACCACCTCGTTTTCCGCTACCTGCCCCACCACCAGTAAAGGCTCTAGCTCGATTACCGTGGCGCAACTTGTGCCCGGCACCATAAGATCGCCCACCTCTACCGGCCGAGCTTCGATAAATCCTGAGAAGGGCGCTTGCAATTCGGTTTTGGCGAGCGCCGCAGCAGCCGCATCGACTCGCGCAATCGACCGCTCCCTCTGCGCTGCGAGTTTCGCTAAGCCCGCTTTCGACTGGAGACCCTGCTCACTGAGGTCAAGTCCGCCTCGGTACTCTATCTCAGCGCTTGCAAGCGCTGCTTCCGCCTCGCGCAGAGCGGCGTCTCGGCTGTCAGCGCTGATCTTGCAAAGCAATTCTCCCGCCTCCACATGATCGCCCCGGTTCACCAGCACTTGTGTAACCCTTCCGGTCAATTCCGATTTCACCGCTACCCGTCGGTTGGCTTGAGTTTGACCCAAAACATCTAACGTGACCGGCTTTGCCACCGCCTGCGAGCGCTCTCCGCGCACTGGCACTCGCTCGCCGCCTTTGCTTTCAGAAACGGTTTCAAGCGTGACCGGCCCTGCGATCGCGTCCTGCGTCAGCAAGTCCCCGGACACCAACCAAACTATCATTGCAGCCACGATACCCGCTGACGCTTTTTGACCTGAATTCAACACCTTCTCTCCTATCGACCTGATGCAAAACGCTTTGCGCTTACACCGTTAATGAAGCTTCTACGCGGCTCAGGCAGTTATGGTTTTGCGAAAAGACATTGATTATTAATCAGAAGCTTGCGAACCGGTGTGGTTAAAAGCGCTTTGGCTCGAACTAACTTTTTCGCTCTGCCTCAGGGGCCACTTATTTATTCAGGTGATATTTAATTGCCAAGCCTCAAACCATCGACATCTATCTCGGCCCATCGGTCGATGGACCCCTCTGAGCGCCGTCTGCTGAACCCAAAAACATGCTGGTTAGCAGCTACCATGATTGAGCAAATTGACCAAATTGAATGAAGCGATGCGAATCCTGTGAATTTTCTTGACAGCAAAACTACTGTATGTATATTCAGTATTATGCAATTAATCGAAAAACTCTCTATCCTCGCTGACGCCGCAAAATACGACGCATCTTGCGCCTCAAGTGGCGCCGCGCGAAAAAATTCTTTGACCGGCAAGGGCATCGGATCTACCGGCGGCATGGGCATTTGCCATTCCTATGCCCCAGACGGCCGCTGCATTTCGCTGCTGAAAATTTTACTGACCAATTTCTGTCAATACGAATGTCACTACTGCATTAATCGCAATTCAAGCAACGTGCCACGAGCGCGATTCTCGAGTCATGAAGTCGTTAAACTCACACTGGATTTTTACCGCCGCAATTATATTGAAGGTTTGTTCCTGTCCTCTGGCATTATCAGAAGTCCGAATTACACGATGGAGCAGCTGGTGCTCGTTGCGCGCGAACTACGAGAAACGCACGATTTTCGCGGCTATATCCATCTCAAAACGATCCCCGATGCAGATGGAGAACTGCTTGCCCAAGCGGGACAATACGCCGATAGGCTCAGTATCAATCTAGAGTTGCCTACCGCTCAAGGCCTGGCCAAATTTGCGCCCGACAAGGACCTTGTAAGCATTAAACGCTCAATGGCTCGAATCCACGCAAGGGCTGAGGAAGCGAAAAGTCAGCAACAAATCCTGAAAGTTGATAAAAACACGGGTAAACTCGGCGCCCGATCGCGCATTAGGCGCGCTGAACCTTTCGCCCCTGCGGGTCAATCAACGCAAATCATTGTTGGAGCGGACACCTCCAGCGACGTCACAGTGCTTGAGGCATCGGCTTCGCTCTACCAACGATATCGCATGCGACGCGTTTATTTTTCTGCTTTTAGCCCTATTCCAGACCCCTCGGTACACCTCCCCCTACGACCGGCTCCCCTATTGAGAGAGCATCGACTTTACCAAGCTGACTGGCTTCAAAGATTTTACGGATTTTCGGCAGCCGAGATCGCAACATCGACGGAACAAGCGGGCATGTTGCCGCTGGATATCGATCCCAAACTGGCTTGGGCACTGAAGCATCGAGACCAGTTCCCTGTGGATCTTAATACCGCTGATAAGGAAATGATTCTCCGAGTCCCCGGCATTGGCCCTAAAACAGCGCAAAGACTGCTTAACATTCGTCGCTGGCAAACTATCCGACTCAAGGACTTGATCGCGCTAAAAGCGATGCTCAACAAGGCGCTGCCCTTTATCATTTGCGGTGATCATCACCCTGGCCACAAAGAACCTGGATCCGAGCAATTGAGGCAACGGCTGTGCGCTCCAGCGGATCAGCTAACTCTGGCTTTGTAGTATGGAACAGCCGAGCTTATTCGATTCTCTACCCACAAGTACCCTGGGTAAATGTGTCACCCGACGCTTTCACCCCTCGACCGGCGCTTTCCTTGAGGCAGCGTTTATCGCCCTTGCGGAGCAATTAGAGCCTTCGCAGCTATGGTGGGTTGCTGATCGAGAGCAACCGCCTTACCAGAAGTCACCGACTATGAACGCCCAGCTCCACCCTGAATCCAGCCCCTTCACCGCCCTTTCTTCGACCACACAAGCAACATTTCGAGAAATCACTCAGTGGGTCACTTGCTATCGAGCCGATGATCGATGGACCTTGCTTTATGACTTATTGTGGCGATTGACTCATGGGGAACCCCAGCTTTTTGATTGCCACAGCGACGAGACTATCAGGCGAACGCGACGTTATGAGCAGGCTGTACGCCGCGATTACCATAAAATGAAAGCCTTTACCCGATTCAAACGAGTTAGCCAAGACGATGCGATCCGGTATGTGGCTTGGTTTGAGCCTGCTCATCTTATTTTACCGTTGGTTGCTCAATTTTTTGCAAGACGATTCACCCAAATGCAGTGGTCAGTTTTAACACCAGATGGCTGCGCCCACTGGCAACCTGGGCATGATCTGTCTTTCAGCCCTGGTCTTGAGTTTGAAGTCACGCTCTCAGATGATCTGGATCAACTTTGGAAAACTTACTATCAAAGTATTTTTAACCCGGCGAGACTCAAGGTCAAAGCCATGACCACAGAAATGCCAAAAAAATATTGGCGACATTTGCCTGAGGCAGACCTGATTCATGACCTGGTACAAGGGGCTGCTAAAAGGGTGGACAACATGTTGTCGACAAAAGCCATGGCTCCAACGCTGCGATGTGGGAAGCGGCCTACAGATCCTGACAAATAGCGTATGCCTGAGCGAGCTGGGCGCAGATCCTGGGTGAGGTTTGAATTAATATCAAGTCCATTTAAAGGATTCGGGGTCAGTCAATGACATATCGTGAGCCCATTCATTCGTCACTGCCCGGCGAATAAATCACCCAAATTTTTGTGTAGCCTTCGGTTTCCCAGATGCCAGTCCACTCCTTTGGGATCGTGACCGCCTCCCCCGCTTCAACGCTCTGCACCCGGCCATCAGACGAGGTTAACGTCACACTGCCTCTAATAAAGTACATAAACTCATCCACCCCATAAGGCTCGACGACCTCCAAGCGCGTTTTTCCCGATTGATACATGCCCGTCGAAAAAGCCTTGTCACTCGAGATCATCGAAGTCACATCCAAAGTCACATGCCCATCAGGGTGTTGAGTCTTGAGCACATCTGGGCGCTCGAAAACTTCACCTGCAAGATCAGAACGAGAGAGGGTCGTAAGGTCAGGGTGGTCCTCTGGCTTAGCCTGACTCAACTGAGAAGCAAGAACCAACAAAAGAAAGCCCGCAAAATATTTCATATTTCTCCCTAGCGTTGAATTTACTGCTGTGATTGTAGACCGATTCAGTCACTTCCACAGCTGGATCTGCCCGTCGCTTCATCGATTTGGATCATTGCAACACGGTTAGGCACCCTATCGATTCATGTCGAATCGCAGACTCAACCGCATTCAATTGAAGACAGCCTGAAATGAAAAGCCTCACTCTAGATACCTACGCGCTTGCTCCAACTTAGGGCGAGATGACTGGACGTTAGCATAATTGTCTATCGACGTAGGCCCGCAAAAAAAGGTTGTCCCATTAGGTTCATTGACCTCAATGCTGCGCTGGTCTGCACAAACCGGGATCTCAACTTGCGATCTTGGGGTTATTGCAACCTGCCTTTCACTCTTCTTTGCCCTTCCTTTGTCCCCAACCAAGCCCAAGCTGTGGACCGAGGCGATGAGGCCTTAGCCTGGCTCGGCCGGGTTCAGCTATCGGTATCACGTACCAATTGGAACACCGAAATCTCACCTGCAGCCTCTGAGACTGCAGGAAAACCTGCCACAATTTCGGGATAATCCGGCTCATATTTATCCACATACGCCTTCATCATGGGCTGCCACCCTGATCGCATGAGGACTGCCTCGAGCGAATAAGTATCATCACCCAATCGCATCTCCACTGGTGAGGCGTCCCCTATCATGTTGACCCATGTGCTGCTTGAGCGCCCCACAATGTAGAGGTCATTGTCATATTCAATTAACCAAATAATGACGGATCTTGGTAGCGTACCGGGTACGCGCAGCGTGATTTCATCAATACCAGCAGTATCAGGCCAGGTTTCGGGTGCAGGTTTCGGATCACCCCCGATAAAAAAGCCCGGCAGCGGCCCGATCGGCGCCACCACAGCAATACCGACCAACATCAAACCCAGAGCTAAAGCCATTCTTTTTACTATTTTCATAATTTCATCCCGTTATACAAAACCCAGGCGATTCGACTTTGCGCTTTCTCACCCAAGCTTAAAATGCCTCTTATCAGAAACCTTGAATCTAAGCGTAGCTGCAGCTTCCAAAATACTGCGACTCCCTTAACAAAGACGCTTAAACCATGATAACCCAAGCGGCACCTTTTCTGCGTACACGCTTTGATGTTCCTTTAGCGATTGATCCTGAGGACCTAACGGCGCAGCTACGACTTGTCGCTTGATCGCTCAACTCAAAACCAGATCAATCTGTTGCAGGTGCGCTACCCACTGGCGTGCGCTCTACATGCTAGTGCCTGAAAACCCTGCTGCTCTACCGGTTGTTTTCTGTAACAGTATTTCCCCAAGCCCCCAAACCGTTTTTCATCCCGCTTTAACCAGCGGCAACCGTAACCTCAGGTGTTCGATAGGGCGGTGTAATATTGTCATGAATCCATCTTGAATTATCATTTCGAGGCAACTTGTAGCTCGGGCTCCCTTTACAACTGATTCGGTACATCAAGCGAGCATCTTCTGGCCTGTTAATCAGGCTTTTAGCGGGAGGCGCATTGTGCAAAGTCGAAAAATTACTCCAAACGGTCACATCACCCTCCTGATGCACATGATCGTAACGATACTTGGGATCCAGAACATGTTGTTCAAGCGCATCAAAGAATTCCCGCGATGCCTCGCTCGACAGCCCTTCCACCTGAGCTGGCGCGATATTCTTTCCTCTTGAGGCCCAAACCGGACTGTGAAGCGATAGCATGCCATTTCTGGGGTTTTCATAAACCAACGGTATCAACCAGCCTTTATCGCCTACTTTAAGTCGCCGCCTGACCTGGACCTTCAGCAATTCAAGTTGCTGATCTCTTGGTAAGTCTGCAAATGCAGCGGCGCTATCTGCGTAGGCTGTTTCACCGTTTAAGGGCAAATCCAATCGTCGCGCCATTAACTCTGGGCTCGACGCTGGATGATAAAAACCCGCTTCTGGCAGTTGGTTGGGAACCCATTGTTCAGCATGATCTCGGGTACGCGGTACTGTTTGCACATAGAACATACTGGTTGAAAGCGGTACCCGTTCAAACTCGATATCAGTGTGCCAATGCAGACCACTTGATACCCTTTCTTTCTTTGCCCATCCACTATCCACCAAGTTGTTAACCAAATAGACCGCTGGACTATCTGCGCCCTCTAGACAGGTGATCACTTCAGGGAATGCATTGCCGCATCGAGTGGCCGTTTGCTCTGACAAAGATTTCAACATCAGCGACGCTTCCTGACGTTGATAAGCCATATAGTTCGCATAGTTTTTTGGGTGAGGAATCGGCGCTCCAAAATGATTCGCCAGCCGCTCAAGATCAGTCACGCTGAAATCAACCCGATTTTGTGCCGCGAACGTCAGCAGACTGAATTCGTCCAACAGACTTACCAGTAATTTCGCCTGACTCTCAGTGAGTGCTTGGCGCAAATTCAACCCTGTCACCCGCCGCCCCATCTTATCTTCTGCGGAGAGACACGTAACCTCTACTGAAGCACCGAATAAGGCCTGTAAAGCTTTTTCCGCCCGAATTGTTTTAGTATCCAACACTCTTTCCCTTCTTTGAGGTGAAGACCGCATATCTGCTACTATTTTTTACAGCAGCATGATTAGGTTTTTCAGACATATTGACGTTTTTTGACGATTTTGTCGACAAGATGAAATCGCTATGAGGAGATCCCCATGCCCAGCATCGACGACGAGACAAAATTACACCGAATATTGATTGGCGCTCAACATCAGTTCGATCAATATGGCTACCGGAAGACTACCCTTGAGGACATCGCCCGCGCTATTGGCGTCTCAAGAACCTCGCTATATCTCTATTTCCGCAACAAAGACGCTATTTTTCGTGCCGTTTCACAAAACATTCATGCGCAGGCGTTAGACGAAGCGACAAAGCAACTCTCTACCGACGATACCATTAAGCATCGCGTTAGAATGGCGTTACTCGCCCGTCATGAGCCCTTCTTTACGGCGCAGACGAGCTCTCCCCATGGCAAAGAACTCCACGACGAATACAGCAGATTGTGTGGTGATATCGTCATAGCATCACATACAGCATTTGAAACCGACCTAGCCAAAGCGCTAAAGCGGTCAGCAAGACTCGGTGAAATCGACCTTAAGACAAGCGGGGTCAGTAGTAACGATGCTGCACGGATTTTGAATTTATCCACCGCGAGCCAGAAGCGCGGCGCAACTCAGGTCATTGAATTTCGTCACCGGGTTAGCCAGCTAGTCACTATTTGTTTCTCAGGACTCGCTTTGAGGGGCTAGCCTTAGTACGGGTCGAGGTTAACCGCAAGCGGTCGAGCACTCTACCATTATTTGACCACTACTGGTCTCACGAGCTCAATCATCAACCTCGGCCACCTGTAAGCGCTGAAACTCTCGATAAGCTGCATGCTCAGACCCGCCTTAGACCGGGCTGATTAAGATTGAGTTGGAAATCACTCCCATTCGGAATGTTCTATTGCTCAATGCCAAATATGAGTTTGGTTCGGCAAACCTTCGCGGGTCTCCACGAGCCGAGTAATCGGTCCCAAATCGCCAGTGCGCTTCCAAGATTTGCGTGATGGTGATGCGCACTATGATGCAGCTGATGCTGAGCAGGACTGATAAACCATTTTTCCGCTCTCCCAAACGACAAATAAATATGCGAATGCCTCAAGTTTGAGAACGCGACATTGAACAAGAAGCCAAAGGCATTAATCCCAAGAATTTCCCAACCCGACAAAACTCTACCAAAGAGCCATACAAAAACCCCTATGACCATCCCTGCGGACAAAGCACCTCGACAGAAATAAATCGCTGACTCTAGCGGATGTACCCTGTATATCGTCAAAGGTGTGAGCACAGAGGCAGAGTGATGCACTTTATGAAGTGACCAAAGCACAGGAATTCGATGCATGGCCAAATGGGTTAAAAATCGACTACCGTCATCGACTACAAATAAAGCCAATGAAAACACAAGGGCGATACAGGGAAGCGGAAAGCTGGTTAGCTGTAAAAATTGCGCATCTCCGAAACTGGCCTGAAGCCAAGACCCTACCGCTATTGCCACTCCAAGACTGGTACCTAAATAAGGAACGAACAATAACGCTTTAAAAAACGAATTGAAGCCCATTAGCGCAATATCGGTAAGCGAAGAACGCGATATGAAATACCCTCTGCCTAGCAGGTTCAATTGCTCAAAGGCACTCTTTAATCCCACTTGCCTTACCACTATTGCGCCAGCGGCCAAGGCCGCCGTCAACAAATACAAAAGATAAGTCCTATTAGCTGGATCGAAGAGCGTGGCTCGTATTCCATCCGTGGCCTCGGTCAAAACAACGCCAGGATCAAGCACCACCGTATCTAAACCTCAAGCCAAAATATCTTGGAGCATTAGGTCGTGCGCCGAACGGCCTTCTTGAGACTATCGCCTGCTCATCGGTCACATTCCGGAGCAAGGCTTGTAGGCGTATCTTATCCGAAAATCGATAGGTCGCCGTTAGATCAAACGTGACGAAACGCTCTGTCCCCTCCCCTGGAGCAGGATCAGAGGAGCCAGGCCTCTCTCGCATACCATCTTGAAACCGTATCGAAAAACCGTACGACACTCTATCCTTGGTCATGGTCACCGAACCTCTCGCAACGTGGGACGGCAGATAGGGCAACTCATCGCCCCGTTTCACCAGACCCCACTGAGAAAACGACGATAGGAACTGACTTTGAAAGGCTGACTCCGTATAGGTGTAAGTAACATTGGCCGACAATGCACCCAACTTGGTGGCTAGCTCATTGGCGTTGAGCGTCAGCTCGACGCCACCTATCTCCACCTTACCACCACTAAACTCACTACCAACTTGACATCCGACATCACTGGCTCGACAGCGACCAAGCAGATTATCGTAATCACTGAAGAATCCGACCAAGTCAATACCCATCTGGTCGGTAAAGTATCGAACCCCAGTTTCGTAATTCATCGACCGCTCCGGGGTCGGGGATTCGGGCGCACCCGATGCCGGCGAAAAACCCTCGTACACACCTACAAAGCCTACGAGACTGTCTCCGAAAAAACGACTAATGCCAAGCCCGGGCATAAGTTCATTTTGTTCAGCGCGATTATCGGTATCCCGCAGATAATCACTTAACGCTGAGACAATACTTTCGTGTCTGACACCAAAATCAATGTTCCAAGACTTCCAATCAATTTGATTTTCTAGCACCCAAGAAATGGCGCGAGCCTCAACGTCGTTGTCAACCTTGAGACCATACGCTTCACCGTCATTAATTAAGCGACCATCTTGCATGAGGAACCCGTAGGGTTGATGCCTGCGCCGCACACCATCCTTGTGACTTCGAGCAGACACATTAAGAGAATAGCTTCCCTCGCGACCGATCGACCATACTCGTTCCGCTGCAACACTAAAGCCCCTTGATCGGTATTTTCTGGCGTTGTCGGTTTTATCGATGACCAATCCCGATTCATCCGAATCCTGTGCCCCAGTCATCGTTAGATAAGCAGCCACATAGTTATCGGGTTGCTGAAGGACCTGAACCATACTCGGTCCCGACACAAAGCCATCGAGCTTCAACCAACTTCGATCAAAACTGTGATCATAGGCTTTGAGAATCATCTTAAGATTGGGAGCAGGCTCAAGCTTATGGATCACCTGAACTTTTTTATGCTCTGAATCGAACCGATCGTCTTTGGATGCAGCGTATCTTCGAAGCGCATCGTCATTAAAGTCTGTGTCCGACACTCCAAGGTATGTCTCGTCGGACGTCTCTTTTGCGACACCAATTTTTATTAGCGTCCTCTGTCGCCAATCACCGATCCATTCGTGTTTTAGCTTAAAATCGTAATCCTCCCGCCCAAAACCTGTTTCACCTCCCCCGTCTAAATCTTTGAAACCAGAGGAGCCATAGGAAAGCACCTCCCCTGAAAAAGAAGTCCTCTCAATTTTGCGAGCGACGGCCGCGGAGACTTTAAAACCCGCATGGCTACCCAATTCGACATCGACCAAAACCGGCTCTCTGTCATCAAAATCTCGCGTCAATAGATTAATCGCACCGCCCACCGTATGCGGGCCATAACCGATAGCGCTTGGCCCTTTGAGAACTTCGACTGCAACCACTTTCGCCGCGGAAGGGATGTAATAGGCTGCAGGTGCGGAATAGGGAGCCGGGGTTATGAGTATTCCATCTTCCATCAGCGTTATTTTTTGAGAGCGTTCAGACGTCGCCCCTCTAATTCCGATATTTGGTCTCAAGCCAAATCCATCTTCCTCACGGATGTAAACACCAGGCACTTGGAGCAGTAATTGGTTGAGATCGGTTAATCCTTCCGCCGCTAGGTTTGCTTTTCCTAAAATCGTCGCGGACCCAGCGATTGATTGGCGGGATTGCTCCGACCCTATAACCACTACTTCTTCTTCATATTCGGCTGCCTGCACGACAAAAGAAAACAATAGAAAGCTTGCTGCGAGGAGGGCTCGACCTACGAACCTGGTTGATACGCGTAATAAATTAATCATTATCAGACTGCACATTACCGGGAATAGAAACTTCAACGATCGTGACAAAATCTATTTTTAGATCGTCGGTGATTCTTTTCACGAGACCCGCTAGTGTGCAGGCTGGATAGTCTTCGTCTCTGCTTCCCGGGTTCGCAAAAGCATTTACGCAGGCGGATCCGCCACTATTGGCTTCCAATAATTCAACCTGTTCGGCGAGTGACAAAGCATTGCCTTGCGCATTTTCTGTGGCTTCTCGAACCTGATCTCGAAACCTCTGACTGACATCAGGGAATCCTGCCTCATCAATGATGTCGTCGAAGCCAAAGCCCTCCCCGCCCTCTAATACAAGTAGAAATGCCTCAAGGTTAATCGCGATATTTTGGAGGGAATTGCCTAAATAGGGTGACTCAACCAGCGATGCACAGGTGGCGTCAGAACAATCGGAATCTAGCCCTAAAGGAACTGTCAGTTTTCGAGACTTTGTATTTTTCTCGATATAAAAAAGGGCGTCGCTTAAGGCTTGAAAATTTTCTCCTACGCTCTCTTCAGCCGTAAAAGCATCTAGGTAGCCTCCCTCTTCCGATGACCATGCATCAAATGCTGCGGTGCTAGCTTCGGCGATATCGTTCGCGATAGTTTGCGCTAAAGCACACCGTTGCTTCTTACGATCTGTCTCTGCAAGTGAATTCCACGCTTGAGTTACTGGCACCAGCGCAGGACAGGAATGAGCCAGGCTGGGATTGGCAAGTAAATATTCAACCGCTGGGAAGCCTTTCTGGTTACTCGCTCGAATCTCAATATCGTAATCACCCTCAGCGTGAGCAACAACGGCTTGGTCCAAACTGCAAGTTGCGAGTGAAAAATCCTTGTAAGGATGAATCCTGTTATGCAGCCCATTGGTTTCTGAAGCCAAGGGGCCGACCTGAAGGACTTCTACTACTTGGATTCGTTCGCTCAAAGATCTCAAGCCGCTGAATACTTTCGTCAATCTCTCGGGTTCGGCCTGAGTGCCTAGGTCAGCACAATACATTCCCAGTGCGCCTCCCTCCACGGAGAAAGAAATCGCTTCATCTCTGAGCGCTTGATAGGCAGGCAAAATTATATTTTCGCCAACATTCAGAAGCACTTTGAGCTTAGGACTCGAGCTCTGATCGGATTCATCAGAGCTCGTGTTGCCAGTCGAATTTGAATTAGAGCTTGTTGAAGAATCCGTTTGAATCTGAGCCTTGGGCGATCCTTCCTCTAAGACATCCCTTGACTGATCAACACAACCAAAAATTAGAAACAAAACGGGGATAAAGATACAGCGGAACATTTTTGTAACTCCTAAAGGAACAATTATCGGCCTAACGTCAGGTAGGCCGATAATTGATGGGCGAAATTCGATTACCAATTTGCGACGTTTTCTTCGTCGAACCCGTACGCTTCCTGGAGCAACCCTCTGGCAGTCAAAAGATCTTCTGCATAGGCATCTATCCTCGTGAGATCAGCACCCACAGCGCCAGCCTGGCTACCGTCGGCTAGCACAGGTCCATCTCCCATCAGAGCAAGAACAGTCTTTAAGTCTGCCAAAGCACTATCGCTGGCCCGGAAAGGGGAAACCGGACTAAATTGCAGCCCCAGTGCAAAACCTTTCATTTCAGACCAATGCTTGGCTAACGTTGTAAAGTTGCTCGTATCCGCGAAGCTGCCATTGTCGAACTCACCCATATCTGCTCGAACATCATTGATATAGTGCACAACGGTCGCAGCTATACACCGCTCCCATGTTAGCGATGCTGTCGTAATTGCATTATCTAACGCGGCTTGCTGACTTTCCGAAATTCCACCGGCACCTGCTCCGTCTGCCAGTATCTTTCGACCCGCAATGAAGGCATCCATAACCTCTTTAGAAAAATCGGTGGGTGATGTATTACTCGCAGTACCTCGATCACGCTTTGCACAGTTTTGCGAAGCAGCAAAATTAATCTCACTGCGAACGTCGATTTGCGAGTCACCGTCGATATCATTGTACCCGTTTGCAAACGCGGCTCTTCCGCCTTTACCTGCTGCCTCGTCATCCGTGTAGTCGTTATTATTTCTTGCAGCTCCGTAATAGCCGAAGGCTTCGTCGAAATCGTGTTCGGCGGCGGTGTAGTTTTTCGTGTCACCCTCTCGAGTTGAGATCAACCCAGCGTAATCGGTCAGGAAATAGTCATTGGTACCTTGCGAAAACGTCACCGCCCCTAGTAAGAACTTTTGCAGTAATTGCCTGTAGTCTCTTCCTAATGCGTCAACCGTTGTTTTCTCGATCAGCGCGGTGGGATTATCGGCGGTTGAAACCACGACGCCAACACCATCACTCGCGTTAGCGGCAACCGTACTCACCCAAGCGTTTACTAGGTCAATGGGTATACTCGTGCTCGTTAAATCCTCACTCCATCCAAAGAATTCATCACCTATAAGCCGCGAAGTCTCGCCACCACCCAAACCATTACCCCCAGCAATCTTACCGTTGAGGTTCTTGCCTTTGGAGATATCTCCGAAATTGGGTCCAGGGATCACCGTCTCTCCTCCTTTGACCGTGAATCCATGAGGCGTTTCATCAATGCCATCGCCAGTTATGAAAAATTGTAATTCAGCCTCAATAGCGGCCGCCTCTCCAGCTCTTTCCGACAAACCTTCTAGCGAGTCAACTAATCCGAGTATCAGGAGCTGACGTGCCGTCTGCCCTGTGTAGCTAACCCCTGAGGCCTCAACATCGTAGACCCCCTTAAAGTTATAGGTAGTCGGCAAGGCAGCGCACGCATCACCAATTTCATTGCCATCCTTATCCGTCTGATTCGGATTTGCGACATCGACACAATTGTCGGTATTGTCTCCAACCCCATCGGAATCGGTGTCTTCTGATTCGTTGGCATCGGAAGGAAAGGCATCGCCATTATCTCCAACGCCGTCACCGTCGGTGTCAACAGTCTCCGTAGCATCATTGGGAAAAGCATCAGAATTATCTCCAACCCCATCGGCATCAGAATCTTTACTTTCATTGGCATTATTTGGAAAAGCATCAGCCGAGTCAGCTACACCATCACCGTCGGAATCTGCAGGACCATCACTACCCCCTCCACAAGCGGTTAGCAAGCAAACTGCCGCTACCAGAAGCAATCTTTTCAACTCTATGGATGACATTTCCATCTCCTTTTAAATGCGAATGATTATCATTTGCGGACAATAATGCAAATAAGAATCATTCGCAATAACAATTTTCAATTTATCGGGGCAACGTTGGCCAATGCCTCGCCAAAGCATTCAGGTGGGTCAACAAAAGAAAAACGCAAAAACTTGGCGCTAGTTCACTCTTAAGAGCCATTTAAACAGGCTTATCAATGACTTACCTGGAGAGAAACCGGCGTTGCCTGCTAGCGGCAGCTTCTAATTAGCGGCTCGTAGCGGTGCCGAGGACCGATGGGGGACGATAGATGATCGAGCAGCGAGACCTTTACCAGCGCTCGTGATCACGATGACTCGGCGAACGGCTTCAAGGGAGAGTTTGGATTAGGCATCTTCAAGGGGCTTGGCTGACACAACAGGCATGCACCACAATTTCAGCATGAGCCCCTGGGGGCAAAAACAGCCCCACTACAAGGAGGTTAAGCGACTGTACCTAAAATGACTGATTACCTTTCGAGATTAAAAACCGATAAACGTCGCTGCTTCTTCAACCGATTTGCGTTCAGATACCACAGCATTAGCGGGAAAACTTTCGTCCGGCCATCCCAAGGCAACTGCCTTCATGATGACCTGGTCCTCAGCAATTTGAGCATGCTCACGAACAACCGGCGACTGCATGATGCCTTGACTGTTGATAACTGCCCCCAACCCTCGAGACCAAGCAGCATTGACCAATGCCGTGGTGACCGCACCACAATCGAAAGCGGTATCGTCACTGTCAGCCAATTCACGATCGTAAGTAATGATGACACAAACTGGCGCATCGAATTGACGGAACCCTCTCAGCACCCAATCCTGACGGCCTTCTTTATCCTCTCGCTCAATACCCATCGCAGCGAACAATTGTTTCGCAACGCCAACTTGTCGATCGCGATGTTGGCCCGCGAAAGCTTGCCCAATCCGAAATTCACGCGAGTGCGGCACTCCCGCTAAGTTACGCTCTGTATTGCCCGCACGAATCCGATCTAACACGTCGCCTGTCACAATGGTGAAGTTCCAGGGTTGGGTATTCATCGAGGAAGGAGAGCGCATCGCGAGCCCTAGCACCTCTTCGATCAGTGCTCTCGGCACGGGTTTGGCTTGATAACCACGGATACTTCTTCGCCCTAATACTACCTCGTCAAACTGCACGGTTAACCTCCTTTAATCGTCGGCTGACAGTGTACAGGAAACCCTCAGTGACGAAAGCCTTGACCCGTATTGACGAACGACTGTCGCGTCCGCGGAGAGACTGATCGCAACAATCGCCTAACAGGTTGGCCGACAGACACTCGAATCCTCATGCCCTACTATCGATCGGGACAGAACCCCTTTCCTAGTCGCAACTGAATAACGGCACCATCAATGCAGGGAGACTTTCGCTTAGAACCGTCGTTGGCAAACCTTGAGAGCACAATCTTAGAGTGGCATGGTGGACTTCGCACCCTGTTGACTGACCGCAGACGACCTTGCGCAACCTGCCAAGCCGACAACTCAGACGCCACAGCCATGGTCATTAGCCGTCAAATTCCTGCGTTAAAGTTCAGCTATACAGACAACACTTGCAATCAAATAGGTATGGCGTGTCCAGCATCATCGTCACCGACGTTGGATGATTAACAACAGTCAGTCAGCGCTTTATAGGTTGAGGGCGTCAGAGACCCTATCAAAGACTTCAGGCTTAGCAATTTTGGTGATTCGCCCTGGATACCCTTTAAAGTGAGGGATACCTTGTTCATGGTCCAAAAAAGCATCATCGTCTGAACACAGGACTGCATCGCTGGACAAAAAGGCACCCGCAAGCTCCGCCTTACCTCTCAATTCTGGGTACCACCAGCCATGGGGCACTCGCAAATGACCTTGTTTCATACTCTCCTGTACCGAGAGTTCTGCCTTGACCTCACCATAAGCCGTTTCAACCTTCACCCAATCGCCATCCTCCAATGCTTCCTTTTGAGCATCGTCAGGATGCACAAAAATCTTCGGCAGAGGACACCGCTCACGCAGTTCTGCAATATTTCGCTGTCCCGTTTGAAAAAAAGGATCCTCGCGAACGCCCGAAAAAACCGCATAGGGAAATTGCTCTGACAGCGCAGGCCCCTCACGATAATAGGGCACCGGATCAAAACCCAAATTCTTGAGAATTGATGATGCCAACTCAACTTTACCTGAAGGTGTCGCAAAGCCTGTCTTCTCATACTTCCGAAATTCGGGTGTGGGCGCTTCCATAAACCCTGCCGCTTCAAATTCAGAGAAGGTTCTCTGGGACCGAGACAACCGATGATCTAACAAGGCCTCAAGGGAATCCCAGGGAAAACGATTGCCAAAACCAAAATGATGCGCAAGATCATGCCAAAATTTAAATGTGCTACTCGCCTCCGGCGGGGGTTCAACCACTTTCTGCGAGAGTGTTAGCCGGGTCGTCCAATTCCAGCTATCCGCCACATGATTACGCTCTGTAAAAACATCTCCTGGCAACACATAATCCGCTAACATTGCCGTCGGTGTCATAAAGATCTCGTGGGCCACGATTAACTCCTGATTCATCATGGCTTTCAAAATTTGATGCTGATTGGGATAACTCATTAGGGCGTTATTGCCTAAAACAAAAAAGGCCTTGACCGGATAAGGATCGCCCGTCGCCATTGCGCGGAATACGTTGCTCGGATTGGCCATGTGACAACCCATGACAATGTCTGCATAGGGATATCCCCAGACCTTTTCGGTGGGTTCCTTCAGCATTTCTGCGACCCGGTAGGTGTACACAGGGTGATCCTCAAAACCCAACTGTTTCGCCTTTTGCTCTGAGGATAGCTCTTCATGGAGCGCTATTTCTGACTCAGAGATGTAACCCGGGTTAAAGCCACCCAAGGTTTCGCCACCTGCAATATCAAGGTTGCCTGTGACTGCTCGCAAGATTGAATGCAACCGAATCGCTGAGGTTGACGAAATCTGCATATCCGTAATCGGGGTCCAAGGAATAATGGCTCCATTAGCCGACGCATACATTCTCGCAGCTTTCACGATGAGCGCTTGCTCGACGCCGGTGATTTCAGAGACGCGTTCGAGGGGATACTCGTCAACTCTTGCTTTGAGCTCATCAAAGCCGACACACCAGTCCCGGACAAACGCCTTGTCATACAACTCTTCATCAAATATCACCTTGAGCCAACCCAGGCACATGGCCGCATCCGTGCCCGCTCGCAATCGCAAATGCAAGTCACAATCCTCTGCCTGATCTGAGACGCGGGGGTCCAAGACGATAATCTTCGCGCCGCGCTTTCTTGCGGCCTTTAGCTGATTATAGATAGGCGTCCAGGAATGCTTGCGAGGATTGTGTCCAAACAGGACGATGCATTCAGCATTCCCATAATCCCCCATTGGGAACCAACCATAGGTTAATTTGTTGACCGCAGCTGTATTACCGGCGCAGAGAGAGACGCCGCTGATCCAGTTAGGCGACCCTAAAAGATTCATAAATCGCCGATCGGTGGAATGCGTGGTTTGGGTATTCCAACCCGAGGTTGAAACCGCAAAGCTCTCGGGACCATATTCATCAACGACTGTCTTCAGGCGATCCGCAATCTCTTTAATCGCCTGCTCATAGGAAATTTCTTCCCACTGATCAGCACCTCTGGCCCCCACACGCTTCAAGGGTTTACGAATGCGGTCCGCATGGTTATGAATGCTCGGCGCGGCAACTCCCTTAAAACAAATATTGTTCGCTAATATCGGGTTATCGTGGGCGATGACCCGCGTGACTTGCCCATCTTCTGATTCTGATCTTAGCTGACAACCGATATCGCAAATCGTACAGACCGAGTATTTCGTTGTATCACTCATGACCCCGACTCCCTTGCCTTGCATTGGTCCCTCAAGACGTCAGAGTAACCGATACATCAAGCCTAGTGTCAAATAAAAATAGCCCCTTTTTCGGAGTGTTTACAGGCCCTTAGACCTGAAAATTTTCAAAAGCGCCCACAATGGGAATAACGCCTTCGAACAAGGAGGCACTTGAGCGATCTGCGCCTTGACCCACTGAGTCGCATCGCTGCATGGATTAATCGCTTGGACCAACCGCATTCGTCCCTAACAACGTGGCAATCTCCTGGAGGATTTGTGGCCGGACTGAATCGGGCAGGTTGTGCCCCATATCGTCATAGATAATCAGTTTTGAACCCTCAATCATTTCTGCCGTATGCACACCATGTTCCACCGTTAACAAGCGATCATTTCGACCATGAATCACAAGAGTTGGCACCTTAATGCTGGCCACAGATTCGGACCGATCACCGGCTTCAAGGATTGCCATCACTTGACGCGGTATGGCCTCGCGATGGAAACCCATTCGACTCATCCAATTCAAACGATCTTCTGATTGCTCTTCATTATCGGCGATGTCGCGGATCGCGGCCGTAGACTGCTGGCCTGGCTCTGGCAGATGATCGCCCCAGGTCGTTGACATGATCGAAACCAAGGTTTGGGTTCGGTCGGGATAGAGAACCGCGACTTCCTGGGCGATCATGCCACCCATCGAGGCACCAATTAAGTGACCTTTATCCAGACCGATCTCGTCCATCACACGGATGACATCAGCCGCCATGTCGCTCAATCGATACGTTGCTGATACGGGAAGACCCAGCCGATACTTGACCAACTGCCACCAGATGACGGGATTATGCTCGTCACGATATTTGATGGAGCCACCGGTGTCCCGATTGTCGATGAGCAACACTTGATAACCGGAATCGACGATCCCACGAACAAAGTCATCGCCCCAAACGGTATGGGAGGCACCCAACCCCATCACCAACACCGCGGTTTCCGCCGCCGGTGGTCCCACCCGCCGATAAGCGATTTTTGGACCCGGCATTTGGGTGGTCACTAAAGGATGACTATCCAAGTAATCTCTTGAGTATTCCGCCCAACCATCGGCGATTGGCCCTAGGATGAGGCATAGCACGGTCGCCAAAATGCCCGTCGATGTTTTCTTCATTCCCATCTCCTGTACGCCCCTCGTGCCGCCGATGGGAACTAAACTCAGCCCTTTCTTCACTGGGCGGCGCATGAATTCCCGTCGCGGAATGGGTCCGCGTTAAAGGTTGCCACTCTATTCGAGCAGCGATGCTCTCTCCTCCAATGCCGGAGGAAACCACTGACAGCTAACAACCGGGGCATCCCCCTCATAAACCCTTAACCCGAGCAGATAGCGCCCCCTCGGAACGGGTAACCAGTTAGCACTCCTAAGAGGTCGAGACGCACTGATATCAAGGGTCAGGCTCCCGTCTTCGGCGTACACCAATCCCGGAGTTCGATCACTGATTGACCAGCGATCAATGTCATTCTCGACCAGATACATATCGGTTCCATAGGCGGTCAGCGACCAAAAACCTCGACAGGGCGGCAGATTATCAGGCTCAAATTTCAAACGTAGCGGATAATCTCCGTTTAGCGCCCTGCCCTTGGCATCATGCTCTGCGACATAAGACCGATTTTCAATGGCTTGATGTCCGCCCAGACCATACTTGGCACCCGCTGCACGTCGCAGGATATCGCCATCAAAACCGGTTGCGTGCCGACCTGTACGCCAACCATTGCTGCGTACTGAGTCTGCGTCGTTGAGATTCATCAAATGTTGCTCGCCTTCTTTAACCCCCATTTCTAAGCCCTTCAACGTCGTTGATTCAGGGTTTTCAATGACTTCACGCGCTGCCTGCGAAAGCTTCGGATGCCAAAGTGCGGGAGGATCTAGTTCCATATAACCTCGAAGCTCATCGAAAAAAGCCGCGCCAGACTGGGCAATGGTCGTTGCCCTCCCGGCCCGCTCAGTTCGAGTACGGGGATGCTCTGGAGGGGCATGCACTTTGATACTGCGCTGCAAATTTCGAGCTTTATCAATATCCTCTGGTGATTCAACTAAAACCCTGATAATCACCCAAGCCGTGGGCGTACCGATTGTCACAACCGCACTGGCATCGTTCGCCGGCGGTTTTTCGGGATTTAACGTCACGCGTACTTTCGTTCCAGCGACGCCGTGATGTCGTCGACAAACATAAGCTACATGGGTGTAGCCATCCAGGATCATCACGTTCCAATACCTACTTTGATGATCCATAGCCGGCACCTCGATGCTTAAATCACCATACCGAAGGTCGTACCATGCGGAGGAATACAGTGTGTCATTATTGGGTACCACAATCGCTTTATCCTTTGGGGTCGCCAAATCATCGATGTGGTTCATGGTGCCGCTATCAGAACGAGAACAGAGTAATTGTCGCGTTCGATGCACGGCAACCAATGGAAAACCCCAAATGTAGGCTTCTGCAGCCGGTGACAGTTCTCCCTCGTACAACGACATAACCGGTTTCCATTGATTGGCGATAGAGCGCCGTCAGTGTATCGTAAATCCTAGGCGGTATCCTGCTGCGCCTTGTCAGCGAGTGCATCACCCGAAGTGCTAAAACCGGACAACTTCTGGATCGATGAGAACGTCTGTTTTAACTCAGGCTTTGGTACGGGCCTCCATCGTCAGCAAGTTCATCACCCGAAGGGCTGAAACGGGACAACTTATGGATCGCTGAGAGCGCCCGTTCGAACCCAGGCTTTGGTGCGGGATTCCATCGACCCTGAGCGCCAAGATGAAATAGCCCAAATCAGACTATTGCCCGCCCTGAGATCATCCGCCTAGATCTTTATTTTGGGGCTAAGCCCGGGTTTTCCGCTCGGTAAAGTTACGGATTTGCTTTAACACCTCCAATGCCCACAGGCGCGCTTCGCCCACCCGCTCTGGCCTTGGCGACGACCTCTCGCAACGTGAACGGCGCTTTGAGCTCTGACTCTTTCGAATGAGCTGATAGCTCTCCCACGCGCAGGTACTCTCCGCGATCCGCTGCCTGCCTAAAGCCCACGGTCAGCCCTGCCGCTTCTCCGACCAAGCCCTGGGCACCAAAGCCATGCCCCTCATTCGTCTGGGCCGCATTGGTTGCCTGATAGCCCATACGCTGGAGTAATTTAGGCGAGGCTCGATCGAGCACTTCGGGGCGTACCGATAACATCCAATTTTCCTGCTGACGCAACAACGGGTGCTGCATTCCATTGAGCATCACAATTCGAGGAACATCGGTATGATTAATCCCAGTTGAATGCAACAGACGCCCATCGGTAATAATTGTTGTCCCAGCCTTGGCATCTAAGTTAATCGCCGGGGGCAACTTGCCTACCGACTGCTGCGCTCTTAACGCCTCTGATAGCACTTTATGACTACCCGGAATAACCAAAGTCCCGCCGTTGCGCTCGTCCACATCGGTAATGGTGGTCAGGAGATTGACGGTAAGTGGACTCCTCGAGTCAAGCGCAATATCTTGATCTTGATGTAAGGCTTGCGGCACCCCTCCTTTGAGCGCTATCGAAGCAATCAGGGACGTACAAACCCAATTTGCCCCTAAGGCTTCAGTGACCAATTGCTCGATTAACGCGCCGCCCTGCACAACCTCTAGGTCCTGAGCAATCAACCCCTCGAAGCATCGCCCCTTATTGACGCAGCAATTAATATTTTGCCCGCTGGGCGTTTTTTGCGCGATTCCCGCGAGCCGCTCGCCTTCTGCTTGATCAGTAACTCGACTCAATATCTCGCGGACTTGGATCGACGAAAGCGCGTCTTCGATCATGCAATAGCCCCATTCCACAAAGTCAGCTCTCAATCTCGAGATGTCTTTGGTCGGCCGAGGTAACGCTTCGTCTTGCCAAAAGGGGTGTTTAGAACCGCGAGTCGTATCGTAGTAAGCACCCGCCTTGTATTCCCACTGCCCCCACTCGNGACTTCGCTTGGGTGGCACAAAGTAAATTTCAGGATTGTCCGCTAACACCGAGCGCATCGGATCTCTGNAGGCTAATTCAGAGCGATACATCGGCTCGCCGTGCTCAGCGTTGCCAGCGATCNGAGCCGGATCAAATTCGTCGGGGGTNGTAGGCATAGCAAGGTTCCTCTACCGAAACAGTGTTGTCTCGGTAGCCTAACCTTAAACCCGATNGGTATCGAGTCGCTGGGCTCGACCGAACAATGACTCACCCACACTGATCAAACTCATGCAAACGCCGGCGCCAACCTAGCTTTTGATTCCCGATTAGGGCGAACCTCACTGCCAATCTGGTTATCCCGTTTTTTTTGATTGGCAGGGGCCACTCAAACCCCCATTACTCTCCGCGGGGAACCCAACGTTTTACTTCCCGAAACATATTGGTCGCTTCAAGGGTTCTGATATCGGCAACAGCGCTGAGATAGTCGCTCATGGCTGCTGATGTCTGTACTGCCATCACATTATTGACCAGAGCACCGGTCGACTCAGCAACAAAGGTCACAAAGTGCGTTCCCTTCACGTTACCCGAGGCAATATTCTGCCCCAAATAAATGTTGCCTGGAAAGTTTGCCATGGCGTCGGACTCGAGCAATTTTTCAAACGCGGCAATATAGCCTGCCGGATCTTTCACGGTCATACCGTAGACGATGCTGACCGCGCTGCTCATTTCGGTAGGGTCTTTCTTCACCTTGGCCATCATGATGGCATACATATTTTCCCACTCAGGCGTTGCGATATTGCGGAGAGTTGCTTGAAAGGCACGCCAATCTTCAGATTGCGCATTCAGACTCCTACTAATATCCATAGCCTCGGTCGATGGATAAAAAACACTGATCTGGTGAGTTGAAGCGTAGTCTCCATTCACAATGTTTTGTCCCAGGACAGGCATTGCAGGCGATTGCTGACCGGCTGCAGAAGCGCGGTACTTGTCCATTGCAGCTACAAAGGCTGCCGGATCGGAGACTACGAACCCATAACTCTGCCCATAGAATAATGGGGCCGCATAGACGCCGACATTGACACTGACTAACACGATCAATGACATCAGTGAGATTAAACGCTTTAGCATAGAACACTCCTATTCTTTGAGGTAAACGGCTATTTTTAGGTATTCTGCTCGGCTCTCAATCGGAAAGCCTGACTTCAGCCTACGAATTTAACTCTCGATTTGCAATTATTAGGCTTTCACTCAAACCTTCTGAAATCCCGATAAGGCCAAGCCTTCGTATCATCTAGCTTCAACGGGAGTTTGACCCGTTGCACAAGGATTGATTAGATTCAGGCGGCAAACCGCTTACCGCCAAACCTATCGGCAGGTGCCGGCCATCAATTTGAGGATGTGATAACCGTGAAACACTACAAATTTTGCCCGATGTGCGCCGCACCCTTGAGCGAAGTCCGCCCGGACCGATTCGAATGCAGTCTCGCTTGTGGCTTTGTCAATTATGACAATCCAACGCCGGTTGCCGCTGTTGTGGTCGAGTATGAAGGCAAGGTTGTACTTGCCCATAACCGATCATGGAAGGGTGCCTTTAACGGTTTAATCACCGGCTTTGTTGATCATGCCGAAGGGGCCGCCGAATGTGCGGTACGTGAGGTTAAAGAAGAGCTTGATCTCGAAGCATCGCCACCGACCCTCATCGGCGTCTATCCCTTTGAACGCATGAATCAAATCATTATCGGCTATCACGTGACAGCCAGCGGACCAATCACCCTCAATGAGGAACTCGACAGTTTTATCTTGGTTCCACCGGAAGATTGCTTGGTGTGGCCAGCTGGCACAGGCTACGTGCTGAGAGACTGGTTGCGCGGGCAAGGGATTGAACCGGATATGATTCAGATGCCCAAGCGTTAAACCCAGGCCCTCTCGGCGACATTCGACTCTAAGACGATTAATCGTCTGCTGTTTGCGATTGCCCCTTGTGCGGCGGCGCGCTTTAACTTCTCGCTGTCTGCCCCAAGTCGGCCGCCTTAGCGCCGCCACAACCTTCCTGCGGAAATCCATTGTTTTCGACAACTAACTACGCTCAACCGATGGGCTGTCTAAGTCCTCCCCTCTGGCGCCCCAAATTGCATCACCTACTGCTTATATGCGGCTGTCAGTACCAGGTCGATCATCCGATGGGTGAGTTGGCGCCAAGGCTCAGCTTGATACTGCCACTCGAATCGGTCGCTTACCGTCTTGGCCATACAGATTCACCTGTAAGCTCGAAATCGCATGAACCAGCGGGTTAGGCGCAATCCTTTGTTTTCCCGTCCAGGCAATTTGTGGAAACCGATCGAAAATCCGCTCAAAGGCCATGCGCAACTGCATTTTGGCGATGCGCGACCCGAGGCACTTATGCACGCCATGGCCGAAGGCGATATGTTTTTCGACATTATCGCGCGTCAGATCAAATCGATCGGGGTCCGGAAAAACATCTGGATCTCGATTAGCGGCGCCGTACCAGAGCACGACTTTTTCGTCTTTCGCAATCCGCTGACCGTTTAGCTCAGTATCCTCAGTTGCGGTACGTCGCATGTGCATCACTGGCGAGACCATGCGTAGTGCCTCCTCTGACATCCTTGGGATCAGACTGGGGTCACTCAACACCATTGCCCTTTGATCCTGAAACTCCGTCATCAGGCGAATCGTCCCCGACAAGGAGTTCCGAGACGTGTCGTTACCTGCAAAGATAATCAGTAGCCAAGAGCCATCCAAAAACTCCTGCGGGAGCAATTCATTCCCTATTTTTGACTGGGCAATCACACTCAATAAATCATTGCGTGGCGACGCTCGTCGATCCGCCATCACCGATTCACCATAGGCAAACATGTCGTTAACGACCCGATTGAATCGAAACGGGAACAAGGGCTCTGAAAAAAATGTTTGCCAGGGATTGGTTAGAAATTGCGCCGCCATTTCGAGGTGATGCATCCAAACTTTAACTTTGGGGCGATCATCCTCATCGATGCCTAACATCTCGCACAAAGTGAACAGAGGCAGCTCTTCAGAAAACAACTTAACAAAATCGACGACAGGACCTCGTGCCTCGACATCATCGAGCAGTGCATCGATTTTTAAGCCGACGCGGTCTCGTATCTTTTCCACATAAGCCGGGAAAAAAAATTCGCTTTGCTGCATGCGCATCTCGCGATGCAACGGTTCATCCAAGTTAATCAAAGAGTTGTAAGCCGCTGGAACCAACTTCTGGGGTCGCCAATGTTTACGCTCTGGGACACCCATATTGATGCTGCCCCGTTGGGACGAAAACACTTTGTGTGCCAACTCTGCCGCCTTGATATCTTGATATTTCGTCACCGACCAAAACCCTGACTGCGCCTTACCCGCCTTGGTCCACATGATCGGCGCTGCTTCTCGCATTTTCTGATAGGCATTAAACGGGTGACCATTCGTCCAGGCCGAGGGATCCCAAAACTTAAAGTCATCGAACATAGGATAAACAGGATCAAAGGTTGCCATCTCTTGTCCAGTGTCGATAAGAATTTCGTCGCTAATGAGATTCATTGGCTCCCCCTTCTGTCAGACTTGCTTCGTCGTTGCATTCAACCATCTGCCTTTAACCCTCTCTTTAAACCCTCTCTTTACAGCAGCCTGTCTTCTGACTCGCTCTTTCAACGCTCTGTTTCAACTCTTTTGACTTACTTTGCCAAGCCATAACCTCTGCTTGTTTACGCAGCCTCGCTAACGCTAGCCCACCCACTTTGGACTCACAAATCAAACCATGTGGCTTGAGTCACTACAATAAACGCAATACCTCTCGCACAATCATTGCGAGCAGACAGAATCCCGATACCACGAAAAACAGGATCCTCAAGGGCACATGATTGATCGTAATCTGGATGATGCTGTGCGCCAAACGCGCAATGACGTACCCCCAGGCCAACATCACATTAGCCTCGTCTCCCTGGTTGACCAGATGCAAGTAGATAACCACCGCATAAAACAGGGTGGGTTGTTCAAAAATATGGTTGTAGTTGTCGGTAATATTCCTGAACACGCCCGGCAGGTGAGGGCGGGTTTCGTCCGCGTGTTTGGCTCTTTCGAGCCCGTTGCCAGAGCTGACGACCTGACTGATCAAAATGAATCGGGATCCATAAAGCAATATCACCACCAGACCACTCAAAGCGATCATGCCGAACATTGGATAGAGCATTTTCCTCTCCTATTTTTTTACGCTGGCTGTTTTTGTTTCTTTTACTGGTGCTTTTTATATTGGTGCTTTTTATTGTTACGCTTATTGCTACTAACGCTTTTACTCTGACTCTGAGTCTCTCTTAAACCGACACCGTTGCTTAATGCCAGTTCCGATCTTAACCTTGACCTTGACCTTGACCTTGACCTTATTTTGCACCTTCACTTGCGTTTTTGCACTTGAGGTGACTTTGATGCGGTTACTGCTGTTTGTCGGCTATTCGTATCGCCTTCCATGAATGCCTTCCATGATTGCCTTTCATGATTGCCTTTCATGATTGCCGTTCTCGATTAACGGGCTTGATGAGGGCCGGATTCTTACACCCATCACCGGTACTGCCGCTGCGATAGCACCTTACCTTGCTTTCAGTAAATTG
>NZGC01000093.1 GCA_002689445.1 Gammaproteobacteria bacterium
GAAAGCAAGAGAAGACGACGGCCGAAACCGTTTCGGTGGAATGGAAACCTAGGCCGATGGCTGCACCCTCTGTGCCACCCTCTGAACGCTTAAAACCCATCAATGAGGCCGCGGCGCCCGCAGCCGTTGAGTCAGCAGCAGTGCCAAACACAAGTTCGGCAGAGGCTAGGGCTCTTCCTGAGCGGGATGCAGAATCATCGTCCCCCCCTCATTCCTCAACCGCATCCGGTCCCGCAAGCACCGTTGACGCAGATGCCGTGCCGCTTATCAATGCGCAAAAGTCAGATAACGTAATTGCCTTGTCGGCTTCGGCCCGTGGCGCGGAGACCATTAGCGAGGTGCATCAGAACAATTCTGCAAAAGTTCGCCCGCCGTCTGAGAGCCCAATGATTGCTCGAGGTCCACATGGTCAAACAAAGACAGAAATAAAAACGGATACAGAAGCGACAAAGACCATAACAGAAACGGACATCGCTACAGCACGAGAGCAAGCCGAAGTCCGGGACCAGGACCAGCAATGGTGCGATTTATTGGTAAGCACGGGGCTTGGGGGCGTCGCCTACGCCATGGCCAGTAATTGTATTCTTGTGTCGATAGCCGATGGGCGCTTTGAGCTCGCGCTTGATCCAGCGCACAGTAGCTTGTTTAACACGATTCAATCGGAGCGCTTGGCTGACGCCATCAGTGAGCAGTTGGGCCAGGCCGCGCAAGTTCATATTCAGGTAGCTGCTGCTGCCGGACAGACACCCGCCAAACTGTTAGAAGATCAACGTCATCGAGCGCTAAAGCAGGCGGAGCAAACCTTGGTGTCTGATCCTGGCGTACAACAGTTGATGAGCGGGTTTGGTGCAACGATCGTTAAAGGATCAGTAACACCGATGTCAGGAAGAGGAGAGAGTTAGCCGTGTTTAAAGGTGGAATGGATGGCCTGATGAAGCAGGCCCAAGAAATGCAGGGCAAATTGCAGGAGATGCAGGAAGCCATGGCCTCAGCAGAAGTCACAGGCGAAGCGGGTGCTGGGATGGTCTCAGTGGTAATGACAGGGCGTCATGATGTGCGCCGAGTCCACATAGAGCCTGGTGTGTTGAGTGAGGATAAAGCGCTATTAGAGGATCTTCTGGCTGCTGCGGTTAACGATGCGGTACGCAAAGTCGAGGCCCATCAAAAAGAAGCGATGTCGTCCTTAACGGGTGGTATGCCTATGCCCCCGGGTTTTAAGTTTCCATTCAGTGCGTGACGATCGAGAGTCCTATTGTCAATGAACGAACCCTTAATTGATCAGTTAATCGATGCGTTCAGATGTTTACCAGGCATTGGGCGAAAATCAGCACAGCGGATGGTATGGCATCTGCTTGAGCGGGATCGTCAGGGTGGACAGCGACTTGCAGAGGCATTGGCAGACACTTTAAGTAGGATCAACGAATGCAGACGGTGTCGAAATTTCTGCGAAACAGAATGTTGCACGGTGTGCGAGGATCAGAGCCGGGATCCAGGCCTTTTATGTGTAGTTGAGAGCCCTGCTGATGTCATGGCGCTTGAACAGTCGGCAAGTTATCGGGGTTATTATTTTTTAACCAAGGGAAATCTGTCGCCGATTGATGGCGTCGGACCGCAGGAAATCGGGATTGACGCCCTCATGGCCCGATGCTCCAGCGATGTTAAAGAAGTCATTATTGCGCTTGACTCAACGGTTGAGGGCGAGGCAACAACCCATTATCTGTCGGAACGGCTGCAAGCCTTGGGCGGCATAACCGTGACCCGCATTGCGCATGGCATCCCAATGGGTGGCGAGCTTGAATTTGTGGATGGTGGCACGCTAGCACATGCCATAGAGGGCAGAAAGCAGCTTTGATGGATTATCATTATATTTCAACGGACGCTGAGCTCTCTGCCATGCTGAGGGCTTGCCGTGATCAGCCGGTGCTGGCGGTAGATACCGAGTTTGCTCGATTCAATACCTATTACCCGATGGTCGGGCTGCTCCAGATTGGCATCGGAACCGCAAATTATTTGGTAGACCCGCTAACGATCGAACATTTAGAGGGGTTGCGCGAGCTCATGACCCATGAAGCAACACTCAAGGTGCTGCACAGCGGTTCTGAGGATATGGAGGTGTTTCAGCATTGGTTGGGGTGTGTGCCCACCCCGGTGTTTGATTCTCAAATTGCGGCGGCAATGGTCGGAGCTGGATACGCTTTAAGTTATCAAAAGTTAGTAGCGCATTACCTGGAAATCGATGTGCCCAAAGGTGAAACCCGTTCAGATTGGTTGGCGCGGCCCCTGCGGCAAAGTCAGTGTGATTATGCGGCCCTAGATGTCATTCACTTGTTCGATATTTATCCGAAGCTCGCAGCAGAACTCAAAGCGTTAGGCCGATATGAATGGGTCATCACGGAATCGAAGAAGTTGACCGAACAATTGCCCACCCAAACTCCGCACGACGAAGCCTATTTTAAAATTAAAGGCTACAGCAGCTTGAATCGGCGACAACTGCAATTACTCAAGGTCGTCTGTGCCTGGAGAGAACAAGAAGCTCAGCGGCAGAATGTGCCGCGTAATAGAATCGTAGAAGGTGAGGCAGTGTTGAGTCTTGTATTAAGCCAAGTTGACTCGGTGGCGGCGCTGGCACAAAACACGCAGCTATCACGCCGAGCAATCAGTCGCTACGGCGAGGTGCTCGTTGAGCTCGTGCGTCAAGCAAGTGCTATCCCTGAAGCAGAGCTGCCGCCAAAGCCGGTTATCGATACCACGCCTGTGAACAAGACGAAGCTCGATCGTTTACGGCAAGTTTTAGCCCAGCAAGCCAAATTGTTGAACATTGCGCCGGAGTTGTTGGGCCGACGTCGTGATCTAGAGTCGATTATTAAGTCAGATAATCAAGGCAAAGCGGCGCTGCCAAAGCACATGATGGGATGGCGAGCAGCGATCATTGGCAAGCCGTTACTCGAGGCAATTGGTAAGTGATGGAGGTGTCAGTCTACAAATCATCGCTCCGCGAGTATCTCTACGTTTACGTGCCAAAGGCGCAAGGGTTGACCCAAGTGCCGCCTGCGCTACTTCAACAATTTGGCGACGCCGAAGCGGTTTTAAACATGACGCTGACGCCTGACAAGGTGCTTGCTAGGGCCGATGCCTTGGCGGTGCTCACGGCGCTTGAAGACAAAGGTTATTATTTACAAATGCCGCCGGTCGAGTCCTGATGAAATTTTGGGAAACCAAAACGTTGCGGCAGATGTCCTCCGAGGAGTGGGAATCTTTGTGTGATGGTTGTGCTCGATGTTGTCTGCATAAACTCGAGGACGAGGAATCAGAAGAGGTGTTTTACACAGACGTCGCCTGTCAATATCTTGAACAGGATGCCTGTCGATGTACCGAGTACCAAGACCGCAATCGCCTGGTGCCTAATTGCGTTTGGTTGACCCCGGATGACGTGGATACCTTCCATTGGTTGCCTACGACCTGTGCTTACCGGCTGATTGCCGAGGGGCAAGCCTTGCCGAGTTGGCACCCATTGGTGTCTGGGCGCGCAGAATCGGTTCATGAGGCAGGCATTTCAGTCGCGGGCCGGTGCGTGTCTGAGGCCTTTGTTCATGATGAAGATTTTGAGGACAGGATTATTCATTGGGTGGAGCAATAAGTGATGGGATCTTGGGATTACGCGCTTGCTTGGTTGATCTATTTTAGTTTTGGATGCGTCTTCGCCTGGCAGTTGCATCGCTTGCTTACAAACTGGGGGGTGATTGCGCGCCGACTGGTCTTGGGTAGTTTTTGGGTGCTGGCCTTCACGCCCTGGGAGATCGCTGAATATCCTGGTTATTTCGCGCCGGCCCTAGTGACCTTGGCAATGGACTTGCTATTACGGGGCGCCTCCAATACGTTGGAAGGTGGCTTGGTCTTGCTCATCGCTTATTTAGCGATGACGGCTGGAGTTTTGGTTTATGCCTATGTGACGCATCAAAACTCGAGCGCAACGAGGCCAACCAAGCCAGAAGAAACAGGGGTTTCGATGGCAGATTGAGTGGCCTTGCTATGCAAGACCAGTCAAATTAAAGTACGAGGCTCTCAAAAATTAATTATTGATTAGGATGTAAGCGACGCTATGAAATTTTCCAGTACGAATACCTATATCGCAACAGATGAATTACAGATGGCAGTTAACGCTGCTGTCACGTTAGAGCGGCCGCTGCTAATCAAGGGAGAACCGGGAACCGGTAAGACGATGCTCGCTGAGGAAATTGCGGCGTCCTTGGGTTTGCCTATAATTTCGTGGAATATTAAGTCCACGACCAAGGCCCAACAAGGGTTGTATGAGTACGACGCTGTATCGCGGTTGCGAGACTCTCAACTCGGAGACGACAGGGTTCATGACATTAAAAATTACATCGAGAAAGGCAAGCTTTGGGATGCCTTTGAAGCAGAAGGCAAAGTGGTATTGCTGATCGATGAAATCGATAAAGCCGATATCGAGTTCCCGAACGATTTGCTCCAAGAGATCGACAAGATGGAGTTCTATGTGTACGAAACGGGAGAAATGGTTAAAGCCAAGACCCGTCCTATTGTTGTTATCACCTCGAACAATGAAAAAGAATTACCTGATGCCTTCTTGAGGCGGTGTTTCTTTCACTACATCCAGTTCCCCGATCGAGAGACGATGCAGTCAATCGTTGATGTCCATTACCCGAATATTAAACAGGACTTGGTTAAAGAAGCGTTGGAGATTTTCTTCGACGTTCGGAAAGTCCCAGGGCTTAAGAAAAAGCCTTCGACGTCAGAACTCATTGATTGGTTGAAGTTGTTGATGGCGGACGATATCCCCGAAGAAATTCTCACCAATCGAGACACCACGAAAGCGATACCGCCCCTGTATGGAGCATTGGTCAAGAACGAGCAGGATGTGCAATTGCTCGAACGTTTGGCGTTTATGAATCGCCGTCAGTCGGGTGGCAACAGTTCGGGTGGTCAAGGCTAATCGACTCTGACCAGCGTCGATTTGATCGATGGGACCGGTTCCGATGAAGCGAAGTCAGGGTGCTGGGCATCGCTACGTTGGTATGGGGCCGCGAGAGGCTTTGAGTCATCGTTGTTCAGTTTAGAGGCGAGAGTCATCTCGGGTAGAGAGCTGAGGTCGGGCTAAGACCGCCGACTGAATGGGGACTGAAGGACAAGAGGAAAGTTGGACAAGAGGAAAGTCTAAACATGTTAATTAACTTTTTCATGGAGCTAAAAAAAGCTCGAATTCCGGTATCGATCACCGAATTACTGCATTTGCTCGAAGTGCTGAAAGCGCGTCTGGTGTATGCGGATATCGATGAGTTTTATTATCTGAGTCGTATGTCTCTGGTTAAAGATGAGCGGCATTTCGATAAGTTTGATCGGGCTTTTAGTACGTATTTCAAAGGCTTAGAGGATTTAGCTGGGCTTTTGTCTAGTTTGATTCCGGACGAATACTTACGTCGTGAATTTGAAAAGTCGCTGTCCAAGGAAGAACTAGAAAAGATTGAAGGTCTGGGTGGGCTCGAGAAGCTCATTGAAGCGTTTAAGCGAGAGGTGGAGAAGAAGGCGCGAGGCGAAGGCGACGAGAAGGATAAAGAAGGAAAAGGCAAAAATGGTCGTGGCGACGCTGGGGATGACAAGCGTGGGAAGAAACGTCGTGGCAAGCGTCAGTGGGATAAGCGGGACTACAAAGCCTACGATGACAACATTGAGTTGGGGACCCGAGGCCTGAAGATTTCCCTGCGCCGATTGCGCAAGTTGGCTCGAACCGGAGCCGATGACGAATTCGATATCAATAACACCATTGATAAAACGGCGAAAAACGGCGGCCTACTTGATATCGTCATGCGGCCTGAACGGCGTAATACCGTCAAGGTTTTGCTGTTTTTAGACAATGGCGGTTCGATGGATGCGCATGTTCGCGTTTGCGAAGAGTTATTTTCGGCAGCCCGATCGGAGTTTAAACATCTCGAAACCTATTATTTTCATAACTTCATATATGACGGCGTCTGGAAAGAGCATCGGCGTCGAATGAACGAGCGAATCGATACGTTTGATATTCTGCATAAGTACAGTCACGACTATAAAGTGATATTTGTCGGCGATGCCACTATGGCTCCTTATGAAATCACTCACTCCGGCGGCAGTGTGGAACACTGGAACGAGGAGTCGGGCGCGATCTGGATGCAGCGGGTGCAAGATACTTTCGATAAGGTGATTTGGATCAATCCAACACCTCAGGACACTTGGGAATATTCAACCTCGGTCGCGCTCACCAAAAAAATGGTTGACGATCAGATGTTCCCGCTTACCATTCGCGGTATTGAAGATGGTATGAACGTCCTGTCGAAATAGTTCGACAGGCACGCTCGCGTCAGCGGATCAACTGTCCCATCAATTAGCGGAAGACCATGCCCAAAATGAGTTCGCGATCTGGCCCGGAGGAAGATCTCCGCGGGTGTATGATTCGGGATCGGTTTAGTCTATCTAAACTCAAACGTAATCCTCGTCAGGTCAAGCAGTTTCAGAAACGGTTGGCGGCTTCTAAAGCCCTGGTTGCCGAGCGCCTCGCGCATAAACCCAACGTCAGCTATCCTGAGACACTCCCGGTCGTCACGCGTCTAGCAGACCTTAAGGCGGCCATCGATAAGCACCAGGTGGTCATCGTTGCGGGTGAAACCGGTTCAGGCAAAACCACCCAACTTCCTAAGCTCTGCCTCGAGATGGGTCGGGGGGTGCATGGCTTAATCGGTCATACTCAGCCGAGAAGGGTAGCGGCTCGAACCGTTGCCGCAAGGCTCTCAGAGGAATTGGCTTGTGAACTCGGCGCAGCAGTCGGGTTTCAAATTCGATTTGGAGATCAGACCAGTGATCAAACCTTAATCAAGGTGATGACCGATGGCATCTTATTGGCCGAGACTCAAACCGATCGGTTTTTGGAGCAATACGATACGCTGATCATTGATGAAGCGCATGAAAGAAGCCTGAATATTGATTTTTTGTTGGGTTACATCAAAAGGATTTTGCCAAAAAGACCCGATCTAAAAGTTATTATCACTTCAGCAACGATTGACCTCGAACGATTTTCAGCACACTTTTCAAGAGCTCCGATTGTTGAGGTAACAGGTCGTACCTATCCGGTCGAGGTGCGCTATCGCCCTTTAGAGTCAGGTGCTGACGAGGATGTTGATTCGGTGCATCGTGGAATTTTAGCCGCGTTAGATGAAGTCAAACAGTTAGAGAAGCAGCACCGATATCCCGGAGGGGTGTTGATTTTCTTGGCGGGCGAACGAGAGATTCGTGAAGTCGCGCAGTTATTGCGGCGAAAGTGGCCCGTCGCTGCAGAAATTTTGCCCCTATATTCAAGGCTAACCGCCAAAGAACAGAATCGGGTTTTCTCGAAACTCACCCAATTGCGGGTGGTACTGGCGACGAATGTCGCCGAGACGTCCCTCACGGTTCCGGGTATCCGTTATGTTATCGATCCGGGTAACGCAAGAGTATCTCGTTACAGTGTGACATCTAAAATTCAGCGTTTGCCCATCGAGCCGATTTCGAAAGCGAGTGCCGATCAACGCAAAGGCCGCTGCGGGCGAATCAGTGACGGTGTCTGTTTTAGACTCTATGCGGAAGAAGATTTTCTGAGTCGACCTGATTTTACGACCCCAGAAATCCTGCGCACCAATCTTGCTGCGGTGCTACTGCAAATGTTAAAGCTTCGTTTGGGTGATCCTGCAAAATTCCCGTTTATTGAGCGTCCCGAACAGCGCCAGCTTTCAGATGGGTTTCAATTACTCACCGAGCTACAGGCGATCGATAGTGATCGCAGGCTGACCCGTATTGGGCGTGATTTAGCGGATTTTTCGGTGGACCTAAGGCTGGCACGGGCGCTCGTCGAGGCCAATCGGTTTGGCTGCTTAAAGGAAGTACTGATCATAGCCAGTGGCCTCGCTGTGCAGGACCCAAGAGAGCGACCGATTACATCTCAACAAAAAGCCGATGAGGCCCATCGAGAGTGGCATCATGGGCAATCCGATTTTATGGACTTGGTGAATCTTTGGCAGGGCTATGAGCGCGAGCGCCAGGAACGATCCCAAAGCGAGCTCAGAAAGTATTGCCGTCAGCACTTTCTCTCGTTCATGCGAATGCGAGAGTGGCGAGACATACACACCCAATTGGTGGTGGTCTGTAAAGAAAAACGTTTTCGAATTAACCGAGGCGAAAGCGATTACGAGCAGGTTCATCGAGCCCTTTTGCCAGGCTATTTAGGGCAAGTCGCTGAGAGAACGGATAAAGGTGATTACGCAGGCGCTCGAAATCGTCGATATCATATTTTTCCGGGTTCGAGTGTCGTTAAGCGCCGGCCCAAGTGGTTAATGGCAGCGGCTCTGGTCGAGACCAGTCGATTATTCGCACGTATCAATTGCGAAATTCAGCCAGAATGGGTTGAGCAAGCTGCCGCGCATTTGGTCAAACGTCGATACTTTGAACCGTTTTTTGACGCCAAACGCGGGCAAGTGTTGTGTTTCGAAGAAGTGAGTTTATTTGGTGTCGTCCTGGTTAAAAAACGTCAAACCGACTACGCCAATATTGATCCCGAAGGCGCTCGATCATTATTTATCCATGAGGCCTTAGTCGAGCAGCAATTGGTTGGACGATTTGGGTTTCTGGTCAAGAACCAGCAATTGATTGACGAAATCGAGCGATTGGAATCGAAGAGTCGCAAACGGGACCTGTTGGTCGATCAAAAGCGATTGCACGAATTTTATGAGTCAAAGTTGCCCAGCAATGTGGTCAGTGAAATTGAATTGGCAGGGGCCCTAAAAGCCAATCGAAATTTAGGCCAACAATTGCGCCTGAGCCGAGACTTTCTTTTACAGAAAGACGTTCAATTATCAGGTGCATTGTACCCCGACGCTTTAACCGTCGGTGAAAATGCATTGCCGCTTAATTATGCGTTTGATCCAGCAGCGACCGATGATGGAGTCACTGTGGACGTACCCTTAGCGTTGCTGAATCAGGTCTCGGCCGAGGAACTTGATTGGTTGGTCCCAGGCTTGTTACCCGAGAAGTGTCTCGCTTTGATCCGCTCGCTGCCTAAAAATTTGCGGAAGAATTTTGTGCCGGCACCAGCCTTCGCCGAACGGGCGCTTGAGGGATTGGACAAGGAAAAAGGTTCCTTGCGGGCTGCTCTCGCTGACCGATTGTTCCGATTAAGCGGCGTGCGGATCGCCGCGGGCGATTTCCAAGTGGCGGCTCTTGATAAGCACCTCTCCATCCAAGTCCGAATTCTTGACGAAAAGGGTCAGGTTGTCGGTGCAGGGCGAAATCTTGAGATCCTGTTTGAACAATTCAAAGGCAAGGTCACAACCCAAAGCGATCAGCACGAGCTCAATCGTAAAGCGCTTAAACAATGGGACTTTGAGGCGTTGCCAGAGGTCGTGACCAGCGATAAGGGCGGTATCCATATCAAAGGCTTTCCAGCTCTTGTAGATCGAGGACAAGAGGTGGACCTTGTGGTCTATGACGATGTGGAGCGAGCTGAGACCTCGCATCCTCATGGGGTCACGCGATTGTTAATGTTGGCTTTGCCGGATCAAGTAAAATACTTGCAAAAGCAGCTCCCGGGCCTTAAGTCGCTGGGTTTGCAGTATGCCGCACGGGGAGATGCTCAACGCTTACTCAGCGCGCTTGTGCAAGCAACTTTTCGACACATGTTGGTGGAAGGCAGGCCTTCGGTACGCTCACTTGAAGAGTTTAAAGACAGGGTGGCGGACAGGAGTAAGCTGTTTGATCACGGTCAACGGCTGGTCGCTTCCCTAGGGGAGGCTTTAACCTTAGCCACCCAAGTTGAATTGCGACTGCAAGGTTTATCGCTCCCAGTGCTTCAACCGTCGACAGATGATATCCGCCGGCAGCTTAAGTGGTTGCTCCGTGATGGTTTCGTTGAATGGGTCGATGCCGATACCTTGCTGTCATATCCGCGATATTTAAAAGCTTTGAATTATCGCTGCGATAAGCTCGAGGGCAATCTAGCCCGTGAGCAGGCCCAGTTAGAGAAGGTCATCCAGTTTGAAAAGCGGTTGGAGGCCTATCCTCATCGGGAGCATCCGCGAGCGCGAGCATTCGAGTGGTTGCTCCAGGAGTACCGGGTTTCGGTGTTTGCCCAACCGATTGGCACCCGATTCCCTATCTCGGAAAAACGACTCGAAAAAGCATGGCTTGAGCTTCAGTAAGGCAAGAGGTCAGTGTGGTGCTCATTCGGTTCGATCGCTCGATTGTTAATTAAAGCATGTTAAACTCAGGTCGCCATGTAAGGGTAGGGTGAAGAGCGCTGGCGGAAATACAGGCCTTTTTGGTGTTGGGTGAGCAGGCGGCCCTGGACAGTCAGGGTGTGGTTTCTGCCCTCAAAAATGTGGCGATCACCGGCGAAGCCGGAGATGCGATAGCAACCTTCGAGAAGCCCCAGCCGATACCGGCGCTGGTGGTAATTGAGTGCGGTGGAGCCTTTGAAGCATGCAAGCCTTACTTGCATCGCTGGCAAGACCGATCCCCTTGCAGCCAGATAATTGGCTTTGGTTTCAATCAGGTCGATCATATTCAAGATTTCTATGCCTCCGGCGGACATGATCTGGTGCCAGAGGTTCTGGCGTCTCGGCAATTATTGGCAGGGGATTTTCAAGCTAAGCTGCGACGTTTTCATGATCAGACGATTGCCTTCTCAGAAAGGCAGAGGTTGTCTGGCAAAACGATTTCGAGAACGCAAGCGGACTCCTTGGCTTTGCTCAGCCCTGCTACCCATTCCGGCAAACAAGTTCAGAAACAACTGATGCCGAGTGAGGCATTGGTCGTGGGTAAAACAACGATTGCATTTGACATGCGCCCCGCCGGTGAATTGGCAGGCGATTTTGTGCAATTTGATGCAGTGGGAGAAGAGATTGTGTTGGCGTGTTTGGCCGATGTCTCAGGCCACGATGCAGGTAGTGCGCTTGTGACCGTTTGGTTACACGAGCAGTTTCGCAATATGAAGGCACATCTAGCAGCCAAGCCTACCGAATCTCTCGCAGATCTGATGAGTACCCTAAATAAGGCTTTGTGTGATGCAGTATTTGGGCATCATGCGACTTGTGTTTTGATGCGATTGGATTTGAAACGAAATGTTTTGGATTACTGCGTGGCGGGTCATTTCCCCCACCCACTTTTGGTTCAAAAAGGGCAAGCCCAGGCGCTGGAAACCAGTGATTTACCTCTAGGTTTATTGGAGTCGAAAGAGTATGATTCGCACCAGCTGGAGCTTGATCAAAGCTTCGCACTGTGGGTTTGCTCAGATGGTGTGTTAGCTGAGATGCCTGGCGATACGGTGGCAGCGCAAGAGCGCTGGCTTAGGTCGTTCGTAGAGAACGACTCTGGGGAGATCGATGGTGTATTCGATCGCTTATTTGAGGTTTCGAACGAAGGATTGTCAGACGATGCGTCTGTCGTGAGTCTCGTAAGGAAGGTTTGATGTGAGCGGGAAGATTCTGCACCGAAAGCTGGGTACCAGTCATATTTTGAAACCGATAGGTGCTGTTAGAGTATCGCAAGGGCCTGTCCTTAGCCGTTATCTAGAGCAGCTGACCGAGTGTAGTGGTTTGCAATCGGTGATTATCGATCTTAGTGATGCCGAGTCGCTTGATAGTACGGCGCTTGGGTTTCTGGCAAAGATTGCCATCGCGACCCACGCAAGATTTGGTTTTAAACCGACCTTATTGTTCGCTCATGAAGACATCAGTCGGGTCCTCGACAGTATGGGGTTCCATGAGATTTGCGTGATGTTGAGAGGAATGGCCGGGGCAGATTCTCAGATGGTCGAGTTGATTGCGGACCAAATCAGTGAAGCTAGCCTTCGGGAACAGGTGCTCGACGCCCATAAAACCCTGATGCATTTAAACGCCGAGAACGAGCAGCGCTTCTGTGACTTGGTTGGTGCGCTAGAATCTGAGGTGCAGCAAGCACCTGGGGCCGCTGCAAGCTAAACTCGTCAAATTGAACATGCACCAGCCCTGATTTTCGATCAGCGATGCTAGCCCTGGGTTAGCAAAGCGCGCTCATTGTTTAGCGACCGCCCTGGCATGCATCAAGTCGCTGTGATCGATGCTCAGTAAACCCGAGATGCGGCGAATAATGTGGTCCTCCTGAGGATCGATTTGGGTGTCGGCCAGTGCAACCTCCCAGAGTTCGATCATCANTNGTTTCTTCTCTTGGTAGTTATAGCGATCGTTTATNACACTCGTGAATCCATAAAGGTCGTGTGCCTCCTCGGTGGCGTCTTGAGCCAGCTCGATCAGGCCTTGGGCAGCACGCGGGGTTAAATTAAGCCGGGCGGTCAACTGATCGATCATCAGTAACTTTTCGTCCTCGCTGCGATCAAAGTCAGCTCGTGCAACTTCCATCATCAGCGCGGCAGTTGCCAGCGCAAGCTCTTGATGCGCGGATTCCTGCTCTTCGCTTTGTTCAACTTCCTCGACGGCGTCACTGAACCACTGGGTCAATTTTTTGATCATGAATTGGCTGCCTCGGCTTGGGATTGTAGGTGTGATTGGGCGACATCGAAGACATCAATGTCAGCCTCGTCTTCAAACATGTGTTCACTCAGGTAGCGTCGATATTGTCTCGCACCGGGTTGCCCTAGGTGTAGCCCGAGCAAGTGACGCGTCATGTGCTTGAGTCTGACCCCTTTGCCCAACTGGCGTACCATGTAGTCACGGAACTCGGCGATAATTTCGTGACGAATAAGGGGGGCCGATCTCAATCCAAGTGCGGTATCGAGATCGGCCAGCAACCATGGATAATGATAGATGGCGCGGCCCAGCATGACTGACGGGGTCTCGGCCATGACCTCCAGTGCTTGTGCGACGGTTTTTAACCCACCGTTAAGCACAAAGGTCGCCTCGGGAAAATCCTTCTGAATTCGAGTGACGTAATCGTATTTAAGCGGCGGGATCTCTCGATTGTCTTTGGGTGACAGACCATTGAGAATCGCTGCGCGAGCGTGGACGATAAACGTTCGGCAGCCGGCTTCGTAAAGCGGCGCAACGAACCTTAGAAAATCGTCATACTGGTCTTTATCGTCAATGCCAATCCGGGATTTGATGGTAACCGGCAAATGGGTGTTTGCTTGCATCGCAGAAAAACAGTCCGCAACCAGGTCGGGCGTCGCCATAAGACATGCGCCAATGCCACCGGTCTGCACTCGATCACTAGGACAGCCGCAATTGAGATTCACGGCTTGGTAGTCGAAATCCTCAGCGAGTTTGGCGCAAGCAGCTAAGGCTGTGGGATCGCTACCGCCAAGTTGTAGCACGACCGGCTCATCGGCTGCGTGTTGCAGAAAAGCAGCAGGTTCATTGTGGAGTAACGCGCCGGTGGTGATCATCTCGCTATACAGTAATGTGCTGGGGGAGATTAGCCTTAAAAGGTAGCGAAAATGTCGGTCGGTGCATCCCATCATCGGAGCAACTGAAAGCAAAGGGTGTGTCATGAACAACGAATTAATGTTTGGTGAGGTTTATTGTATCATTTCCCTCTCAGGGGTTTCTTGTTCTGGAAATCGAATAATTTTAAGCACTATTAGCCTCCCGATCGTGGGTTAGAGGGTAAGCATGGTTCGAACACGGGTGGCGCCATCGCCAACAGGAGATCCTCACGTCGGTACGGGGTATATGGCGCTTTTCAGTTACTGCTACGCCAAGGCTCACGGCGGAGAGTTTCTACTGCGCATAGAAGATACGGATGTGGCGCGAAGCACCCAGCAGTCGGAAGAAGTTATTTTGGCGTCTTTAAAGTGGCTTGGGCTCGACTGGGACGAAGGACCGGATATCGGCGGTCCCAAGGGGCCTTATCGTCAAAGTGAACGGTTGCCGATCTACCAAGCGCATGTCCAGCAATTGGTTGATGCGGGTCATGCTTTCCATTGTTTTTGTACTCGAGAGCGCCTTGATGAAATGCGCAAACAACAAATCGCCTCGGGTGAGACAGCACGCTATGACGGGGCCTGCGCAGGCTTGAGTCAGAGCGAGGTGGACGCCAATTTAGCGAAAGGCTTGCCCTCGGTGGTGCGAATGAAAGTCCCAGAGACAGGGATTTGTGTCATTCAAGACCGGTTACGAGGGGACATCGAGATTGATTACAGCCAGATTGATATGCAGGTATTGCAAAAGGCGGATGGGTTTCCGACCTATCATCTAGCGGTTGTGGTTGATGATCACCTAATGGAAATCACTCATATCATCCGAGGCGAGGAGTGGATTAATTCGGCGCCAAAACATCAGCTGCTGTATGAATACTTTGGTTGGTCGATGCCGGAGTTAATTCACATGCCACTTTTGCGAAATCCCGATAAAAGTAAGCTCAGCAAACGCAAAAACCCAACCAGCATTCGCTATTACAAAGACATGGGATTCATGCCAGAGGCTGTCGTGAATTATTTGGGCATGCTGGGTTGGAGCCTTCCGTCAGGTGAGGAGAAATTTCCGTTGTCAGACATGGTGGCGAATTTCGATATCAGCCGCATCAGTATGGGCGCACCGGTGTTTGATGTGGAAAAGCTGAAATGGCTCAACGGCAGGTGGTTGCGGGAGACGCTAGATGACGATGCTTTGGCAGACCGATTGGTCGAGTGGGCTTTGAATCGAGATAAGCTGTTGGAGATTATTCCGCTCATCAAAGAGCGAGTAGAGGTGTTTAGTGATGTCGCTCCGCTGGCTGCTTTTTTGCTAGAGGGGTTGCCGGAGATCAGTGTTGAGAGTTTCGCCAAGCTGAAAACACCGCCTGAAACAACGCTGAAGATATTGCAGTTCAGCTTATGGCAGCTTGAGCAGGTGACTGCGTGGCAAAGCAGTGATTTGCAGGCGCGTCTCAAGCACCTTGCAGATATTATGGATGTCAAAATTCGAGATCTGCTTGGTCCGCTGTTTATTGCTTTAAGCGGTCGACCAGTAGCGCCGCCGCTGTTTGATTCGATGCAAGTGTTGGGGCCTGATATGACCCGAGCCCGAATTCGGGCTGCCATTGAGGTGCTCGGAGGCGTCTCGAAGAAGCAAACGAAAAAATTAGACGCAGAGTACCGCGGGTTGGGACACAAAAAATGACATCCATCGCTGAAGATTTTTTAGCCGAAGGCGCTGCCTTGCATGCCCTATTGTTGGAATGTAGTGCGCCGGATTGGCAGCGCAACACGTCGTTTAAGTCTTGGACTATCGATCAGGTGGTCCAGCATCTACACGGTACTGATCTTGCTGCTCGGCTCGCGCTAACCGATGCTGAGGCATTCAACGCGATGAAACGAGAAGGAGGTGCTGCATTGACATTGATGCAGCCGACTCTGAAGGGTGATGAACTCCGCGAGGCCTGGTGGCAAACGCTCTCGTCGCTCGCAGCGTTGTTAGGTGATCTCGATGAACGCGCACGAGTGCCCTGGTTTGGTCCAGACATGGGGGTGAGGATGTTTGGCACAGCACGTCAGATGGAAACCTGGGCACACGGCAGGGCGGTCTTTGATGTGCTGGGGCAGGAGCGACAAGAATCAGACCGGCTCCACAATATTGCGGTAATTGGGGTCAAAACTTATGGCTGGACATTTGCCAATCGAGGACTAGAGTCCCCTGGACCTGCGCCCTATGTTGAGCTTACCGCGCCAAGCGGAAAGGTTTGGGCTTTCAATGATTATTCGGAAGACAATTTTATTGAGGGAAGTGCGGTGGATTTCTGTCATGTGGTGACACAAGTGAGAAATGTCGCCGATGTCGAACTTATGATCTACGGCGAGCCGGCGCACGAATGGATGGCGATCGCCCAGTGCTTTGCAGGCCCCCCTGAAACACCACCGGCGCCGGGCAGTCGCGGGTAGTAAACTGGGGTTAGCAAGCTTCGAATTTGACCAGAGGCACTGAGCTTGGGTCACAAGCGACTTGAACCTGTTGTGGCTTCGCGATAGCATTCGCTCCCTCAAAGCGGCGATTGTCGTAACGCCAGCAGTGATCCATCCACCGAGGATCGAAAAGTTTCGTGTGGGGCTATAGCTCAGCTGGGAGAGCGCGTGACTGGCAGTCACGAGGTCGGCGGTTCGATCCCGCCTAGCTCCACCAAATTCTACTTTTAAAAGTTGTTAACTCTTTGTTCAGCTTCGGATTTTTCCGAAATCGCTGAATAGGAGTAGACAAAATTGAAGACACTGAAGCATCCTTCCTACACTTACCGAAAAGGTGGTGTGTATTATTTCTCTAAAGCTGTTCCACAAGATTTAGCTGATTTCTATGCTAAACCTAGAATCGTTAAATCACTCCGTACCAAGTCACTGAGTCACGCTAAGACAGCCTCACGATCGCTATCTGCAAGATTAGAGGACTACTGGCTTGGGCTGCGTTTGCAGCGAGCCGATGTTCCTGCTGCTCATCTGCTGGTTAT
>NZGC01000094.1 GCA_002689445.1 Gammaproteobacteria bacterium
GCCCCAGGACCGAGACCTCAAGGCTGCGTTAGAAGAGGATTTACCAACAGATTTGAAACGAGGGTTCTCGCAAAAAGGGTTACATCGGTCGGATCTTCGTCTTTCGGTTGGCGGTCGTCCCGTCGCGGAGCATTTGAGCCGAGGTGAGGCGAAAATGGTCGCTTGGCTGTTAGGTCTGGCCCAATTGTCGTTGTTGCCCAGTGCTGTGAGCCAGAAAACGATTATGTTAGTCGATGACCCAGGCTCAGAAATTGATCCTCACTATCGTCAAGCAATGGGGGATTGTATGACGATGCGTGCCTCTCAAGTGTTTACGACCAGCACAACCCAGGAAGCGCATCGCCAAATTTGGGGCACCAAATTAAACCAGTTGTTTCACGTGAAACAGGGTATAATTGAGGGCAGCGGAGGGTGAATTCATGACAGACGAACGAACTTACGATTCAACCAGTATCAAGGTGCTCAAGGGGCTAGAAGCGGTTCGCAAACGGCCGGGGATGTACATTGGTGATACTGATGATGGCACGGGTTTGCACCACATGGTTCAGGAGTTGGTTGACAATTCGATTGACGAAGCGTTAGAGGGTTTTTGTTCGAGCATCGAAGTCATTATTCATCCCGATCAATCGGTTACGGTTTCAGACGATGGCCGAGGTATTCCCACGGATTTTCACGAGGGAGAGGGTAAGTCAGCCGCTGAAGTCATTATGACCGTGCTTCATGCCGGCGGTAAATTTGACGATAGCAATTACAAGGTTTCGGGTGGGCTTCACGGTGTTGGGGTTTCGGTGGTGAATGCACTGTCGTCAGTATTGACTCTGACCATTTGGCGCGGAGGTGAAGTCTGGGAGCAGGTATACCATCACGGTGAGCCGCAAGGGCCATTATCGGTTGTGGGTCAAACGGATCGGACTGGGACTCGGTGTCGGTTTCAGCCCTCGACCGAAACATTTACCAATATCGAGTTCCATTACGACATTCTGGCGAAAAGGCTCCGAGAGTTGTCGTTTCTAAACTCTGGCGTCTCCATTACGTTGACTGACGAGCGGTCAGGCCGATCCGAATCGTTCCATTATGATGGTGGTGTTCGATCATTTGTTGAGTATCTGAATCAGAACAAGTCCGTTTTGGGTGAGGTTTTCCACTTCCAAATGAACCGTGAAGACGGCATCGGCGTTGAAGTGGCGCTGCAGTGGAATGATTCCTACCAAGAAACGTTATTGGCTTATACCAATAATATTCCTCAGAGTGATGGAGGAACGCACCTTCAAGGGTTTCGGACGGCGTTGACACGGTCCCTCAATACGTACATCGAGCGGGAAGGCCTGGGCAAAAAAGCTCAGGTGAATACCACCGGAGATGATGCACGGGAGGGTTTGACGGCCATCATATCGGTTAAAGTTCCAGATCCTAAGTTTTCGTCCCAGACCAAAGATAAATTGGTTTCCTCAGAGGTGAAAACAGCCGTAGAGCAGGAGATGGGGCAATATTTTGCGGATTTCTTGCTGGAAAACCCAGCCGAAGCGAAGTCCATTGTTCAGAAAATGATTGATGCAGCGCGGGCGCGAGAAGCCGCACGAAAAGCTCGAGAGATGACGCGTCGCAAAGGTGCCTTAGACATTGCAGGCTTGCCGGGTAAGTTAACGGATTGTCAGGAAAAGGACCCATCGCTGTCGGAGATTTTTTTAGTCGAGGGTGATTCCGCTGGCGGGTCAGCGAAACAAGGCCGAGATCGTAAGTATCAAGCGATATTGCCCCTTAAAGGCAAGATTTTAAATGTCGAGAAAGCTCGATTTGATAAAATGTTGTCTTCGGCTGAGGTAGGCACGCTGATCACTGCGCTAGGTTGCGGCATTGGTCGGCAGGAGTTCGATCCCGATAAATTGCGCTACCATAAAATTATCATAATGACAGATGCAGATGTTGATGGCGCGCATATCAAAACGCTGTTGTTAACCTTCTTTTTCCGTCACATGCCAGAACTGATTGAGCGGGGGCACGTTTTAATTGCTCAACCGCCTTTGTACAAGGTTAAACGCGGTCGACAAGAGCGTTATATAAAAGATGAAGCAGAACTTAATTCGTACGTGCTCGAATTAGCGTTAGACGACGCCAGTTTGTTGCCTGCTGATCAAGCCGAGTCGATGTCGGCGGCAGATTTCGAGGCTTTGGCGCAAGAATATTTTCTGTTTCAAGACAATCTCCGGCGGTTAGAACGACTCTATCCGTTAGAAGTGCTTAAAAGCTTACAGTACGTCCCGCAATTGAATAGCGCCGATTTGGCAGATCGAGGCACAGTAGAGACGTTTATCGAAAATTTGGGTGCCGAATTGAGCGGCCTGCAAAACGCTCAAGTGCAGTATGAAACAGAATGGCAAGAGGATACGGAACGGGGTCTCACGCTGCCCGTTGTTCAGGTGATTAACCATGGGTTTAAAAGGACCTACGTGTTCAACCAAGACTTTTTTGCCTCATCAGATTATCGGGCGCTGGCAGATTTCGGTGCTCGTATGTCTCAACAAGTGCCATCTGGCAGTGTCATGAAAAAAGGCGAACGCAGTCAGACGATAGAGAGATTCAGTCACGGACTCGAATGGTTACAAAAAGAAGCCATGCGGGGTCAGTCTCGCCAGCGATTCAAAGGTTTGGGCGAAATGAATGCCGATCAACTTTGGGAAACCACCATGGATCCGGATCATCGAACCATGTTGCGAGTCAGTATTGAAGATGCGATTGCATCAGATCAAATTTTCAATACCTTGATGGGGGATCAAGTTGAACCCCGTAGAGCCTTTATTGAAGCCAACGCGATGGCGGTTGCGAACTTGGACGTCTAGCTTGGAATTGTCTCTCTTGAGCGGGAGCAATTCAGGCCGAGGGACCTGCGAAAGGTATTGACTTTGCGAGTGCTGGAAATTTGGGTCAAGAGCGTAGAGCAACCCTTCGATTTAAGTTTCAGCGCCTTGTAACAGATTGAAGGCCGCAATGTTGGTCAGTGACTGGTTCAAATGGCGCAAAGTATTGAGCCTATTTTCTTTCAATTCGATAGTATCGACGTTCACCATAACATCCTCGAAATAACGAGCAAGCATTGCTGCGCCTTCATTGATGCGGGCCAAACGAGTGGTCAAGGATGAATCCTGGGCGCCATCAAGGGTACATATCCATTCCCAAAGCGCCGATTCAGCAGGCTCTGCAAATTGCTCGGGTTGTACTGAACGTCGAGTAACGTTGTCAGATTTGGCAATGATATTTTGAACCCGTTTTTGGGTTGCAATAACCACGCCTGATGCTGGAGTGAGACGAAATTGATCCAAGGTTTTGATGTCGCTCGCGGCATGATAAAGGTCGTCAATGCCGAAGGCACGGGCTCTGACGGCTCTAACGCTATCCCACTGAGCGCCTTGATCGGTCATGAAATTTTCAAAACGGTCGAGGATATATTCTTTCACTTCGCGCTTATCAAAGTCCGAAAAAGGCTCAGCCGCTTCGTTGATTAACGCATCGAGTGACAAAGAAAGTTTTGTTTCAAGACAAATACGGACGATGGCGAGGGCTTGTCGACGCAAGGCAAAAGGATCTTTGCTACCGGTTGGTGGCTGTCCGATACTGAATAGGCCAACCAAGGTATCAAGCCTGTCTGCCAGCGCCACCACTTGACTGGTTGCTGAGGTTGGCAAGGTATCGCCTGAAAACCTAGGTAAATAATGGTCTCGAATCGCCTCAGCGACCTCCGCTGATTCGCCCTGTGCCAGGGCGTAATAGCGGCCCATAATGCCCTGCAGCTCAGGGAATTCTCCCACCATAAAAGAGACCAGATCGGTCTTGGCGAGCTCTGCCGCACGTTTGGCGGTGGCGATATTTGTCCCAAGGTTCTCAGCAATGAAGGCTGCAAGCTTGATGGTACGGTTTGATTTATCGGCATAAGATCCCAAGGCCTGCTGAAAAACCACTGCCCCGAGTTGGGCTTGCGCCTCTAGCGGGGGTCTTTGGAGATCTTTCTGATAGAAGAATTGAGCATCAGTTAGCCGTGGCCGAATGACCCGTTCATTGCCTGCAATGACAATTTGGGGATCGCGGCTGATCAGATTAGCCACGGTTAAAAAGTTGGCTTGTAACCGACCTTGCTGATCTCGCAAGTGAAAATAGCGTTGATGTTCTCGCATCGCTGAGATGAGCGCTTCTTCAGGGACATCGAGAAATTTGGGGTCAAATTGACCGCTCAACACTTCAGGCCACTCGCAGAGCGCTGTGACTTCATCCAATAACGCTTCGTCTTGGGTCAATGAGCCCGATAAATCGCTGGCAGCTGTCTGCAATTGCTGCGCAATTAAGGTCTTTCTTGTATCAAAATTGGCGATGACATAAGCAGAATTTAGGGTTGATTCGTAGTCCCTCGCTGACGTCAGCGGTATGGCTTTGCCGTCGGTCATGTGACGATGGCCAAAGGTGTGGTGCCCCGATTGTTCTCCAAAGAGCTCGCAGGGTAGAATCTGATCATCAACCATAACGGCCAGCCAGCGCACAGGCCTGACAAATTCCTCTCGTCTGTTTTGCCAACGCATTCGTTTCGCAATGGGTAAGGCCGTGATGGTTTCTTGCAAAATCGCTTGTATTTCGTCGCCCAGTGAGCCGCCCGGCTTTTCCTCTCGATACGCGAGCCAGGCTCCCTTGGGCGTCTCGACTTGAACCAATTGGGTTGCATCGGTGATCCCACAAGATTTCATAAAACCCATTAAGGCTTTTGAAGGCGTGCCGTCATCCTCATAGGCGGCTTTAACACTGGGTCCCTTGCGCTCTAAGGTTTGATCAGGCTGTTGATGATTGCAATTGTCTATTAAGACAGCAAGTCGCCTAGGCGTTGCAAATAGAGCACTTTGACCGTGATCAAACTGCTTTTCCTTTAACACCTTGATGAGGTTTTGCTGGAAGGCTTGGCTGAGTGGCTTAAGGGTTTTGGGGGGCAACTCTTCCATCCCAATCTCAATTAACAGGGTCGAGCTATCCATGCTGAAGACCACGCTCGACAAAGGCTTTGTCCTCTGGACTGGCCAGCGGAAAACCGGCTGCTTGTCGGCTCTCGAAGTAGCGCTTACCAACGCCTCTGGCCAAACTACGTACCCGCAAGATAAAGCGTTGCCGCTCAGTGACAGAGATCGCCGATCTCGCGTCCAGTAGATTAAAACAGTGAGAGGCTTTCATCACGTATTCGTAGGCGGGAAGCGGCAGTTGTTCCTCTATAAATCGATTGGCCTCGGCCTCGAAATAATCAAATTGCTGAAACAGCCCTTCAACGTCGGCTAAATCGAAGTTGAACTTGGACATTTCCACCTCGTACTGATGAAAGATGTCGGCATAATAAACGGGTCGACCTTGCCCGTTTTTTGTCCAAACCAATTCTTGAAAATCTTCAACGCCCTGCAAATACAAAGCAAGACGCTCAAGTCCGTAAGTGATCTCACCCATGACAGGAAAACATTCAATGCCGGCGACCTGTTGAAAATAGGTAAATTGGGTAATTTCCATGCCATCCATCCAGACTTCCCAGCCTAGTCCCCAAGCACCCAGCGTCGGGGACTCCCAATTATCCTCAACAAATCGAATATCGTGAATGGTGGGGTCGATCCCTACGTGGGCGAGCGACTCAAGATAGAGCGCTTGAAAATTATCGGGGTGCGGTTTCATCACGACTTGAAACTGATAGTAATATTGATAGCGGTTCGGGTTTTCTCCATACCGTCCGTCCGTGGGCCTTCTGCACGGCTGGGGATAGGCTGCTGACCATTGCTCTGGGCCAATCGCGCGTAAAAAGGTAGCCGGGTGAAACGTCCCAGCGCCTACCTCCATATCGTAGGGTTGCATGAGCACACAGCCTTTTTCCGCCCAAAAATCTTGCAGGGTTCGAATGAGGTCTTGAAAGGTGTCGATTTTAGGCATCACAGTTTGTTGTTGATCGAAAAGCGGCAGTATACAGGAAGCGCACCAAAAGCGTTCGTTATTCGATACGGCGAGGTTATTTTGCAGGCATCTTAGTGGTTAGGTGCTAGACAAGTTCCCACTAAAATGGCAGTTTTGCGTTCTCCAAGATAAGACTGAAGCCGGGCTTGGAGTCGGTTGTTATTCAATATCAAGCAAAGTTGCTGATCGGGAATTGACTTAAACACTTTTGGCCCGTCGATCAACGGCGCCACGGCTTGAAAAAGACCGAACACCCGGAGCCGAAAAATTACTGCTGAGCCAGACCGAGTTTCACATTGGGTGAAAAGGAGAGCTTTTGTATTACGTCATTTATGCCGTTGGCTGTTTGCCACGTGTGCTCCTGCAACAGGCCGGCTGGTTGCTGGGGTTGTGGCTGTATGCGAGCCGGAGCCAGAGTCGCCGGGTGACCGAAATTAATGTATTGCGTTTTTTTCCGGACATGACGACGTCAGAACGAGAAGTGCTTGTGCGGTCAAGCTTAATAGAGACAGCGCGAACGGCTTTAGAAACGCCTGCAGTCTGGTTTAAAAATAGTAAGCACTTGCTCACTTGGATAGATAATGTTCACGGAGAAGAATTGATTGAGCATAGCATTGCTGATGAAAACGGTGTTTTACTGCTAGTCCCCCATATCGGGAATTGGGAGCTATACAATGCTGTTCACGCCGAACGCTACGGCCAATTTACGGCTTTGTTTAAGCCCCCTAAGCAAGCTTACCTCGCGAATATCATACGCCGGGTGAGAATGCATTATGGCAATGATATGGTTCCAACCACGCCACGAGGTTTGGTGCGCTTGTTCAAAGCCTTGACGACCGGCGGGACCGTCGCGGTGCTGCCCGACCAGGTGCCAGAGTCCGGTATTTTTGTCCCGTTTTTTAGCCAGGCCGTGTTCACGGATCGCTTAGTGCATCGATTACTGAAGAAGACGAAGGCGGTTCCGATACTGGTGTCACTGATCCGCAATCAAGAGGGTCGATTTGATTTGTTTTATGAGACGGTTCCGAACCTCGATGCTGCTGATGAACAGCAAGCGCTAACGGCGCTTAATCAGTCATTAGAGCGGTTAATCTTGCGCAACCCGAGTCAATATCAATGGGAGTACAAAAGGCTTAAAAAACAACCCGCAGACAGCAAAGACCCCTACAAGACAGTGGATTAGCCGGGCTTTGATCCGATCAGCAAGGCTTCATGGCACGGTCTCAGGGCTCCTGTAGCATCGGCGAGATATCCCTCGGTGAATAAATGCACCTTGAGGCCCTGACAAAGCGCCAATAGTTCGTTGGGCGCAAGGCGATAATGGGGGTTACTCGGCCCGGGTATATCAGCGTCTGACTGCTCAGCTTGCACGAAGGTTTCGTAAAACAAGGTGCCCCGCGGGGTAAGACTTGCCAAGATGGCCGGAAACAAGCGTCTATCGAGAAAGTGCCGAACGTAAATCAGGTCAAATTGATTTGGTTGAAAGGCCTCAGGCTGGACCTCGATACAACGGCTCGATAGCGCTAGACCTCGGGCTGACGCTTCCGTTTGTAGGCGATCGACAGCGATGCTCGACGCATCCCACGCCGTCGTTTTAAACCCAGCTGCTGCGAGATATAACGCATCGGCGCCCAAGCCTGAAGCAAGGTCCAACGCCTTCCCTCTGGCGGGTAACAGCGATCGATAAAGCGTCAATCGGGGATTGGGCTCTGGAAAGCCTTGCTTCGTTTGATAGATGCGATTCCACCGTTCGACCTTAGTGCTAGACATTTATTTTCGCCAATAGAGGCTGCTGAACAGAACGAGAATGGTGAATATTTCGAGCCTACCCGCAACCATCCCGACAATCAGGGATATTTTTGCCGTATCGGTGATTGCAAGGTACGTTTCAGCGACGTCCCCTAGACCGGGTCCAAGGTTATTAATGGCGGCTGCGACCGCAGAAAAGGCCGTGAGAAAGTCAAGACCGGTCCCCAAGAGGATAATGAGTAACACCAGGAACAGAAACAAGTAGATCGAACAGAAACCCCACACTGCCTCCATCACGGGTTCACCGATCACCCGCTGGCTCACTTTAATCGGGAAAACCGCGTTGGGATGGATGAGACGATGGACCTCGCGTAACCCCTGCTTATAGATAAGCAATACTCGGATCATTTTCAGACCGCCCCCGGTCGAACCAGCACAGGCGCCAACAAAGGCTCCCAAGATCAATAAATAGGGCAGCACGTTTGGCCAGCTGGCAAAGTGGTCAGTGACAAATCCAGTGGTTGTAAGCATCGAGACAGTATGGAAAGCGGCTAGCCGCAGAGCACTCGTCCCTGTCCCCGTTTCACTGGCTAAGATCATGGTAACGACGGCAACGGCAGCAACCATGAATAAAAAGAACGTACGAACCTCCTCGTCCCGCCAATAGGATTTCAACGTTCGATCTCGAAAGCTAAAAAAGTGCAACGCAAAGTTAATTGACGATAACAACATGAAAATCATCGCTACCATCTCGATCGATGCTGAGTCGAAATGACCGAGACTGGCATCAAAAGTTGAGAAGCCGCCGATCGCTACCGTTGAAAAACTATGACACAGCGCTTGGAAAAAATTCATTCCAGCCAGATAGTAAGCAAAACAGCAAGCAAGTGTTAACGACAGGTAGATCGACCAAAGAGCGATGGCCGTTTGTTTGATTCGTGGCGTCAGCTTGCTGTCCTTCACCGGACCAGGGGTTTCAGTTCGGTATAATTGCATGCCGCCAATACCCAGCATCGGTAAAATCGCCACCGCCAATACAATGATTCCCATGCCGCCAAGCCATTGAAGTTGCTGGCGGTAGAAGAGAATTGAGGCCGGCAAATACTCAAGCCCGGAAAGCACGGTGGCGCCAGTGGTGGTTAGCCCCGAGAAGGATTCAAACAGAGCGTCGACAACAGAGAGCCCAGCGATGGCGCCGCTCGCGAAGGGCAGCGCGCTGAAAGAGCCGAGGGTGAGATAGCACAGCACGGTTACTAGGAATCCGTCTTTGGTTCGCAACTCCTCTTTGAATTGCCGAAAGCATAAGTTCAAAGCGAAGCCGCTGGCGAAAATAATGCAGGCGGCATAAATGAACGTGCCATGGGCTCCATCCTGATAAAAAACGGAGACAAACAAGGGGGGCAGCATCGTCAGGCTGAAAAACATCAGCAGTCGCCCAACAATTCTGAAGGTCACCCCAAGTCTCATGATTAAAAGAAACTCAAAGGTGCTTGGAAGAGAGCTTCAACTTCTTTCAGGCGACTTTTATCCACAAGAAATAAGATGAAATGGTCATCGGCCTCAACCATGACATCATCATGGGCAATGATCACGTCATCACCCCTAACTAAGGCGCCAACACTGGTGCCGGGTGGAAGTTTAATGCTGCCGAGAGTACGCCCAATCACTTTAGAAGAATTTTGATCGCCGTGCGCAATCGCCTCAATCGCCTCTGCTGCACCCCGACGTAAGGGGTGTACCCGGACGACATCCCCCCTTCTAATGTGCGTCAAGATGGCACCGAGTGTCGCAAGCTGAGGCGAAATGGCGATATCAATATCCTGACCTTCGATCAGGTCAACGTAGGCTGGGTTGTTGATCAGTGTCAGTACTTTTCGAGCCCCCAGACTTTTGGCCAACATTGAGGACATGATGTTGGCTTCATCATCATTGGTAATTGCGCAAAATACGTCCGTATCCTCGATGTTCTCCTCAAGCAATAGGGCACGGTCCGATGCATTACCATTGAGAATGATGCTGCGTTCAAGAGACTCTGAGAGCGCAAAACAGCGGTGCCGGTTCTGCTCGATCACCCTGACGCCATATCGAGCTTCAAGCTGTTGGGCGAGGTTTTCACCAATATGGCCACCGCCTGCAATCACGACTCGCCGGTTGGGCAGTTCGTGGCGGCGCAGTTCGTGCATGATTTCATGAATGTTCTCGGCTGCCGCAATAAAAAACACTTCATCATTTGCCGCAATCACTGTTTCACCCTCTGGCATTATCGGTCGATCGTTGCGAAAGATTGCAGCGACTCGAGTGTCAGCTTTGGGTAATAACTGTCGAATGGTCTTCAAAGCTCGATTGACCAAAGGGCTATCGGGATCAATTTTGAGGCCAACCAACTTGACCTGTCCTGCTGCAAAATCCATGACCTGGAGCGCACCGGGGTTATCGATGAGTCTTTTAATATCGTGAGTGATGATTTCTTCGGGATTTACGATGTGGTCGACGGGCATAGCATCGTCGCGAAATATTCCACCACCTGTGAGATAGGCCCGACTCCGGATTCGGGCGATTTTAGTCGGTGTATGAAACACCGTGTAGGCTACCTGACAGGCAACCATATTCACTTCATCAGAATTGGTGACCGCGATCAGTAAATCTGCATCGTCGGCACCCGCTTGTTTGAGAATGGTGGGGTAAGAAGCTTGACCGCAAACTGTTTGAATATCGTAGCGATCTTGGAGCTCTCTTAATTTCTCGGGGTCGGTGTCGACCACGGTGATATCACTGGCTTCTTTGACGAGGTTCTGGGCCAGGCTGCCGCCAACCTGGCCGGCGCCTAGAATGATTATTTTCATATTCCGTGTCCCATCTTTCTAATCCGGGCGAAATAAAATCCATCGTGTGCACCGACGGTTGGCAGCAACTGTACGCCGAATGTACACGGAACGCCAATGGTAGGTAGGGGTTTTAAAACCGCTTCTGATTGATGACGCAGGAATTCTGCGATGGCATCGGTGTTTTCCTCAAGAAAGACCGAGCAGGTGACATACAGTAAATGGCCGCCAGGTCGGAGTAATTGCCAACACGCTTGCAACAGACGATCTTGAGTGGCTCTGAGTGTCGGTAAATCGGATTCCCGACGCAATAACTTGATATCAGGATGTCGTCTAATGACGCCACTGGCCGAACAGGGGGCATCCAGCAGAATTTGATCAAATGAGCCGAGGCCTGGCTGCGGTTGCGTCAGATCTAAACATTGGGTCACATCGTTCTGACCCAACCGAGCTAAATTTTCCTTGGCCCGCATCAATCGCAGAGGGTCATTGTCAACAGCGACCAAATCAATCGTAGGCTCAATCTCAAGCAGATGGCAGGCTTTGCCTCCCGGTGCGGTGCAGGCATCGAGGACCCGGTCATGGGGCTTGGGATTGAGCAATATGGCAGCCAACTGGGCGCCACTGTCTTGAACGCTGGCCAGGCCAATATCAAACCCTGGAAGGTCGCTCACGTTCATGGGTTGGGCAAGCACAAGGCCATCCTCGCTTAACGGGCACAGCTCTGATTCAATTCCATGATCTGTTAAAGATTGCTGATAATGATGGCGAGCAACCTTTTGTCGATTCACTCGAAGCGTCATTGGCGCGGCAACATTATTGGCGTTGAACACGGCTTCAGCGCTTTGCCCCCAATCCGCTCGGATTCTTTCGATCATCCATTCTGGGTGATTGGTTAGGGCCTTAGGGTCTTGAATCTTCCGGATAAGCTCGTCACGGTGTCGCAAGAAATGCCTTAACGCTCCGTTAATGAGACCTTTAGCCCAAGTCTTGCGGAGACCTTGAGTCGAATTAACGGCGGCATTGACGCTGGTGTGCGCCGGTTGATTCAGAAATTCGCAGGCAGCGATCCCCAGAACAACCAACAGATGCAAATCTAGGTGCTTTTTCGGCAGCGGTTTTTTGATCAATTGCTGAGCAATCGCGTCGAGCCAAAAAAAATGTCTCAAAGAGGTTTGCACCAAAAATCGACCCAGCGGGTCAAGCTCAGAGCCCTCGTAGGCCAGTCGCTTACCGATGACTTTTTGTAGCGCCACAACTTCGTTATGAAAGTTACGCATCTACTGAAAAACAGTTCCAGGCATTAGGCCTGAGATTCGAGCGTTAGCGAGATCGGCGCCACTCACCAAAGTGCCCTTACCTGTTGGCAGTTGCAATTGGGTAATCCAAATTTGACCCACACCACATTGCACTCGAAGACCCGATTTTGTTTTTTCTAAGACAGTCCCTGGGATAGCATCATTGGCCTCGGTTGCCGCGACGACGGCATGATGACAGCGCAATCTCTGGTCACCGATTAAGGTGTAGGCGACAGGGTCTGGCGACAGGCCGAGAATCTGTTGGCAAATGGTTGTTGCAGCCTTTGACCAATCGATTTTGGCCTCGGTCTTTTCAATTTTGTGAGCATAGGTAACACCTTGTTCCGGCTGTGGCTTTGCTTGAATGCCGTGGGCAGCAATGCTGTCGATGGCTTTGGGTAAGGCGTCGCAGCCGATGATCGAAAGCTTCGCCTGCAAGCTACCACTGGTCTCGTCGCTCGCGATCAAACAGGGGAAATGGGCGAGAATAGGTCCTGTATCCAGTCCAGCGTCCATCGCCATTAAACAGATCCCGGTCGACGTATCGCCAGCGAGAATGGCTCTCTGTATAGGCGCAGCCCCACGCCATCGCGGTAGACTGGAAGCGTGTACGTTTAAAGCAGCAATTTTGGGTTGAGCGAGTACAGCGGGTTTTAAAATTTGCCCGTAAGCGACCACGATCAGCAAGTCAAAATCGAAGTGTGAGAGATCTCCTGCAGTCAGCCGGTGGGGTTGAAGCACCGGTAAGCCACGTTCAACCGCAAGTGCTTTGACGGGTGAAGGTATCGGCTTTTTGCCGCGTTTTCCGGGTTTATCCGGTTGTGTAATCACCGCCAAGACCTCACAACTTAAGTGGTCACAGAGCGCGCTGAGATGATCAGCGGCAAACTGGGGGGTACCTGCGAAGATAATGCGCATTTAGAGCTTGTACTTTTGAGCTTTGAGCAGTTTCTTTCGGATCATTTGTCGCTTGGTGGGAGAGAGATAATCGACAAAAAGTTTACCGTCAAGATGATCAATTTCATGCTGTATACAAACCGCCAATAAGCCGTCAGCTTCTAATTCGAAGGGGTTGCCATTTTGGTCAATGGCCTCGACATGAATTTGCTCGGGTCTTGTTACCGTCTCATAAAACCCTGGCACGGAAAGACAGCCTTCTTGGGTATCTATCGTGCCAGCACCTTCGATCACCTTGGGATTGATCAGCACGAGGGGAGCGCTTTTATCCTCCGAGACATCACACACAATGAGTCGTTCGTGAACATTGACCTGGGTTGCCGCCAGACCAATGCCAGGTGCTTCATACATGGTGGCCAGCATGTCATTGGCGAGTTTTGCCGTGGTATGCGTGACGTCCTTGATGGTGGTCGCCTTTGTGCGCAAGCGTGCATCTGGGAATTCAAGAATTGCGAGCAGTGATGTCGTCGTAGGGTCTGGCATGAATTGAGTCTTACAATAAATTTTGGCTTTTCCGAAAGCACGGTATGATGGTTTTCGATAAAGCCACTGAATTTGGTGTCGAGAAAGATGAATTATAGCGTGAAAAACACAAGGAAATCGCTTATGTCTTTGTTGAGGTCTTACATCGTGTTCTGTCTGGTCGCTATGACTTCATTCTCCGTGACGGCGACTACCCTCCCCAACGTCAAGGCTGATGCTCCTGTTCGGTACATCGTGCAAAGTGGCGACACGCTTTGGGACATTGCTGAACTGTATTTGACCGAAGCTTGGCATTGGCCCCAGATTTGGGCGGTAAATCCCGATATTTCAAACCCACACTTGATTTATCCCGGGGATGAACTTCGCTTGATCGAAACGGAGGATGGCTACAAGGTCCAGTTGCAACGGGCTGATCGAGCAAAGGGTAATCGAACGAAGGAGGCGGCCTCTAACGCCATAAAACTGACGCCATCGATTCGTTCGAGTGCCAAGCGAAGCGCTATTCCTGCTATTGCCTCGGATGATATTGCTCAGTGGCTTGGTCGGCTTCGAGTGGTTGCCAACGATGATTATGAGCGCGCGCCTTACATTGTCGCGGGAAATGATGGCAGGTTATTGTTAAAGCCCGGCGATCTCATCTATAGCACCCAGGATGTCGCCTTGCCTGCGTCGAGCTACCGAATCTATCAGTTCGGCCAAACCTATCGTCATCCGAAATCCGGCAAGGCTCTCGGCACTGAGCTGTTGGAAGTCGGTCAAGCCAAAAAAGTCTCTGACAGCGGCGCCTTGCCCAAGTTAGAAATCACCTCTGCTAAGAAAGAAATTTCTCCTGGGAACAGGTTGATGATATCCGAAGAACGTGCCTTAGATCCGACATTGTTTCCGCGACGGAACCGGTCAAACTTGCGGGGCGAAATTATTGGCTTGCCAGACCGTACCACCTTGGCGGCTGTGCGTGCGGTAGTGACCATTAACCTAGGTCAAAAAAATGGCCTTGTGACGGGAGATTTACTCGAGATTACCCAAGCAGGGAGCAGGGTAACCGATCCCATTGCGGGTCAAGAAATGAGGTTACCCGATAGGGCGGTGGGCAACTTACTGGTCTATCAAGTTTATGAACAGATTGCCTACGGACTGATTCTCTCCGCTGATGAAGCCGTGAATGTCGGCGACGGCGTTCAATCTTTTCCGTAACGACTGCCTGAGATCACGGATCCGTCGCGCGGGCCGATTAAAATTTTGATCTAAATTGACATCGAATCCACCATGAGGCGAGTCGAGCCGATTCGTGTGTACTGCCAGTGCGACAATTGTTTCTTGATGCCTTACCTGACAGCTTGCGGCAAATAACCGAGCCACCCGCGCACCTCTACACAGATGGTCCGCTCTTGCTCGATAATCAACCGCGTATTGCGATGGTGGGAAGCCGTTCTGCATCGTGGCAAGGCCTACACTATGCTGAGCAGATAGCCGCTCAAGTCGCTGCGTTAGGCCTTGTGATTGTGAGCGGCTTGGCTCGAGGTATCGATGCAGCTTGTCATCGAGGCGCGCTCTCCGTGGGTGGAGCGACCATTGCGGTTCTGGGGCAAGGCTGTGACGTGATCTACCCTAAAGAAAATGCAGCGCTCCATCATCAGATTGCTTTAAAAGGGTTGCTGGTGTCTGAGTATGCGCCAGGGACACAGCCGCGTGGATACCACTTCCCCGCCAGAAATCGGGTTATTACCGGCTTATGTGATGCGCTGATCGTGATCGAAGCAAAACAACGCAGTGGGTCTTTGATCTCGGCGCGATGGGCATTGGAGCAAGGCAAAGAAGTTTTCGCCGTGCCTGGAAGCGTCGGCCAAGGCGCATCGTCCGGTTGCCATGAGCTCATTCGAGAAGGTGCTTACTTGTTTGAGACCGTAGCGGATTTGTTTGCGGTGTTACCCCAACTGCTTCCGAGGGACGCTAGCAAACCCACAAAAGGTCCAATGCCCTCAGGCAACCTTTCGCCTTTGCATGAAACCATTTGCGATTTGTTATCCTCGGGGCCCTTATTTGCCGGAACGCTATTTGAGGCCTTGGATGTGTCAATGCAAGCCCTGATGGCCGCGCTTCACCAACTTGAGAGCGACGGTAAAATCCATCGACACCAAGGCGCCTATTATTTGCAATAGCATAGGACGCGATCGTGGTTTTGTTAGGGTAGGGATCTTTTGTCTGAAATGGCTATGTAGATCTGAGGCCAAAGGTTAGTGCCTTTGGGTCATTGGTTGCTGCCGGTTGACGTTCTGAATGGTCAATGGGCTTTTGACCCTGCCGGCCATCACGCTTTGCATTGTTGATTTTTATCGCTTTTAAGTGACCTTCACTTCAACCAGCGCCTATAATAGCGCGTTCATCTTTGGAGAATGGTTATGACTCAAAAATTTGTTGCGGTGCTGATGGGTTCGGATTCGGATCTCCCCATTATGGATGCTGCAATCAGTTTACTGAAACAGTTTAATGTCACGGTGGAAGTCAAAGTGACCTCAGCGCATAGGACCCCTGCAGAAACACAAGCGTATGTGCAAGACGCAGAGAACCGAGGCTGCCAGGCTTTCATCGCTGGAGCCGGTATGGCAGCACATTTGGCTGGCGCGGTTGCCGCACAAACCACACGTCCGGTTATTGGTGTGCCCATAGATGCTGGTCCCTTACAAGGTTTTGATGCGCTCTTATCGACCGTGCAGATGCCGGGCGGAATTCCTGTGGCGACAGTGGCCATTGGTAAGGCAGGCGCCAAAAATGCGGCTTACTTGGCCGTACAGATGATGGCGCTCGCTGATGATGACTTGGCTGAGGCGCTCAAGAATGAGCGGGCTGAGAACGCGCGCAAGATTGTAGAAAAGGCAGAATCGATTGGTCAGCAGTACCTTTGAAGCATCGCTTCCTCTAGGTTGTACGCGGAGCGCACTGAGGGAAGGCGCGGTCATTGCTTATCCGACCGAAGGGGTTTGGGGGTTGGGTTGTGACATCAATTCGGCCGCTGCGGTGAATCGAATTTTGTCGATGAAGCAGCGACACCAAGACCAAGGTTTGATCATTGTCGCAGCCGCTGTGGAGCAATTTTCTGATTATCTAGGGCAACTGCGCGCCGACCAACGGGAATGGTTAGACGAGATATGGCCGGGTCCGACGACCGTGTTGGTGCCGCATTTGGGTCGATGCCCGGATTACCTTTGCGGGGTTCATGAAACCCTAGCATTACGTGTATCTGCCCATCCTGTGGTCAGCGGCCTATGTTATTGGATGGGGTCGCCACTGGTTTCGACCTCAGCAAATCGTTCCGGTAAGCCGAGTCTCATGTCTTCAGAAGCCGTCATGACGGAGTTTGCTGGGGAAATTGATTTCCTGATTCCTGGACCGCTGGGTGGTCAGTTGGGTCCTAGCGAAATCGTCGACTTGAATTCTCGACAAATTTTACGGCCGAGAGTCAGTTAAATGATCGAGCTCGCTGTTTTAGGTAACCCCATTGCGCATAGTCGGTCGCCAGAAATTCACCATTTGTTCGCGAAGCAATTCAACCTGGCGATTAACTATCAAAAGCGCGAGGTGCCTTTGGATGCTTTTGCGCAAGTTGTTCGTGAGCTTCAGGCTAAAAATCTAAAAGGTTGCAACGTTACGGTTCCTTTTAAAGCCGATGCATATCGAATCTGCGATGTCGTGACTGCGGAGGCTGAGGCTCTCGGTGTGGTCAACACGCTGATCTTTAGAGACCAACAAGTCTTGGGTGATAACACCGATGGCAGAGGCTTGATCTTGGATCTTGTCGAACATTTGGGCGTTGTCTTGGCGGGTAGCCGGGTATTGTTGCTTGGCATAGGAGGCGCAGCAAGGGGTGTTGTTCCTGCGTTACTGGCGTGCGAGCCAGAATGCCTGCATATTTGGAATCGCACGGAAGCCGTTGCGCAAGTCTACGCAGCGGATATGGGTGGGGTAGTCAGTGCACGACGGCCGTCCGAATTGTTAGCCGGATATGATTTGGTCATCAATGCAACGGCAGCCGGATTGAGGGGGGCAGTTCCCGAGCTTCCCCCACAGATTATTGATCATCACACTTTCTGCTACGATCTCAGTTACAGCCCTCGATTGACACCCTTTTTGACTTGGGCAGAAACTTGTGGCGCGACGCTGCTTGCTGACGGCCTTGGCATGTTAGTCGCTCAAGCAGCCTTTTCGTTTGAAGTTTGGTTTGATGTGTTCCCTCGAGTTTTGCCCGTTTTGTCGCACCTAAAAGAGAAATAATCATGGACTATTCCCGCCGATGAGTATGACCAACCCGCTATTGTCTCGCCGGGATTATCCGGCATTTGATCTGATAAAAGTCGAGCATATTGAGCCAGCGTTGAAAACGATACTCGCTGAAAATCGTGCTGAGCTACAACAAATAAAGGGGGTAACCCACCCTGATGATTTAGCCGAGGTCTTGTCGCGATTTGATCGACTCAATGCTCGGCTCGCTGAAGCCTGGGCGCCTGTGTCGCATCTGAATGCGGTGATGAATTCAGACAGTCTGAGGGCCGCCTACAATAGCTGTTTGCCGTTGATCAGTGACTATGAGACTGAGCTCAATCAAGATGCTGATCTGTTTAAACTGTATCAACGCCTCGAAGCAGAGCAGCAAACACTGGGTCTGACGCTGGCGGAGAGGCAAGCGGTGACCAATGCGCTCCGCGACTTTCGCTTATCGGGCGTCGATCTACAAGGCTCGGATCGGGCCCAATTTGGAGCGCTGAAACAGCGGTTAAACGAAAACACCACTTTGTTCGCTGAGCACATTTTGGATGCGACTGACGCGTGGCATCTTTTGATTCAGAGCGAGGAGCGTCTCGATGGTCTGCCCAGCAGTGTTCTTGCACAGGCAGCACAGGCAGCGAAGCACAACCAGCAAGATGGATTTCGATTTGACCTGAGTGCACCGAGTTACCTTGGGGTGATGACCTACGCTGAGGACAGAGCGTTGCGTCAGGAGGTTTATCTCGCGTTTGTTACCCGGGCTTCAGAAATTGGTCCTCATGGCGGACAGTTTGATAATACAGCGCTGATGGGCAACATCCTAAAGGATCGTCTCGCGCTAGCAAATTTGGTTGGATTTGAGCGGTATAGTGAGCTCAGCTTAGCGACAAAGATGGCTAAGTCGCCAGCCGAAGTCACAGAATTTTTAAAGGAGCTGGCGGCGCGTTCAAAGCCGGTCGCTCAACGGGATTTTGATGAGATTGCCGGTTTTGCCCTTGAGCACTTGGGTTTAGAGCAGCTGGAACCGTGGGACATCGCCTTTTGCGCAGAACGACTAAAGCAGAGTCGCTTTGAGCTATCTGAGGAAGAGGTGCAGGCCTATTTTCCTGCAAACCAAGTGATTGAGGGCTTGTTTAGCATCACCCAACAGCTTTTTGGGATAGAAGTGAAAGCCGTGACGGACATGCCTGTGTGGCACGATGATGTCACGACCTACATGATTTTACGGGAAGGCGTACCCTTGGCTCGGTTTTATTTCGATTTATACGCGCGGCCGAAGAAGCGAGGTGGGGCCTGGATGGCAGAGTGCGTGAATCGACGGTTTGACCCCGAGGTTGGCACAATCCTGCCAGTGGCTTTTTTGACCTGCAATTTTTCTCCGCCGGTCGAAGATCAGGCAGCACTGTTGCGCCATAGTGAGGTAGTTACCCTGTTCCATGAGTTTGGCCATGGATTGCATCACATGCTGACGCAAGTCGATTGTGGTGCGGTTTCCGGGATCAATGGCGTGGCTTGGGACGCAGTAGAGTTGCCCAGCCAGTTTCTGGAAAATTGGTGTTGGGATGCCGAGGCCCTGCGAGAATTGTCAGCGCATTTTGAAACGGGTGCCCCGATGCCGACAGACTTACTCGATAAAATGTTGGCCGCTCGAAATTTTCAGTCTGGAATGCAAATGGTGCGACAGTTGGAGTTCGCCCTGTTCGACTTCAGGCTACACGATGCGGGAACTGAAGATCCAGAGGCGATCGCTGCTGTCCTGGAGGCGGTGAGGCAGGAGGTCGCGGTAGTGCCCGTGGCGTCGTTCAATCGTTTTCAGCATGGTTTTAGTCATATCTTTGGCAGTGTTGATGGTTACGCTGCTGGGTATTACAGCTATAAATGGGCAGAAGTGTTAAGCGCAGATGCTTTCTCCAAGTTCGAAGAAGAAGGCGTATTTAACCGTCAAACTGGCGAGCGGTTTCTCAATACCATACTAGAGCAAGGCGGATCTCAGGATGCGCTAACGTTGTTCAGCGATTTCCGAGGGCGGTTGCCTAAGATCGATGCCTTATTGATGCACACCGGTATTGCCTCGTGAAACGACGCTTCATTGCAGGTGCGCAATGCCCCAATTGCGGCGAGCAAGACAGTCTTTATATCGAAGACGCTCAAGCGATGGATCGAGTGGCCTGTCTGGATTGCGATTACAAGGACGAGAGGCCTTTAGGGTCAGATGTTGAAGTTAATTCTAGTGATGTGTCGATCGTTCGTTTTAAACCAAGAACAACTTGAGGGTCGGAGTGCGCGAGGCTATACTTGCCGCCGCGCAAGGTAAGCAAAGTCATGGAAGGCCATATTGAAAACTCAGATGCGCATCATCTCGCGCGCGAGGTCCCAGAGAAGATCGACGCGGCGATGAATGTGGAACCAAGATTGGCTGAAAAAGAGAGTGTCGTAATTGGGGTTAACAGAGCGATCGCCAAAACCCTAAAAGGCGCTAGCGGCGAATAATTAATGACAATAAACCGCGCTGATAAAGGCCAGACGGAACGTCTATTGGGTGCAATCAGGCCGTAAAACGACGATAATCAGGATTGATTTTCGGGGCGAGGCGGTCGTGTCGAATGAGCGTAAGAAAAGACGGCAGAAGAGAAGTTTGCAAATAAAAGAGAAGCAGATAAAGAAGCGTCAGCGGTAGAGCCAAAAGCAGTGCCAAAGGTAAATCGCAAAGAAGCTCAAAAAAGGGTCAAAAAACACCGCGTCGACCGCGCAATCCTAAGCGATTGCCTAGCGCGGATTACAAGAAGTTCCATGGTCAAGGGTGCAATGCCCAAGCCAATGGATCAGGACAGAGTGAATCATAGGTTGGAGTTGCTGGACATGACAAAAACACAAAGCAGTTTAGGTGCGGTTAGCCGAGTAAAACGAGTGGTTAAGCTACTGACTGCGTTGGCCGCATCGGTCGTGAGTACCCATGCATTAGCAGACTGGTCGGCTCTAAATATGACCAAGGGCGTCACCGAGATCAGCCGACAAGTTTATGACTTACACATGCTGATTTTTACCATCTGCGTTGTTATCGGAGTTGTGGTTTTTGGCATCATGATCTGGTCAATGCTGGTGCATCGTAAGTCGCTTGGTGCAGAGCCAGCATCGTTTTCTCACAGCACTAAGCTTGAATACGCATGGACCATCATACCGATCTTTATTTTGATCGGTATGGCAGTGCCGGCGACGAGCACGTTAAGAGATATGTACGATGCTTCAGAGGCCGATATAGATATCGAAGTCCGGGGCTATCAGTGGAAATGGCAGTACAGGTACCTGAATGACGATCCAACTCAGGAAGTTAAATTCATGAGTGCCTTGCTCACACCGCCTGATGAATATTATAACCGGACCCCAAAACGCGAGCACTACCTAGCTGACGTCGACAACCCTTTGGTCATTCCGATTAACAAGAAGGTTAGATTTTTGGTGACCTCTAACGATGTGATCCATTCATGGTGGGTGCCCGACTTTGCGGTTAAGAAAGACGCAATTCCAGGGTTTGTCCACGAGGCTTGGGCTAAGGTCGAAGAGCCGGGAATTTATCGTGGGAAGTGCACAGAGTTATGCGGAAAAGACCATGGATTCATGCCCATCGTAGTCAAAGCGGTGGAGCAAGAAGAATATGAAGCGTGGCTGGCAATGAAACAGCAGGAAGCACTAGAAGTGTACGAGACTGTTGGAAAAACTTGGACGATGGCGGAACTGATGGAAACTGGGGAAAAAGTGTACGCCCAGCACTGCCAAACTTGCCATCAGGCCAACGGAGAGGGTATCCCGCCCGCCTTCCCTTCATTGGTCGGTCAAGGATTGGCGATCGGTCCAATCGACCCGCATATTGATATTGTTGTAAACGGGAAAGCCGGTAGTGCGATGCAAGCCTTTGCCGCACAGCTGAATCCCGCAGAAATTGCCGCCGTCGTAACTTATGAGCGTAACGCTTGGGGTAATGATGTTGGCGACCTAGTGCAACCTCGAGAAGTGAACGCACTAGTCAGTGGTGAAGAATAGGAGATTAAGATGAGCGCAGTAATAGAAAATCACCATGATGATCATCATCACGGGCCTGATAAAGGCTTGATGCGTTGGGTATTGACGACGAACCATAAAGACATCGGCACCTTGTATTTGTGGTTCAGCTTTATGATGTTCTTAGTGGGCGGTTGTATGGCCTTGGTCATTCGGGCTGAGTTGTTTCAGCCGGGATTGCAACTGGTCGTGCCAGAATTTTTTAACCAAATGACCACGATGCATGGCTTGATCATGGTGTTCGGTGCCGTGATGCCAGCTTTTGTGGGCCTTGCCAATTGGCTTGTTCCCATGATGATCGGGGCGCCCGATATGGCGCTGCCTCGCATGAACAACTACAGCTTTTGGATTCTCCCTTTTGCGTTTGGCATGTTGTTGAGCACTTTGTTTATGGAGGGTGGCGCGCCTAATTTCGGATGGACCTTCTATGCGCCTTTATCCACGGAGTACGCACCGCCCAGTGTAACGTTCTTTATTTTTGCTGTTCACTTGATGGGTATTTCTTCGATTATGGGATCGATCAACGTGATCGTTACCATCCTGAACTTGAGGGCGCCAGGCATGCGCCTGATGGACATGCCGCTGTTTGTCTGGACTTGGTTGATTACGGCTTATTTGTTGATTGCTGTTATGCCGGTCCTCGCGGGTGTTGTAACCATGATGCTGATGGACATTCACTTTGGCACAGCCTTCTTCAATGCAGGTGGCGGCGGCGACCCGGTCCTGTTCCAGCATGTGTTTTGGTTTTTTGGTCACCCTGAAGTCTACATTATGATTTTGCCGGCCTTCGGAATTGTCTCGGCGATCATCCCCACCTTCGCGCGCAAAAAGTTGTTTGGCTATGATTCAATGGTTTACGCGACAGCGTCTATTGCCTTCTTGTCTTTCATCGTATGGGCCCACCACATGTTTACGGTAGGTATGCCCATTGCTGGCGAGCTCTATTTTATGTATGCCACGATGTTGATTGCTGTGCCAACGGGTGTGAAAGTCTTCAATTGGGTGGCGACCATGTGGCAAGGATCAATGACCTTTGAAACGCCCATGCTTTTCGCCATCGCTTTTGTCATCTTGTTTACCATCGGTGGCCTGTCTGGCCTGATGTTGGCCATCGTGCCCGCGGATTTCCAATATCATGACACCTATTTTGTCGTGGCCCACTTCCATTATGTGTTGGTGCCGGGGTCGATCTTCAGCATCATGGCCGCCGCTTATTATTGGTTGCCTAAGTGGACCGGTAATATGTACGACGAAACGCTAGGCAAAACGCATTTTTGGCTGTCGTTTGTTGGTGTCAACGTGACCTTCTTCCCGCAGCACTTCATTGGATTAGCCGGAATGCCTCGTCGTTATCCGGATTATGCCTTGCAGTTCGCCGACTGGAATATGGTCAGTAGTGTTGGCGCCTTCTTGTTCGGCTTTAGCCAGCTATTATTCCTGTTCATCGTGATCAAGTGTATCCGAGGTGGAAAGCAGGCAACGGATGAAGTTTGGGATGGCGCCGAAGGCTTAGAGTGGACCGTAGAATCACCGGCACCCTATCACACTTTCTCAACGCCACCGGCTTTACCTGAACGTTCATTGGCATAAAAGGGGTTCTCGTTGCAATGACGATTCAAACGTCCAAGTCTAAAACCACACTGAAGTTGTTCGGTGTGGTGTTGGGCATGTTTGTCTTTGGCTTCGCCTTGGTCCCTCTCTATGACATTTATTGTCAAGTTACGGGCGCTAATGGTAAGACGGGTGGTGCCTACGTTGCTTCTGAAGCTTTTGAAGTCGACGAAGAGCGGCAAGTGACGGTACAGTTTTTAACCAATAATAACGCCAATATGCCATGGGAGTTTCGACCCACGGTTCGGTCGATGCAAGTCAAACCCGGGCAAATGTATGACACCACCTTCTTTGCATCTAATATCGCGAGGACAACCATGACAGCGCAGGCGATCCCGAGCGTTGCCCCTTTTCATGCAGCTGAGTATTTTCACAAAACCGAGTGTTTTTGTTTTGAGCAACAACAATTAGCGTCGGGTGAGGTGATCGACATGCCTCTGCGGTTTATTATAGACCCACACCTCCCGGCTTCAGTAAAGACATTGACGTTGTCGTACACGTTGTTCGACATCACAGATATAGCAGCTACAGGTGCTGCTGAATAATTTAGGATTTCACGGAGAATTAAAATGGCTTCTGACAACACTTACGAAAGCTACTATGTCCCACATAATAGCCCGCTGCCTATTTTTGCTTCGCTGGGTCTTTTTCTGACGGTGTATGGTGGTGGAAGCTTACTGAACGAAATGTCTTCGGGCGCGAGCAGTAACTTCGGTATCACAGTATTCATGATGGGTGGTTTGGTCATGGCGGCCACGCTGTTCTTTTGGTTCTCAAAGGTGATCGAAGAAAACCATGCGAAGATGTATAGCCAGCAGATGAATAAGTCATTCGTTTGGGGCATGAGCTGGTTTATTTTTTCTGAGGTGATGTTTTTTGCCGCATTCTTTGGCGCGCTATTTTACATTCGCTTTTGGGTTGTTGATTGGATTGGCGGTGTGGGTGAGCGCGGGCCAAGCGACATGGTATGGCCAGACTATGTTCCGCAATGGCCGTTATTGGATAACCCCAACCCCGAGCAGTTTGCCGCGCCCGATGGCGTCATTGGACCCTGGGGTTTACCGTTGGTCAATACGCTTTTGCTGGTGACTTCAAGCTTCACGGTAACCTTCGCCCATCATGCGATTAATCATGGCGAGCGAAAGAAAATTGTCGGTTGGCTGGTAGCAACGATTGCACTCGGTTTGGCATTTTTGGTTTGTCAGGCGGTTGAGTATTACGAAGCCTACGCGCACTACGGATTGACGCTCAATTCCGGCATATTTGGCTCGACATTTTTCATGTTGACGGGGTTCCACGGCGCGCACGTCACCATCGGCACCATCATGTTGATTGTTATGCTGGGCCGAGCGATGAAAGGTCATTTCACCAAGACGGATTGTTTTGGGTTTGAGGCGGCAGCCTGGTATTGGCACTTTGTCGATGTGGTATGGCTGTTGCTGTTCGTCTTGGTTTATATTCTCGGCACCTAAAAACGGTAGGGTTTCATGGGGTTGCCGCAGGATGCCAAGGGGCCGCTAGGCCTAAGTCGCCAGTGATAATACCGTAAGCTACGACGACCAGAAGTAAAGCCGCCAGCGAAACGCGCACCGTTAAAAACTTAGCGGTGCGAGTGCCCTCTGAAGATCCCATGTCAGTCATCATTGCGTAAAATGCCGTTCCCAAGGCGATGATGTTAGCGATCAACAGCAAAATAATGATGGTTTTTAGCAGCATGGTAGAAAACTCAGTTAAATAGTTAATACGTGCTTGAATCAGAAAAGGCCCGTTCTACGTTGATTAGAGCACAAATTAATCCTCGTCTTTTGATTTTTACAGTGAGCTTTGCTTGTCTTTTTGTTTATCTGGGCTTTTGGCAGTTGGATCGTGCCCAAGTTAAACAGCAGCAAATCAACCTGTCTCAACAGCTGGCAAAAGAGCCTATCACCGCTTTTGAAGCCTTGAAACCTGAAGAGTGGATTTTAGGTCGGCGAGTAGCGGTCAAAGGTGCGATTGATAACGATCAAGTCTTTCTGCTTGATAACGTCGTGCTAGGAGGACAAGTCGGGTTTGAGGTGTTGCATACACTGACGCTAGCTGATGGCAGGACAATGCTGATCAATCGAGGCTTCGTGTCTGGCGGCGCAAGTCGTGATCAGTTACCCGAAGTACCGCGATTGAAGGATGAGGTGAACGCTTTGGGGAGCATCTACGTATCTGAGTGGGCCAATCAAGGACAGGCTTTTGCGTACGATGGGTGGCCGAGAATCGTGCCGACTCAGGATCCTCGTCGGTTGGCCGAGATCGTGTCTAGACCCTTATTGCCCGTCGTGGTTCGTCTAGCGGAGCAAGACATCAACAGTTTGCCTAGGAATTGGAGAGTAACGGTGATGACACCCCAGCAGCATCAAGGCTACGCTGTGCAATGGTTTGTAATGGCGGGAACGTTATTGGCGTTTTTTGCTTATTTCACTTTTCGCACCGGAGGGGGCGCGGAGGCATGACAGCAACGTCAAGATCCAATAGTCGTCGAAATTTGCTGCTGATTGCCGCTATAGCCTTCGTTCCGATGTTTATCGCCTATGGGGTGTTTTTTTTCGCCCCCGAGTTGATCCCTCAGAACACCACAAATCGAGGTCAACTGATGTCTCCCCCGGTGGATTTAACCGGCAAGTTGCCCGTGACCGAAGAGTGGCAATTGGTCCTGGTGCCCCGCTCGGCCTGTGCCAATGATTGTACGGATCTCATCCATCAGACAAGACAAATCCATATCGCTCTGGGCAAGAACGCCGATCGTGTTTCTCGATCAGTGATCTTTTCTGCTCCCATAAGTGGGGAGATCAACGCTCAGCTGGAAGATGCTTACCCAGAACTCAGCATCTTGATAAATCCCCAGGTAATGGAAGTCTTTCGCTTATCTCAGCCAGAAAATTCGTCTTCCCCCTTCGTGGTATACGTGGTTGATCCGCTTGGGCAACTGGTTATGGCCTATGATGTTGAGACCGTTGGAAAGCCCCTGCTACTCGACTTAAAGCACCTCCTGAAAGTATCGAGTATCGGTTAACAAGGGTGGAACGATGAATTTAGTGACCTTATCCGCTACAATTCGGTGCCGAAGAACGATAGACCCATGGCCATGAGCGAAACCGTGCAATCACCTGCGCTTCCAGCGTGGCGCGACTACTACGAGATGTGCAAACCGCGCGTGGTGTTGCTGATGCTGCTGTGCACGCTGGTCGGTATGTTTCTGGCAACCAGCGCTTGGGTCTCTGTCAGCTTAATCGTCAATTGTCTCCTGGGCGTGGCACTTGTTGCCGGATCTGCGGCAGCGCTCAATCACTTGATTGATGCATCTGTCGATCAAAAAATGGCGCGGACTGAGAACAGGCCCGTCGCACAGGGACGGGTAACAACCGTCCAAGGATTGATTTTTGTTGGGGTCACTGGAGCGCTGGGTTTGGCAATTCTTGCCGTCGCCGTAAACCCTCTGACGGCTTGGTTAAATTTCTTCTCTTGGCTGGGTTACGGGCTGATTTACACCCTGTATTTGAAGCGTGCGACATCGCAGAATATCGTGATTGGCGGTTTGTTCGGTGCAGCACCCCCTTTATTCGGTTGGACGGCAGTAACCAATAGCATCGATGGGGGGGGTCTTTTGTTGGTGCTGATTATATTTGCTTGGACGCCGCCGCATTTTTGGGCCTTAGCCATAGATCGTCTTGAAGAGTATAAAAAAGTGGATATACCCATGTTGCCGATCACGCATGGTGTCGCTTATACAAAGCTGCATATCGTGCTTTACACAATTCTGCTGATTATTACCTCGGTACTACCGTTCGTGATTGGGATGAGCAATGTTTTCTACCTGGTCAGTGCCTTGGCATTGGGAGCAGGGTTTTTGTATTGGTCGTTGATAATGCTCTGGGATCGCAACCCTGATGCACCCATCGAAACGTTTAAATACTCGATTCTTTATCTTGCCTTATTGTTCCTAGCCTTGTTGATTGATCATTACATGATGCCGGTGACTTATGCCCAGTGAAACGCAAAAAGCCGGTATTCGAAAAACCCTCACCCTTCTTTTGGGTTTTATCGCTTTAATGGTGGGCGTCATCATGGCCAATTATCTTTACCGCGATGTTTCTATGACCCCAGAACAAGCGGCTAAAATAGGGTTTATTCGATTTGAAACACCCCGCCCAATTCAACTATCTGAATTGGTCTTGGCGAATGGCGAGCCGATTAAAGCGGATTATTTTTTGGGAAATTGGAACCTCTTGTACTTTGGTTTTACGGCGTGTCCGGATATCTGCCCCACCACGCTTGCTTTACTGAATCAAGCGTCTGAACAGTACCAAGGAGAGCAGCCCAGCATTCACCTAGTTTCGGTGGACCCAGAGCAGGACACCCCAAAGCAGTTGGCGCGTTATCTAGCGGGTTTCAATCCTGCGTTCAATGGCCTTACCGGCTCTCACGAAGCCATCACTCGGTTCGCTACGCAGGTGAATGTGGCCTTTGGCAAGATACCAGGCGCAGAGCCGGGCACCTACACTGTCGATCATACAGGCTCGATCGTAGTGATTGATCCTCAAGGCCGGTATGCGGGTTTTATCAAAGCCCCGCATCAAACCGCTCAGCTGATGCAGGTGTTTGCGGGATTGTAGCAAGACAAAGACCTGCCCCTTCTAGTGAGACCAAGAAGAGATGGACTCGTCGGACTCTGCGTAACGCAAAGTAAAATGGCTTACTTACAGGCCGAATATTGCGAGTTTGCGGAGTTGTTCCTGAGGGTCTTTTAGAAATTGGCCGGCGTCATAGGTCTGGAGTCGAGTTAGCGAAAATCGGGCGGCGGCGATTTTTCTTGCCGCTGGCAGTGCTTGCTCTTCAGCCTGCTCGAGAGGACGTATTTCTCGGTATCCACTGAGCAAGGCCAAACTCGCCGCTTGGTTTTCAACACCTTGCTCGTTAGAGCACCAATCGTTGATAGCAATGCCAAGATCGAGGATCCAAAGATCCTGGCTGACGTGAAAAAAATCCAACAGCCCAGAGATCTTGTTATCTTGGAACAGGATATTGTCTTTAAACAGATCGCCGTGAATAAGGCCCCTTGGTAATTCGTAGACTTCAAGCGTTGCATAAAGCTCAATCGCTGAGGCAATAAGGTCAACCTGGCTGTCGGGGATCAGGTGGGCGACTGAGGTCAAGGTTTCAGTCATCCAAAGGCTGTCGTACAGCACGGTCGAATCGACGGGTAGTGCGGTTGAGATGGTGTGCATTCGAGCCATCATTTGACCGAGTTGAAAACAGTGATCTGCCGTCATTTGATGGTAATGCGTACCGGGTAATCGCTGCATCAATAGTGTGGGCCTCTCCAGGAGCATCGGTTGTTCCTGCCCCGAGCGAGTTTTTTTTGCGATGGGTACGGGCAAGCCGTAGTGACTCAGGTGCTGCATGACTTGTCTAACAAAAGGCAACCTTGCTTGGTTATCACCCTCGACTAGGGTCAAAATAGTGGAGACCTCTTGCTCAAAGTGTTGGGTAGTAATTCGATAATTACTGTTCTCAATGCCCGTGCTAATGGCCTCGAATTGGGTTAATGACCCGATATCGAAGGCCTCGAGGTAGTGCTTGAGAGCTTCAGTGGATAATGGTGTGTAGGCAGCCATGATTCACCATTCGATCAGAGTCCACTGAGGATAAAGCTGTTTGATCTCCGAGAGATCAGTAAAATGAGCTTCGCCGTGGGCAGGTACGAGATAATAAGGTATTCCGGTTTTAGGAATGACTTTGATCATCATCAACACGCCATTTTGTCGAAATTCATACACCCGCTTTTGGTCCGTTTCCTCTATGAGGGTAATGGTGTCTTGAGGCGCGCTAATATCGGCTTCCGTGAGCGCTGCGCTGTAGGCTTGCGGCGTTAGGCAGGCAACGATCAAAATTGTTATAAAGCGCATATTCAAAGTATGGTTATCAAAGCGGTTAGGAAAATAAATTATGTCAAATCAGTTTAACGTAATCTTAGTCGATGGTTCATCTTACCTGTTCCGGGCCTATCATGCCTTGCCGCCGCTCACATCAGCCAGCGGCCACCCGACGGGTGCCATTAAAGGCGTAGTGAGTATGATCCGCAGGCTTGACGCGGACTTTCCTGATGCTCAAGTCATAGTCGTTTTTGATGCGAAAGGCAAAACCTTTCGAAACGATTTATACGCAGATTACAAGGCCAATCGCCCCCCTATGCCAGAAGATCTCCGGGTTCAAATAGAGCCGATTCATCAAATTATTCAACAAATGGGTCTGCCCCTGGTGGTCGAAGAAGGTGTTGAAGCGGACGATGTGATAGGCACTTTTGCAGCGCAAGCCGCCGCCGAAGGGAAGTCTGTTCTCATCTCCACCGGCGATAAAGATATGGCTCAGCTGGTTGGTCCTAATGTGACGCTCATGAATACAATGACGGACTCGTTTCTCGACGAGGCTGCGGTCGTCGAAAAATTCGGTGTTAAGCCGGATCAGATCATTGATTACCTCGCCTTGGTTGGCGATACCGTCGATAACATCCCGGGGGTACCCAAGTGCGGCCCTAAAACTGCGGTCAAGTGGCTAACCGCGTATGGATCGATGCAGGGTGTAATCGACAATGCCGATAAAGTAACCGGCAAAGTCGGTGAATATTTGAGAGATTCGATCAAGCACTTGCCCCTTTCCTATGATCTGGCGACGATCAGAACGCAACTCGATCTGCCCAACGCGGTCAGCTTCCAATCGGCCCCTCCCAACACCGAGGCGTTGCGCGACCTGTTTGCTCGATATGAGCTTAAGACTTGGTTAGCGGAATTAGAGTCTGAGCCGGAGCCGCTGACTGAAGCCGTCGCCGTCAATTACGATTTGGTACTCTCGGAATCTGATTTTGAGCGTTGGATGGACCGCATAGAGCACGCTTCGGTATTTGCTTTTGATACCGAAACCACGGGTTTAGATTATATGGACGCGGCCTTGGTCGGTGTGTCTGTTTGCACGGCTCCGGGTCAGGCCGCTTATATTCCTTTTGGCCATGATTATGAAGGTGCGCCAGCTCAATTAGACAGAGCCCAAGTATTGTCGCGTCTAGCCGTTCACTTAACCAACAGTGAAAAATTGATTGTGGGTCAGAATCTTAAATTCGATATCAGTATATTGGCTCAGCACGGCACCCAAGTCACAGGCCCGATTGCCGATACCATGCTCGAATCCTATGTGTATAACAGTGTTGCAACCCGTCATAACATGGATGACCTAGCGGCCAAATACCTGCATCGAAAAACGGTAAAATTTGAGGAAATTGCCGGCAAAGGTGCGAAACAACTCACTTTTAATCAAATTCCTTTAGAAGCGGCCGCCCACTATGCTGCCGAAGATGCGGATATTACCCTGCAACTGCATGAAGCGCTTTGGCCGAAGATTGTTGGTGACAATCGGTTGTTGCCTGTTTACCGTGATATTGAATTGCCGTTAGTCCAGGTGCTGTCGCAAATAGAACGCAATGGGGTTTATCTGGACTGCGATCAGTTAACGGCACAATCGGCTGAAATCGGCGTTCAATTGGAGGCGCTTGCGGTAGAAGCTTACGAGCTGGCGGGAGAGCAATTTAACCTCAGCTCTCCCAAGCAGTTGCAAGCGATTTTGTTTGAGAAGCTCCAATTGCCGGTGCTCAAAAAGACGCCGAAGGGACAGCCTTCAACCAATGAAGCGGTACTGCAAGAGTTAGCCTTGGATTATCCTTTACCCAAGGTGGTGATGAGCTACCGAGGTTTGAGTAAGCTCAAGTCGACGTACACTGATCAGTTGCCAAAACAGGTGCGTGCGCAAACCGGTAGGCTGCATACTTCCTATCACCAGGCAGTGGCGGCTACGGGGCGTTTATCCAGTACTGACCCAAACCTTCAGAATATTCCGATACGAACCGAAGCCGGTCGGAAAGTCAGGAAAGCCTTTGTCGCTCCGCCGGGGTGCAAACTCCTGGCGGCGGACTACTCCCAGATCGAATTGAGGATAATGGCTCATCTGTCGCGTGATCCGGGGTTAACCACAGCTTTTGCTGAAGGCTTGGATATTCACCGCGCCACGGCCGCGGAGGTCTTTGGTGTTGATCATGACTCGGTGACATCGGACCAGCGTCGTAGCGCCAAAGCGATTAACTTTGGATTAATCTATGGGATGTCAGCGTTTGGTTTAGCCAAGCAGCTGGGTATTAGCAGATCTGATGCGCAAATCTATATGGACACCTACTTTGAACGCTATCCCGGCGTTCAACAGTATATGCAAACCATTCGCGACCAAGCTGCTGAGCAGGGTTACGTTGAAACCTGGTTTGGTCGACGACTGTATCTGCCTGAGATTAACTCGTCCAACTTCCAAATGCGTCAAGCCGCTGAGCGAACAGCCATTAATGCTCCGATGCAGGGGACAGCAGCGGACATCATCAAGCGCGCCATGATCAATGTGCAGCATTGGCTAGACGAAAGCCAGACTGCTGCAAAGGTGATCATGCAGGTCCACGATGAACTGGTGCTCGAGGTCGAGGATGCGGCACTGGAAGCCACCCAGGCGACGGTGGTGGATTTAATGGAGAACGCGGCTCAGCTTGAAATCCCGTTGATTGTCGAAGTGGGCGTTGCCGAAGATTGGGAAGGCGCGCATTAACGCTTCAGGTCCTGAATCGAGAGTGTAGCGTCTATTTTGCTCAGGATAATCCGAGCAAAATATTCGTGAGGCTCTTGCAGGGTCCATCCTGAAGCCCTCTTTGAAAAAGAGGCCGAAATTTTTTAACCAAGCGTGGGAACTATTGTTATTTTCATCGGTCTGAAAGTTTGTGACCTATGAAAATCATAGTGTTTTCAGCAGAAGCTTCGGTTTTCCCCCATTTTACCGAAGTCTCGGACCCACCCGTAATAGAGATTACGGGTGGGTTTTTTTATGGCCTTCGGCCAGCCAACCATCAAGCACAGTGGTAAGCATTTCAAGACCCAATCCAGAAAGGGCGGAAAAAGTTTGAGCCGTGACCTCAGCAGGGAGGTCCTTGCGCCTGTTGAGTAATGTCGTTTGTTGCGCACCCCGGCTCAACTTGTCGGCCTTCGTCAGGAGTATGTGGAGAGGAATCTTTGATTGCCGCGCCCAATCGAGCATCATCCGGTCAAATGGCTTGAAGGGGTGTCGGATGTCGGACAATAGTACCAGTCCAACGAGGCTTGCTCGAGATCGGAGGTATTCATCTAAGTGGGTCTGCCAGTAGTGTTTGAGCGAGATGGGTACTTTTGCATAACCATAACCGGGCAAGTCGACGAGTCTCGCTTGGGTCGATAACTCAAAAAAATTAATGAGTTGAGTCCTGCCAGGTGTCTTACTCGTGCGAGCCAATTTTTTTTGGCGCGTCAGGGTGTTGATCGCGCTCGATTTTCCGGCATTGGAGCGACCACAAAAGGCAACCTCTGCCCCGTCATCAGATGGGCATTGGCTGAGCTTAGCGGCACTCACCAGAAATTGAGCAGACTGATAGTTGAACTGTTTCATAGCGAATACTTCGTGTCCCGATCTGTCACTTGGGTGCGTTTTAGATATAATAGCGCATCCTACGAAGCGCGGTCGTCCAAGCATGGCGATGTGCTCGAAAAAGGTCTGCGGTTTTAAACATTAAAGGTGGGTCATGCTGAAATTGATTTGGAGTCTTTGTCTTTTAGGATTAAGCCACGTGGCGTTAGCAGAAGGTAATGCTGAGCGGGGTGAAGCTTTAACTGCGACCTGTGTGGCTTGTCACGGCACGGATGGCAATAGTCCTGCAGGAAGCTTTCCTAATATAGCTGGCCAAAACGCGGCTTACTTACTCAAGCAGCTACAAGAGATACAGTCAGGCGAGCGCAGCGCAGTCTTGATGACGGGTATCCTAGATGGAATGACACAGCAAGATTTAGAAGACCTCAGCGTTTATTACGCAGGCCAACGGGCTGCGACAGGCGCCGCAGATCCAGCGCTTGCTGCCTTGGGCGAAAGCATTTACAAAGCGGGGATCGCGCGCAAAGGCATTGCGGCGTGCACGGGTTGTCATTCGCCAACGGGGGCGGGTAATGGCTTAGCAGGGGTTCCAAAGATCGGTGGTCAATGGGCAGAATACACTGAGACCCAGTTAAAGGCTTTCCGCTCAGGGGCTCGCGGCAATGATGGTGACAGTAAGATGATGCGATTGTCGGCAATGGATCTAAGCGACGATGAGATCAATGCGGTCTCATCCTATATCGCGGGACTCAGGCCTTAAATCGAGTGAGCAAACCCAGGATCGATAACAAAGCACTAAGGCCATGGTCTTTAGTGCTCTTGATAAGGGGAAAGACATGGTAGCGAAGATAGTAAAGCAAGGCATAGCCTTATGGTTCACCTTGATCATGGGCATGGAGCTTACTTACGGTGCTCAGTACGAGGCCGGCGTACACTATTTTGAATTACCCACGCCTGTTGCCGTTAGTGGAGATGGCGTCGAAGTTACCGAGTATTTTTCTTACATGTGCGGCCACTGTTACCAGTTCGAGCCTGTGTTGGCAGCCTGGGTTGAACGACTGCCAGAAGATGTCGTTTTTGATCGCACTCCGGCAATTTGGAACAAGCCGTATCAGCAGATGGCGCAGGTTTACTACACGCTTAAAGCCATGAACGTTTTGGATAAGATGCATTTGGAAGTGTTCAATGCCATTCATTTAAAGCGTATGAATCTGCAAGATCCCAGCAAGATTGCAGACCTCCTTGCAGACAACGGTATCGACGGCGTCGCCTTTGGTAAGGTCTTTGCGAGTTTTGGGGTGCGAGCGAGCTTACAGCAAGCAGAAGCACGGGGGCGTGCCTATCAGGCAACCGGGGTGCCTTCTTTGATTGTTAACGGTAAATATCGTATCGACGCCGGTGCCGCCGGCAGCACCCAAGCGATGTTAGCGATCGCTGACTATCTGATTGAGTTGGAGCGGCCGTAATCTCTGACTTGAGGTTAGGCCACCACTGGCAGCCTGAAGACATTCATGCCGCCGATTTTGCTGTGTTGGGTGTTGCTGAGGAGGATCTCCTTGATAGCCTGCCAGGCGGTCCAGCATCCGCGTTAGATCAATGGGCGATCACCTCACCGAGAGCCACCTGTTTAGTGACAGAAGGTCACACCTGGAGCTACGCACAAGTTGCGTTGAGTAAAAACCAACTCGCCGCAAATTTTTCGAGGTTGGGTATCAAGCCGGTACAACGCGTTGTGTTGTGCTTGGAGAATGGGTTGCCTTTAGTCAGCGCGCTGCTTGCTTTGAATCAGATCGGTGCTATTGCGGTTATCTTGAGTCCAAGATTGACTGATTTCGAACAGCAGAAAATTATTGATCACGCCCTTCCGATCGGTGTCATAAAAGCCGCCACTGAATTGCCCGCAACGACCACCGAACAGGTGGCTGGGTCAGCAGAAGCTGGGCTTTCAATTCACGGTCTTAAATGGGCGCCAAGGGAGGTGCCGCCAGAGATTCAATTGGTCAACTCGGGATCTCCGATCGCAGCGATGATTTACACAACCGGCACGACCGGGGCGCCGAAAGGGGTTATGTTGACCAATCAGAACTTAATGTTTACGGGGTTTGTATCCGGTAAGTTAAGAGGCATGACGCCTGAAGACCGAGTGCTAACCGCCCTCCCTTTATCGCATGCCTTTGGTCTGTCTGCGGTCCTGTGCTCTGTGCTGGTGCAGGGGGCGAGTCTTTATCTCGAGGCAACTTTTTCCGCTAAGCGGGTCATTAAAACCTTTTACGAGCAGGGTATAACGGGTTTCTTGGGCGTTCCTGCAATGTATTCGCAGATATTAGACAGTCATCAAGGTGAGATGAAGACGTTTCCAGCCTTGAGATTCATTTTCTCGGGGGGTGCCCCCCTTGATCTCAAGCTTAAATCGGCGGTTGAGCAATTCTTTGGTCTACCCTTACACAACGGATATGGGATGACGGAATCAGGGCCGACCATCGCTCAGACTCGGCTTTATGCGCCTTTGAGTGATACCTCCGTCGGGTTTGTGATTCCGGGCGTGTCTTATCGAATCGAACCGTTGTCGAAAGCGGATAGCGGCGTGGGTGAATTGCAGGTCAGCGGACCAAATATCATGGCAGGATATTTTAGGGCGCAAACACTAACCGAGAGTGTGATCAAAGAGGGCTGGCTGTCCACCGGCGATTTAGCCAAAGTCTCCGAGATCGGTACCCTTGAGATTGTTGGCCGAATTAAAGAATTAATCATAAGAAATGGATTCAATGTTTATCCGCCCGAAGTTGAGGCCGCCCTGATGTCTTTACCCGAAGTCAAACAAGCCGCCGTTGTGGGTGATCGTCAAGCGGGCAATGAGTCCATTCTCGCCTTTGTTGAAATATGGTCTGATCATAGATTCGACGATGAGGAAGCCAGGAAGGCCCTCAAGCAGAAACTCGCGGGTTATAAACTGCCTGACCGCATCCAGGTGGTCGATGCGCTGCCGGCAGCGCCGTCGGGGAAAATTTTAAAGCACCGGCTAACGATTAACGGGCTTGATCGAGGCGTTGATTGAATTCAAGCATTCCTTCGAATAAAATTCGTCATGGCGCTCAACTTTTCTATATTTCCACGTACCACCCTACCCTCGCGCGCCGCCGCAATTGTCGACTCAAAAAATTGTATTGCTTCGGACCCATGGACGGGGTGCGATGACTCGATGCTATTCGATAGGAGTGAATCATGGCTAGAATGTTAGAAGATACGTCGCGTACCTTCGCAGAATATTTGTTAATACCGCGTCTCACGCGTCGAGATCAACGCATTGATCAAATCGATTTGTCTGCGCCATTATCGAGAATAACGCCTGAAAAACCCCTCGGATTATCGATCAATATCCCGGTTGTTTCCGCCTGCATGCAAGCCGTATCAGGTACTGATCTAGCGATTGCGCTGGCTCGTCAGGGAGGTTTGAGCATGATTTTTTGCTCGCAAAGTATTGAAAGCCAGGTAGCAATGGTCCAAAAAGTCAAAGCACACAAGGCGGGGTTTGTCACCAGCGGCGCTAACATCAAACCCGATGCGCCTCTACAAGCGGTATTATCGCTGATGAATGAAAGCGGACATTCGACCATTCCTGTCACTGACGACGGGACTTCTGAAGGAATGTTTTTGGGCTTAATCACCGATCAGGATTTTTGGGAGTTTGAGGACGATCTAACCAATTTAGTCAGTGAGCACATGACTCCTAAATCAGAGGTGATCTTCGGTACTGAGGGTATTTCCTTGCGGGAAGCGAATCGGTTATTGCACAAGAACAAAAAGGACTGTCTACCTATCTTGACGCAAACCGGCGAATTGGCCGCTTTGGTCTTTAAGAAGGACTATGTTGATCATCAGAAGCACCCTCTCGAGTTACTGGATGACGGTAAACGCCTTCGTGTTGGTGCCGCCATCAATACCCACGATTATCGCGAGCGGGTGCCTGCGCTGATTGATGCTGGGGTTGATGCTGTTTGCTTTGATTCGTCAGATGGCTTTACTGAGTTCCAGATGGATGGTTTGGTATGGATCCGTGATCACTATGGTCCGGAGCTGGTGATTGGCGGTGGCAACGTGGTTTCGGCTGAAGGGTTCGATTATCTTGCGAGCTCCGGATTGGTTGACTTTATCAAAGTCGGTATCGGCGGCGGCTCAATTTGTATCACTCGAGAACAAAAAGGGGTGGGTCGAGGACAAGCTTCCGCATTGCTTGAGGTGGTTGCTCGTCGTGATGCTTATTTTGAGGAAACGGGTATCTATATCCCTATCTGTTCAGATGGTGGGCTTTCCAACGATACGCAAATTGTCATGGCCCTGGCGATGGGAGCTGATTTCGTGATGATGGGACGATATTTTGCGATGACTGAAGAAAGTCCTACGTCTAAGGTCTCGATCAATGGCCAAATGTATAAACCTTATTGGGGAGAAGGTACGGCCCGAGCCCAGAATTGGCAGCGCTACAGTGAAGGCATGAGCAGTCGAAAGATGGTGTTTGAAGAAGGCGTTGACGCTTTTGTGCCGTTGGTCGGGTCGGTGTCTGAGGTGCTGGAAACTACGTTACATAAATTGAAAAGTACGATGATGAACCTCGGTTCAGACGATTTAGCTCAGTTCAGAGATCAGGCAGTGATAACCCAAGTGTCGGAACAATCGATCGTGGAAGCGGGCACCGCCAACGTTTTTAAGTTTGGGCGAAACCGCGATTTTGATGAATCTGACTAGGGTCAACCCGCGTATTTTTGGGTATAATCTGCGCGCGAAAAAGCTTAAGGGAACGGTCCGATGAAAAAACTAGTCTTATTGCCGCTGGTGGCACTCTCTATGCTCGCCGCTGCTGGACCGATCGAAGATGAAATTGTTTCGAGAATCCATAAAGTGGGCGAAGTGTGCCTGATGGGCGAGGCCTGTGCCTCTGGCCAAGTGGTTGCTGATGCTGGCGGCGGCGAAGGCCGATCGCCTGAAGCAATCTACGAGCGCAGTTGTAATACCTGTCATGGCCTAGGCGTTGCTGGGGCCCCCAAGTTGGGCGATGTTGACCAATGGGCGCCTAGGTTAGAAAAGGGTATGGACGTACTTTATGCCAGCGGCATTAACGGCTTAGCGCCTGGAATGCCTGCAATGGGCATGTGTTTCGACTGCTCGGACGATGATATTCGAGCCGTCGTGGATTATATGACCGCATCGGTGCAGTAATACCCGGCACGCTATCCTTGTCGGAATAGCAGCGCTTCCTCCAAGTGCGTTGACAAAATGGCGGTCTCTCCTTCCAAATCGGCGATGGTCCTACTGACTCTGATAATACGGTCAATAGACCTGGCAGATAAGTGAAAGGATTTTGCCCTGCTCAGCAACATGCGCCTGGCATCTTTCTGCAGTTGCTGCCTGGGGTGTTGCCTCGTTTTGTGTTGTCGCCGATCCTGCTGAAGGGCTCGCGCTTTCTGGATGATGGCCACAGCCGTTTCGTGTTCTGGGGATTGCGCTGTTTGCAGCGCGTCACTCTGGAGCATTAGATCAGGCTCAAGACTGTTGACCGACACCTGTAGGTCGATCCGATCTAGGATTGGACCCGAGATTCGCTGACGATAACGTTGTACTTGCTCAACTGAGCAGGTGCAGGGTTTTCTGCTCCCCAACCAACCGCAGGGACAGGGATTGGTGGCAGCGATGAGCTGAAAGCCAGCGGGATATTGCACGCGATGGTGAGCGCGTTGCAGATCGATGCTGCCGCTTTCCAAGGGTTGTCTCAATTGGTTCAGCACGTTTGGCGCAAATTCCGCGAGTTCGTCAAGGAACAACACCCCAAGATGAGCCATAGTGATCTCTCCAGGTCTGGGCGGACTTCCTCCACCTATCAAGGCGGCGGCTGATGCCGAGTGATGGATTTCGCGAAAGGGTCTATTGATGTTTCTGTACCCTTCGGTTTTGCCCGCCATGGATTGAATACAGGCGATCTCTAGCCGTTCAGCATCGTTCAAAGCAGGCAGTAACGTCGCAAGACGTTGGGCGAGCATGGTTTTTCCGGACCCGGGCGGCCCTGATAGAAGCATATGGTGATCACCCGCGGCGGCGATGATGAGCGCGCGTTTGGCCATCGCTTGACCCAAGACTTGATCCAAAACTTTTTCTGGCTGGGGCTCGAGGATTGGGATTTCAGGCATTGAGGCATCGAAGGGTCTTAAAGGTTGCCTTAAATCGGCGAGCGACCCGACAACGTGGTAGTCGAGTTCGCCAGGCAGCATCGGAATATCATCTTGGTAGGGGCCTAACAGGGCAAGCGCCTGACGTTGGCAGTTAATGGCGGCGTTAAGAAAGCCGGGTGCAGCTCTAACCCGGCCGGAAAGGCTCAATTCTCCCATAGCGCAGACTGAGAGAAAGTCTTGAGGATCAATTTGACCACTGGCCACTAAGATCGATATCGCAACAGGAAGATCAAAACCTGAATGCTCTTTGGGCAGGTCCGCAGGCGCGAGATTCACAACGATTCTACGATCTGGGAGCACAAAACCGGATTGCTCGATAGCCGAGCGAACACGTTCCCGCATCGATCGAGCTCTTTTCTCGCTGAGGCCAACGATCGCGAGCTGAGGTAAACCGTTGCTGATGGTGGTCTCAACCTCGATGGTGTTGGCTTTGATGCCAACCAGCGCCTGGCCAAAAATTTGAGCGGCTGCCATAGTGTTCGCTTATTGCTGGAAGATCGAGGGTATTTAACCGTGCAAATTTTCTAGGACGGTTGGGTTTGCGCTGCACAACAATTGAGCAAAAAGCGAGGTATCAAGTGCGATTTTAGTGCGTCGGTCGCCGAAAACGCAGAGAAAAGCGGCTGAATCGGCGGTGTTCTGCCGGGTCAGTCCAGAAAATAAGTGGCACGGGTTGTGCAGTAAGAGTCCTGCGTTTGACACAATTCGTTAATCGAGAAAAAAGAGGGCTTTTGTTAGAATAAAAATGACAAAAGATATTCTGAATACTCGCGCTGGTGTTGCTGACTATTCTAAGTGAGCGACTGGGGCGGCGATGGAACGTCAAACAGAATCGATGACGGGCCCCGGACTGGGGCAAGGATGAAGGCCAATGATCCAGGTTAGGACGTTGAATTTATTCTCTAGTCATTCAATAATCTGATGCAGAGCTGTCGTGATGGATAGCACAGTCAAGGAGAGACGATGAAATTAGTAACCGCTATTATTAAACCGTTTAAGTTAGATGATGTGAGAGAAGCATTGTCTGAGATTGCCGTTCAAGGCATGACGGTGACCGAAGTGAAAGGTTTTGGTCGTCAAAAGGGCCACACGGAGCTTTATCGCGGTGCAGAATACGTCGTTGACTTTCTGCCCAAGGTGAAAGTAGAAGTTGCCATTGATGACAGTAATCTAGAGGGTGTGATCGAAGCGCTGACGCAAGCGGCTAACACAGGAAAGGTCGGAGACGGCAAAATATTTGTCACTGCCCTTGAAGACGTGATTCGCATTCGAACCGGCGAAACTGGGGCCGACGCCGTCTAGTCGCCTCGAAGGACCCCTTAGTGTGGTGGCTTGGCCTTGTGCCATGCTATCACCCCGATATAATGCTTAGCTTCTCTTAAAAGCTAGGTTTTATGAAGTATCTCAGCACCCGTGGCGGGATCGAGCCGGTCTCTTTTAAAGCCGCTGTAATGATGGGGCTCGCGAATGATGGCGGGCTCCTCGTCCCCGAAACTATCCCCGACGTGACGCCGATGCTTGGCCAATGGGCTCAGTTGTCCTATGCGGAGCTCGCCGCCGCGGTGATGCAGCCCTTCGCCGATGATATAGAGCCAACCGTTTTCGAAGCATTGGTTCAGCGAAGTTATCAATCGTTCAGCCATCCTGATACGGCGCCCTTAGTGCCGGTTGGGGGGGTACATATTCTCGAACTTTTTCATGGACCAACACTTGCTTTCAAGGATATTGCACTGCAGTTTTTGGGAGAGTTATTCGAACACGTGCTGTGTGAACGAGGAGAGCAGCTGAATATCCTTGGCGCGACCAGCGGCGACACGGGTAGCGCAGCAATCGCCGGCGTTCGAGGTAAATCGGGCATTCGCATCTTTATTATGTTTCCCGAGGGACGAACCAGTCCGACGCAGGAAAGGCAAATGACGACCGTGCTTGACGACAATGTGTTTAACCTGAGTATTAATGGCAGCTTTGATGATTGTCAGAACTTGCTCAAAACGGTGTTCAGTGACTTGTCGTTTAAAGATCAGTATGCACTGGGCGCTGTGAACTCTGTTAATTGGGCAAGGGTGTTGGCCCAGGTGGTTTATTACTTTTGGTCCTGGTATCAACTCTCTCAACCCGCTCGTTTTGATGTTGCCGTGCCGACAGGCAACTTTGGCAATATTTTTGCTGGTTTTATCGCAAAACGGATGGGGCTTCCGATCGGAAAACTCGTGCTAGCCACTAATGCGAACGATATTCTAGCGCGTTTTTTTGACACAGGAGTCTACCAGCGCGGCACGGTGCATTTTTCGCAAAGTCCCGCCATGGACATACAGGTGGCCAGTAATTTTGAGCGGTATCTCTACTACCAGTTTGATCAAGACCCCATCCAAACATCAGCGTTTATGCAGCATTTCTCGGATCAGCAACGAGCGGAGATCAGCGCGCCGGCAGGAATATTCGATTGGTTTGTCGCCGATGCTGTTTCTGATGTCGAAACGTTGCAGGCCATGAACCGCATCCATCAGCAATATGGGTACCTGGCCGACCCGCACACGGCTGTTGGATACTTGCTCGCAGACCGGTTTCAAGAGCCTGATGTGCCGATGGTAGCTTTAGCGACGGCCCATCCAGCAAAATTTGAAGCGGCGGTAACCCAAGCGCTACCCAAGGTCGTCAATACCCACAGCGTTCTTGCCGGCTTGGATCGATTGGAAACCCGAAAAACCGCGATGGTCAGTGATCCAGAGGCAATTAAAGCCTTTATCCGAGCAAGCTGTTGAGGTCGGCTTCGATGCCTTCGACCGCGGCAGGTAAGTCCTTAAGATCGTCAATTGCCGCAGATGCTTGAATCAGATCAGAGGTCTCCGCGGGATCAAAACCCGTCTGGTTAACCCAGATGGTATGAATGCCGAGCTTGGCCGCTGCATTGACGTCGAGTTCAGGGTCATCGCCTACGTAAATCATCGCCTCAGGCGGCAGCTGCTCACGCTCGAGAGCCGCCAAAAACAGATCCGGATTAGGCTTGGGTGAACCGATGCTCTCCGCCGACAGCTGAAAGCTAAAAAGTCGACCGATGGAGAGACGAGCGACCTCGGCGTTACCATTGGTCAGGGCGCAGAGCGTATACCTTTGCGCGAGGTGTTTGAGTGCTTCCTCCGCGCCAGGATAGAGGGTCACTTGGCTCCGGGTCTCAAGAAACACTCGCATTCCTGCGTCCGCGATTTGGTTAGCATTAACTCGGTGCTCGGGACTCTGGGCAGCAATTTCAAAGAGGATACGGCGTCTTAAATCGGTTAAACGAAAAGAAAAGTCAGGGTGTTGCTCAAGGACTTTCGCCCGCAGAGCGGCAATATTAACTGGCGGATAATTCAGCTCAGGACGGAGAGTTTTGAAATACTCTGTCAACGCCGCCTCGGCCTTGAGAATCGCTGGTTTAACGGGCCATAGGGTGTTGTCTAAGTCAAAACCAATCAGTTTTATCATGAGGGGTGCTTTTTTGATTCGGGAGTCAGTGGGGTTTCTTTCCGTCGTTTGGCCCTAGGGTGCGCTTGGTCGTACACTGCTGCAAGGTGTTGAAAGTCGAGGTGGGTATAGATCTGAGTTGTACTAATATCGGCATGTCCTAGCAGTTCTTGGATGGCCCTTAGATCCCCGCTGGACTCAAGAAGGTGGCTGGCAAAGGAATGTCGCAACATGTGCGGATGCAGGTGCAATCCGCCACCGGCTTTTTGAGTCCAGACACGTATTCTCGCTTGGACATTAGAGTTACTGATTCGGTTACCTCGCTCGCTGATAAATAACGCAGGTGAGTGGATGCTTTGTTGTTTGGTGGGGAGCTGACTGCGAACCAAAAGCCAACCATCGAGGGCCTTCTGAGCCGCCTTGCCAATCGGAAGCAGTCTCTGCTTGTTACCTTTACCCGTTACTAGGATTGTCTGATCATCCCAAGAGATGTCTTTGGTGTCGGTCCCAGTTAATTCTGAAAGACGGAGCCCAGACGAGTAAAACAGCTCGAGCATGGCTTTATCGCGAGCCTCGTGCCATCCGACGGCAGGCTTTTCGAGTAGCTGGGACAATTGGTCGGGGTCGAGCGTCTTGGGAAGTTTTTTCGGAGATTTCGGTGCGTTGACCAGTTTTGCCGGGTTCGTGGTAACGACACCTTCGCGGGCCAGATACTCGAAAAAGGTTCGGATTGCTGACAGCTTTCTTTGCTGGCTGCGGCCGGAGAGACCACGGCGATGGCCAAGGCTGATGAGCTTTCTGATTTGTTGAGCATCAATGTCCTTGGCCCGGTCGATGCCGTTCTGCTTGGCGACTTCGCTTAAGGACGAGAGGTCTCGCCGATAATTTGTCAGGGTGTGATAAGACAGCTTGCGCTCAACCCGCAAATGGTCAAGAAACTGCTCGACGTGTTCACTAAGCGCCGTCAAACCGATTGTTCTTCAAGCATTTGACCGGGGAAGTACTGATAATCGAGCAAGCTGGCCAGTAAATCGCCAATAAAACTGATGAAAAGCGTGTCCTGGTCGCGGCTAAAGTTATTGGCCTCTTGGCTGCCTAAAGTGAGAACGCCAATGGGCGCGTCGGTGATCAAAGGCACGATTGCACAGGATGCAATCGATGTCGGCTGCTCTGGGAACAGTATCTCGGCCTCCTCTGGGCGAATTACGCCAAGCACCGGTTGCTCAAAACTGACCAAACTGCCCAGTTTTTCTGACAGAAAATCCCGGGTGATGAAGCTGCTGCCTACAGGGACGGCGGCGGGATTTTCGGGGGTCTTAAAAATAAACAAATGGTAAGCCGTACTTGATAGCGTTTGCTCGAATACGGTTTTGATGCCCTCTGCAGCCTCGGCAAAGGCTTGCGGCTTTATCAGCGTACGGATCAAGGCATGACACAACTGAAAGAGGCGTTGATTTTGTCTCGAGATGTCGACGAAGGATTGGATTTGCGCTTCAGCTTCAGAGAGTTTTTGGGTTAACAGTTGTTGTTTGCGTTCCATGAGCGAAATAGCGCCCTTGGGTTGGTCCTCGAGATCAAGGATTAACGTCTCCAGAACGTCAGGGTTTTTCGCGACATAGGCTCGAACTGATTCCAGTGTAATATTTTCGCTCATTTTACTGCTCCAATAGGCGAGGTATCTTGATACGACCCTCGTAAACCCGTTCGGCAGGTCCGGACATCAGCACATCAGCTTCTGGGCCTTGCCAATTGATCGATAATTCTCCCCCGGGTAAGCAGACGGTAACAGTTTCCTCGAGATTGGCATATTGGCGGCCTACGATGGCGGCTGCACAAGCGCCTGAACCGCAGGCTCTGGTTTCTCCAACGCCGCGTTCAACCACTCTAAGATCGATCATAGTCGCTGATTTGATCGACATAAAGCCAACATTGACGCCTGCTTTAAAAGGGTAGCGTTGCGTAAACTCGGTTGCTAACGACATAACATCGACCGCGCTTAGGTTGAACGGCGTGCTGACGGAGGTGCCTGGATGATTGAGCATAATGACCGCATGCGGATTACCTAGGTCGGCAATTCCGAAGGGGTAGGTACCTTTGCTGTCTAGATGAGCGGTAAACGCCGCGCCGTCAGGGGGGGCTTCAGCAGCAAAATCAACCGCATCTGGTGAGAGCCCTGGCGGGCCTAAGTTGACTTCAAACGCGGCGCTGGACAATCGACGAGTCCGCAGTTGACCCGACTGGGTTCGCAGCAAGAGGCTGGGTTTGGGAGACAATCGCTTGTCATAAATGTATTTCGCAACACAGCGAGCACCGTTACCACATTGGGCCGATTCTGATCCATCACAGTTGAAAATTCGATAGTCAAAATCTGCCTCGGGCGATGAAGGAGGTTGGATCAAGAGGAGCTGATCAAAGCCAACGCCGGTATTACGGTCAGCAAGTCTCGCGATGGTCTCAGCCGAGAAACTGCCGGCTTGGGTAACCAGATCGACGACCATAAAATCGTTGCCGATTCCGTGCATTTTGCTGAAATGAAGCAAGTCCAACGATCAATGCTCCGTGGTTGAGGGCTTATCTAAATGTTCTATCTCTAACGCCAGTTGCGTCTCAACGGATTCCCGAGTGCGGACGAGCCTAGCCTGGCCACCCTCAACAAGAACCTCCGCTGCGCGACCTCGGGTGTTGTAGTTGGAACTCATCGACATGCCATAGGCTCCGGCTGAGCAGATCGCGATCAGATCGTCGGCCTTAAGGTCGAGGCTGCAATCTTTGGCCAAGAAATCGCCGGTCTCACAAATGGGTCCCACCACATCAATCGTGTGCGCTCCCGTTTCCATCGGTTCCTGCACTGCTAGGACTTCCTGAACAGCGCCATAAAGCGCGGGTCGCAGGAGGTCATTCATTGCTGCATCAACGACCGCAAATTTTTTCTCGTGATTGGCTTTGGTATGGATGACTTTGGTCAAAAGCACGCCAGCGTTAGCGACGAGATAGCGGCCCGGCTCGATGACCAATTGCAAGTTGCGATCATTCAAGCGCTGCTCAAGTGCGGCCCTTAAGGCCCCCAGTGGAAACTCAGGCTCATTTTCGTAGCGCACCCCCATACCGCCGCCTAAATCGAAGTGCTTAATCGAGATGCCGCTGAGCATGAGGCGATCAATCAGTGTGAACATTTTGTCGATCGCCGCGAGATAGGGAGTAATAGAGGTAATTTGTGAGCCGATATGACAGTCGATACCCAGAATCTCAATGCCGGTTAATGATGCCGCTTTGCGGTAAAAAGCTTCAGCCTCAGCCATGGGAACACCAAATTTCGCTGTATTCAGCCCGGTCGAGATATAGGGGTGGGTTTCGGGATCAACGTCGGGATTAACTCGGAGCGAAATGGGGGCGATGTGCCCGGTGGTTGTCGCAATGCTTGCAATCCGGTCAAGTTCGGCATCGGATTCAATATTAAAGCAATGGATCCCCGCTTCTAGGGCCGCCTCTATTTCGTGATCTTGCTTGCCCACACCCGAAAACACGATTTTGCGCGGATCTGCACCCGCCCGGAGTACCCGAGCCAGCTCGCCTCCTGACACAATGTCAAAACCGGCACCCAGCTCATGCAACCGCTTTAGAACCGATAAATTGGCGTTTGCTTTAACGGCATAACAGATCAGCGTGTTCAGCCCTTGAAAAGCGGTTGTAAGTCGTTGATAGGCGGTTTCGATCGCCGCTCCCGAGTAGACAAAGGTGGGCGTACCGAAGGCCTCCGCAAGCTCGCGGAGTGGTATCTGATCACAGGCCAGTTCTTGATTTTGATACTTAAAGTTCGACATGCAGGCGGGTCTTGTTGTCACCGGAGGGTGCACCAGGCGGATACAAAGGGCCTTTTTGACCACAACCGGTCAGCAATAAAAAAAAGAGGATGAAAATGAGCGGCATAGGTCACGATATTCGTGGAAAGCTTAAGTATACTTGGTTCTATAACGGATAGGGAGCAATCACGTGGCCTCGATGGATTCCGAGCAGAGTTTTCACACCAGTTTAGATGAATTAATGATGGCGATCGAAGATCGCCTAGATGAGGTCGATATTGATATCGATGTCGATGGCGGTGATGGGCAGCTGATTTTGACGTTTCTATCGGGCTCTCAGATTGTTGTCAGTCGCCAGCCTGCACAACGTGAGGTTTGGGTTGCGGCAAAGTCAGGCGGTTTTCACTTGCATCGAGAGAAAGCGGCCTGGTTATGCGCAACAACAGGTGAGACGTTGGATGTTTTACTCAATCGTGTGGTGAGCGAGCAAGCAGGGCTCGAGGTTCAAGCATTTATGGGGATTGGCGCTGAGCTCGCTCAATAGCCGCCTGCACCGTCTCGGGAGCAGTCCCACCAAGATGATTTCGCGCAGCCACAGAACCCTCAAGCGTGAGACTTTGATAAACATCCGACTCAATCTCCGGGCTCTCGCGTTGAAAATCCTCTAGCGACAGTTCGCTGAGATCCACCTTTCGAGATTCAGCAAGCGCAACGAGTCTACCGACCCTGTGGTGCGCATCTCGGAATGCGCAACCCTTTCTGACAAGATAATCTGCCAAGTCGGTAGCGGTAGCAAAACCTTTGGCCGCGGCTGAACGCATCGCCTCAGGGTTGGCTTCGATATTAGGAATCATATCTCCAAAAGCGGTAAGGGTATCTTCCAAGGTGCGAATGATATCGATGAGGGGTTCCTTATCCTCTTGGTTGTCTTTGTTGTAAGCAAGGGGTTGCCCCTTCATCAACGTGAGGAGGGTGATCAATCCACCGAAGACTCGGGCGCTTTTACCCCGTACCAGCTCTGGAACGTCGGGGTTCTTCTTCTGAGGCATAATCGAAGAGCCGGTACAGTATCGATCCGGAAGGTTGACAAAACCGAACTGTGGCGAGGCCCAAAGAATTAATTCTTCTGACCATCGAGAGAGATGCATCATGATAAGGCTAGCAGCGGAGCTGAATTCAATGGCGAAATCCCGGTCGCTGACTGCATCAAGAGAATTTTCCGCAACCCGATCAAAGTGTAGAAGCTCAGCTACCAGTAAGCGATCAATTGGGAAGCTGGTTCCAGCCAGAGCAGCGGCGCCGAGGGGCAAGACGTTCACCCGCTTTCGACAGTCCACGAGCCGCTCTTTGTCTCTTGAGAGCATTTCGTACCAAGCCATAAGATGGTGTCCGAAAACGACCGGTTGTGCCACTTGCAGGTGAGTAAAGCCTGGCATAATGGTGTGGACATGTTGACTGGCCAACTGTAATAACCCTTGTTGCAAATGCGTCACCTGGCTGAGGATCTGATCCACGTGATGCCGTAAATACATGCGGACGTCGGTGGCAACTTGATCATTTCGAGAGCGGCCCGTGTGCAGCGCTTTGCCTTGCTCACCGATGCGGTCAGTGAGGGCGGCTTCGATGTTCATGTGCACATCTTCTAAGTGTTGTGACCAAACGAAGTTGCCAGCGGCAATGTCGGCACCTATTCCCCTGAGACCGTCGACAATCGCGGTCGCGGTGTCTTCTGCAATAATCCCACAGCGTCCCAGCATGGTTGCATGGGCGATTGAGCCTTCGATATCAAATTGGGCAAGCTGCTGATCAAAGCTGACCGACGCCGTAAAGGCCTCAACAAAGGCGTCTGTTGCTTCAGCAAATCGTCCGTCCCACAGTCTTTCGTTGTCGTTACTCATGGGCTGTGTCCTGGCTAAAAGGCGGGAGTATAACAGTTGCGGTTAGCGGCGTGCGTAAACTGCGGTGCAGATGCAAGCTCGCCGTAAAACTGAGCATTGCGGTTTACAGGTCCAGCCGACCAAGTTAGTGTTGCGGTTTAAGCATTGGGGCTCAATTTTGAAAGTAGTACGCCTGGCCACCAGAAAAAGTCCCCTCGCGCTGTGGCAAGCAAATCATGTGGCGGATTTGATTAAAGCCGCATTTCCAGAGATGAAAGTTGAAATTCTTGGGTTATCGACCGAGGGAGATCGTAATCGATCGGTTTCGCTCGCGAAGCTAGGCGGCAAAGGGGTCTTTGTGAAAGAACTCGAGCTTGCTTTGCAATCAGGCGAGGCAGATTTTGCGGTCCACTCGATGAAGGATGTTCCGGCGGTCTTGCCCGACGGTCTGGCTTTGGTTGCCATGTGTGAGCGAGCCGATCCAAGGGATGCGCTCATCAGTCGTAGAGGTGAAACCCTTGAGCGTTTGCCTGAGGGTGCGATGGTAGGCTCCTCAAGTTTGCGACGATGTTTACAGCTTGCTGTGCGATATCCTCATCTCTCGTTTGATGCCTTAAGAGGGAACGTTGAAACGCGTTTGAAACGGCTTGATGAGGGTGCGTTTGATGCCATCATCTTAGCCACTGCTGGCTTAGAACGGTTAGGGTTAGCCAACAGGATTACAGAGCGTATTACCCCGGATGATTGCATCCCCAGCGCGGGCCAGGGTGCCGTTGGTCTAGAAGCTCGTGCCGATCGCTCGGAACTCGATGAAGTCATTCAGGCCATAAACCATCCCTTGACGTTTTCAATCGTCAATTGTGAGCGCCGCATCTCTGAGCGACTGGGCGCCACGTGTGATTTGCCGGTTGCTGCTTTTGGCTCTCTTCAGGACCCTATGTCAGCATCGACGCTTACGTTATCCAGTTTTGTCAGCAACCCGGAGGGAACCTCTCAGTTGCGGGTTACCCAAGCAGCACCGTTGTCAGAGGCCATTGCTTTGGGAGACCGAGTCGCCGATGAGCTGATTGATCAAGGCGCTTTAGCTTTGGTCAATCAGGGCAGTTGAGTGGGCAAGGGTCTGCTGCTAACGCGGCCTGCGGGTTTTAATGATGCGTTAACGGTGGCTTGCCGACAGCAAGGGATCCCCTCTTTTGAAGCCCCTTTAATTAAAATCGTACCCTGCTCAACGCCGCTGATTGAGCCGCGATTCGCTCAACCAGAGGCAGGCCAGGTTCAGATTTACACGAGTCGTAACGCTGTTATGTTTGCCGACCCGGTCATACTTGCGAACGCAAGACGGCCCGAGGTCAGGGTATTCGGAGTAGGATCAGCAACGGCAAGCCAATTGAAAAATCTGGGAATCGATGCGATTGCGCCTCAAAAACCAGGATCTGAAGCCTTGCTTGAGCTGCCGTTCTTTAAACAAATTAGAAACCTACAGGTCACTTTGGTCACGGGCCTGGGCGGGCGTGAGCTACTGGAGACAACCCTTCGAGATCGAGGCGCTACTGTGGTCCGCGTGGCCTGCTACGCAAGAGAAAAAGTGATTCGACCTGACCTCGACCAGATTGTTTCGACACGTGGCTTCGATCATATTCTTATCACCAGTGTCGATCTGCTAGCAGGACTGACGGCCAACCTTGGGGGACCCTTAATCTCATCAGTAACCCTTTGCGTGACAGCGCCCCGAATCGCGTCGGCTGCGGTTGACCAAGGTTATCAGCGTATTATTTCAGCTGAAGATGCAAGTTCTGATCGCATTGTGTCGGCTTTAGCGGACATAATCTGGTCTCGGTGAGGAGTTCTTGATGGATGAAGTAGAAACAATAGATCAGCGCAAGGTCGGCCGGAACGAGCAGGGTGCTCTAAAGATGGGCTTTGGTATTTTGTGGTTGGCCATCGGGATAGGTTTTGCATTGGCGGCGTGGTTTGGATTTGGCTTTTGGCAAGCGCAAACCGCACAGGCCTCTCGGATCAACGCATTGGGATTAGAAGTGGCTGGCCTCGCGCAGGTTGAAGATCAGATGCGGGTCCTCTCTCAAAGTGTTGATCGTCAGAGAGTCTTGCTGCAGGAATTTGAGCAGGCCGTTGGGGTTCAGGTTGAGAGGCTGCAGGCGCTGGAACAAAACACGTTAGGCGAACACGATGTAGGCCGGCTGTCAGAGGCCGCGATGTTGGTCCGCTTGGCTTCCGTTTCGGTGGCTATTTTTCAGGATACCCAGGCGGCAGTAAGGTTAATGAAGCAAGCGGATCGAGTCATTGATACCGCGCATTCAAGTCGTATTCTTGCACTTCGTTCCGTCGTCAATGCCGACATTGTCGCGCTGGAGGCTTCGTCAGAGGCACAGCCTGTAGAGCTTTATCTTCAATTATCGGCGTTGATGGTTAAGCTGCTAGACCAGGATTTCAAGCAGCTTGAGCGCGAGGGTCCAAAGGCGCTGCCCAGTGTTATTGAGCCTAACCAGTCTACGATCGAGCAAATCCAAGCGTTTTTAGCGGCTGTTTGGCAGCGAGTGTCTCACCTCATTGATTTTCGGAGCGGACAACCAGTCGCAGTGGCCACTTTGACAGACCAGGATCGACAGCGCGTCAGACATGGAATGTTGTCGCGTTTGAGTCAGGCTCAAACGGCCTTATTGGCGCGGGATACAGCAATTTTTGAGGCGATTATTTTGAGTGTGGCATCGGATCTAGAGCGTTACTTCGACTTGAACAATGCCGAGGGTCGTTGGCTAGTGGAAACGCTCGATAGCCTATCGAGGGCAGCATTACGTCCTGATCTGCCTACGGTTGATGCGTCGACGCATGCGATTAACGCGACCTATGAAGCTATGCGAAAGGCCGAGAGATGAGTAAAACTTGGCTGCTCGTGACGATGCTACTGGCGGTAATCGTAGGCACGCTCGTGAGCCGCTCGCCGGGATATGTTTTGATTGCTTATCAAGATATGACATTGCAAACCAGTCTTTGGGTTGCCGCCAGCGGGCTTGCCCTGTTGGTGATGCTACTGATGGTGATGATTCGCCTGGCTGCAGGGATCAAGCGCAGGGCCGAGCAGTTGAGTCGCTGGCAGCAGGCACGTGAGGCGGCAAAAGGACAAAAGTTTTTTAACAAGGCGTTGGTGCTTTGGAGTTTGGGAGAGGAGTCGAGGGCACTACGATACCTTGAGCGTGCTGTAGAAGTTCCATCAACCCGAGAAGGAGCGCTGGTGCTCATTGCTCAGGCTGAAGCAGTCAGTGAAGGTCGTGATCAAGCCCGGAAAGCCCTTACCCTGGGAGACGCGCGTCAGCAGGAGCTTGCGGCGCTAATTCAGGGTCGACATGCCTTGGCCTCGGGCCGGGTTGAAGAAGCGGCTGGTGCTGTCCGGCAGTTAACAGATAATTTACCCACCCGATCGTTAAAGAAACGGGTCGCGGTGGCGACTAAAGATTGGTCCTACTTGGCCAAGGATGTGGCTCAATCCTCCAAATATGAAGAAGACCTAACGTTGGCGGAACACCAGGCTTTGTTACAAGCCCGCTACGATCTTGCAGATGATTTGGAGCGAGAACAATGGCTCGGAGCATTGCCAAAAGTCTCTTTTGAGGACCTTCAACTGTTACAGGAAACCTTTGCCAATTTTGACAGTGCAACCCGTGCTGAGTCGACGTGTCGAAAATTGATAGAAGCACATCCTCTACTCTCGCTTTTTTTAGCTTATGGCGAGCTTCATCGGGAAACCGCCGACCGCCGGCGGAAACAGTTAATGCGCTGGCGGGACGATCATCCCTCAGCCAATGTTCTGGCTGGGCTTGGCGCTTTGATGGCCCAAATCGGGGCATATGATGAAGCCCGTGAATTTTTTGAGCAGAGCTTGGCGGGCAGAACCTCACCCTTGGTTCAGCATCGCTTAGCCGTCGTCCTCTTAGCGCAAGGCGATGCAGATGGCGCGCAAACGCTATTGCGTGGATCACAGGCCGACCCCGTAACCCGGTAGAAACCCCGTGACCAAAACAACGCTTGGCGTCGGCGCTGAAAGTTCACCGGGTGTTGAGCAACGCCTGCCATCTTGAAAAGCAGGGGTTACAGAGCGCCCCATTGTGATGTGATAGCAATCCGGTATGCCTTGGTTTTACCGGGGCGCGTAGGAAAAGACGTCCGAGCGCATATTTTTCGCGTCAAACCCCGACGCTATGAATTGATCCAGGGTGCCGTAAACCATCCCAGGGCTTCCAGAAACAAAGACCAAATAGTCATTTAAATCTTGGATATCGTGTGTAACCGCGTCGCCCACCAGACCCGTCCGGCCTGACCATTGGCGGATGTTGTCGCTGACCACCGGCGTGTAAGTGAACCCATCGATTCGAGCCAGCGCCTCAAGCTCGTTGTGTAAGTACAGCTCCGTAGGCTCGCGAACCCCCCAGTAGAGGTGGATTGCTTGGGCAAATTCGCGTGCATGAAGCCAATCATTGAGGCATTTCATTTGGGTGATGCCCGTGGCCGCGGCGACCAAAATTACAGGCTTTTCGGGACATGCCGCAAGAAAGCAGTCACCCAGAGGGAAACTGACAGGGATGGCCGTTGGCTCTAGATTCAAACTCTGTTCAATGTGGTCTGAGTCCCGCGAGTTGGGTGTCGCAGCGATGTGCAGCTCTAAGTGATCGTCACCCGGAGGGTTAGCAATCGAAAAGGGATAGCTGGCATCACCAAAATGCAACGTTAGGTACTGCCCAGGATGGTAAGTGGGCGCATCCTCTGGGAGCGCCAACACCAGACGTCTTATGGTCTCCGTCATAAACTCGTTAGCGAGGACCTGAAGCTCAAGCGGCATGACTAGCTTCGTTTCATTGACGCGAAGAACTCTTCATTGGTTTTAGACTTTTTCATTTTGCCCAGTAAGAATTCGATGGCGGCCAGATCATCCATTTCATGCAGGATTTTTCGTAGAATCCAAACCTTTTGCAGCTCTTCTTCGGACATCAATAGGTCCTCTCGACGGGTGCCGGAGCGACGGATGTTGATGGCGGGATAGACGCGTTTTTCAGCGATTTTACGCTCTAGGTGGAGCTCCATGTTGCCGGTGCCCTTAAATTCCTCGTAAATCACCTCATCCATTTTAGAGCCGGTGTCAATCAGACAGGTCGCGATAATAGTGAGGCTTCCGCCCTCTTCAATATTTCTCGCTGCACCAAAAAATCGTTTGGGTCTTTCAAGCGCATGTGCATCAACGCCACCGGTTAGTACTTTACCGGACGCCGGGATAACCGTGTTGTAGGCTCTAGCGAGTCGGGTGATAGAGTCTAAAAGAATCACAACATCGGTTTTGTGCTCCACCAGTCGCTTGGCTTTCTCGATAACCATCTCGCTTACCTGTACGTGACGTGATGGCGGTTCGTCGAAGGTACTGGCGACCACCTCTCCCCGTACAGAACGCTGCATTTCGGTCACTTCCTCTGGTCGTTCGTCGATCAGCAGGACAATCAAGTGGCACTCAGGGTTATTCCGCATAATCGCTTGTGCGACATTCTGAAGAATCAGGGTTTTGCCTGCTTTAGGCGGAGAAACAATCAGGCCTCGCTGACCCTTACCAATCGGTGAGGTTAGGTCAATGATCCTTGATGTCAGGTCCTCTGTGCTGCCATTGCCCCCTTGAAGGCTCAGGGGCTGATCCGGGAACAGTGGCGTTAGGTTTTCAAACAAGATTTTGTTCTTAGACTCACTTGGATCAGTAAAATTAATTTGATCGACTTTCAGTAGGGCGAAGTAACGTTCGCTGTCTTTGGGTGGTCTGATCTTCCCCGACACGCTGTCGCCGGTGCGCAAATTGAATCGTCGGATCTGGCTGGGTGATACATAAATATCGTCAGGTCCTGCTAAATAGGAGCTGTCGGGTGATCGCAAGAATCCAAAGCCATCCTGAAGAATCTCTAGGGTGCCATCGCCATAAATATCTTCACCGCTTTTAGCATGTTTGCGCAGGACACTGGCGATGATTTCTTGTTTTCGCGAGCGCCCAAGGTTATCCATGCCCATTTCGTGGGCGATTTGCAATAGCTCAGGAATAGGCTTCGCTTTGAGATCGGTAAGATTCATTCAACTTCACTTCTATTGGTAATAATTATAGTTAGGACAGACGACCCAAGGGGTCTTCAATGATTTAATTCGAGGGGAAAGGTTTAAAGTCAGGTACAGATTGAGCTTGTTAGCAGCGTCGAAACAGGAAAATGCAGGGTTCTGGGCGCTTTGTCAACTATTTTTTGCAGGCTTTCCGACGAAGATATCGTGAGATTTCGATATCTTCGTCGTGCTTGACTAGATATTACTGTCCAAGAAAGCACTCAACTGTGACTTAGATAAGGCACCCACCTTGGTTGCTTCAACGTTACCGTTTTTAAATAACATTAAGGTTGGGATACCCCGAATACCGTACTTTGGTGGCGTTTCCCCATTGGCATCGATGTCTAATTTACACACTTTCATCTTGCCGTCGTATTCGGCTGCGATTTCTTCAAGTACGGGTGCGATCACTTTACAGGGGCCACACCACTCGGCCCAATAGTCGACGAGAACAGGAAGATCGGAATTGAGAACATCAGATTCAAAAGAGGCATCAGTGATGTGAGAGATGTCAGCCATGCGCGGGTAGCTCCGTTGGATTAGAAAATAAATTGTAGCAGGGTCATATCCTAAGGGCTTGGCCGCTGAGACTCAATCGCCTGGGAGGATTTTTCTATTATTTAACCGGCTTTTAAGCTTTTTGCCGCGGATTTTGCAAAATAGGTCAGGATGCCATCGGCCCCGGCTCGCTTCATGCAAATGAGCGATTCAAGAATGACGTCTTCACTCAGCCACCCCTGTTCAATCGCCGCCATGTGCATCGCATATTCGCCGCTGACCTGATAGAGCATTGTCGGCACGCCGAAACGGTCTTTTACGCTCTTAAGGACATCAAGATAAGGCATCCCAGGCTTAACCATCACCATATCTGCGCCTTCATCGAGGTCGAGCGCAACCTCTTGCAAGGCCTCTAACTGGTTTGCGGGATCCATTTGATAGGTCTTTTTGTCTCGCTTGCCAAACTGCGATGCTGACCCGACGGCATCTCGAAAGGGGCCGTAATAGCTTGACGCGTACTTGGCTGAATAGGCCATAATTTGCGTGTTGTTATGTCCCGCCGCCTCTAAGGCGCGACGGATTGCCAGGATTCGACCATCCATCATGTCAGAAGGCGCAATCACATCGACCCCAGCTTCGGCTTGCGAAAGAGCTTGTTTGACCAAAATTTCGACCGTTTCATCATTGAGTACATAACCGCTCTCATCGATCACGCCGTCCTGACCGTGGCTGGTATAAGGATCAAGAGCAACGTCGGCCATGATACCGATCTCAATCCCAGCGGCTTTGATCGCGCGGATGCTTTGTTGCACCAGACCCTCAGGGCGGTAACTCTCCTCCCCGGCTTCGGTTTTTTTCTCAGCAGGCACTACCGGAAAAATCGCGATCAGCGGAATTCCCAGTGCTGCGGCTTCAGCGGCATCCTCCACGAGGACATCGACGGTTTTCCGCAAGACACCTGGCATGCTGGTCACAGGTTCGGTTTTGCCCTTACCTTCAATTACAAAGGTCGGATAGATTAAATCAGCAGCGCTGAGGGTATGTTCCTGCACCAGTCGACGGCTGAAAGGCTGACTACGGAGTCTGCGTAAGCGGGTTGAGGGAAATTGTCGAGTCATAAAATATTCTCCTGGCCCTAAGTATAGATCAGCGGATCAGATTCAACGATACCCCAGCAGCGGGGCATCGGTTTGCAGCGTATTAGGTCAGTTGGTCGCGTTCATTTTCTAGGCCGAACCACTCTTCTTCTAGCTGTGCTATGGCTTCTTTGACGGCGCTCTGGTCCTTCAACAAAACCTCAAGCGCCTCTGACTGTGCGTGCTCATAGAGAGAGGGCTGCGCCAAATCGGCTTCGATGACTTTGAGTTGTTCGGCCAGCTGGCTGATGCGGTTTTCAATGGTATGAACTCGAGTTGTCAGTTGTCGCAATCGTTTATGACCTTGCCCTCGATCTTTGGGTTTAGGCTCTGTAGAACGTGTTACTTGCGTGGCGATTGGCCCATTTACGTCGTGGGTGGGTTTTGCTTCATTAATCAAATCAAGTTGAGCGCGATAGTCTTCAAGACTGCCTTTAAATGCGGAGACCTGCCCACCCTGAACCAATAAAAAGGCATCGACCGTACTGGTCAGCAGATATTGGTCATGTGAAATTAGCAGGATGGCGCCGGCAAAGGTGTTCATTGCTGTCGCGAGGGCTTGTCGCATCTGCATATCGAGATGATTGGTCGGCTCATCGAGGAGTAATAGGTTGGGTTGTTGAAAAGAGACGATCGCAAGGGCGAGTCTTGCCTTTTCACCCCCGGACATTTGCCGGGCGGGTTGCTCAACCTGATCACCTTGAAACTGGAAACCGCCCAGATAAGTCCTCAGTTCGAGTTCACTGACGGTTGGCGCTAGACGCTGGAGGGGATTCATTGGAGACAATTGCAAGTCAAGGTCATCGACTTGATGCTGAGAGAAATAGCCGATTTTAAGGTGCAGACCTGGCGTTCGCTCGCCCTTTATCAGCGGCAGGGTTCCTTGAATGGATTTAATCAACGTGGACTTACCGGCGCCATTGATGCCAAGTAAACCCAGCCGGTCACCGGGTGCGAGGCTAAGATTGACGTGGGTCAGCACCGCGGCATCGTAGCCAAGCTCGGCATCCTGTAGCGCGATCAAAGGATCCGACTGTCGATCAGCCTCCCGAATACTGAATTGAAAAGGTGAAGCTTGATGAACGGCTTCAACCCGAGTTAATCGCTCGAGGGCTTTGATGCGGCTCTGAGCTTGACGGGCTTTGCTTTCCTTGTAGCGAAACCGCCGAATAAACGATTCCATATGGGCGATGTTTTTCTGCTGCTTCTCGTACTGTTTTGCTTGATCACGAAGTTGGTCGGCTCTGAGTAGTTCAAAGGCTGAATAGTTACCGGCATAGAATTGAATGCGTTGCTTCGCCATGAAGGCAATATGTTGTACACACTCATCGAGAAATTCTCGATCGTGTGAAATTAAAATGAGGGTGCCCGAATACCGAGCAATCCAATTTACCAGCCAGAAAATGGCATCCAAATCGAGGTGATTGGTGGGCTCATCTAAGAGCAACAAATCAGAGGGCTGCATTAGGGTTCTAGCAAGGTTAAGTCGCACCCGCCACCCGCCTGAGAACGCTGAAATGGGTTGTTGAAAATCTTCGGTTTTAAACCCCAACCCCACCAGCAGTTGTTCGGCCCTTGCCTCGGCGGTGAAGCCATCATGGTCAGCTAGCGCCTCGAATAGCGCGCCCAGTGGCTCAAAATTTTGGTCTCTTTCGGCATCAGCAATCTTGGCTTGAATTTGGGTGAGCTCGATGTCTCCAGAGAGCACGTAACTCAGCGCAGTTTCATCGGTACCTGAAACTTCTTGTGCCATGTGGGCAATTCGGACTTGTCGATTGAGTTCAACGTCGCCTTGATCAGCCTCAAGCTCGCCGAGTATCAGCTTGAAAAGGCTGGTTTTACCGATGCCATTGGCGCCGACAAGCCCAACCTTTTGGCCTTGGTACAGAGTCAATGACAGGTGTTCAAGCAGTACCTCGCCATTGCGCCGGAGTGTCACATCCTGAAAGGAGAGCATGAGTGTAGGAGCGACCGCTAGTTAACGTTACAAGATCGGGTCAGCGCGGCTCGACAGTCGATCGAGGGTTTCATCTTCGAGAGGCCCGAGCCATAAGACCCGTCAGGACTAATAGCGGTAGGCAGCCTACAATGACCCATGCGGGAATGGACAAACCCAAGAAAGAGAATGCGACTTCGGCGCAGCTGCCGTCTCCATTTAGGATAATCCCCAAGACCTCTGTGATGGGTAAAACATCAAGTAGGTAGTCAAGACTCGGTCCGCAGGCAGGAACTTGATCGGCAGGCAGGCTTTGTAACCAGAGCTGTCGCCAAGCGATGCCGCAGGTCGCGCAATAGGCGCTCGCGATCAGGCCGCCATACCATCGTATTCCAACGATGCCAGGGTAGTGTAATGCCGCGATGAGCGCCACGGTGCCTCCGGCTAGAATACCGATGCGCTGTAAGATGCACAGGGGGCAGGGTTCCAGCGCGAAACCGTGTTCCATAACAAGGGCAACCCCCAGCATCGAATAACTAATCAGTCCGATAGCAACCAAAAGCTGCCGCTGCGATAGGCCAAACATGTTGCCTCCTTAATTGAGAACACAACTCAGGGCGTGAGTCCTAATCCTGAGTCTTCAGTGTTGAGTTGGTGCACCAATTGTCTACGAACACCAAGGTGGAGGCAAAGAATTCATCAAAAAAGGGCCGCAAATTCGGCCAGCGAGCATGGATCTCCGCGACTTGTGCAGCGCTGAAGTAGCGATCGCCACGGCGAAGCCGTCGACCAATCGAAACTAAGCTGGTTTCGACGAACTGAGGATCAAGGGAGCGCAGTAAGCTTTGGCGCGCTTGCATTTGAAGACACATATTGAGGGCGACCGATGGAAAGTACGGGCGAGTCTCGGCTGCCAGGAGTCGTTCGAAGGTCTCACGATCAAAGGCTGCCAAATCAATCTCTGAAAAGTCTGCCCAACTTAATGCAAGGAAGTGGTCAAAGACAACGTCGATGATGATCCCGGAGACCCGTCGTGACCCCTTTGGCAAAACCTCTCGGCAGGCAGGCATCAAAGGATGGTGGTCGGTAAAACGGTCAATCGCACGATGAAGGCGAATGCCTCGCTCAATATTGTGAGGAATCTCACCGTTTAACTGACCCTTCACAAAATCACCAAGAAATCCCCCAACGAGCAAGCCCGGGTCACGCTTGGCAAGGTATAGGTGAGCGAGATAGTTCAAGTGTCGGAGCGATAGGCCTGCTGATACTGAGCCAAATATTCATCGAACGCGTCGTCGCTATTGCTGGATATCTTGGTGAAGGCTTCCTTTGAGTCTGCCGCAACACGATCGAGAGCGAGTTCGGTTTCCCGCTGCAGCGGGTCGTTGTAGCACGAGCGGTGATGGTGATCGGATAAGGCTTGGTGATGCGCTAGAAAGCTCGTTCCATCCCGATGAAGGTCGCTGAGTAACTGACCGCTCGGGGTTAGATCAGGGTTTGTAATCCTGGGCGCGAGCTCGGTCAGGCAACGTTGATAGCGATCGTCGCCATGGATTTGATCGAGGGCGCTTGCCAGATCATTGAATTCAGCAAACAGCTCGGCAGCCCAATCGACCAGGGCAATACTTTGCTCGTCCCGTAGCAAGTTAAACCCCGGTTTTCGACCCGACTCAGTTGCCCCTTGAAAATTCTGTGAAACGACGCGACATAAAGCGTCATCGTGCTGAGGGCTGTCCGTCAGCATACAATGGGCCAGCAACAAATCCATGAAATCCAATTGTGCGAGGTCGACGCCCATGGGCAAGTAAGGGTTAATGTCCAGCAATCTCACTTCAATGTAGCCAACGCCCACTTGGTCTAGGTAGTTTAAAAAATTATGGCCAGGCGGCGGCGTTGCTTTGGCTCGAATCGAGCTATAAAACTCGGCTTCGGACTGCAAGATACTGGTATTTACTTGAGGAAAGCGCGTTGTGCTTTTAGCGGTAAGCGCCTGATAAGGCGCATAGTCGGTGGTGATGCCTGCCCGAAGCGTCTCAGTGTAGTTGCCAAGCGTGTTGAAACAAATATTGAGCAAATCCGATTGTGTGCTGCTCTGATAGCCCAATCCTCCTGACCGTAAACTGGTTGCAAAGGGTTTGAAGAAGGTGTGTTCGTCAATACGCTCAAGGTCGTGGTTGGGGTCGCGAATAAAACTGTTGTCAACGGCAGGCGAAGCGCCAAAGAGATAAGCGGGTAGCCAAGCCAGATACCGGAAGTTTCGCATTAATCCGAAATAGCGTTCCGAGCGAAACGCGTTAGCGGCGGTGATATTGAGACTAGAGTGCCCTGACAGCCGTGCCAGGCGCTCGAAAAAAGAGTGATTGAATGAAAAGTTATAGTGGACGGCGCAGATCGTCTGCATGGTGCGGTGATAGCGGAGCCCTAGCCCATGACGATAAGTGGTTTTGAGCCGGCCAGCATTTGAATCACCGTAGTAAGCCAAAGGAATTTGATCGTCGCTAGGCAGCGCGCAGGGCATGCTGCCTGGCCAAAGCTGCTCTCCGTCTAGACGCTGGGCAGTCCATTGATGAATCTGTTTAAGGTGATGAAGGACGGCCTCGTTGGAGTTGTGTACCGGCGTGATCAATTCAAGTTGAGCTTCGCTGAAATCGGTGGTAACCAAAGGATGCGTCAGTTTTTCTCCAAGCGCGGAGGGGTGCGCAGTTAGCGATAATTGACCCGCCTTAGTCGTTCTTAACGCTTCTCTCTCAATACCTCGGCCGAAGCCTAATAGCTGATCGGCATCGGACTGATCAAAAACTTGACTCATAAGATCGGTCAGCATGCCTGGATTCCTTGCTCTTTAAGTGACTCACCACAGTTGCGACGTCGGCCGGCGAAGCCATCAATGACGAAAGTCTGCACCGCTGCGCCCTGCAGCATATCACCCTCTCTCGCTAGAAATAAATGCGTGGCACAATGCAGGCTTTAGGTGCTATCTCGAGATTTAAGTCGGTGAATTTGGCGCCGATCTCGTTTGCTGGGGCGAGATGAGACGGGCATGGGCCCTAGGCTGATGCGGCGTTTTTTTGCTTCCTCGCGCAGGGCAAGGCTGCCGGCAGTTTCTTCAAACAAAAGCGCTGCCTCAGCGGCGCCCCGACGGGTGTCAGATAAACCGATAACGCGCACTTCCCGGTCGTCCCAGCCCGCTTTAAATTCGACCAGGTCGCCAAGTTTGATCTCTTTTGCCGGTTTGGTTCTGGCGCCGTTAACCTTAACTTTACCCCCATCGATCGCTTCCTTAGCTTGGGCACGGGTTTTAAAAAATCGAGCAGCCCAGAGCCATTTGTCGGTTCGAATCGACATCACCCTACCTCACCACGAGTTCATCAAGAAAGCAGACGTTATCAAAGTTAACAAGAGGCTGCTTAGGTTTATGGGTATTGGGCTGCGACACTGCGATCTGACCACCAATGCCGAATCGACGCGCTGCCATCAAAACGGCAGGATTGTCGTCAATGAGCACCGCTTGGTGAGGGGCAAAGCAAAGCTGCTTGCAAAGTCGATCCCAGAATTCAGGTGTTTCCTTGGCATGCTCCAAATCAAAACTGGAAACGATGGTAGAAAAATAGGTTTCGAAGTCCGGTATCTTTTTACCGATCACGTCGAGCTTAAACCGTAAAACTCGAGGGTGAGCATTGGTTGCAAGGACAACCTGTTTGTCCAGAGCAGCGATGTAATCAAGAAATGTTGCGGTTCCAGGGCGCAAACTGACCAGGCTTTGCGATTTGCGCTGCAAGGCATCGAGGTCGAGATCGAAGACCCTCGACCAGCGATCAAAATCGTACCAGGCTAGGGTCCCTTCTGCGGCGGCGAGGGTTTGAGTGACTCGACTTCGGGCTTCGTTTAATGTGAGCTTGTGGTGGGTAGCCAGCGCTTCAGCCACATTCTGGTTCCAAAAAAGGTCATCGAAAACCAGGTCCAGAAGGGTACCATCCATATCCAGTAAAATAGCGTCAAAATCGGTGAGTGCGAGCATGTTGGCTAGTCATTGGTCAGGATAGGATCGTTCAGTGTAACCTAAGCCTCGCGCCGAAGAGACAGGGGAAAAAGATGATAGAAACCTTAGTTCAAATCGCTCAGGCTGCAGGGGATGCGATCCTCGAGGTCTACGCAGAGGCTGACTTTGGCGTTGAGACGAAAGGGGATAACTCGCCGCTGACACGTGCAGATCTGGCGGCCCATCGAGTCATTGTCTCAGCGCTCAATCGGCACTTCCCCGAGATCCCTGTTCTATCCGAAGAAAGTGACGCAATACCTTTCGAAACCCGGCGCAGTTGGTCACGATATTTTTTGGTTGACCCACTCGATGGCACCAAAGAATTTATCGCCCGTAATGGCGAATTTACCGTCAACATCGCCTTGATTGATCGCGAGCAGCCGATCATGGGCGTTGTACATGTCCCAGTAAAGGAGACAACCTATTGGGGCGATGTTGAGCGCGCTGAAGCGAAAAAAGTCATTGGTTCGACCTCCAGTCAGATTTCAGTCCGTAAAGCGTCGCAACAGAGTGACCCAGAATTGATTGTGGTGGCGAGTCGTCGGCATGGGTCGGAGGCGCTGGAGCGATTGCTGGCACAGCTGAATTCGGCTTTCGGGCGGGTGCACCTGACGAGTATGGGCAGTTCTTTGAAGTTGTGTTTGATTGCCGAGGGACAGGCAGATTTTTATCCTAGGCTTGCGCCGACCAGCGAATGGGACACGGCAGCCGCGCATGCGGTGGTCTCTGCCGCCGGCGGTGAGGTCCTTAACACCCTATTCCAGCCTCTGCGTTATAACACCAAATCCAGCTTGTTAAATCCCCATTTCCTGGTGCTCGGTGATCGAGATCTTGGGTTACAGCCGCTCGTCGAGGCAATCTTGCCGGAAGAAGTTCCAAAGGCCTAATGTTGAAGCCGCTATCGGGCGCCCCTAGGTGAAAACAGGCGTTGATCGGAACTCAGCCTGAAAGGGCTGCAGTGCCTTGATGATTTCAGGCTCATTGGCGTCAATGCTCGGGTTGTCTGGGCGGCTCAGTCCGGCTGGGATGTTGGTTTACCGGTATGAAGTGGGTCAGAGGGGTTAGCGGAGATTGGTCTCAGCTAGCGCAGCTGGAAGCGTATCCGTCCTGCCGAGGAGAACACATCTTGTTCATCCAGCTGTCGCTAGCGAGGATCGCAATGTTAAAGCCGAATTCTGGGGATAGATAGCGATAAAAAGTGGAGGTTTCTCCGCTTATGGTTAGTTGACTTTCAGATATTGCTTACAAGCTAATGATTTTTAATGGAACATACTGGCTTTGGGTAGAAAAATGCACGGCCAGTGACTGCCAGTAATGGTGTCACTTTAACCTCGGCTCTGAATTTGACCTGTTCACACGAGATTTGACGGCCTTGATTGACGGTAACCCTAGGCGCCAATGATGAACCATTCAACACTTCCTCAGCATTTCTTGAGATGGTGTCGATCCCGCGCAACTTACCCTACGTAGACAAAGTTAAAGGCGTGCCAGTGATTGGGTCGGTAGCTCATAAGCGTCAGGACAGGATAAATCAAACGCGTTGCCTGAGGATTCACAAAGATTGTTAGGGATGAACGGGAGTTCGTAAGAAAGCAGCAAGGAGAGCCAAGACCGGCGCCGGTCGGCAAAGGCGCGGGTCGGCAAAGATAAACTCAGATTGGAAAAGGTTCGCAAAGCGCGATCCAAGGTGCTCGTTTCAAGATTCATCCAGTGACGAGAGGTATTCAGTTAAAGGTAGGATGCGCAAAAACAAAAAAGACGGACCGAAAGCGATGGTTGATCGAATGAAAGGTTTGATTAAGTCAAAAGGCTACTGAAAGTACAAAAGGTTTTTGAAGCTACAACCATAAATTGAAGCGATAAATTGAAGTGAACAATTGAAGCGATAAATAGAAGCCATAAAAAGATCTCAGAACGGTCGTGAGGCTTGAAAATCAGGGGCAAGGGGCCGGTGAAACGGGCGGCAAACCCGGACAAAAAACTCGTCGAAAGCGGTATCCTTTCAACCTGGGCAAGGTGTTTTGGCTCTAAATCAATGTTATACTTGACTATAGTTTGCAGTGATGTTGGTAATTGTTGGCACCGTCATGGGACGGGTCCGATGATGCCTCGAGCAGGCGCTGAGTCCGGCAGTCGGCCGTTGATAGAGTTTCGCTGGCATAAATTGCGGTAAAGGATCAAACGGGAGATCTTGATAAATGGCAAATCACACGACAGAGGGCGACTTCGATTCGATTATCGAGAGCGAGGCGATCGAGAATTCCGCGGATGATATGGATGCGCTAGAGGTGCTGACCAGCCGCATCGTGCTCGCCACCGAGGCCGACGATGAAGTTGAAAACCTAGAGTCTGTATTGAACTCGTTGATCGAAAAAGGTCGAGCCGATGGCTACCTGACCTACGACACGCTGACCGAATCTTTGCCCCAGCGGATTTTAGGTTCGGAAGAATTTGACAACATTTGTCAGGCATTCGCTGACCTGAACGTGATTATTTGTGAAGTGGCGCCAAAGGATTTAGCGGATCTAAAATCGGATTCAGAAGAAACGCTGTCAGAAGAGTCGCTGCTCAACATCAGTGATGCAGCGAGTAAAACCATGGACCCGGTTAGAATGTACATGCGGGAAATGGGCACTGTTCCACTGTTGACCCGAGAGGGAGAGATTGTCATTGCCAAGCGCATTGAGGATGGTATCCGCGATGCAATGCGTGTTTTGGCGGGCTACCCGGGCGCCGTAGATTATGTGCTTGAGGCCTACGACCGCTTGGTCGAACAGCAAGAAGACCCAACAGCGATTCTGGATGTGTCATCAATTATCGCGGGGTTTTTAGACCCAGAAACAGAGATACCCGACACCTCTGAAATTGCCGAGGCGAAATCAAGCGGCCAATTTCAAGAGAGCGAAACCGAAACCCACAACGGGCCGGATCCCGAGTTGGTGAGCGCACGGTTTGCCCTGCTGAAGAAAACCCAGAAATCCCTGATGCGGCTCGCTGCCAAAAATGCGACGGATTCGCCCAAATATCAGCAGGGTCTCGCCAAAGTTCAGGATGTCTTCTCTTTGCTTAAATTGGTGCCTGCTGTTATGGATCCGTTGGTCAGCATGATTGAGTCTGACATGGCGATGATTCGGGTCCAAGAGAAAACCATACGAGACATTTGTGTATCAAAATGCGGGATGCCTAAAGCTGACTTTTTAGATCATTACGGCCTGTGTCAGACGGATGTGGCTTTCGTCGATGCGCTAGAGAATGCGGGGGAGACTTGGTCAAATAAAATAAAGAGTAACCGCGTATCCTTGAGACATGCGGTAAAAACCAATCGCCGGGTCGCCGAAGTCCGAGGGATAGGGGTTGAAGAGATCAAGCAGAATCATCGAGCCCTACAATCGGCCTTGACCGCGATGCGCCGCGCCAAGAAAGACATGATCGAAGCAAACTTGCGGCTGGTGATTTCTATTGCAAAGAAGTACACCAATCGTGGATTGCATTTCCTTGATCTTATCCAAGAAGGCAACATAGGTTTGATGAAGGCGGTTGATAAGTTTGAATACCGTCGGGGCTTTAAGTTTTCAACCTATGCAACCTGGTGGATTCGGCAGGCCATTACTCGGAGTATTTCTGATCTGGCTCGGACCATTCGAGTGCCTGTTCACATGATGGAAACGGTGAACAAGATCAATCGACTGAGCCGTCAGCTTCTGCAGGAATTAGGTCGACCTGCAACGATTGAAGAACTCAGCCTGAAAATGGAACTGCCTCAAGATAAAGTGATTAAAGCCCTGGACGTCGCTAAGCAGCCGATATCGCTTGAAACGCCCGTCGGGGATGACGATGACTCAACCATCTGGAATTTGGTCAGCGACACCTCCGTCGAATCGCCTCTTGATCATGCGGCAGATGAAGGCTTGCGGGAAACCACCAATGAAGTGCTGACCGCCTTAACCGAACGTGAGGCTAAGGTGTTGAGAATGCGATTTGGCATCGACATGAATACCGACCACACGCTAGAGGAAGTGGGCCGGCAATTTTCAGTCACCAGAGAGCGAATTCGTCAGATTGAAGCGAAGGCATTGCGGAAGCTTCGTCACCCTGCCCGTTCTGAACAATTGAAAAGTTTTATTGAGCGGTAACTGAGGACTAAGCTGCGGCACTTTGGTTAATCTTATTCACCGAAGCAGCGTCCAACGCGAGGATCGATAGCGATGGTAGCAACCTGGAAACAAGCGCTCGCCCAGCGGTCTTGGTGGGCAAATGGTTTACTGGCTTTTTGTTTGTATATGACCATCGTGTATTTACCGTTTGACCTTTTTTACAAACCCGTCGAGCTTGACCAAGAAGTCTGGTTTGGCCTGATGTTTACAGGCTGGTCAGCGAAATTTGGCGGTTTATTACACTGGTTTGTCTATGCCTGGGGCGCTTACGGTTTGCTGCATGGGCGTTCCTGGCTGTGGCCATGGATGGGCCTTTATGTGGCACAAGTGGCCCTCAGTATGCTCGCTTGGTCGGTATTTGATGACCGGGGTGCCGGTCTGACCTCTGGTCTGATTGCGGCAGCACCGTTTATTGCCCTTGCTCTGTTGATTCATTTCAAACCAAATGCTTATATCAAGGTCCTCTCGCACGAAGATTAGGTGACCTGATGGAAAGTTTTTCTGGGAAGATGGCGGTCATAACCGGTGGTGGTACGGGCATGGGCCGAAGCCTTTGCCAAGCGCTTGTGAACGCAGGCTGTCACATTGCTTTGTGCGATGTTGTTGAAGAAAACATGGCTGAGACCAAAGCGCTGTGCGAGGCCGCCAACAGCGCTGTTCGAGTCAGTACCCACATTTGCGATGTTTCCGTCGAAGCCGATATGCTGAGATTCCAAACCGAAGTAGCAGCGGTTCACGGCGAAACGATTGATCTTCTGTTCAATAATGCCGGCATCGGTGGCGGCGGCGGGTTTGTTTCCGGAGACAGAGAGGAATGGGAGAAAACTTTTTCAGTCTGTTGGTACGGTGTTTATTACGGTTGTAGGGCATTTTTGCCAATGCTGCTGGCCAGCGAAGAAGGTCACATTATCAACACCAGCAGTGTGAATGGTTTCTGGGCTTCCCTCGGGCCGACTGTGCCACATACAGCTTATGCAGCGGCGAAATTTGCGGTAAAAGGTTTTTCAGAGGCACTCATTACCGATCTTAGATTGAATGCACCACACATAGCTGTATCGGTGGTGATGCCCGGACATATCGGAACATCGATCGCGATTAATTCCGGTAAAATTCTAGGTCATACCCCGCCACTTGAGATGAGCGAAACCGAGATCAAGGAGGTGAGAGAGCGGCTCATGAGCCAGCCAGGCCCGATGTCAGAAGCCATTATGAACGTCAGCGACGATCAATTGCGAACCTTGATGCACCATCGTGGAATCGAGTTTCGCGATAACGCGCCGATGACAGCCGATCAGGCTGCCGATGTAATTTTGGCCGGTGTAAAAGCAAAGCAATGGCGGATCTTGGTCGGTGAGGATGCAGAACGTCTGGACGAGCGTGTTAGACAAAACCCGTGGAATGTTTACGAACTGGATTTTTCAGCGTTAACCTCAATTAATGCGGGTTAGCCTAAAGAACGGTCTCGGTTCTCAACTACAGCTCCGCGATCATATTTTGTATCCGTTCCATCGCGTTTGGATTTTGGGTTGCGGCGAGGGCCTCTGCAAATAGCCTTCTTGCTTCATCCTTATCCCCCTGTGCTTGAACAGCGAAGCCTTGCATCATCAGCAGTTGCGTAGAGGTGGGATGGTGCCAGGCCCGAGGTTGTTTTTGAGCGGTAACCAGATGATTGATTGCTCTATCAAACTGATCTGTCCGAAGATAAAATTGCGCCAGTTGCATAAGCGCAAGCGGTTGATCGTCGGGATCCTCAACAGCTGAGAGTAAGTGACGCTCGGCATCTTCTAGCGCTCCCGTTTTGGCTGCTATCAAGCCCTGTCCAAGCTGGTAAAAGGAGTCATCAACCGTCTCCAGACGCGTCAGCCAGAGTCGTGCTTTATCCACGTCCCCGCCAGCAATACCAGGTGCTTGGCTAAAAAAACCGACAATTGCGAACAACGAAAGCGCGTGTTGAGGGTCTTTTTCGATGGCCTCAATCCAGGCTTCGCGTGCTTTTTTTGCGGCGCCCAACTTTTTGAAAATGCTGACCCTATCGACTTCGCTGAGATGAATTAAGCCCTTCAGATAGAGACTGTCGCCGATGGCGTAATTTGCATCGATCAAAGGCTTAAGACGTTTTTTGGCGGCTTTAAGGTCTCCTAATCGCCAAGCGCTCACCGCTAATTGGAACTGTTCAAATGGGCTAATGGTCGATTGGTCTTTGGACGCTATAGTGGATTTGAGTGCTTGGTAGTCGTCGTTTTTGACGCTGAAGGTGAGCGGACTGTCGTCAGCGGCTGATTGGCCCGCTGTGACAGCAAAGAGCAGGGTCAAGAGCCAGGTTCGAAACAGAATGCGCATAGTGATGTGTCCTTTTGCTCAAAGCCATTGGCACTCTTTTGGAGGCTCGAGTGATAATATTCTATGGTATAGAGTAATTGCAGGCAGTCAATTGAGCCAAACAACCCTTTCCGAGCTGAAGGCCGCTAGTCATTTTGTGCATGAGACCTTGCTGCCCACCCCTACCCTGAATTGGCCGCTGTTAGATCAAGCGATGGCAACCAAGGTTTGGGTTAAGCATGAAAACCACCTGCCGACAGGCGCTTTTAAAGTCCGGGGTGGATTGGTTTATATGGATCGGCTGGTAAAAGCGGGCGCACCGCCTGGGGTTTGTGCTGCGACCCGAGGCAACCATGGCCAAAGTATCGCTTTTGCTGCTGCGCGTTACGGGTTGCCTTGTGTCATCTTCGTGCCGGAGGGTAATAACCTCGATAAGAATCGCGCGATGCGAGCGCTTGGAGCCGAAGTTATCGAAGTGGGGTTAGATTTTGATGAAAGCGTTGCGCAGGCGAGAACCTATGCTGAAGAACAGGGCCTGCATCTTATCCCTTCTTTCCATCCGAATTTGGTGCTGGGAGTTGCCTCTTATGCCCTCGAGTGGTTTGAGCAAGCGCCCGATTTGACCAAGGTTTATGTGCCCATCGGGCTCGGATCTGGAATTTGTGGGGTGTTGATGGCCAAAGCAGCACTGAACCTCGATGTTGAGATTATCGGAGTAGTCTCCGAAGCTTTCCCCACTTATCTTGAGTCGAGCCGTCAGGGCCAGAGTGTTTTGACGCCGCCGGCGTACACGATCGCTGATGGATTAGCCGTCCGCCAGGCTCACAATGATGCTTTGGGCCTCATCGAACAAGGGGTCAGCAAAATTCTTACGGTCAGTGATCAAGAAATTTCTTCGGCCATCTCGATCTTGTTTCGGTGCACCCATAACGTCGCTGAAGGTGCCGGCGCTGCGGCCTTGGCTGCAGCAGTTAAGGATGCCTCTCATCATCTTTCGACCGACCAATTGGGGGTTGTCCTTTCGGGCGGCAACGTCGCAGCAGAGGTGCTGAGCAACGCCCTCCAATGAAGACGGCGCGGGTGATTCGGTGAGCCGCTTCAGGCGGATCGTATCATCAGCAAGATTCAGCCCGCTTTCGAAGGGATGATAGGCGACTTTACTTTCTATACCGCTTGGCGGGATAGTGGCGTTATGGCCGGATAAGGTTAGATCGCCTTCAAAACCGTATGAGGGTAGATGGCAATAGATCAAGAGGACAATCCCGTTAATCAGCAGTCCCCATCCAAAGCCGCCGTTGCAGGAACGGCCCAACCCGGTCGGTCTTTGACGGACGGTTCTGTTTCTGGGCACCTGACGCGTCTTACGGGCTTCATGCTTTTGGGGTTTGTTGCGGTTATGGGCGCAAACCTCATGGAGTCGTTGTATATCGGCAGAGTCGGGACCCTTGAGCTGGCAGCATTGGGCTTCACTTTTCCTTTGGTCATGACGCTTCAAGGTATGACAATGGGGTTAGGGATTGGCGCGTCGTCGGTTGTGGCGCGCAGTATCGGCGCCTCGGATTGGAGCAGTGCCCGTCGAGTAATCACCCACAGTTTTTTGCTGGTGATGCTTTTTGTGATGGTGGTCGCGCTGATGGTGCTTGGCTTGCTCGAGTCAATGTTTACGCTTTTGGGGGCGGATCAATCGGCCAAAGCATTGGCTGTGGAGTATATGAAAATCTGGTTGGTCGGGTTACCGTTTTTCGCCATTGCGATGGTCGGGTCGTCGCTGATGCGAGCTGCAGGCGACGCTATCAAGCCGAGCTATCTGATGACGGTCAGTGCCCTAATTCAAGTGGTACTGGGTCCTCCCCTCATTTTTGGCGGCTTAGGGTTTGACGCATTAGGACTCACCGGTGCAGCTTTGGCTTTTGTTGTAGCGCGATTTATCGGCTTTTTGATGTACGGCTACTACGTTTATCGAGACCAGCTACTGATTTTCTCTTTAAAAGGTTTCGTTGGCTCGAGCCGAGCGATTTTACATGTGGGCTTGCCAGCGATTGCCGCGAACTTGATTTCGCCTATTTCACTTACCGTTGTGACGCGGCTATTGGCCGGCCATGGTACCGCCGTCGTCGCGGGTGTGAGTGTGGCTTCCCGTATAGAGACGATGTTGGCTATGGTGATGTGGGCCTTGTCCATGAGTGTTGCGCCGTTTGTCGGACAGAATTGGGGAGCAAAACGGTTTGCTCGGGTTCAAACTGCGCTGCGAGTTGCTAATGTGTTTGCGTTGGTTTGGGGCGCCGCCGCTTTTTTAGCCTTGTATTTTATCGGCCCCATGGTGATCGGTTGGGTTAACGATGACCCAGACGTGATTCAGGCGGCGACAACCTATTTACTGATTGTTCCCCTCGGTATGGGGTTGATGGGGGTGGTGGCAAACAGTACGTCTACCTTTAATGCCTTGGGTCAACCCGGACCGCCTCTGACGATTTCTGTTATGCAAATGCTTTTCTTGTCGGTACCCCTCGCGCTGCTAGGAAATTATTTGTTGGGCTATCAAGGTATTTTCATAGGGGGGGTCGTCAGCCTTGTCATCACCGCGTCGATTGCCGCTGGCTGGCTGAGAGTAACCATACGTCAACGCACCAAGCAGACCGACAACTAAGCTGAAGACTCGTACTGCGCTCGGCTTGAAGTAGTGTTGACTTTGATACCCAAGACGAAGACTGCCGCGAGTAAATACAAGCCGATGAAAGTGACGAAGGCCGCCGTATACTCTCCTGTTGTATCAAAAACCCAGCCGGCAAAGGGCGTACCCGTTAAGTGGATGACCGCCATTGGCGGTCGCATGGCCCCAAGGACTCTGCCGAAGGACGCGCGCCCAAAGGCGGCGCCCACCACCGCCCCTTGCATGGGCACGACACCGCCCATACCAAAACCAAAAAAGCAGGCACCAATCAAAAACGCGGTATAGCCGGGGAGCCACAGCATGATGATTTGGCCAATGAGTTGGCTGCAGATGCCAAGCCATAATGCGTGTCTGACATCCCATCGATCGACCAAGCTGCCAAAGCCGAGTTTCCCCGCCACGCCAAATCCTGCCGTGCAAGATGCTACGAAGGAGGCCTCATATAAACTAAAGCCCTGATCCGTTAATTGCGGCACCATATGAATCAGCGTCCCGGATTGAATACAAAACAGGAGTCCAATGACCGTCACTAAGAGCCAAAAATTGCGATTGGTTAAAAACTCCCGGGTGCGCAAAGGAGGCTTCGCTTCTGGAAGGTTTGCGCTCTCGGTTTCACCATCGGGCAGCTGTCCGACGGTTTCTGGTCTTGATATAACAAACTTCAAGACCAATGGCACCACCAGAACCAGTGTAATTAAGCCATAGACTAAAAAGCCTTCACGCCAGCCATAATGAGTAATCAACGCGGCACTGACGCTGGGCATAACCACGCCCGACAAAGAAATACCGGTTGCGGCAATCCCGAGCGCCATGCCTCGTTTGAGTACGAACCAGTTGCTGACCAGTTTAGAGGTGGCTAACTGGCCCATTGCGCCGGCACCAAACCCAATAAAGACACTGAGGATGAGATAAAACTGCAGGGCGGTTGAGGAGAATCCCAATAGGGCAAAACCGGTGCCCATAGATAATGCACCCATGGCCATGATGTTTTTCAAAGGGTATCGGTCTAAAGCTCGACCGAGCATTGGCGCAAGCACCGCGCCGATGGCTTGGGTGAGGGTAATGCCAACGGCCACCCCCAGCCGAGAATCGCCGAATTCGGCGGCAATGGCTTTAAAGAAAACGCCATAGGAATAAAAGAAGAAGCCTACGGCAATAAAGTCGACGAAGAAGGCGACGCCGACCATACGCCAACCTAAAAAGGGCTGCTGCTGAGATGTTGATGGTATAAAAATAGGAGTACTCCAAACGCGCAGTGTAGCGGTTTGCTTCGGTTGTGTATGCTGAAGCTCGCTATTATAAGAGGTTAATCAGGTGAAACGACAAATTTCTGTTGGCGAGGGTGTTGTCTCGGGTTGGTGTGATGCTCGTTTTGAACCATTGCTCCAAGTCTTTCTCGAAAATTTCACCACAAGAGGCGAGATTGGCGCGTCATTGGCGATCTTGCAGGGCGAAGAGGTCGTTGTTGATCTTTATGGCGGCTATGTCGACCGAGAGAAGACGACGCCTTGGCAGCCAAATACCATTAGCGTGGTGCACTCTTGTACTAAAGCCGCAACAGCTTTATGTCTGCATCTCTTAATCGATCAAGGATATCTGTCTTTGCATGAGCCGGTGGCTAAGTATTGGCCTGAATATGCCCAAGCGGGCAAGGGTGATACCACTCTTGCGATGCTACTCAATCACACCAGTGGTTTGCCAGCGTTGACAGAACCCGTGGCGGCGGATGGCTTCTTAGATTGGGATTATATGACTCGCCTGCTTGCGGCAGCGTTGCCCTGGTGGGAGCCAGGGACTGCTCATGGTTACCAGATGACCACTTTTGGATGGCTGGTCGGCGAAGTTATCCGGCGAGTTTCAGGGCAATCGTTAGGTGAGTTTTTTAAAGCCAACGTTGCCGAACCTCTGGGAGCTGATTTTTGGATAGGATTGCCCACGAGCGAGCATCACCGGGTTGCCCGACTGCAGCGTTTTAGACCTGACAAACGCTTAGCTCCGGCTGCCTTTACGCGTCGTTTGATTGCCGATCCCAACTCGCTGCCCGCAAAAGCCTACTTCAATACCGGCGGTTTTAAAGCGGACTCCCCGGCAAGTTACCAAGCGGAATTTGGTGCCGGTGGTGGTCTAACCAATGGTCTCGGCCTCGCGAAAATGTATGCGCCTCTCGCGAACGAAGGTTGGTGGAAGGGACAACAGCTGTTTTCTCAGCAACAAATTTCATGGATGTCAGAAACCGCCGTTCGTGGCGGCGAAGATAGAACCTTAATCATGCCGACGCACTTCACCCTAGGATTCATGAAAACGATGGATAATCGTTATCGAGCTGGCGGCGCACTAGAATCATTGCGGCTCGGCAGCCAGGCCTTTGGCCATGCCGGTGCTGGCGGAAGCGTGGGATTTGCCGATCCTGAACTGGGGATCTCTATGGGGTACGTCATGAACCAGATGGGGCCGGGCATTTTGCTCAACGAAAGGAGCCAAAGGCTGGTGGATGCGACTTATGCTTGCCTAGGATTTGACGAAACGGCATTCGGTGACTTTAGAAAACCGCGCAGTTGACTCCCGGGTGCGGCGGACGCCGGTTTGGGTCTCTAACGAGTGACTTGGAGCGCATTGCGCATCATGATACCGTCAAGGCTTCAGCGGAACTGTTGTGCCAAACCGAGTTCACCTCAAGTTGACGAGAAAGCGGAGCCAACCCGTTGCCTCTAACTGTCAGACGAGCCCGTGCCAGATCGTCGACGCCGAAAATGATAGGCGAGAATCTAAATGATAGGTGCGAAACTAAAGGAAACAGCCATATGAATTTCGAATTTTCAGACGAGCAAAATATGCTCAGAGAGCAAGCCCAAACCTTCTTGCGGGCAGAATGTCCGCCGCAAGCAGTAAGGACGGTGTTAGACGGGGATGCACCCTTTGATCAAAGCCTTTGGCAGAAGGTTGTAGACATGGGCTGGACCGCGACGGTGATCCCAGAAGAATATGAGGGGCTTGGGCTGGGCTATTTAGAGCTCTCGGTCATCGCTGAAGAATTAGGGCGGTCTCTGGCACCGATTCCTTTTTCATCATCGGTTTATCTTGCCACCGAAGCGATACTGCTTGCGGGTACAGAAGATCAAAAAATGCAGTGGTTACCGAAGCTCGCAAGTGGCGAGGTGATCGGGTGCTTGGCTGATGCAGAGGCAGGTGGTCAACTGACCGAAGCGGGGTTGTCCTGCCACTTCGCGGAAGGCAAGGTGACGGGTCGAAAAATCCCGGTTGCCGATGGTGACGTGGCGGGTTTGGCGATCGTGATCGCGTCGAGTGATCAGGGCTCGGTGCTACTGTTGGTTGACTTAAATCAGAGTGGGTGTCGTCGCCAGGTGATAAAAACCTTAGATCCGAGTCGCTCGCATGCAGAAATCGAATTTGAGGCCGCCAACGCGGAAGTTTTAGGGGTCGTAGGAGAAGGATGGCAGTGTTTGCAACAGCTTTACAACCGCGCTGCTGTGCTGTTTGCCTGGGAGCAAGTCGGGGGTGCTGAGACGGCGCTCGAGATGGCCAAAGAATATGCGTTGAATCGATTTGCTTTCGGTCGCCCTATTGCTACCTATCAGGCCATAAAGCACAAATTGGCCCATGCGTACGTAAAAAACACGTTGGCCCGAGGTAATTGTTATTACGGGGCCTGGGCACTTGCGTCTGGCGCGGACGAATTGCCTCTGGCTGCGGCTTCGGCCAGGGTGTCGGCCATTCAGGCCTACTACTACGCCTCGAAAGAGAACATTCAAACCCATGGAGGCATGGGTTTTACTTGGGAATTTGATTGTCAGTTCCCTTATCGGCGTTCAAAGCTGTTAGCGGTCAACATTGGCTCAGAAGCGCTTTGGCAGGAAAAATTAATCGCGGCAGTCGAAGCTGAGCGAGCGGCATAAGTAGTTAAGGAGACGGAATATGGATTTTAATGACACCCCCCAAGAAGCAGCCTTTAGAGCCGAGGTTCAAACGTGGTTAGCCGCAAATGTACCCACGGATGCAGAGCTGGCAGGTATGGACTACATTGGCCGAGCTAAGTTGTGGCAAAAACGAAAGTATGACGCTGGCTGGGCATGTATTCGGTGGCCAAAAGAGCACGGCGGACGAAATGCAACGGCGATCGAACAAGTGATTTTTAATCAAGAAGAGTCGAAATTTTCCACCCCTGACGGCATCTTTTCAATTGGTCAAGGGATGTGTGCCCCGACGATGATGACCTGGGCTTCAGAAGATCAAAATAAGCGATTTATGCCGCCTTTGGCGAGCGGCGAAGAGGTCTGGTGCCAGTTATTTAGCGAACCTGCCGGGGGATCTGATTTGGCAGCGCTCAGGACTAAAGCCGTTAAAGATGGCGATGATTGGGTGGTTAATGGTCAGAAAATCTGGACTTCAGGCGCGCATTACTCGGATTACGGTGTGCTAGTCCTCAGGACCGATCCGGACCTGCCAAAGCATCAGGGCTTAACCTATTTCTTCTTGGATATGAAGTCTCCCGGGATTGAGATCAAACCGATTCGGCAGATTTCAGGCGGTGCCAATTTCAATGAGGTCTACTTCACCGACGTCCGGATTCCAGATGCACAGCGGCTTGGAGCTGTCGGTCAAGGTTGGCAGGTAGCTCTGACGACGCTCATGAACGAGCGAGCTTCAATTGGCGGCGGTGGTGGTGGTGTTAACTTTAACTCCGTATTCGAGCTTGCCCAGTCGGTCAATTTGGGCGAGCGTCCTGCGATCGAGGATCCCTCGGTCAGACGGAAGCTGGCTGATTGGTATGTCCAAGAAGCAGGGCTTAAATTTACGGGTTATCGATCGATGACCGCGCTGTCTAAGGGTGAAATTCCTGGACCTGAAAATTCCATTGGGAAGTTGGTTGGCGCGCCAAAACAGCAGGATATGGCAAGTTTTGCCCTGGACCTGCTAGAGCAAGCCGGAGTGATTTGGGATGAGGCGCATTCGGAGCGTGCCGGAATGTTCCAGGCCACTTATATGGCCTCGCCAGGTTTGAGAATTGCCGGTGGCACCGATGAAATAATGGCTAATATTATCGCCGAGCGTGTGCTGGGGATGCCTCAGGATATTCGTGTCGATAAAGGAATTCCGTTTAGCGAAGTCCCAACGGCAACCTCTTAAGCCGTTAATGTCTGCAGTGAGGGCGATGCGGCTGGCAGACGGCTAGGTGCCCTGCCAGTGGCTTGCATCGAGATGAGGCGAGAGGGACACGCCTCGTCTCAGGCGGATGGATGCAAGCTTTGTTTAAGGTATCGCTGTGCGAAAGACAATCTATCGGGACCCACCAAAGCCCGCTTGAATGCGCTCGGCCATATCCGGCGAGACGCCCGGTCCGTTTTCACGCTCCTCGATAAGGCCTTTGAACAAGGGCTCGTTCTGACCCATATTGATCAATGCTTTGTCGGCTCGCAACGTGTGCCAAGCATTTTTGACAAAGGACTCGGCCATTTCAATGGCCGCCGGCACAAGATCTGCGTCAGCAACGCAACGGTTGGCCATGCCAATGGCGACCGCTTCATGACCGTCCAGGGTCCGTCCTGAAAACATCATTTCCTTAGCATTGATAAGTCCGACTCGCCTGGGCAGCCGTTGACTCATGCCCCAAGTCGGCGCCATCCCCCATTTGCCGTGTGTATCCGCTATCTTCGCAGATTCACCGGTGATCATCAGGTCACAAGCGAGGGCCAGTTCCAGAGAACCGGTATAGCAATGGCCGTGCACCGCGGCAATAACTGGCTGGGGCAGGCGTTCGATGGCTTCAAGGGTTTCCGCTTGAAAATGCGGCGTGGGTGGCCGTTCGCCGGCCTGAATAGCTTTAAGATCGTTACCGGCGGAAAACGCTCTACCCTCTCCTCTTAGGATTACGCAGCCCACGGTGTCGATGCTATCGCGGATCGCATCGATTTCCTTCCTCAAAGCAACAAACAGTTTTGGACTCAGGGCGTTAAGGGCTTCCGGTCGGTTTAGGCTCAAAATAGTGATTCCACTGTCGAGGTCTTGGCGAGTAATGAGGTTCATGATCGATCTCCTAACAGGTTGTTGCTGATGAATACCGAAGTGTGTTTTGTCTCCGGTTTGATTGAAATCTTAGTTCAATTTCTGCTCGGCTCTGCATAGGCGGCTAGGCCATCGAAACCTTGAGGTTTGAGCGTTTACCCTGCAACCGTATCAGAAAAATCTTCCTTTGTTCGTACTTGTTGGCATTGCAATGTGGTCTTTTTTTTAACACCCTCGGTGTTGGGTGTCTTAAAGAGGAATAAAGATGGCTACTGAAAGTACAAGCGTTGAGGGCAGATCTTCAAAGCGGGCGAGGCCTAGAGCCGTGTTGGAACACGACCAGCGCCTTGATCGAATAAGAGCAGACCTAATGCGGTTAGACTTAGCTCCGCATGTGTTGGATCTCGAACTCTATGGTTACACGATTTTGCCCGAGGTTAAGCCACCGGCATTCTGTGATCAGTTAAGAGAAACAATTTTAAAGTTGGGCGAAGAAGACCGGATCGCTGGGCGGCGAATCCCGCTGGCTGGTGCTGACGGTCAAAGCTATCTTGTCACTTGGTTATTGGCCAGAGACCCCATCTTCGAAGCGGCGGTAATGGCCGAAAAACCACTGGCACTAATTACCTATCTGATGGGCGAAAGTTGTCAAATAAGCTCTAACCACGGTCATGTCAGAGTTTGTGGTGATCCTCCTCAAGGTCTGCACACGGATGCTCCTTTGGTGGCAGCGCCCATCCCGAGTGCGCCGGTGGCCAGCAATATGATGTGGGTGCTTGATGACTTCAGTGAAGAGGCAGGTGCAACGCTTGTTGTACCCGGATCACATCGGCAGCTAGTGCATCCTGGGCCCAGTGCTGCCAAAGCGGCGGTCTCGATTACGGCGCGAAAAGGTTCAGTGATTGTCTTTAATGGTAACCTTTGGCACGGCGCTGGGGCGCGCACCCTACCGGGGGAGCGAGTAGGAATGACGGTCTATTTTAATCGAATGTATATCCGCCCTCAGGAAGATTTAAACGCCGTAATCAGCGATGAAGCGATTGCGCGCAACCCGCCTCGATTCGCCCACCTTGTGGGCCGCAACAATCCTTATCCTGCTCGGGAGTATGCTTTTTTCAATCCCAAAGGTTATCCCTATTTTGAACCCACGCAAGACCGATTTGGTTAGATGGTATGGCGAGGCGGCCCACCCCATTTAGCGGAGTGGGTCGTGAGCAGCGCGGCGGTATCGTAACATTTGGCCCGATCCGGCATGACAATGCTGACTCTGAGTGAAGGCGATTTGACCATTAACGAGGACTGTCTCAATGCCAGCGGCGAGCCTCTGAGGATCATCGTAGGTTGCAGTATCGTTGACGGTGTCTGGATTGAACAGCACCAGATCAGCATGAAACCCAGCCTTGATCATACCCCGCTCGGCCAAACCAAAGGTGGCAGCGGGCAGCGAGGTCATGCGTCGCACGGCCTCAGGTAAGGTCATCACACCTTGATCTCGAACGTAGTGCCCTAATATTTTTGCAAAGGTGCCATAGAGCCTAGGATGGGGTTTGCCTCGGAGGTCAGGAATACCATCCGAGCCCACCATCATGTTCGGCCATTTAAGATTGTGAACGATATCCTCTTCATCAATGATGAAATGTATACAGATCGTAGCCTCCCCTCGTGGTGCGGTGAGGATATTGCGCACAAGGTCCGTAATGTCGATGTGCTCTGCCGTCGCAATGTCCTTCAACATTTTGCCTTCGTATTGTCGGAAAGCAGGACAGCTGGCGATACGAATGACCTCGGCGAGATCTCGGTTTATCCGATCAAGGTTAAAGTACTCGATCATCCTGCCTGACCCTGCGGTGTAGGGATAGACATCCACAGAGACGGCCTGTCCTCTGCTAATGGCTTGATCAATCCGAGCAAGAGAGGGCACGACTTTCCCCCAATTTTGGGTCCCAGCCGCTTTGTGGTGGGAGATGTGGGTATGTACCTGTGCCTCTTGGCCGATGGTCAAAGCCTCCTCCACCGCGGTCAGCAAATGATCGCCTTCATTTCGCATGTGGGTTGTGTATAGAGCGTCGGCCTGCCCCGCCACCTCTGCCAAGGCGATAATCTCATCGGTTTGACTGTAGCGTCCCGAGTGATAAATCAATCCCGTCGAAAACCCACACGCACCTTGTTGAAGTGCGGTCGCGATATGGTTCTGCATCTCACGGATCTGTGCGGCTGTGGGCGTTGCCTTTGGGTCGTCCATAACAAGGCTGCGAATCGTATTGTGGCCAACCAGCATCATATTGTTGATGGCCGGTGCACCCTTGAGCACGGCATCAAAGTAGCCGGCTAAGTCTCGAAAATCCCCTTGTAAACCCGATAAAATTCCACCGCTGGCTTGGCGCCGATCGGCTTCAGGGTCTGCGGGAACGGCACTAAAGCCACAGTTGCCGCTAACGACCGTCGTGACGCCTTGTGATAATTTAAACGTCATATCGGGATGACGGAGAAAGGCGCCATCGTCGTGTGCGTGGGTGTCAATGAGACCCGGCGCAAGCACCCAACCGGTCGCGTTGATCTCTTGTTTCGCCGCGCCAACGTCCCCGAGCCTGTCAATCCGTCCGTCCTTGATGCCGACGTCCAGTTCAACAGCCGGAGTACCAGATCCGTCGATAACCTGAGCGCCTCGGATGGCGATGTCTTGCATGATGTGACTCCTAATGCTTGCCCGACAAATGGCGACGGTTCGTGGTCTTAATGTTGAGTTTAGTTCATTAAAGGCGCCAAAAACTTTTGAGTCATGGTCGCCAGGCCTCGGCAGCAGAGGTTAAATGTCTATCCCGGTACTGTTGGTCTGCTTAAAGATAAAACATTTCGAAATGTTTTTCCCGATCTGACTTTGACATGCCCGCGGTATCGTCCATAAATTGGTTTCGGTCGGGCCGGGTTTTAAAGGTCCATATACAAACAGTATCTTTGCTGTGATAGATGGCTTTGAGTTCATCGTCAATGTCACAAATCGCTTGAGGGACATCGGCCTTGATACAAATCATAAAGCTTCCTGCGTCGTTAGTTGGGGTACTGCATTCAGGCGGTTCGTCAGAGCAGAGGTGATCACACCGTCTTGGACGTTTTCGACGAATCAACGGTTGGCCTCATAGACCGAAGAGTGCTGGGTGCTGTTGAATGTCTAGGCTAATTTTTTCTCCGATCATAATGGTGGAAAGGTTTGTGTTTGCCCTGGGTACGATTGGCATAATGGAAGCATCTGCTACGACTAACCCGTCACAGCGATGTAGTTGCCCATGCTGGTTAACAATGGCTGAAGGATCATCGGCAGGCCCCATTTTGATGGTGCCGCAGGGATGATAGCCGCTACCGGCGAAACGTTTTATCAGGTACCGCAAGTCATCATCTGTCCTCGTTCGAACAGGGTCAGGAAATCGAATGGATTCGATCATGCCAGAGAGTGCCGGCTGTTCAGTCAATCTCAAAGTATCCTTAAAGCCTATCAGCAACGCGTCTAGGTCTCGCTCATCCTCGCAAAAGTGTTGATGGATATTGGGTAAATCGCTTGCCGTAGGACCAGACAAAGTGATTTCACCGCTTCCGTACTGATATTCAAGACAAGCGGCGATTGCAAACAAGGGAGGCCCCTGTTGACGGCCGGCAAAACTCAACTGTTCGATCTGCATATTGTTACGCTTTGAGCTATTGCCCGCGGTATATCGGAGAATCGATTGAATCAAAGGGGCGTCGTGATCGATTGGAATGCCCGGTTTAACGTTACATACCACTGAAATCGCCGGGTGATCATGCAAATTTTTGCCGAGATAAGGTTCTTCTTGAACCACATTGATCCCGAACTGATTCAGCATTGCTTGAGGCCCTAAGCCCGAGCGCATGAGTAATGTCGGACTGAGTAAAGCGCCTGCACACACAATGGTGAGCTTGCTTTGAATATTGACTAATTGGGCAGGGCTTTCATAGGCGAGAATGCCAGTGCAACGGCCCCGTTCGATCACTAATCGTTCGACTTGGGTGTTCGCGACCACGGTGAGATTGGGTCGAAATCGTGCGGGGGATAAATATCCGATGGCACAACTGACCCGAAGCCGGCCTATTTTGTTCATTGGCTGAGGACCTGCGCCGACAGAATCTGGCGCATTGGCGTCTTCGCAGTGAGGATAGCCTAGGGCCTCAGCGTCATGCAGAAACGCTTGGTGCGCCGTTTGCATGGTTTCGATCGGGTATCGCCTGATGGTGATCGGGCCAGCGTCACCGTGATATGGCTGGTCAGCAAAGTCGAGATCTCGCTCAAGGCGATTAAAATGAGGTAATACTGATGCCCAGTCCCAACCTGAATTTCCCGCTGCGGCCCATTCGTCGTAGTCTTCGGGCAACCCCCGGAGCGCAATCGTGGTATTTACGGCGCTTGAGCCGCCAGTGACTCGGCCTCGAGGAAATGGTTGTTGATTGGTCTCGGTGGGATGGTATTGATGTCCCCAGTCGTGATCTTTCAGCGCGTTCTTATGACTGTTGACCAACTCAAAGGGCAAAGTGTCAGGCGCGGGATAATCGGGACCCGCCTCGATCAACAAAACCTTGCGATCAGGATCCTCGCTGAGCCGGTTGGCTAGCACGCAGCCTGCGCTGCCGGCACCAATGATGATTACGTCGTACATAGTCGACCTCTAGGTTCATTGTGCCTGTAGGAAGAAAACCATGAAAGGCGTCGGACATAAAAAAAACGCCCCGGTTGGGGCGTTTGAAGTAGGGGTTATCTGGTGGGTGTTCCACTCGCTCGCTGCATAATCCCTAAAACTGATTCATGGTGTTGTCTTTACCACCAGCGAGCAAGGCATTCTCTCCGGAGAAATACTCTTTATGGTCGTCCCCGATGTTAGAACCGGCTAAGTCTTGGTGTTTAACCGAAGCCATGTCTCGTCGGATTTCTTGGCGCTGGACGTCCCGGACGTAAGCCAGCATACCGAGATCACCAAAGTAACCTTCAGACAACACATCCGTACCCAAAGCCGTTTCATGATAGGTCGGTAGAGTGATGAGGTGGTGGAAAATGCCTGCTTCTCTTGCAGCATCTTTCTGAAATTGCTGAACCAAGCGATCCGCTTCGTCGGCCAAGGGGGATCCATCAAATTCGGCGGACATCAGGCCTTTGGCTTCTACCGCAGGGTCTGGGTATTGACTGACATCCTTCCCTGCCGCTTGCCACTCCTCGTAGACCTGGCCTCGGAAAGATAAAGTCCAGTTGAAGCTCGGCGAATTGTTGTACACCAGCTTAGCGTCAGGCACGTGTTTCTTGATCGCATTGACCATGCCAGCGATCTGGGCAACATTGGGCTTCTCGGTCTCGATCCAAAGCAGATCGGCACCGTGAGTTAGCGAGGTTACGCAATCGAGAACAACTCGATCAAAGCCAGTACCCTCTTTGAAGGCATAAAGACCGTTATCCAGTCGCACGGGCTTCACCAAGGTGCCGTTTTGATGAATCGCGATGTCATTGTCTTTGAGTTCGGAAAGATCGTTGACGGGCGTGGTCTCAAGAAAGTCGTTGTATTGGCTGGCAAGGTCGCCGGGCTCTTTAGAGACGGGAATTTTTTGCGTGAGACTGGCTCCCAAGGAATCGGTCCTTGCGACGATAATGCCGTTATCAATACCAAGCTCTAAGAAGGCATATCGAATGGCGTTGATCTTCGACAGGAAATCCTCATGGGGGACTGTCACTTTGCCATCCTGATGTCCGCATTGCTTAGCATCAGAAACTTGATTTTCAACTTGGATAGCGCAAGCCCCAGCCTCGATCATCTTTTTGGCGAGTAAATAGGTGGCCTCTTCGTTGCCGAAACCTGCATCAATGTCGGCGATAATGGGGACCACATGGGTTTCGAAATTGTCGATTCGGTCAAGAATCGGTTGGACATCGCCACCAGCAGCTCGCGTGTCATCGAGCTCGGTAAAAATGTGCCGCAATTCTCGAGCGTCAGCTTGTTTTAGGAAAGTATAGATTTCATGTATAAGCTCGGGGACCGTAGTCTTTTCATGCATGCTCTGGTCTGGGAGAGGCCCAAATTTTGATCGTAGCGCTGCAACCATCCAACCACTGAGGTAGATATAGGACTTGTCCATGGTACCGCGGTGCTTTTTAACAGACATCGCCAATTGTTGTGCCGTAAAACCGTGCCAGCAGCCCAGGGACTGCGTATAGCGTGAGGTATCACCATCGTAGTCAGCCATGTCCTTGCGCATGATGTCAGCGGTGTATTGTGCGATGTCTAAGCCGGTTTTGAATCGGTTTTGCAATTGCATACGGGCGGCGTATTCGGCGCTGATGCCTTTCCAAGTGTCGGCGTGGGTGCCTTTAAGTTCATCGAGTCCAGCGATTTGGTCGAGGTAAGCTGACATGATTGATCCTTGATGGTAGTGGGGCCAGAAGGCGTCGACGCGATCGTGTGTCAAAGCCAATGAAGGCGGAACCTTAGCAACGGTGGACGACGGATTAAAAAGAATAAATGGACACTAATATATTCTTATTCTTCAATAATAAGGTGGCGGCTATTCCTACGGGTCCTGATGCTGATAGGCTGGTGGATTGATTGAACCCTCAGAGCTTAGCCCTATGATCGAAGTCGTGAGCGTCCACCGTGGCGTGAAACAAAATTTGAACGTGGGTCACCGCACGGTTACCACGGGTATTTATAAGGCGAAGGTTAGCGAACGAGTCACCGTGGATTTGCTGGGGCTTGAAGGGGACGTGGTGTGCGATCAGCGTCATCATGGTGGTACCGATCAAGCGGTGTACGTTTACACGGTCGAGGATTACGAATATTGGGCTCGGCAATATCAGCAACCGTTTACGCCCGGTACCTTTGGCGAAAATCTGTGTGTCGGCGGCATGAATGCCGCTCAACTCGATATTGGTGATCGGCTTTTGTTCGCGGATCTGGTGCTTGAAGTGACGGCTCCTCGCATACCTTGCTCGGTTTTGGCGGCGGCCGTTGATGTAAAGAATTTTGCGGAAGCCTTTAAGCGGGCTGCGCGACCAGGATTTTACTGTCGTGTGATCACGCCTGGGACGATTGCAGCGGGTGATCTAGGGACGCTTCAGCAAAGCTTGAAGTCAAAGACCACGTTACTGGAAGTGTATCGAGCTAATTATGATCCGGGAAATCGGCAGGTGCTCTCGCGGTTATTGGCGCTGCCGATCGACGTCAGGACCCGGCAGCGATTTAACAAAAAACTGGCGTCACTCAAGCGTTGATCCCAAAAAGCGCTGGAGGCATCGGGGTCAAAAGACCTTGGTAGCACTGGTGTGCTGAGCGCCGAGTCCAAGGCAGGCGTCGGTTAAAACGTCAGCAACCTCGGATGGCACCAGCAGATTTCAATGAGGGGTGTGCTTTAACAAAAAGCCAGCGGGCCTCTAGGATCCTGCTTGGTTCGCATCGGCAAGGATGAAAGCTGCACCTTGTTCAGCGATCATCACGGTCGGCGCGTTGGTGTTACCCGAGGTGATCAGCGGCATGATGGATGCATCGACGACCCGAAGTCCGGAACACCCATGCACTTGCAGCCGATCGTTCACCACGGCATCCGCATCCTGTCCCATTTTGCAGGTACCCACGGGGTGAAAAATTGTGGTACCTAGGTCTCTAGCAGCATCAAGCAGTGCCTCATCCGAGACAATGTTTGGCCCTGGCTTCCACTCCTCAGGCGCAAAAGGCGCAAGCGCTTCGGCGCTCATAATCTCTCGAGTTCTTTTAAGACCGGCCACCGCTACGGCTTCATCCTCCGGCGTTGAGAGATAATTGGGGGCAATGCGCGGCGCAGCTAGAGGATCGTTGCTGACCGCCTCCACAGACCCTCGACTACTGGGACGCAGATTGCAAACCGAGGGGGTAATCGCGTTAAAGGGATGTAATGGAGACCCAAACTGATCGAGAGACAATGGTTGTACATGCCACTCCATATTCGGCGTCAGTTGCTCGGCGTCACTCATGGCAAAGGCACCTAACTGGGAGGGAGGCATGGTCAAGGGGCCGGTTTTGAATAAAAGATACTCAAGCCCCATGGCAGCCTTGCCGAATAAAGAATTGACCCGGGGGTTCAGGGTTGTGGTGTTTTGAACCTTATAGATGGTCCTTATTTGCAGGTGGTCTTGTAAATTTTGTCCAACGCCCGGCAGTGCCACCTCGACTTCATTATTCAATCGCTTGATGAGGGTGGGATCTCCGATGCCCGACAGTTGTAGCAGTTGCGGCGAAGCAACTGCCCCAGCGGCTAGGATAGTTTCCCGAGTGGCCGTCATTAGGGTGGGCGCGTTGTTACCTTTCGAGACCCAAACGCCTGTTGCCCGGGGACCTTGGTCTCCCTGTTCGATGGCGACCTGATGAACGTGGGATTGAGTCATGACGGTCAGATTGGATCTGTGCAAAACCGGGCGCAGGAACGCTTTGCTCGCACTCCAACGCTTGCCCTTGCGCTGATTCATTTGAAAGTAGGCGCATCCGAAGTTATCGCCTCGGTTAAACTCATCGATTGTTGGGATGCCTTTTTCTGCTGCCGCGGATTGCCAAGCATCAAGGATTTCCCAATTGACGCGCCGCTCTTCAACCCGCAACTCTCCTTGATCGCCATGGAATGCGTCGGCGCCGTGTTGATAATTCTCTGAGGCTTTAAAAATTGGTAACACATCGTCCCAAGACCAGCCGCGATTGCCGAGTGCTGCCCACTGATCAAAATCAGATTGCTGACCGCGCATGTAGATCATGGCGTTGATGGAAGACGAACCACCAAGACCGCGCCCACGGGCATAACCGATTTCCCGGTGGTTGAGACCCGGCTCGGCAATGGTTTTGAAGCACCAATCGGTTCTCGGATTGTTGATGGTGTACAAATACCCCACGGGGATGTCAATCCAGAAGTAGTCATCTTGCCCGCCAGATTCAATTAATAGGATCTGAAGGTCAGGGTTTGCGCTCAAGCGATTGGCAAGCACGCAACCGGCGGTGCCAGCGCCGACAATGATGTAGTCATAGTTGGTCATGACGACAAGCATAGAGAACTTGTTTGGTTATGGGAATTGGATTAGCGTTTAACCGACTTAGGATCGAAGGTGTACGCCAATGCTCAGTTTTAAGGGTCATGCTTTTAATCAGGCACCTGATTCTCAAAATCAAATCCACAGCGATGAAATGGCCCAGCAGTATGGGTTTAGGGGAGGGCTGGTCCCTGGGGTGACGTTGTCGGCCTATTTAACCCAACCGGCGGTGACCCATTGGGGCTTGTCTTATCTTCAACGGGGACAAGGGGCGATCAAAATTCTACGCCCGGTTTACCATGAAGAGGCTATCGAAATTGTGGTCAACGCAACCTCGGATAGGGCTTACACGGCGGAATTGATGAACAGTGAGGGCGAGGTTAGAGCGATTGCTAAAGTGAGCTTGGCAGAGGCGCACGACTTACCGGAGCCGCCCGCTCGTCAATCGCTGCCGCGCCTTAGCCTCGATTATCGGCCACCTCTTGCCTCACCGGAGACGTTTGCTCGACTTAAAAGTCAAGGCACCTATGAAGCACACTATCGATGGTCCCGAGATCACTCGATGGCTAACTACTTTGCCAAGGCCGAAGAGATGCCGGCGCTGCTCGGTTTTACCAGGCTATCAGACAATACCGGGGGATTTGCCAATACGTCCTTTTTGCTGGGTTGTGGGAATTGGGTGTTCGCCTCCAATGCAGCAATGAACCCTTGGGTTCACCTAGAAACCCAGCATCAGTGGTACCGCCCAGTTGTTGAGGGAACAGAAGTTGCGGCTCAATTGACAGTCGAAGGGTTGTTTGAAAAAAAAGGACATCAATTTGCTGATGTTCGCGTGAACTTGTTTGATGCCGCGTCAAGCCAAGCGCTTGCGAGCATCTGGCAACGGGCGATTTACCAACTCAGACGTTAACCTCAGCTACCCGACAACCCGATCGCTGGATGCCCCTCAAGCAAGATGGTTCATGAGATCCGAAACCCAATCCAGCCGTGCTGCGATACGGTCGGGTTTTTGGCTGCCCAAATGCAGGATCAAGCGATCAACGCCAAGATCCTCATAGGCTTTGAGTTGATCCGGTGTGATTTGATAAGGCGGCGTAATGATCAGCTCAAAGTTAGACCAAGACCGCCCCGCGTCATCCAGTGCTTCAGTTAGCGCCGACTTCATGGTGGCGACCTGATCAAGATTGAGTTGAAAGCCATACCAGCCATCACCATAAGCCGCTGCCCGCCTAAAGCCAGCCGGAGAATGGCCGCCAACAATCAACGGAATACCGCCTGCTTGAACCGGTTTGGGGTCCATCCTGCAGCCAGCAAGCTGGATGTAGTTGCCCTCGTAATCAGTGACGGGTGATTGCCAGAGGGATTGAATGACTTCAATGAATTCGTCGCAGCGAGCCCCTCGGTCCTCAAACGAGTAACCGCAAGCTTCGACTTCTTCACGGCACCAGCCGACGCCAATGCCGAAATCCAAGCGGCCCTGACTGAGCCAATCGAGGGTTGCGAACTCCTTTGCGGTATAGATCGGGTTGCGCTGCGGTAGTAAGGTAATGCCGGTCCCGAACCGTAATGTCTGGGTGCAACTGGCTAAAAAGCCGAAGGTTGCCACGGTATCGAGCATCCCGCCACCAGCGGGTACTGGCAGCTTACCGTCTCGGCTTCCGGGATAGGGATTCGACGTTTGATCGAATAGGACAACATGTTCTCCCATCCACAGTGATTCAACCCCCATTGCCTCAATCGACTGAGCAAAATTTCGAATCATATCGGGTTCAGCAATCGGCGACATGAAGGTAGAGAATAATCCAATTTTCATAGGGCAACCTTTGCGCAAGTCATCGGGTTGATTTAAACCAGGCTTGGTCGTTGGGGTCAATTCATTTCATCAGGGTATCGCCTCGCTTTTTTTTCCTGTGATATGGTTGACGGAGTTGGTTCAGCGCTCGGGGTGAATGCCTGAGCTCAGCTTGGCTGATGGGTCAGTTAAAAGCTGGAGGATTTGAAGCAGGTCCCGTGCTTGGCGAAGGTCCAAGCAGCTGATCAAGTAATCGACAGTTTGAACAGCAGCCAACCCATCGAATAATGGCAAAAAAATGAACCGCAGTGGATAGTAGCGAGTCAATGGACAGCAGCGAGCCATCGGACGACAGAAAAAAACGCACAGCAGTAAAACGGACAGCAGTAAAACGCAGAGCAATAACGCGGAGCAGTAACAAGGAGGGCGCAAACTCATGGCGATCCAAGATATCTTTGCCCATACCCAAAGTTTAAAAGCCAACATCGAAAACTTAAGCGTGGATGACCTCAAAGCGGAGATGATTGAAAATCCGGATTTGTTGCTCCTCGATATCCGTGAAATCCAAGAACTAGTCGATCTAGGGACCCTTCCAAAGGCGATTCATTGCGCTCGCGGGATGCTTGAATTTTGGGCCAGTCCCGCCAGTCCTTATTTTCGTGATTATTTTCAGGAAAGTCGCCGCACCGTGGTTTTTTGTGCTGGCGGTGGCCGTAGTGTTTTGGCAGTGGAATCGCTACGCGCCATGGGTTTTAGCAACGTGGCCCATTTAGAGGCTGGATTTGGTGGCTGGAAAAAGCAAGGCGAGCCGATTGAGGATGTTAGTCAGACCAGTCGCTGGATGCGTCGACCCAAGGCCAGCGATGAGTCTTAATTTACAGGACGATCAACTGCTAGCGTTGTTTCAACGGACACGGGTAATCGCCATCGTGGGCTTATCGCCGAATCCGGCCAAGGCCAGTTATGGTGTTGCGGAATATCTCAGTCAGTTTTATCGAATCGTACCGGTCAACCCAAATTACGACGAGATTCTGGGCATCACCTGTTATCCCAATTTGCAAGCCATTCCCATCAGGGTCGATTTAGTCGATGTTTTTCAGCGGCCGGAACGCATGCCCGCCCTCTTGCCTGAGGTGCTCGCGATTCGACCCGACACCTTTTGGATGCAATTGGGTATCACGCATGAGGCGGTGGCAGCCTCAATGTCTCAAGTGGGAATCAGCGTCATTCAAAATCGCTGTACCAAAATTGATCATCAACGTGTGATGTCTGGCGCCTAATTGTTGTCAAGCGTACCCCTTGTTTTCAACAGTACTGCTGGCCCCGGTTGCTGACGTTCAGCGGACTGCCTGCTGTTGAGTTCTGAAAATTGTAGATCGTCCTAATGGATTTTTGCTTTGAGAAAAATTTGGGGTCCAGCCAAATCTGGTGTTAGGCTGTTTTGGAAAGAGGCATCATGAGACCACTATGAACTGGATCGGTACTCGTCCGCTTCCCCGCAATCGGTTAAAGCGCTGTTCGCAACAGGTGCAGTATCGTTTGATCACCCTGATCACAGACAGTTGCATTGAGGTCCTTCAGCATATGAGAACCTCAAAGACGAGTCTCAGGATTTACCGATTAAAGTGTTTTTTAAATGCGCATTTTTTTGAGCTGAATCGAGAAGTTGTCACGGGATCCGGGATCCTCAGTGCTCGGCTATCCGAGAGTAATGCGTTCATCGATCGTTATCTGCAGCGTGCTTATCGGGCGGAACGAGTGCGAAGGGTAGATGATGCGCTATTACCAGGACGAGCATTGATCGATGATCATCGAGATTGGTTTGACCGGGCTAATGTGCCCTTAAAGGGTGCTCAGCAAAACTTTGGTTTTGAACTGCCATTTCCTTTGATCAGTTTCACCGGCGCGATGGCCGATACCTTACTGGCGAGCTCGCCAAAGCTTACGCTCACCCAACTGAGTATCTTGCTGGCGTTATGGGAGGCACGCCTTTGCAAGGGGAGTTTGACTTTAACGACGAGCGACCTTTCACAGCGACTCTCCATCACCAAAAGCACTTTGTCGACCTCGATTGAAGGATTGTTGGTCTTAGGTGTCCTGCAGCAGCAGAGCCATCCCGAAGATGGCCGAATTATTTTACTCTCGATTAATCCAGAGAGTGCAGCGATCCAATTGCAGCGCCGACTCATTGATCAAGTGCACCGAGAAGACTGTACGACCCAAACGTTGTGGTCACGATTGGCGGGGGGATACTGCTTAGCACGGTTATTGTCAGGCGGTAGCACCCAAGCCAGCATCGAGAAGCGCATAGGCTGTATTCGAAACGGGGGATGGCAATCATCGATTGCCGGCAAGTTCCTAGGACCGATTCAATCGTGGGAAGGCCAAAACATCGAAACGGTGAGTGAAACGCCGCGCAATTAGACAAGATCTCATGAGATAATAGGTAAGCTAATGATTGAGGACATGCGCGATGCGATTGAAGACGGCCCTACTCTTTCTTTTTTCCGCTTTCGTGGCTTTTGCGACAGCGGCGGATGTGCGGTACGACGGCGCGAGGTTTTATAGCTTAGATCCAGACAATCCCAACCCCTCAGCCGTGTGTGTTAATGACCAGGGCCGGTTCGTGCGACTGAGTGAGTGTCAGGCGGAGGAGATCGTTGATCTAACCGGAAGCGTCGTGATCCCGGGTTTCATCGAAGGGCATGGTCACTTGATGGGTTTTGGGCAGTCATTGACTAACCTTGATCTCTCAGGCGCTGAATCGCTACAAGCCTTGGTTGATGATGTTGCACAGGCGATCGATGAGGCCGAGCCTGGCGATTGGATCCTGGGTCGCGGCTGGCATCAAAGTAAATGGTCAAAGACGCCAAAGTTGATCAAGGGTTTTCAAACCAATGAAACGTTGAACCAAGTTTCACCAGAAAACCCTGTGTACCTGGTGCATGCCAGTGGACACGCTGCCTTCGCTAACGATAAAGCCCTTGAGTTGGCCGGAGTAACGGGCCGCACCCAGGTTACGGGTGATGGCGAAATTATTCTCGATGCGTCCGGCAAGCCAACAGGCATCCTAAACGAGGTTGCCCAGGCACTGGTGGAGCCGATTATCCCGAGGGATAGCGCTGAGCAGCGTGAGCGCCAGTTGCAATTGGCCCTGCAAGCCTTGGCAGCGAACGGGATCACCAGCTTTCATGACGCTGGGGCGACAGATGCGGACATTGCGCTATACCAAGCCTTTCTTGCCGCTGGGGCAATGACTACACGGGTGTACGTCATGATCACGGGCTCGGACCCTGAAATGCTGGCAGGTTGGATGCGTCGTGGCCCCCTTATCGGCGCCGGTGATCAGCGATTAACGGTGCGCAGTTTGAAACTGGTTGCCGACGGTGCGCTGGGGTCAAGAGGCGCTTGGTTGATTGAACCCTACACAGACCGGCCGGGGCATATTGGCTTACCGACGCTGCCCATTGCAGACATTATCGATATCAGTCATTTGGCCTATCGCAACGGTTTTCAGGTAGCGGTGCATGCGATTGGAGATCGCGCCAACAGGGAAGTGCTCGATGTTTTCGATGCGCTTTTTGATGGCCGGGATCGAGGCGTGCGTTACCGGGTAGAACATGCTCAGCACATCGATCCTGTGGATATCCCCCGGTTCGCTCAGTTAGGGATTATTCCCTCCGTGCAGGGAATCCATATGAGTTCAGATCGTCCCTGGGCGATTGATCGGTTGGGCCAAAAGAGAATCGAGCAAGGCGCTTATATGTGGCGAGATCTGATTGATACGGGTGCTATCTTGGTCAATGGGACCGATGTGCCTGTTGAACCCGTTAACCCATTTGCTTCGTTTTATGCCCTCGTAACACGGCAAACCTTAGCAGGCGATCCTGAAGGTGGCTTCGAGCCGGGACAAAAAATCAGCCGGGCAGAAGCGTTACGCGCCTACACGCTCAATGCAGCCTATGCTGCGTTTGAAGAACAGGAAAAAGGCAGCCTCTCTCCGGGCAAATTGGCAGATTTTGTGGTGTTGGATCGAGATATTATGACCATTCCTGCAGACGAAATCCTGGCGACTCGGGTACTCACCACCTATGTCTCCGGTGAGGTTGTCTATCAATACCCGCAAACCGAGGCCCTGGTTAAAGTGGAGCGATAACAATGCAAAGAGTTAACATAACATTGAGTCCAAAGGGCCAGCTCGACGTCCTATCTCAACGCGAAGTTGCGCAATTACTCGACAGCTCTCAGACTGGCTTGTATCACCTCTATCGGAATTGCTCGTTGGCGGTACTGAACAGTGGTAGCGAACCGCTGGACGCTCGAGCCATGCTCGAAACCTATGCGGATTTCGACATCACGCTCTTGCAAGAGGATCGAGGGATACAACTGGTCCTCGCTCAAGCGCCTAGTTCAGCATTTGTGAACGGCGATATGATCGCAGGTATTCGAGAGCACTTGTTTTCAGTTCTGAGAGACATCCTTTACGTCAATGCCCATATGCGGGTTGAACTGCTGCCGGGCAACGGCTTTACCCATGGCGTATTTGACATTTTGCGCAACGCTAACGCCCTGCGCGCGGACACACCACCCAAGATGGTCGTTTGTTGGGGCGGGCACACCATTCCTCGTAATGAGTATGAATATACCAAAGAGGTTGGCTATCAGTTGGGTCTGCGCGGATTGGATATTTGCACCGGCTGCGGTGATGGGGCGATGAAGGGACCTATGAAAGGCGCGGCCATTGGCCATGCCAAACAGAGGAACAAAGCGGGTCGTTATTTGGGTATTTCTGAACCGGGCATCATTGGTGCCGAGGCGCCAAATCCCATCGTCAATGAGTTAGTGATCTTGCCAGATATTGAAATGCGCCTTGAGGCGTTCGTCAGAATTGGTCATGCCTTTATTGTATTCCCAGGAGGTGCCGGCACCGCTGAAGAGATTTTCTACTTGATCGGTTTGCTTTTGTCCCCGAAGAATAAAGCCTTGCCGTTTCCTTTGATTTTTACCGGACCCGAAAGCGCCCGGAGTTATTTTGAGGAAATCGATGACTTTTTAGTACTGACCCTTGGCCCCGGCGTGAGGTCTTTATACAGCATAGTGATTGCTGACGCCGAGGAAGCGGCTGAACGCGTACTCGACGGGATTCGGCGGGTACGCAAATTTCGTAAATCTCGGGGTGACGCGTATTACTTTAATTGGCTGCTGGAAGTGCCCGAAGCCCTGCAGCGTCGATTCTTGCCAACCCATGAGTCTATGGCGGGGCTTAATTTAGATCGTGATCAAGCGCCTGAGGCACTTAGCTTTGAGTTGCGGAAAGCCTTTTCAGGAATTGTCGCGGGTTCCATTAAAGCGCAGGGGCTTGCCGAAATCGATTCCAAAGGTCCATTTCAAATCAGTGGGGATCCCAAAATCATGTCCGCGATGTCGGCATTACTCGAAAAGTTTGTTGCTCAGAAGCGTTTAAAACTTCCGATAGAAAACAGGCGGCCTTGCTTTGAGGTCGTGACTTAAAGCGAGCCCGTGCGGGCACGATTTAACGTTCGACAGCCCTCAAGCGCTTGGATTTTCGATCAGCATGGCCATACCTTGCCCTGCCCCCATACACATAGACAGTATCGCATAGCGGCCTTTTGTTTCGTTGAGGTGTTGGGTGGCATTGAGCATCATTCTAAGACCGGTTACGCCGGGTGGATGACCGACTGAAATTCCACCGCCGTAGCAGTTGTGACGCTCTCGAGGAACGCCCAGTTCCGCCTCAACATGTAAATTAACCACAGCGAAGGCTTCGTTGACCTCGAAATAGTCAATGTCACCAATGCTGAGTCCTACCCGCTCAAGAAGCTGCTGGATGGCGGGAACCGGACCATGCCCCATCAAACTGGGCTCGACGCCGACCACCGTCCAATCGATTAATTTGGCAATTGGTTGTATGTTCTTGCTGGCCATAGCGGCCCGGTTACCCACAATAATCGCGGCAGCACCATCGGTGACGCCTGAGGCGTTACCAGCGGTGACACAGCCGTTTTCTTGAAAGGCGGGCCGAAGCGATGCAAGTTTTGAGGCCGTTAATCCGGCTCTGGGTGATTCATCGACGGCAAAGGTTGCAGAACCCTTGCCCTCTGGAATCGTAACCGGATGTATTTGTTTCGCGAAAAACCCTGACGCAATGGCCTTGAGTGCGAGCTCCTGACTTCGCAGGGCATATTCGTCCATCGCATCACGCTGATAGCCGTATTTTGCCGCGAGGTTTTCAGCAGTATCACCCATATATTCGAGCGAAAACGGGCAGCGGTAACACCACTCGAGCATGTCTTCGAGTTGCTGATGTCCCCTAGATTGACCCCATCGCGAGGTGGTTACTGCAAACGGGGCTCGACTGAACATTTCAGCGCCAGCCGCGATGGCAAGTTGGCTGTGGCCGGTAGCAATCTGTTGACCCGCGGCCAAAATCGCTTGCAAGCCGCTCGCACAGGCTCGTGAGACATCAAGGGCCCCCGCTTCGGCGGGCAAATCACTCTTCATGCCGACAACTCGGGCAGAAAACAAAGAATCACGATCCGTTGGGCAAGTGGTGGTGAACACCATGTGATCAAAATCTTTGGGTTCAGCCCCAACGCGTGCGATGGCGGCTTGGGTGATTTCGGCAGCGAGGTCGGTCATTGGCCGATCCTTAAGCGATCCGCCAAAGTTGCCGAGGGCCGTTCTGGCGCCTCCTGCGATATAGATATCTTCCATGCCTGAATTCCTTGATCGTTCGATAGCGACTAGATAGTAACCCTTTGTCGGCCTGAAAGCCCAGAGGTTGTAATGTGGGTCAGGACCTAGACAAAGGGGGGCTCTAAGCCTTGTCGACCTTTGCCGCAGCTTGAACAAGGGCGCTTGCGGACATTGAATCCTCGAACAGAACCCCGTATCGTTTTGCATCGCGGTAGGGTTTGCCGGTAACAATTCGTAGCCAACAGGAGGGCTGACAATGGCTGAATCGGGATTACAGTTTCAAACATGCATCAACCAGGAAGGAGAGTTAACGCTCACCCTAGAAGAAGTGACTTTTCCAGAACCCAAGGCAGACGAAGTCTTGGTTCGGGTAGAAGCAGCGCCCATTAATCCCTCAGATCTCGGTCTCTTATTTGGGCCTGCCGACATGTCAACCGCGGTTTACAGCTCAGAACAAGGCCGTCCGATGGTAAAGGCGATGGTACCTGAAGCCATGCGTCGACACGTGGGAGCTCGAGTTGGACACGCCTTGCCCGCTGGCAACGAGGGTGCTGGGGTTGTGGTACAAGCCGGCGACTCCGATGCAGCCCAACAGTTGCAAGGTAAAACGGTCGCGATCTTAGGCGGCGCTATGTATGCCCAGTATCGGGTGATGAAAGCCAGTCAATGTTTGGTGATGAACGAGGGAGTCTCTGCCAAAGAGGGCGCTTCGTGTTTTGTGAATCCCTTAACCGCCCTAGGCATGGTCGAAACCATGCGGCAAGAGGGGCACAGCGCTTTGGTGCATACGGCTGCGGCGTCAAATCTGGGCCAAATGTTGGTGAAAATTTGTTTAGCCGATGATGTGCCGCTGGTCAACATCGTGAGAAAGTCCGCTCATGTTGAATTGTTGCAAAGGATTGGCGCGAAGTATGCGCTTGATTCCTCTGATCCGGATTTTATGCAGGGTTTGGTCAGCGCTTTGACCGAGACCGATGCAACGTTGGGGTTTGATGCGACCGGGGGCGGGACCTTAGCGGGTCAGATTTTGACTGCGATGGAAGTGGCTCAAAATGCCAAAATGGGCGAGTTCTCTCGCTATGGTTCAACGACGTATAAACAGGTCTATATCTATGGCGGGCTGGATCGCACCCCGACCACACTGAACCGTGCCTTTGGTATGGCTTGGGGCTTAGGAGGCTGGCTGTTAACGCCGTTCCTGCAAAAAATTGGTGTTGATGCGGCCAATGCCTTGCGCCAAAGAGTCGCGGATGAAATCACGACAACCTTCGCCAGTCATTACACCCAAGAGGTTAACTTGGCGGACATGCTGTCCGAATCGCATTTACCCGTGTATGCCAAGCAAGCCACCGGCGAGAAATATTTGGTGACGCCAAACGCTTAGGCTGCTGTCGTCAAGGAATGAGAATCTCAGTTTTCTCCAGATCCATCAATTGGGTATCGGATAAACTGAGCCATTCCTGCAAACCCTGCCGATTGTGCTCGCCTTTGTGGGGAGCAGGACCTCTAACGCCGCTTTTTGCTGCAGAAAAGCGGTAAGGCGACTGGGTGACGGGCCGTGTTCCCCCTGCCCGGTCAGCAACGTCAACGATGCTCTGTCGATGAGCCACGGTGGCCTGAGTCTGCATCGTTGCAGGGTCTCGGACCAAGCCCCAAGCAACGTTTATGGTTTTCATGAGTCGGCCAAAGTCGTCCTGATGAATCTGGGCCTGAAGTAGATGCTGAACGGCTTGGCGTCTGGTGGCAATTTTTTCGGTCAGGCTCGCGCCATCAGGCGTGGGATCTACCAGCAAACCTTGCTCGACGAGCGATTTGAACAAGACCCTAAAATCTGTGGAGATCAGCACGGCACCAAAGGGTAGCGACCAGATTTCGTTTCGCATCGGCGCTGTGGCTCCGGAGTGCTCAAGGTCGTAATGAAGTTTGTCATCGGTTGCGAGGGTAGCGTCAAGCATCGCAATATCGATATGCTGGCCTAACCCGGTTGACTGCCTCAATATGACCGCCGACAACGCGGCAATCAGACCATGCAATGACGCATTGGTATCGGCAACCGAGAGAGGAAGATCTTGGTAATGCGGTTCAAGGGCAAGACCCTCGGACTCGGCGTGGGTGCGATGAATCAAGCCGGCCTCGGCGTGGATGACTGGGGCGTAGGCTGGTCGGCTGCTTTCGGGACTGTCCTGTCCAAAACCACTGATCGACAGCATAATGAGACCAGGGTTAATCGCCTGTAACTCCGAATAGCCAATGCCCAATCGTGTCATCACACCGGGGCGATAGTTCTCAATGAGGATGTCGGTTTTTGCAACGAGGGATTTGATAAGATCCGTCGCCCCGGGACTTCTGAGGTTGACACAAATGTTTCGCTTGCCCGCATTTTGTTGGTGGTAATAGCCTGGTAAGTCGGCGATCACTTTGCCCCAATATCGGGTAACATCTCCTTCTGGCGGCTCAACTTTGACGACATCAGCCCCCAGATCGTTCAACATTCGACCAGCGAAAGGTCCGGCAAGCACGCGGGAAAAATCCAGTACTTTAAGACCCTGAAGAGGATACTGCATGTCGTTATCTACCTGTTTGACAGGGTTTCATACTAATTTAAGCGAGGGTGAAAAGCATTAGTCGGTTCATCAATCAGCAGGTAGATACTCGTCTTACACACCGTTTGAAGGCCTTATTGCTGGGGATTATTTTGGGCGTTGCCGATAGTCGAGCAGATGACCCAGCCGAACCCGCTATGCCCTCACTTGAGCCTTACCTAGGCCACTGGGAGGTTGATTTTTCGGCCACCGAGAGCGCTAACGAAAAACTCAGATTTCTCTATGACGTAACCTTGAGCGAGCACAAGCGACGGCTGGCCAACCGCCAAAATGGTCTCGGGGATACGCCTTTTCAGGCCGCTAACGATCTACAGGGCTTGGTGAATTTGGGTCGACTGGCGGACCAAATTACGCGAACAGCCGTGCTCAATATTCAGCTGGTGGACGGCATCTTAGTGGCTGCCCGAGATGACAACTTCAGTCTCCGTTGTGCGATTGGCGGCGCTCAGACAACGGTTCAGAGCGTTGGTATCAGTCAGTGTCACGTGCAAGCTAAAGCCCTTGTGTTTTCGATGGCGATGCCAGGTGGACTTAGGATTGAACATCGATTGATTCTTTCTAAGCAGCAAGATCGATTGAGTATCGCAACCACACTGGCTGCTGACGGCGTGTCGCAGTCTTTTTCAGTGAGTCGAGTTTTTCAGCGGTTTGAACCCGGTGACCCGGGCTTTGCCTGTCGGTACACTCTGGGTAAAGGACGGGTCTGTCAGCTTAATGGAACGCCCGATGAATAGACTGTGGTGGTTAGTGCTGTTGGTTGCCTGTACGGCGGCGCCGCCTGAAATTCCTCAGGACCCAGTGAGCCAACCCCCGGTGCTCGACCGATATGAGGGCTCGCTAGGACCTGGGTCATTGAACCTGAGCATCACCTTGTTTCAATCTGACTTACCCAATCCGAGCGTCGAGCGGATGAAGCTTGTGCCTGCCGAGTTACGTTACCTATCCTTTTTGTTAAGACAGCAACTGTCTGCTTCAGGGTATTGGGGTGCTGTGCGCGTAACACCCAATGATGACGTAACCGCAGAAGTGGTGTGTCGGGGACGCTTGCTGGACGCCGTACCCGAGCGGTTAGAGATCCTGATGCGCTGTAGCGACGTTTCAGGTCGACCTTGGCTGGAAGAAATTTTTCAGGAGACGGTGCCCCTGTCAGCCTACTCCGTCGCAGCATCCGTCCATGATCCTTATTTAGATTTGATGACGCGGATAGCGAATCGCCTGGCTAAGCTGCGCCTTGATCTGACCCTTGAAGATCGACAGCAGTTGGCTGAGCTTGCCTTGTTGCGCTATGGGGAGACGCTATCGCCGCAGCATTTTTCAGCTTACCTCGGAGAGAACGAAGAGGGGTTTAAGGTCTTGAGAAGGCTCCCGGCAGAAGAGGATCCCATGTTGCAACGGGTCCTTCGGATCAGAGCCACAGAGCATCAATTGATTGATGCCCTGGATGAGCAATGTGAAGTGATTTTCGAAGCAATGAAGGCACCTTACCATTGGTGGCGAGGGTATCAGTTCGAGTTCGACCAATATAACGAGTCATTGGGCCAAAAGCAGGATGCGACAAACGGGAAAATAGCCACGGATTATCGAACCTTGCTGGCCACTTACCGTCGTTATCAGGACTATCGTCGAAATCAGGATGAGTTGGCAGAGATGTCGCAATCTCTTGCCCGGGAAATTACGCCAACGTTGACCCAAGTCGAGGGTCAAGTTGTAGAATTGACCGGCAGTTTAACCGGCCAGTACGAATTGTGGCGGAGTTATCTGCAGCAAATTTACGACGCTGAAAGGTCCCCTAATCAGCCTTAAATAGGGGCTCATTGAGTCCCTGCTTCGCCAAGTCCAAAAGCCAGCCCGAGGCGTAATCATTGTCCCGAGCGAGTACCCATTCATAGTGCTCGAGCGCACGATCCCGTTGGCCTTGGAAATCGAGGACCATGCCTGTCGCCAGTCGGTGCCAATCCGTGGCCCAGGCCGGCAAGTCCGGGTCTGTGATCGCTAACAGGGCCATTTGCTGTGATTTTGAGAGCGGTTCGCCGAGATATTTGGCGATGTAAATCGCCCATATATGGCCTACGCTCTGAAAGCGGGGATCCTGCCTTGCCTCTCGTTGCATATGGCGCAATGCGGAGTCCGCAGCTTGCCATTGTTCGGTGTAGGCAAAGCCGGCAATTTGCGCAAGATGAAGACGCGGGTTCATCGGATAGCGATCGATTAAGACATCGAGTAAATCAAGCGCCGTCTGCATTTGCAGGGGCGAACGTTGCATGATCAGATCAGCATAAATGAATCGAGCGGCATCCGCGTAGGGGCCGTTGCTGTCGATGACTTCGCGAATGTAAGGCAAGCTTTTGTTGGAGTTTCCGGTCGGAATAAACCAAAGCAGAGGTGCCATCAATTTGGCGAACCTGGGTAGGTTATCTGCATAAAAATAGGCCATCCCAAGGGGTAACTTGACAGCCACGAGCTGGGGATTGGCAATGAGACTGGCTTCGAAGGCATCAATGGCCTTACTGCCATGAGAGCCCGCGTCAAATAAATTGCCCTCAAGCGCCGACAAGTAAGAGGCCGCAAAGTGACCGCGTCCACAGTAAAATAGGGCCTCAGCATTGGCTTGTTTTCGGGCAGATCGGCACTCGTCAATGAGGGTCTCACTCAGCTGAACGAGGAACGTTAAGTTGTTCGGTGTGTTCATATCCCAAGACATTTCAGTTAATCGCGTATCCAGTTCAAGAGAGGTCGCCAGCAGGGATCCGCCGGGTTGGGCGGCCAAGGCTTCAGTCAGTGAAATAGCGCCCAAGTAATCGCCCCGCAAGCGAGCCGATAAAATTTCGGATTCAAGGGCGGTTATCGATTTTGGGCGGTCAGAGCTTACGGCTTCTGCGACAAAAATCAGAAGGAAGCTCAACAGGACGGTAAGGTATCTCAATCGTGATATCGCGAGTGGCTTTTGAGACAGTGTAAACAAGATTCTCGTAAGGAGAAACCAGCCCGGGTACAGAAGGCGTAGTTTAGGTCTATATTTTGAGGGGAACTTGGGCGAAGATGCAGACACCAAGACAGGTTGTAAGTCCCTTCCCAAGGCAATTGCCAGGAGAGTCCGATGAAAGACCCAAATGCAGGGATCACCCAAAAACAGTTAGACGCTTACTGGATGCCTTTTACGGGTAATCGACAGTTCAAATCTGATCCGAGGATTATCACCGCAGCCGATGGTTGTTACTACACCGATGCCGATGGTCGTCAAATTTTTGATGGATTGTCAGGGTTGTGGACCTGTGGGTTCGGCCACAACATCAAAGCGATCAATCAAGCCATTGCGCAACAGGCCGAACGGCTCGACTTCAGTCCGACGTTTCAGTTTGGTCATCAGGGTGCCTTTGAACTGGCCGAGCGGATTACCCAATTTATGCCGCCTGGATTGGATCGCGTTTTCTTCTGCGGTTCTGGCTCTGAGGCCGCTGATACTGCGCTCAAGATTGCTCGAGGTTACTGGCGCGCCAAGGGGCAAGCCAGTAAAACGCGTCTCATAGGGAGAGCCAAGGGCTATCATGGTGTTAATTTTGGCGGCATCTCGGTCGGCGGTATCAGCGGCAATCGGGCAAGTTTTGGAGAAGGTATTGCCAGCGATCACTTGCGGCATACTTGGCTGCCGGAAAATGCGTTTACGCCGGGCTTACCTGCACAAGGTGCAGAAAGGGCGGATGACCTGCTGGATCTCATCGCCTTGCATGATGCCTCCAACATTGCTGCGGTCATTGTCGAGCCTTTGGCAGGTTCCAGCGGCGTGTTTCCGCCTCCCCTAGGCTACTTAAAGCGCCTGCGAAAAATCTGTGACGATCATGACATTTTATTGATTTTTGACGAAGTCATCACCGCCTTCGGACGCATGGGCGCAAACACGGGAGCAGAGGCGTTTGGGGTGACACCCGACATCATCAATGTCGCCAAGCAATTAACCAATGGTGCAATGCCTATGGGTGCCGTAGTGGTCGACCGGCGTATCTATGACTGTTTTATGGACACGAAAGCGCCTCACTATGCGCTCGAAGTGCCACACGGATATACCTACTCAGCGCATCCTTTGGCCTGTGCCGCGGGGCTCGCTGCGCTCAAGATTCTCGAGGATGAACAGATGATTGAGCGGGTTAACGCTATTGCGCCTATCTTTGAGGAGTCCATTCATCAACTGGGCAATGCGCCACAGGTCGTCGATATTCGTAATTATGGGCTTGCGGGGGGTTTTACGCTGTCCCCGTATGAAGGTGAGCCGTTGCGCAGACCTTTCGAAGTCGCCATGTCGATGTGGAAAAAAGGATTTTATGTTCGGTACGGGGGTGACACGATTCAATTAGGGTTACCCTTTGTGGTCACCGAACAAGAGATTTCGAGTTTAGTGAACGCCTTGGGCGAGAGTCTGGCTGAGTGTGCGTGACCCAGAGCGAAAGTTGAAAGCATCGAAAAGGCGAGGCGAATGACGAAGAGATTGAGAGACAAAGTTGCATTAATTACCGGCGGCACCAGTGGTATCGGTGAGGCCACCGCAAAGCTGTTTGTCGCAGAGGGGGCCTCGGTGGTTATTTGTGGTCGTTCGACCGAAAAAGGCGAGGCGCTCGCGACACAACTGGGCGAAACGGCGCGGTTTATCACGGCAGATGTGCTCAAGGAAGCGGATATCGCACGCGCGGTGGAGTTCACTGCCGAGACCTTTGGCGGTCTAGATATCTTGTTTAATAACGCCGGGGGCCCGACTCAAGGTCTGGTGGACGCGATAGAGACCGAGGCCATTGACTACGCCATGCAGCTGTTATTTTCGAGCGCCGCTTTGGGTATGAAGCATGCAATCCCTCATCTAAGGGCGCGCGGGGGCGGATCAATCATCAATAATTCGAGCATCGCCGCGATTCGAGATAATCAAGGGGATTTAATTTATTCCGCCGTTAAGGCGGCACTTACGCATTACACTCGCTTGAGCTCAGTACGCCTTGGACCCGAGAACATCCGGGTCAATTGTATTTCTCCGGGAGCCATTGCAACGCCGATTTTCTGGGGGGGATCAGCCAGAGCCAACACGTTGAGTGATGATGAGAATGCCGCGAAGATGGCCAAGTTACAGGCCAATCTGGCCGCTGCGACGCCTCTTCGCCAGTCAGGAATCGCCGATGATATTGCCTTTGGTGCGCTCTACTTGGCCTCGGAAGAGGGTCGGTTTGTCAATGGCCATGACCTGGTAATCGATGGGGGTCGAATAAACCTGTTTAACGAGCCGTCCGCCCGCTAGGTGTAAAAAATTTGCCCCATCCTGTCAAAGCGGCTTCTGTATAGTCTTCGGGGCAGGTTGGGTATCGTCCTTTCTGGCGATTCCTTTGCGAATCGCCCTGTTCGAAGTGTTTTGTTGATAGCCTGGTGTGCAGGGCCTTCAGAGCTCCCCAGGGTGTATTTCCCGCGTATCGCCCATGGTGGTTACCGCCCTTTGGATAGCCCTTTGGTGATCCCTAAAACGTGGCCGCACTGCTCGAAGCTTAGGCGATGTTGAAGATGAGGGAGTCGGGATGCTTCATGAGGGTTCAGTCGTTTGGGTGTGCGGCAGCCGCCAGGCCGCGAGCAATCCGATGAAGCCAAGACCCGCCGCCAATAAAAACACAACCCAAAATGAGCCAGTGGCGTCAGCGATGAGGCCTCCGGTAGCCGGCGATAGGGTTTGTGCGAGGCCAAATACCAGGGTGGCCGCAGAAAAACTTGGACCGTAGTCGGTCGTGTTGGTGTTGTTGACGACATAAAGAGTGATCAGTGTGGGTAAGGCGCTGAACAATAAGCCGAGTCCGAGGCAGGCAGGAAACACCCACTGGGGTGATCCTGAAAGTACGGCCGTAACCAGCAGTGGCCACAACCCGAAAGCCATACAAAGCGTAAATCGAACGCCGATGCGTTGGGCGACCGTGGCGAAGATGGGACCACCAAATATCATCGCTATACCTGTCAAGGTGAATGCGGTGGCCGCATCGACAGTCAACCATTGACTGTCATCTTCAAGCCGACTGGTCAGAAACCCGAGCACCAATAGATACATGAAACCGAAAGCAGCATAGGCCAGCAGTAACGGTCGCCAGCCGGGCATTCGGCGCAAGGCCCCAAAACCGCCAAGGCCCGCGCCACCGCTAGGTTCTGCTTGATGATGGCGAACCAGGCAAAAAATGAGGATCAGTAGCAGGAGCGCCAGCATAAATTGAATACCGTAAATGTCAGACCAGGCTTCATCGCCAACAGTGGCTCGTAGCTGTCCACTCAGGATGCTGACAAATACAATCCCGAGACCAATCCCTGAGCCCATGAGACCCACTGCAAGAGAGCGAAATCGCTCGCTGAGCGCCGCTGCGGCAATGGCTGGAGCAGGAATCCACAAACACGCGCCCCCCAAGCCAGTGATTAATAACGCAAGGCTCAAGGTCGTTGCGCCGGTCGAGAGACTCGCCAGTCCGAGCCCAAGGGCGGCGAGCAGTAAACCGATCCGGAACACGGTGATCAGTCGAAAGTGGCTGGTGGCCCAAGATACGCAGAGTGTGCCGATCAAATAGGCGCTGACGTTAGTTGCGCCAATCAAGCCGGCGATGGTGTTGCTGACTTGCAAATCATCACGAACCGCGGGCAGCAAAATACCATAGCTGAATCGGCCAAAGGCCTGGCCAATCGCCGCAGCCAGCGCTACCAAGATGACGATCACCCACCCGAGCGCTGGGCTTCTCAAAGGTTGAGGGGTTAACAATAGGCACCAACGGTGGGCTCTGAGGGGGCAGGCACCCTGTTTTGGCGCTTGCAGGCGCTACCACCAGCGTTGTTGTCGATGCTGGCCTTCAGTTGCTCGATGGTCCACCTACCTTGCGTTGGCAATGGGCGCTGAGGTTTGGTTGAGGGATTGCATGGCTAATGCGCCCAATTCGTAGCTTCGCAGTCTTGCCGTCGGTTCAAAAATAGAAGAAACCAGCATGAGTTCATCTGCGCCAGTTTCTTCGATGAATGCCGATAACTGCTTGACGATGGTATCGGGGCCGCCAACAGCAGAGCATCGGCCGATATCTTGGACCATTTGTTGTTCAGCAGCACTGAGAGAGGCTTCGAAGTCAGCAATCGGCGGTGGTAAGGGTCCAGGGTTGCCTCGTCGTAAATTGACAAACGATTGTAAAGACGATGACCGCAGATGCAGTGCAGCTTCGTCGGTTTCTGCAGCACAGAGATTAAACCCAAGCATGACATAAGGCGCCTCTAAAGTTGAGGAAGGCTTGAATTGCTGTCGATAGGTGTCGATTGCAGCCCGCATATAGGTGGGTGCAAAGTGCGAAGCGAAAGCAAAGGGCAGTCCAAGCATCGCAGCGAGTTGGGCTCCAAAAAGACTTGAGCCTAGGATCCATATGGGCACCTCGGTACCCGCACCTGGCGTCGCGCTGACTCTTTGCCCGGCTTGAGTCGGCTTGAGATAGTGCTGAAGTTCCACCACATCTTTAGGAAAATCCTCGATGTTGGCGTTCAGGTTTCGACGCAAAGCCTGCATCGTTAAACCATCGGTTCCAGGTGCCCGGCCTACCCCTAAATCGATGCGGTTAGGAAACAGTGTCGCCAAGGTGCCAAACTGTTCGGCAACCATGAGCGGAGCATGATTGGGTAGCATAATGCCGCCGGAGCCAACGCGGAGATGTTGGGTTGCACTGGCTATGTGACCAATGACAACGGCGGTAGCGGAGCTGGCGATCCCTGGCATATTGTGATGTTCGGCAACCCAGTATCGATGGTAGCCCCAAGACTCGGCATTGATGGCCAGTTGTTGACTTCGTGCGAGCGCGGTTCCGGCATCGCTGCCTAGAGTGATGGGCACCAAATCTAAAATCGAATAACGTGTCACAAGCAGCCTCAGTTGCAGTTTTGATGAGTATGCCAGATCTGGGCGGTAAGAGGTTAACACCTTTGATTCGCGATCAAGGAATGCAAGCAACCAATCTTTAAGATGTCTTAAAGCGTAGTACAACAAGCAGATGCTGGTTCGCGAACGGGGNGGTGCGCAAGGGNGTTGCGTAGGAGATTTGCGCAAAAAGACGCGCGATCAGGACAAAGCTTTNCCTTTGACCACAGACCCAGTGAGCGATCCTAAACCTTTAAACAGGAAGTNCCCATGCAAGAACAAGAAGTCGCTTTATTCCCCATTCCTGAATTGGTGGGCTTTCCCGGTCATGAGATCCCGCTGCATGTTTTCGAACCCCGCTATCGACGTATGGTCGCTGATTGCATTGAGTTGGATCGGCCGATCGGTGTGTGTCATACCAAAAAGCAAATCAGGCCGGCGCCCCAATTAAAAACCACCCAGGAAGCGCTCCAGGTTAATCAAGCGACCTACCAGCCCTTCGACGTATTTTCGGCGGGCCCCTGTCGAATTCTTGAAACGCTGGAAGATGGTCGCCTGCACGCGGCGATTACGATGTCGTCTCGCTATCGGATTGTCTCGGAAGTACAAACACTGCCTTACAAAATCGTCACGGCAACCCCATTGCCCGACGAAGACTCAGCAGCTGAATACCCCGACCTCCAGGCTGCTATTAATACGCGCTTGATATCACTTCTGGGCGCTGAGCATCAACCGCTTCGGGATATGCTTCAGGCGCCAGAATGGCAGGACCAACCCTCTGAAGTGTTTTCATTTAAGATTTTTCAATTTCTGCGGTTTGACGCCGATATTATGCAGCAGTTGCTCGAATGTTGTTCGATCGAGTCTCGACTGCAGATGATCGAAGGCTTACTTGAGAGCGGCCCCGTCCATTGAGGAACGCGAGTAGCGTGCTTGCTTGCGTTCGACCAGGCGCTGCAAGCGCTGATGCAAGCGTGCCGTCAAGGGCCAGGTCACACACAGATAAAGGGCCCAAATAAACAGCAGAGGGGGCACAATCGCGTAGAGTACCCCTAGCCACATCAGCTCAGAAGGACCATTGACTGCGCCCTTGGCAACGGAATACCCCACGAGGCCCAAAAGGGGCAACGACAAGCCGCCGAAAGAGGCAGCACATTTGGTCATGAATCCCAATATGGCGAAATAGCTCGCTGGCCTGCTGTCACCAGAACGAACCGTATCAAAATCGACGACGTCTGCCAGCATCGCTCTCGGCAAGTAGGCGAAGGCGCCAAAACAAAAGCCTTTCAGGGCAAATAAAACATAAAATTCAGTAATCTGACCGTAGTCCAGAGCAAAGCATGCGAGCGAAATTAGGCTAACAAGCACCATCGCAGCGGCCAGTGATTGATGTTTGCCAAAGCGTTTGGCAATCCAGTCCCAGATAGGAATAGCCAGCAACCCGATGCCAAAGTACAGGACATAGAGTCGGCCCACTCGGTCTGCACCAATATAATCTTGCACGAAAAACAAAGAGAGCGTATTGCGGAAGTTTTCGCCGCCTGCAATTAACAATTCGATGGCCAATAGTCTAAAAAACAACTTATTTTTACCCATGTGCTGTAGAGATTGCACAAGAGAAACGCGAGGGGTTTGGGCAACCGGGACCTCAGGGACTTTGAACAACACCAAGATCGCGGTGATCGGCAAGAGAGTTACAATGACCCAGGAAAAATTACTCAGGACAAAACTGGCTGTCCGATCATCGAAGACCTCTTCAGAGATCAGAACAATGGCCGACGCCACGATTAATCCAGCCAGTACATATTTTTCCCGTGCTGACTGGATCATGGTGCGGGTGTGATATTCACCGGAGAGCTCCATGCCCCAAGCTGCATAGGGCAGTCCTAACAGGGTGGTTGCCAAGCGCAATAAGATGAAGAAGAGCGCTAGGTACAAAACAGTGGCGCCCTCACTGGGATTGAGCAGCATCCACACGGCCATGGCATAAATCGGGACGCCGATAGCAATCCACGGTTTGCGTCTGCCCCATCGAGTTTGGAATCGATCCGACATGAAGCCCATAGCAGGGTCGGATATCGCATCAAAGATCGCCGCACAGAAAATGACGAGCCCAATGAGCCCCAGCTCAATCCCGATTTCGGTGGAGTACAAGCGAGGAATCCAGACGGCCAGTGGATAACTGATGATGGCCAAAGGCAGGCTCATCGAACCATAAATCCAGGCGGTCGACCGAGTAATGGGCTTCATCCTTGTTCCCTCAACACATTCATTGGCTCGCTGAGCTTAACTCAGTGCGGCGTCATCCTTCAGCTAAGGACCGACGACTTATATCGACGACCCATAAAGAATCATGGGACAGTCTATGGTTCTGGCTTGCGGGAGTCTATGCCCAAGTCAGCGAGTTCCTTGGGGTGCGGTTAGGTAATCGCTTTGAAGTCGGGTATGATTTGGGTTCGCGCTTCGTTGACTGCCTGTTTTTGTTCACGGTTGGTTTTGTTCCGAGTGAAAAGCTCAGTTAATGCTTTGCAAAGCGATTCGCCAAGTTATGCCGCGAGATAGCTTTGGGAATCTGGAACCTAAACTGTAGTGATGAATCCATGAACATTTGTGAACACGCGGTAGTTGCGCTGCATTACACCTTGACCAACGACGCTGGCGAGGAGCTCGATTCATCCAATAACCAAGATCCTTTAGTGTATCTGCATGGTACCGGCGGGCTCATTCCTGGTTTGGAAGCGGCGCTCGATGGCAAAGTTGCCGGTGATCAATTGCAAGCGGTTATCGCGCCCGAAGAAGCCTATGGTTTACATAACGCTCAACTCGTTCAAGTGGTTCCTCGTTCGGCTTTTGAGGGAATAGAGTCCATTGAAGTAGGCATGCGGTTTACCGCCTCCGATGGTGAAGGTCAGCAGCAGTCCGTTGGTATAACCGCGGTGAGCGGAGACGAAGTGACAGTCGATGCTAACCACCCTTTGGCGGGTCAGACGCTCCATTTTGACGTGCAAATCGTCTCCGTTCGAGCCGCCACGGCGACCGAAATTGATCATGGGCATGTTCATCCTTAGAGCAGAGACATCGCTAGATTCACGGTTCAAGTTGGATCAAGATCGGAGCAAGTTAGGCACAGGGTCGAGACATGACGCTAAATGTGTTTTAAAAATTGACAGATTAAATCGATGCGTGGATGTTGCAGGACTGAGTAGTCTCGGATGTGCCTACAAGATTTGATTAAAGTATTTGCCGGTAACTCGGCAAACAGTGCCGTTGCTAAGTGCAATGGTGTGGAGGTTGACGGTCGAGCGGACGGTCAATGAAGCTCGCCCCAAAGAGGATATTGCCCCAAAACAGTTGGGCTGAAAAACATTATGGCAAAAAAGAACAATTCCGATGAAGTGGTACAGAACTCCTTACGAGAGAAGATAATTGCCGAAACCGAGGCATTTTTGGCGTCAGGGAAAAAAATTCAAGAGATTCCCACAGGAATGAGTGGTCAAAATGCCCAGACGGGCTCTCGCCATATCCGCATCAGTACCAAAAAAGATTAGTGGCTGCGAAGGCCAATCGAAGGCGTTGATGCCGTCTTATTAGAGCCCATTCAAATTGTGGTCAGAAGCACCGATACCTCCTATTATTCTGCGAGGACAGAATGTTGAGTAGAAGGAGGGGGACGTGGCTGAACAACCCGTTGATGATTTTAGAAAAGAAGTTCGATCTTGGTTAAAAGGTAATAAGCCCGAGTCACCATCGTTCCTATTGCCCGAAACCTTTATGGAAGTGGGTACTGATCAACAGTTTGATTTTCTAAGGGCGTGGCAGCGCAAAGTCTACGAGGCGGGTTATCTGGGCATGGCCTGGCCCGAGGCTTACGGCGGTGGCGGTCGAGCCCAAATTTATCAAGATATTGTCAATCAAGAAATGGCTGCACAGCGGGTGCCTTTTGTGCCCAATACGATTGGCCTTAATTGGGCTGGTCCGCTGATCCTGGATATGGGATCAGAAAATGATAAGCGGCGCTACATTAAAAATATCCTCAGTGCAGAAGACATTTGGTGCCAAGGTTTCTCTGAGCCCGATCATGGCTCTGATTTGGGTAATGCCCAGGTGCGAGCAGTCCGAGATGGTGATGATTATGTGATTAATGGATCCAAGATTTGGACGAGCTTGGGTACTTATGCGAAATATATGATCTTGATTGCAAGAACATCGGTTGACGGTCCCAATAAGTACGCTGGCTTGAGTTTTTTTCTGGCGCCGATGAAGGTCGAAGGCATTGATCCAACGCCGATTAAGAAGCTGACCGGAGAGTACGGATTTTGTCAGACCTATTTTACTGATGCGAGAATACCCGCGGATTGCATGCTGGGTAATGAAGGCGAAGGTTGGTCGGTGGCCATGAGAACGCTGATGTTTGAGCGTGGCGCCGTGGGCGGGCAAGCCGGAGGCCTGTCAATGATGGACCTCAACATCAATGATATTGTTGAGCTCGCTCGACGAGCTTATCGCAATGGTCGTCCTGCCATTGAAGATCCCTTGACTCGTGACGAATTGGTTAAGCTCGTGATTGAAGCAAAAGGCAATGCATTGATGGGTTCGAAAGCGAAAATACCGGCGCTTTCTCAGTCTTATCCCAATGCTGTACCTATGTCAGGCAAGTTAAGAGGCTCGGAGCTTAAACGCAAAATGACTCGATTTGCACTGTCCTTGCAGGGTGCTAATGGTGCTCGATTCATCGGTGATGACGCACTGGATGGCGGCAAGTGGCAACGCTCTTATCTCAATGCTTTTTCTGGCACGATCGGCGGTGGTACTTCGCAAATTCAAAAAAATATTTTGGGTGAGCGGGTGCTGGGATTGCCTAAGAGCTAGGAGGGTTTGATGATTCAGTTTTCAGAAGAGCAGGCCATGTTGCTCGATACGGCACAGGCCTTTTGTCAACAACAGGCGCCAATCGCTCAAATTCGCAATCGAATCGAAGGAGATCAAGCCTTGGATCAACCTTTGTGGCAGGCAATGGTTGAGCTAGGGTGGTTGGGGATCACCATTCCTGAGGCCCAAGGGGGGCTTGGCATGGATTTGGCCGATACGGTACCCATCATTGAAGCGATGGGAAGACAACTTGTAGCGTCTCCTATGCTTGCAACCACATTGGCCATTCAAGTACTCAAAACGAACGGCAGTGATCAGCAACAGGAGGAATGGTTCCCTAAGTTGGCTGCTGGCGATATCGCCAGTGTGGCTGTCACCGAAGCCGGAGGGGCCTGGGATCTCTCGCTGACGGATTGCGAGCTTCAAGATTATGAGGGCGGTTTGATTTTTAAGGGAACCAAGACGTTTGTTCAAGACGCCGCGGTTTCGAATCTCTTAATTGTGTTAGCTCGATATCAAGGCGCTTTACGATGGTGTCTGGTCGATATCGGTGATGTCCCCGCTTCAAATATTCGACGTGAAGCGGTGATCGATGAAACGAAAAAGAGTTACTCCATTGATTTATCCGATGTGTGCGTATCTCGGGCCAATGTGTTGCCAGGGACGGATACGCTGACCTTCGAGCTCGCGACCCTGTTGTTGTTGTCCGCTGAGATGTCCGGGGGTATCGAAGGCACCCTAGCGGTCATTGTTGACTATCTTAAAACGCGCAAGCAGTTCGATCAGTATATCGGTAGTTACCAAGCACTGAAGCATCCAACGGTGGATATACTGATGGGCGCTGAAATGGTTCGAAGTCACCTGTATCATGCGGCGACCCTTTGGCGCCAAAGTGCGGGCAGCGCAGAGCTTGAGTCTGCAGTACGTATGGCAAAGTGCTGCGCAAGCGAGCAGTTTGCAGAAGCCGGGGATCGTGGGGTGCAATTTCATGGGGGCTTTGGGTTTACCTATGAGTGCGACGCGCAGCTTTTTTTGAGACGAGCGTTGTGGGGACAATACCAATTTGGCGATGAACGCTACCAGCGCCAACAACTGGCCGCGCTCCTCTGGTAAGCGGGCATTCTAGACGGCGATCTTTCTTCTTTTTTAAAAAAACTGCGTAGGGATTCGATAAAAGGCGTCATGATGCAGCGATTACAGTCAGAGCCTGTTGCCGATGGGCAGTTGTCCGCGGCGCAAATAGCACAATGGCGTAACACGGGTAGGGTGCTCGTCAAGGGGCTGCTTGACTCGGATCAACTGCGAGCGCTGACAGCGTTAGCGTTGCAATTATTTCCGGCGCCAGGCGCTGCTGAAGCCGCGTCGGTGACGGATTTTGGCAGCGACGGTGCTTTGGTCTTCCCGTCAGCACACGTGCTGTTTAATGACGTTACCCTCAGCCCTCCATTGCTTCAGGCCGTTGCCGATTTGCTCGGAGTCGGGGTTGATCAAATTCGACTGACCCAATCGGATCTGTGGCCCAAATATGGTCGAGCGCTATCGGCGTCTGAACGAGACAACCGGGATCAACGAATGCATGTTGACTATCCCAATCACACAATACTGCACCCACCCGTTTGGCAAGCGCCAGAAGCGGTGGAGATGATTATTTACCACTCGGATGCGCGGGAATGTAGTGGTGAAACCGCTGTGGTACCAAAGTTGGACGTCGATGATGTGTTGTATCGCTATCCCATCCTTGACGCCCCGGGTATCGGGGAGCTCGTGTACGTGAACGACCGGGAGGCGGCAGAAGCTTACTTGTCTCGTGTGGCGCCTGAAGTCGCGAATTTTAGGAAGCAACTCTATGCGCGTGAGCAGTTAGTTGATTATCGTCCCTACGATGTCTTGTTCTATCGGCATGATACTTGGCACCGAGGTACCCCGATCAAGGAAGGAACCTGTCGTTTGGCGCATAACGTGACGTTTCGTTTGGCTTCGGCAGAGTGGGTAAGCACCCTACATCCAGGTTGGGCATGGTCAGCCTATCGGCCGTCACAAGTTTTTGAGCGGTGGCTGGCACAAGCCTCGGTACCACAACGGACGGCCCTGGGTTTCCCCCACCCGGGTCACATCTATTGGACCCCCGCGACAGTTGCCGCCGTAGCGGCGAGATATGGTGCGTTTGGTTTTGATCCAGCCCCGTACGTGAGTGCCATGTCCGATGGTTTGCCTGCCTAGCCCTGAGAACGACCGCTTCCTTGCGGAAAGGACTTGAGGGTAATAAAGAACTCGATTAGCTGGGATTGAACTGCATGAAGGGATTGAGGACTCGCTTAAGACCCTGAAGCTTGATGGGCGCTTCGAGGACTGAAAGACAAATGCAGGCCTGATTTTGCGCCGCAGCGGGTCGATGGACGTGACCCGGCTCGCGAATCAGAAAATCGCCTTCATGGTACACCCCGTGCTCGTCAGAGAAGCTGCCTTTCAGCACAACGGTTAGTTCCATGCCTCTATGATCGTGAGAGGGCGTTGTTCCGCCGGCATCAATCTTGTGTAGCGCCAACTCGTAGGCTGTTTCGCCAACACTAATGGGGGCAACGGATAGAGAGGACGACAAAGATCGCCAATTTAGGGGTGATCGGCCTACAAATTTGTGAAGATAAGCGGGCAATTGTTCTTCGAGAGCCGCATCGATGGCAAAAGATGCGGGGGCCGCTTCAATTGTCTCGGGCAAAGGTTCTTCATCCAAACGATCAAGGGTGTCGGCCAGTAACCGGTCCGAAATCGCGGTGCCTTCGCACTCACCTAGGAATTCTCCGCCCAAGGCGTTGAGGCCTGCAACCGCATCTCGGCAGTGCTCGCAAAACTGCAAGTGAGTGGTGATTGAAATGAGCGGTGCCAGTGACATCGCGCCGGTTGCATATTCTGTGAGTAATTCAGTTGTTGGATGGTTGGTAATCATTGTGCGTACACCACTTTTCTATCTTCCCCTGTAGGGCTCAATTTCAGTTTTAGTTTTTGTAGAGCCAGTCGAACCCGTGACTTCACGGTACCGAGCGGTATGTTGAGTTCATCAGCGACTTCCTGGCCTGACTTGCCTTGGAAATACATGAGCGTTAAGACCTGAAGCTGCTCCTGCGGCAGCTCTTTAAGATGCGTCTTGATGTGGCCCGCATTGCGATTTTGGATGAGGGCTACAAAAGGAGAGGAGGCCTCATTTTCATCGAAAAGATCTTCGGCCACCAGTTCATCGGTCTGTTGGTTGCGTTTGCTGTGTTTGCGTAACCAGTCGATGCGGGTGTTTCGGGCAATGGTATACATCCAAGTGCTTGCGGCTGCCTGCGCCGGTGCATAGGTGGGCGCTTTCCGCCATACCTTGATCATAGTCTCTTGCACCAGCTCCTCAGCTTGCTCGGGTTCGACCCCGCCGCCTTTGAGCAAAAAGCCTTTGAGTAAGGGGGCGAAATGCGCGAAAAGTGCGCCGAAGGCGGATTTATCCTGATGCGAGCCGACGCGCACGAGTAGTGCGTTCCAGTCAGGGCCTGTCTGTTCTTTCATGGTGCCTTTCGATATTTGCTTTATGGCCATTATTCGCACAGATTTCTGGGATTTGATAGTGGTACGGCGATGGAAACGGTTTGGATCAGGGATTTGTTTGAGGAGTGCGCCGGCTGGCGGTCTCCGCGGATGAGTATTGGCTCCGCATTGGTTCGTGGATGCGCAGGTCATCGGTGTCATAACCTAAAAAGGTGATGCGTTCTAACAGAGCGTCGAAGTGCTCATTATCGATAGTGGGCGATCTCGCCATAATCCACACGAAATCGCGCTTGACCCTCCCGATGATGGTTGTTTGATAGCCTTCGTCGAGGTAAACGACTCGGTAGTCAGCTTTGATAGGCCAAAAAACCTGCATGCCCCATATCGCATTGGACTGTTGTGACACAAAGCCCTTGATGTGGCGCTCTCTGACTGGGCCTTCGACGCTACCTTCTCGGTACTGATAGATGGTCTCGACAACTTTGTCTTCATTAAGTCGGTAACGTTCCAGTGGCATGACGGCGTTGCGGTCGAAGGGCGTGGCGATATCTGCAAGGACATGCCAGTCCCCCATAAACCGAGTTAATTCGAGATTGTCTACTGCCTGCATTGGTTTCCCCGTTTGATGGCTGCAACCGGCTAAAAAGAGCGATAACAGCAGTGTAAATGCTTGGCACTTCGACATTCTACGAAAGGTCCGCATGATTAGATCAACGATGAGCTTTAGGCGCCTCGTTTGAGGAATTCCGCTCGGGTAGTCGCACTGGCTTTAAAGACACCCCCTAAGGCCGTGGTTTGGGTTTGACTGCTGGTATCCATAACCCCCCGCGACTTGACGCAATAGTGGGTGGCGTTGACACAGACCGCGACGTTATGAGTTTCAAGCAAGGTTTGCAGCGCGACCAGGATTTGCTGAGTCATTCGCTCTTGGACTTGTGGTCGTTGCGCAAAGAATCTCACAATTCGATTGATTTTGGAGAGACCGATAATTTTCTGATGCGGGATATAAGCAACATCTGCAACCCCGTCAATGGTAACGAAGTGGTGTTCACAGGTGCTGGTTAAACTGATGTCTGAAATTTTGACCATTTCATCCACGCCCATTTTGTTGTCGATGACCGCGATCTTGGGAAATTGGCTGTAGTCGAGTCCTGCAAAAACCTCATCCACGTACATTTTAGCGATGCGATGCGGCGTTTCAGTAAGGCTGTCATCGCTAAGATCGAGGCCGAGGGTCGTAACGACGTCCCGCATTGACTGCTTGATCCTAAGGTATTTGTCATCCCGTGTGAGACCGTTTTCAATCATGGGAGTCTCGAGTCCTCGCTCGATCAGTGCTTCCCTGACCGCTCGGGCCTCCGCAGATAGTGGCGATGTATATTGGATAGAAGTTGCAGCGAGAGAAGTCATGGAATGTCCTTTTTTGTCGAGGGTGAAAAAGATTACGAGGGGTTTTTAAGAACAGATCAAATTATTTGGTCTGACCGCTATGGTCCGGCCGAAGGGATCAGGTTTTTACGCTTCGATGCAGATGAGTTGCTTGGGTTATCCCGGCGCGTGAATAGGCGCGATAGGGTTTGGGAGTCGCAGCGTGAGCCGACGCCGCCATCGGTCAATTGATCTCTTTCTAGCGATTTTCCGTTGAAGCTAGGGCATGTAGGCAAAGTAACGAAACTCGCAAATGCGATAGTGAAAAATAGCGGGACGGTCGAGTGAGACGAATGCGCTTTGGGAAAACCCCGAGCACTCGACGGCCGGTAGCATCGGATCAACGACGCTTAAAAATAGGGTTTCGGCACTGGTCCCACAAACGGCGCTACTTCCATAAGGCGTAATGAACGAAGAGAGGCTGCACGGAATGAAAACCGATCAGGTTGGGGAAACACGAGCCGTTGCAGGGCGCCCGATAACCCTTAATGCACTGGTGAAACAAGCGGTACGACAGCCTTGCGAGCTGGTGATTGTAAGCTGTGATAAAGAGATTTATCTGGCGGAGGCCATCGTTAATGGCGAGATGTTCTGGGTGCTTGATGCCAAGCAGAACCGGCTACAGACAAGAAGTTTGGCGGCGATGAAGCGGGCGTTGGCCCCAGTAGCACATACGCAAGCGCATCTTAAACATCAAAGCACGTATGATGAAATGATCGGCAATCGATCGGTGGATCAGTCGGCCTCGATGACACTGCCCATAGTGATTCATGGACGGGATGCGACGGTTGATTAGGCATGACCGTTTGACCTCGCGGGGTCTGCCTGCCCCCTCAATTTGGGGTCTGAAGCAGTGGCCAGCCTTTGGCCAAAGGAAACAAGCAAAATGAGAACATTACACTGGTTTCGAAGTGACCTGAGATTACAGGATAACCCAGCCCTGACCTTGGCGTGTCAGCAGGGTGCAGTACTCCCGGTCTTCATTATTGATACCGATGAACCACCGGAATCAGCCGTTGGCGCGGCCTCCAGGGCTTGGCTTGATCGGTCCTTGCGGGCGTTAAACGCGTCCCTAGGCGGTGGCTTGCTCGTTGAGAGAGGTCGAGCTTCAGAATTGTTGCCGATGTTGTGTCAGCGTTACCAGATAGATGCGGTAACCTGGAATCGATGCTACGAGCCTTATGCGATAGCGCGCGACACCCAGCTCAAGCAGACATTAAAATCGCTGGGCTGCGTCGTCTCCAGCTGTAGTGGTTCATTGCTTTACGAACCCTGGGTCGCTGTCAAAAAGGATGGCACTGCGTACCGAGTTTTCACACCATTTTACAAACATTGCCAAGCGAATCTGACGAGGCGTTCAACAACGGCACTCGATCCGGCCGGACAGGATTGGATTACCCCCGAATCCGCGACGGACATCGAAGCATTGGGGCTACGGCCGAGTCCTGAATGGGATCAGGGGTTGCTTGAACATTGGGTTCCAGGAGAGGCGGGTGCCGAAGCCAGATTATCGGAGTTCTTAGCTTCAGGTTTGACCGACTACCGGGTTGGTCGTGACTATCCGGCAGAGCGCTCTGTGTCACGGCTGTCCCCACATTTGCATCATGGCGAGATCTCGCCGCATCAAATTCTCAAACGATTGCAGGCGTTTCCGACGGACGACAATCATGAACACTTTGTTCGCGAGCTGGTCTGGCGCGAGTTCGCCTATCACCTGCTGTATCACTTCCCCGAGTTACCCCATCGAAACTTGCAAAGCAAGTTTGACCATTTCCCCTGGACGGATGACGCAGAGCGTTTAGCCGCTTGGCAGCAGGGCCGTACAGGTTATCCCGTCGTTGATGCCGGAATGAGAGAGCTCTGGCAGACCGGGTCAATGCACAACCGCGTGCGCATGATCGTTGCATCATTCTTGGTAAAAAATTTAAGGTTGCATTGGCAGCATGGATTGCGCTGGTTTTGGGATTGCTTGGTCGATGCGGATCTTGCAAGTAACAGCGCCAGCTGGCAATGGTGCGCCGGTAGCGGTGCTGATGCAGCCCCTTATTTCCGCATCTTTAACCCGATCACCCAGGGCCAGAGATTCGACCCAAAGGGAGAGTACACCAAGCGATTCTTACCTGAACTGGCGGCAATGCCGAGCAAGTACCTTTTTGAGCCGTGGAATGCACCCGCAGCGGTGTTGCACGAGGCCGGGGTCATCCTCGGCGAAAACTATCCTCAACCCATCGTCGATGTTAAGGCCTCGAGGGAAGCGGCTCTCGAGGCATTTGCTGAGATGAAGCGACGAGCCGCCTTATAATGGCACGCGCGCTGAACGGTTCGCGAGCGCAAGTCATTCCTTTGCTCGCCTTCGCTGGCAGTTTGCCGTTGATGGGATTAATGCTGGTCTCCCCGATGATAGGTTCTGGCTTAGCCTCAGCGTTGTTTGGTCTCTACGGGCTTGCTATTGCCTGCTTTTTATTAGGGAGCTGGTGGGGGGTCGCGCTGGTTAGCGCGCCCAGGACCTTGTTACCCGTGGCAGAGCTTGCGGTCAGTAATGCCTTACTGCTGGTTGTCGTGCTCTGCCACGCAGTTTTTGACGGCGCTCTTTTGTTGCTCTTGCAAGCGGGCTTATTCATCGTAATTTTGTTGCTGGAGCAAGCGATGCCCCGACTGCGTGCCGCGCCACAGTACTACCGCTCGATGCGGCGGCAGGTCACGGCGCTGGTGTCCTTGTTACACGTGGGGTTTGCCGTGTGGCTGTTGCTCTCGGCCTAGGACCACATGTTGGTACCGCCACATACCGTTAGGGCTTGACCCGTAATCCAACTGGAAGCGGAAGAGCTCAAGAACACTGCAATGCCTTTAAAGTCATCAGGCTCCCCGAGTCGTCTGAGGGGGGTCATCTCATTGGCTCGGCGTTCGCCCTCAGGGTTATCCCACAGCGCTTTCGCGAAATCGGTTTTAACAAGACCCGGGCAAATGGCATTGACACGAATGCCATGAGGGCCAAGTTCTAGGGCAAGATTGCGGACAAGCGCGATATCAGCGAGCTTTGATACATTGTAGGTACCCAATACCTCGGAAGGACCAAAGGCGCCGGTACTGGCGGTAATGGCTATCGAACCACTGCCCTTGGCCTTCATATCAGGCGCGACCATTTTCGCCAGCCAAAGGTTGGATCGCACATTGCTCTCCATGATTTTGTTATAAGCCTCATCTGGGATATCGAGAATAGAGCCGTAATAAGGGTTGACCCCGGCGTTGCCGATCAGCACGTCGATGGGACCCAGTTGCTTGTGTGTCTCGTCAACCAGATGTTGCAATTGCTCTTTATAGCCAATGTTGCAGGCGATGGCGATGGCTGAACCCGCGCCACACTTGGCGTTGATGGCCGCTGCGGTTTCCTCGCACTGATCTTGTTTGCGGCTGGAAATCACCACTTTCGCGCCGTGTTCAGCGACCCCTTCCGCCATGGCTTGTCCCATACCTTTTGAGGCACCGGTGATGAGGACAACTTTATCGGTGAGATCGAAAAGCTCGGTGTTGACCATGTGGATTCCTTGACTGTGGTAGTGGGTTGATAGTTCGACTATAACTGAATTGCGCCCAGCCGAGCCAGCGCTTGCGCCGCTACGTGGAAGGCGATAGGTTGAACGTCGACGTTTCGCTAGGGATGCTGGCCTGGCGGCCTGATGCTAGCGATTAGCCGGCTCGCAGCGCGGACAGGGGCTCGCGGTTAGCGTGAATGAGGCATTATCTTAAAACTGAAAATCAGCGGTTAAGGAGGATAAATCAATGGCTTGGGACTTTGAGACAGATAGCGAATATCAAGTATTGCTCGATTGGGCGGCAGAGTTTGTCGAAAAAAAAGTAGCGCCTCTAGATATGGTTTTAGGCTCCGCGATGGAATATCAAGACCCGGATTTCATTCGCTTGGTCAGACCCCTGCAGCAGGAGGTCAGAGACATGGGGCTCTGGGCCTGTCACTTGGGTCCAGATTTAGGCGGCTTAGGTTTTGGTCAACTCAAACTGGCGCTATTGAATGAAATTCTTGGGCAATCTCGGTTTGCATCAGTTGTTTTCGGCTGCCAGGCTCCTGATACCGGCAATGCTGAGATTCTTGCTCATTATGGGTCTGATGAAATCAAGGAAAAGTATTTACAGCCGTTGCTCAAGGGTGAACTTGCATCGAGCTATTCGATGAGCGAACCCCAAGGTGGAGCTGATCCGACTCAATTTCGATGCATGGCGGTTGAAGACGGTGATGATTTCGTGATTAACGGTGAAAAGTGGTTTTCGTCGAATGCACGGTTCGCCAGCTTTTTGATTGTGATGGCAGTCACTGATCCGGAAGCTTCGGCTCACAGTCGGGCGAGTATGATTGTGGTGCCAACCGATACCGAAGGCGTTGAAATCGTGCGCAACGTAGGCGTAGGCGACGAGCCGCCCGGTCACGGTACGCACGCCTATGTCCGCTATACCAATGCTCGGGTACCTAAAACCAATTTGCTGGGTCCGAGGGGCCAGGGTTTTGCAGTGGCTCAAACTCGGCTCGGTGGTGGTCGAGTGCATCATGCCATGCGAACGGTGGGCCAGATTAAACGAGCCTTCGATATGATGTGTGAGCGAGCGCTATCGCGCACAACCAAAGGTGAAATTTTGGCGGATAAGCAACTGGTTCAGGAAAAAATCGCCGATTCTTGGATCGAGATGGAAGCGTTTCGGTTAATGGTGCTTCGAACCGCATGGCGTATTGATCAATTCAACGATTATCTCAAGGTCCGAAAAGACATTGCAGCGATTAAGGCAATGATGCCGAAGGTTTACCATGACGTGGTCTCGCGCTGTATACAAGTGCATGGAGCCTTGGGCGTGTCCAATGAGCTACCTCTCTCTGGGATGCTCTTAGGCTCTTATGTCATGGGGATTGCCGATGGCCCCACAGAAGTGCATAAAGTCACCATTGCTCGGCAAGTGCTGCGGGACTATGAAAGTACCGACGCATTGTTTCCGGCTTACACTTTGCCCAATCGACGAGCAGCAGCACTGGATTTATTGGGTCATCAAATTGAACGCGAGGTCGAAGCTTGGTAGCCAGCGGCAGCTTCGTTGCCGCAAGGCGGACAAAGCAGTGCCTGCGGGCGAGTAAGCGTTAAGGAGTGAAAACGAAGTGGCTACACAAAAAGTGCCCATAGAAGAAACGTCTATAGAAAAGGTCAAGCCAGAGTCAGTCGGTATTTGCAGCGACAGACTGTCTCGAGTCAGTGATTGGCTCGATCGACAAATTAGCATGCAACGTTTAGCCGGAGCGAGTATCGCGATTGGACGGTATGGTCAGTTGGCCTACCACCAAACGGCGGGCGTTGCTGATCAAACGACGGACCAGCCGTTTACCGATGATACCATCCTCCGAATTTTTTCGATGACTAAGCCAATCACCACCGTCGCGGCGATGATGCTGTATGAGCGAGGCTGTTTTCAGTTAGATCATCCTGTGGCGAGATATATCCCCGCTTTTGGGGAAACGTCGGTGTGGCGAGGTGGGGATCTTGATGATGTTGAACCGCAGGTAACACAGATGACGGTGCGGCAGTTGATGACCCATACCTCAGGGTTGACCTACGGCTTTATGCATCAGAATGTGGTAGATGCCGCCTATCGGCAGCGCGGACTCGATCAGAATAAACAAACTTTGCTTGCCGATTGGGTAGATCAGCTGGCTGATGTTCCTTTACTGGCTCAACCGGGCAGCCAATGGAATTATAGTGTGGCAACTGATGTCCTCGGACGATTGGTTGAGATTTGGTCCGGTCAAAGTTTGGCGGAATTTTTTGCAGAGGAGATCTTTACGCCACTGGGTATGGTCGACACGGGATTCGCGGTGCCCGATGCAGAGGCCCATCGCTTCGCGTCGCTGTACAGGCCGAGTAATGGTGCCGTAATGGGCGCGCGCTCTCCGGCGGCGAATCCCTTTAAGGATCGCGATCCGGGCTTAACGCTGCTCGATGACAAAACAAATAGTCCCTATTTTAGCGAACCGGCGTTTTACTCAGGTGGCGGCGGCTTGGTGTCCACACTGTTTGATTATTGCCGGTTTTGCGACATGTTGATGCAAGGAGGTGCCCTCAACGGAGTGAGGTTGTTGTCGCCCAAGACCCTTGACTTTATGCGTCAAAATCAATTGCCGAATGGCGCTGATATGGCGGCAATGGGCCAGCCAGTGTGGAGCGAGACCAATTATGAGGGCATTGGTTTTGGCATAGGCTGGGCTGTGGTGATTGATCCGGTCAAAGCCAATGTGGTGGCGTCAGTAGGGGAGCATCATTGGGGAGGCGCTGCCAGCACGTTCTTTTGGTTAGATCCAAAAGAATCCCTGTATGTTGTTTTCATGACGCAACTGTTGCCGTCGTCGACCTATCCGCTTCGCCGAGAATTGCGTACACAGGTGTATCAGGCATTGATCGAGTAGACCCCTCTTCTGGCTCGAACTGAGGGACAAAGCCCCAAGGGTCGATGAGTGGTACAGAAAGATCAGACCTCGCCTGTCCTGCGCCGGCTTTCAGGCCCCCTGTTGATCAAGGAGCACCTGCTTGTGAATTAAGCCCCGGCAGTTGAGCGTTTCATGCATTCTTTATCAAACCTTAATTATTGATTGCGATCATAGAAGGGCTAAATAAAGAACTCCCCTAATCTTTGTTTGGTACTCCGTCGGCAGCAATGCCGGTATGGCGAAACGGGATCCTTCGGGGTCCCGTTTTTTTTCTGGTCACCTACACCCATTGATCGATGACAAAAATTGGTAAGGCTAGGAGCGGCAGGGTGATCGCGTGATGCTCAAGCCGTCAAAACCGTCGCTGTGCGTCAAAGGTAGCGGTCAATGTGAAGGCCGAGAGCTCGCGGTGGGCGGCAAGCCCGGTAGCTTAACCTCGATGGGGTTAGTGAATATCTGACATGGTTTGATATGCCGCTTTGATGGCGTCCAGGTCAAAACCCGGCTGCTGTGCGGCTTCAATCAGGACCCGCTCTCGTTTTTGAATTCGCGCTGCCTCTGTCAGCACATCATCGATTGCCGCTTCAGGCAGCACAACCGCGCCGTGCTGGTCCGCATGGATTAGCTGTCGGTCATTCACTTCCATGCCGTGAACCGTGACCGGCGTACCCCAATCGACGACATGCACGAAGGCGTGCGAGGGGTTAACCATGCCAGCCAACATCTGAAAGTTTGGTTGAGCATCAGGAAGATCACGGATCGAACCGTTGGTGACAACGCCGAGACAACCAAGGCCGAAGTGAACGTGGGTGTTCACCTCGCCCCAGAGTGCGCCAAAACCCGGGGTCGGGTCGATATCCTCGATAACAGCGATAGAGGGGAGCGGTCCGCCCTCTGCGATATACTGGTAGTAGCCTAGGTTATCAACGCGCGTGGTGGGTGGATGTTGGGCTCTTATCCGTGCCGTCCTCGCATAGCCTAGGATGGGGGGTAATGACGGCTGGCCGCAAATGAAGGGCCTGACGTTAAAGCCTTGCCCCCGGCGACTGGGATCGATCACCTCGAGCGCATTACAGATAGTCGGGGTATCAAGTGCGATTAACGCTTGCCGGATAGCTTCATTCATTGTTTTGGCTCCTAATTCATTTCCATGCCACCCGCGATGGTGAGCGCGATGCCGGTCACGTTTTCAGCACGGGCCAGATAGAGTACGGCGCCGGCCATATCCTCAACGCTCTGGGGTCTGCCTAGTGGGATGAGCTGACTGGATCGCGTGTCGAAGTCGATTGGTACCTCAGTCTCGGCATTCACCTTGGGCATTAAGTGTTCAAGCCACATCGCAGTCCCGACAATGCCTGGGCAGATTGCATTCACACGAATGTTGTCGCTAGCCAGTTCCTGCGCGAGCGATTGGGTAATGCCTATGGCTGCGAATTTTGAGCCGCAGTAAGCAGCCATATTGGGCATCCCCTTTTTGCCTGCGATCGAAGCGGTGTTGATGATACTCGCATTATCGGCGCTTCTGAGTAGAGGTACCGCGGCTCGAGTCATTAAAAAAAGGCCCTTGGTGTTGACGGCAAAGATTCGATCCCAGGCGCTCTCGCTAAACTCGGCGATGGGACCAGTATCAACCACACCCGCATTATTGACGAGCAGGTTGAGTTGGCCAAAAGTTTCGAGCGTTCGTTGCACTGCCTCCTGGCAGGAGGCTGAGTCCGTGACGTCGAGGTCGCAAACCGCAACCTTAGGTGCAGCATTGTGATTATCGGCATGGGTGGTTAAGTGTTCTTTGAGCAGACTCGAGTCTCCCAAGGCATAATTCCAAGATTCACCCGTCGGTAAATCAGCGGCCATGACCTGATAGCCGTTGGCAAGGAGCGCCTCGGTAATCGCAAGCCCAATGCCTCGAGCGGCGCCGGTTACAAGAGCGACCGGGCTGCTCACGTGGAGGCTCCGGCAAATGCTTGCTTCAAATGCTGTTCAACGTCTTCAAGCAAGGCGATGCCATCAGGCGTCACTGGCGCAAGTTGCATCAATAAATGAACCTGGCCAGGCCAGTTGGATACGGTCACGTCGACACCCGCAGCACGAAGCCGATTCCCATAGGCAATGCCCTCATCTCGCAGCGGATCAAGTTCACAAACGCCGATGTAAGCAGGCGCCAAGTCGGTGAGATCTTCGACAAGGATGGGTGACAATCGCCAATCAGTAGTCAGCTCGGATGCCTGTCCCGCGAGTAAATGATCAACGAAAAATTGCATGGTCGCCAGCTTAAGCAAAGGGCTGTCAGCATTTTCGCTGATTGACGGATAGTCAAAGGTTGTCACGTCGCTGCAATAAGATCGGGAATCCGTGACCGGATACAGTAAGAGCTGAAAGACCAAGGGAATCTTTTCTGCTTTGGCGGCGATGGCAACAACGGCGGCTAAGTTGCCGCCTGCGGAATCCCCTCCGACCGCGATTCGCGCAGCGTCGATATCGAATTGATCCGGGTTCTTGGCGATGTACCGAAGGGCATCCATGCAATCGGTGTGACTGGCTGGAAATGGATGCTCCGGGGCGAGGCGATAGTCAACGGCAATAATCGTGGCTTTTGTCCGTTGGGCCAACTGCCGACATTGATGATCATGGGTATCAAGGTCGCCAATCACCCAACCACCAGCATGATAGTAAACCAAGCAAGGTGCGCAGGATTCTGAATGATCTCGGTAAATTCTTACGGGGATAGATCCTAGCGATCCTGGGATTGTTTCATCGGTCACCGCCTCAAGCGCGGGGCCCGGGCCAAGGGCGCTGGCGATGCCGAGATAGCCGGCCCGGGAGCTTGCAGGAGTGGGTTCAGGCGCGGGGGCGTTAGGGTCGACACCCGCCGCTAACTTGGCGAGGAAGGCGGCAGTTTCTGGGTTAAGGGTCATAAGCGTTCCGACGGTAAAACCGCCAGCATCGCCGATGAATTTCAGCAGGTCAAACCCTGTTGTTAATTCAGGCTACCTTAGAAACTGGGGCTTGACCGTTGCTCTCGGCGGCACTCGAGGCTTGAGCAGAAAACACCAGCGCGCCATCTTCTATGGGTGCTTGCCGAATCATTTTCTTATCGAGTTTGTAGTCTTGCGTATTTCGCCAAGGATCGTTTCCCTGTTTTGGGAATAGATGCATCATCCGTCGCATATATCCTGCTGAAAAATCCTCGATCCAGTCGCGCACGGGCATATTGTTGTCTTCTGGGCGGAGGGTTGGCGTGACAACGGTTTGCTTTGCATCTTGCATGTGATTGAGCAACCGACAGACATATTCAGCCGTGAGGTCCGCCCGAAGCGTCCATGATGCGTTAATGTAACCGAAGGTATGTGCCATATTCGGAATGCCTGAATACATCATGCCCTTATAGGTAAAGGTGTCCGGGAAGTTGATCGGCGTGCCATCCAAATCAAATTGAATGCCAGACATAACCGTGAGGGTAATACCGGTTGCTGTCACCAT
>NZGC01000095.1 GCA_002689445.1 Gammaproteobacteria bacterium
CCGGCGTGTCTGGCAGTTCGGTTGCGACATTGAGCAAAGCCCCATCAAGCGATAAGGAAACCGAAACCGCCCAGGCCGACAACGCTATGGCGAGTCAGGACGCCATTGCCTCAAACGACCCGCCAGCGACGAACGACCGTCGAGAGATAGATACCAACTCCGCCTCACCGGCTCTACTGCAGCCCGCGCGACTCGAATCAACAGTGTTCGCTGACGGCCAAAGCGCCATCCCTGCTGAGAGCGAACCTGCCCAAGCGTCACTAACCGATACCAGGGCGGCCGAAAAGCAGCCGCGGGTTGAGCCGGACTTGTCGGTAGAGCCCGTGCTCTCTAGCCTAGAATCAGAAGTTATTTTAGCGCCCCCTAGCGATTACCCTACCGGCACCACCCTCGCTGAAATTTATACCGCAGATGCCAAACGTCGAAGTAATTCCTCCCCCGCACTTGAAACCCTTGCACCGGATGCAGCTATTTCACAAGCAAGGCAATTGGCGGAGGTAGCAAATTCTGACGGGGCGAGCCAACAAAGCATTTCGAAGCCGACAAGCTTAATTCCTCAGCCAGCCTCCTCAACGACGCACTACTTGAAATCTGAACCATCGGTCGCAGTCTCGAGCCCAATCGATTTCGACAATCTCAAGAGCCCTTCGAGCTCTGGCGACCCCAATTTCGATTATTTTATGGACCTGCCTCCAAATGACTTCGCCGTTCAATTAAAAGCTGATAGAACCTTGTCTGGTATCCAAACTTTCGCGCGTGAGGTCAGTCTCAATTCTCCTCTCGTGCTAAAAACCATCCCTTCAAAGAGCCCTCTCTACTTTCTGGTGTTGGAGACTTTCAATGACATCCAACTGGCGAGTGATGCTAAAAGCCAATGGATCAGCCAATTTGACAACGGCATTGAACCTTGGATCCGAACAGTGGGTTCCATTCAAAAAACGCTTCATCCGATCGGCCCCTTGGACTAAGCCTTGAAGAATCTGGCTGGAAAATTACCTAGCGTCGATCGCCTGATGCGCTCTGACTTGGGTCACGCCCTTGTCGAGCAATTCGGCCGAGTACCGGTTGCATCTACGCTGGCTGAGCAGCTAAAAAAAGCCCGTGAACAACTACTCAAAAACGAAGAGAGCGTCCCAACCGACAGTGCGTTGCTCAGCGAGGCGACTCAAGAACTCGAGCAGTCAAACCGGCCACTCAAGACCGTAATCAATCTAACAGGCACCGTCTTACATACCAACTTAGGCCGTGCTCGTTTACCTGAATCAGCGATCAACGCCATTCGGAATGTTGCGGAATCACCGTCAAATATCGAATTTGACCTGAGCACAGGTAAGCGTGGCGATCGAGATGCTCTGCTTGAGCGATTGCTCAAGGACCTTACTGGCGCAGAGGCGGCGACGGTGGTCAACAACAATGCCGCTGCCGTTATGCTAACGCTCAATACTTTCGCGCTAGGAAAAACCGTGCCCGTGTCACGGGGAGAATTGGTCGAGATCGGCGGTTCATTTCGCATCCCAGAAATTATGGAACGATCCGGTTGCGAACTCGTTGAAGTGGGAGCGACCAACAGAACACGACTGGCCGATTTCAAGGCTGCGATGACCAAATCGACGGCCATGCTCATGAAGGTGCATACCAGCAACTACCAGGTCCAAGGCTTCACTGAAAGCACACCAGAACCTGAATTGGCCGATCTCGCGACACAACATGACCTACCCTTCATGATTGATTTGGGAAGCGGCACCTTAATTGATCTCGCACAATATGGCATTCCTCGAGAACCGACAGTCCAAGATGCCCTGGCACAGGGCGCAACGCTGGTCACGTTCAGTGGAGACAAGCTGCTCGGAGGGCCACAAGCTGGCATCATCGTAGGTAAAGCCTCCTACATTAATGCGATCAAGCAGAATCCAATGAAACGGGCCATGCGAGTCGACAAAATGACCCTAGCGGGGCTCACGGAGGTTCTTAAGCTGTATCAGACCCCTGAAACCCTCTGTGACACCCTTCCTACCATTAGAGACCTTGCGCGGCCGGAACAAGCGATTAAAGCGCTAGGCGCTCAAATTCTACAGCAACTCGAATCGTTGCCAACCCAGGGCTTCAAAATTGAGTTGATGCCTGTAAAGAGTCAAATTGGTAGCGGCGCATTACCTGTTGAGCGTATTCCGAGTTGGGCGATCGCCGTTTCGTCAAGAGACACGCCTTCAAGCCGAGCGATCATGACGCTTGCCGCTGAATTTAGACAACAGCCGAGACCGGTTATTGGTCGAATTTACCAAGATCATTTGTTGTTCGATCTGCGCACCTTGCATGACCCTCAACCTTTGGTCGAAGCTTTTGCCGCTGTGTTATCGCCATGATTGTTGCAACTGCTGGCCACGTTGATCATGGAAAGACCAGCCTCGTAGGACTGTTGACGGGCGTTCAAACTGACCGTCTTGAAGAGGAACAAGCCCGAGGACTCACCATTGATCTAGGCTTCGCTCATACCGTGATCAGCGGCATTGAGATTGGTTTCGTCGATGTCCCGGGCCATATTCGCTTCATCAACAACATGCTAGCCGGCGTGAGTGCGGTAGATGTCGCGCTCCTTGTGATTGCCGCAGACGACGGTGTCATGCCCCAAACGCAGGAGCATCTAGCGATTCTGAGCGCTTTGGCCATCCCAAACATTATTGTCGTCCTGAGCAAAACGGACCGTGTTGCAACCGAGCGATGTCATGAAGTCAAAACCGACATCAGGCGACTCTTAAGCACGACGAGCTTCGCTGAAGCAGAGATCCTGTCTTTCTCTGCAATGACTGGTTTTGGTCGTGATGCAATCGAGACAGCGCTGATTGCCGCAGCACAAGTAAGGCGAAAAACTTTTGAAGGACATTTTTTTCGCATGGCTATCGATCGGGTGTTCACAGTAAAAGGGGCTGGAACGGTGGTTACTGGCGCCATCAAAGATGGCCAAATTGAGATAGCGAGCAGCCTAAGGGCAACGACTGGCCAAGCCGAATTCAAAGTTCGCAGCTTACAGAAACATGGTACCGCGAGCAATTCAGCGCTAGCCGGTGACCGGGTTGCACTCAATCTCACCGGCCCACAAGCTGAGCTTAAAGCACTGCGACGCGGCACTTGGCTAACGACCAACCCAACCTTAAGACCCCATCATCACATCGACGTCCTACTCAAGGTGCAAGACAGCGAGGTTAAGCCACTCAAACATTGGACCCCAGTTCATGCCTTCCACGCCGCGACCCATAGCCTAGCTCGAATTGCTACGCTACAAAGCAGCCAAATCACGCCAGGTGATGCTGGCCTTGCGCAACTTGTGAGCGAGACGGCCATGACCCTTAATGTCGGCGATCGACTCATCTTTAGGGACCAAGGTGCGACTCGAACAATCGCAAGCGGTATTGTCATAGACCCCTGTAGCGCTTCCCGCGGTCGAGCCAAGCCAACTCGACTTGCAGCATTACAACAACTCGCCAATCGCACCCAAAAAGAGGATTATGCTGGCGAGTTAATCGAAAACACCCTCGCTGGGGTACCGATTACAACCCTCACGAGATCGCTCAACTGGCACCCGGAAAAGGTCCGAAATTGGCTGTCCAGCCGCCAGGACATCTTATTAATTGATACTTGCATAACCGCAAAAAAACACTTTGAGACGACCAAGACGCAGCTCTTAGCCACGCTGTCACAATTTCACGAGCGCCAACCCAATGCAGCAGGGATTGATTTATCAGCCTGGTCTGCAAGCTTACCGAGGTCGACACTTTACACTAGCGCCGCCATTGAGAGCCTGAAAAGTGGGGAAAAGATCCTAGTCAGCGGAACCCAGGCGCGACTCCCGAGTGCGAAAGTTGAGTTACCGATTGAAACTGAGCGGCTCCTTAAAAATCTTTTGCCCTTGCTCACAACGACGCCCCTACAACCGCCTGTGATGCATGATCTCGCGCAAAGACTCAATCTTCCTGTAAAAACCTTGCAGCAACACTTACAACCTGCCGTAAAGGCAGGCCTGTTAATACAACCTGTCAAGAATCGAGTGTTTCGACCAGAGGCCTTAACCGAAATGCGCGATTGCATTACTCACATCGCGTCTGACCAAGGATTTACGGTCCAGCAGTTTCGAGATACCACAGGTATCGGCCGCAATTTGTGCATTGAACTGCTGGAGTATTTCGATGCCCGAGGTCTCACTCGAAGAGCGGGTAATGTCCGTTATTTAAGACATTAAAAGTGACTTTGATCAGGCTTAGTGGCGCTGTGAAAGGCGTCCGGTGGCAACGATTGAGACCCGGCGAATTGGGCTTCAATGCGCTTGCTGAAACCTCTCAAAATAGCAACAATGAGTCACAGCGGATAGATCAGCTAAACAGTATAAGACTGCCTAACGAGGAGCACCAAGAGATGCGAGCAGCGTGACGACACACATCGACCATGGATTCTGCCGAATTGTCTCGTTCTATATTTGGATGGGTATTGTCACTATCCTTGCCAGCTATTCTTCCGTTAGCCTCTCGCTGGAAGACGATGCGCTGGACCTGAGCGAAATATTGGTCTTCGAAGCCAATGGAGATTATCGATCTGCGCTAGAGCGGCTAAACACTCTAAAATCCGAGCATCCTGAAAATGACACGCTCAGCGAGTTGGAACTACGTTTATTGATTGCCAGCAACCGGCTTCACGATGCTTCAAAACTTGCGCAAGACCTCCCCATGACCCATCCGCTTAAAGCTCAATTTGAACAGGCTTCGGAAACGGCCATAAACAGAGTGGTTCGTAATGAAAAAATTGCAATTATCGTCATTCAAAAACGAATTGAACTCCAAGATTTTGATTCAGCCATTTTAGTTGCGGACCGCGCTTTGACCCGGTTTCCAGATCGACAAGCCGATCTCTTCACCCTCAAAGGCGAGGCCCTATATAAAAGAAATGATCTGGAAGCCGCCGAGACCGAGTTTAGACGAGCCTTACAAATTGACCCGTTAAACCCAGTAGCCAAATCTTATGTCACCGAAATCCGCACTACGCTTGAGGCGCAAACCAGCACAGCGCTGGCAGAATGGATCAGCATTGCTAAGGATAAAACTGGAGATTTTGTCGTAACTTTCTTGGCCCTCTTTACCGCGTTTTTAGTCAACTCTTTGTTATCCCCACTCAGCATGCGCTATCGGCTTGCCCGGGCGCGAAGCGCATTTGATGCAGGGAACTACGATGATTTCGCAGACGCGGTAGAGCGATTGCTCGATCAGGAAGACTTTAAGCCACTGAGACAAAATTTTAGACTTCTGATGCGCAAACGGCCCTATGAAGAAATCAAAAGCATTTTTGAAACCCATGTCATGACCGAAGACCGATTACCGACTCTGCTTCGAATCTTAGAACGAGAACATCAAAGATTGCAGGAAAATGAACCTTAAAACCGAATCCTTAAGCATCCAATGATTGACCCGCATAACGATCACATCGACCAAGCTGGCGTAGATCAAGGATCGATGTCAAAACCAGTCAGAGAAACTACTCTTGACTGAACCTCATGATCCAGATCCCAATTCGTCGCAGGATCAGCTGACTTTACTCGGACCGATTAAGTTAGCGCTGAATCCGATCTTAGGGATTGGACACACCATTCTTGAGCTGATAGGCCTAATCTCGGTCGCCCTGAGCGCCAGCCCACTACTCCTTAACAAAAAAAGACGACGAATATTTCTCTCGCTGTTTTTTAGACAAATTTACAACACGGGCGTCAAAGCTCTGTATATCAATGGTGCAGTGGCTGTTCTGATTGGAGCCGTACTCATTTCTCGACTGTTTGAATACCTCCCACAACAAGTATTTAACGAACAGTTTGGATATTTTTTTATGGTCATTGTCTTTCGAGAACTTGGCCCTTTAATATCTGGCATTATTCTTATCGCAAGATCAGCGACCGCTGTTACCGCTGAAATAGGCTATCTGAGGCTGCGTCGAGAATTTCAGGTACTCAACGGTCTAGGCATCAGTCCAGTTTTTTTGTTTTTATTGCCCGTGTTCTTCGCCTTTCCGCTATCACTGCTACTCATGTTTATTTACTTTGATTTGGTGGTGTTTTTATCGAGCTATGTGGTCATTTGGATTTCAGATCCTAGTGCGAATTTCTTGGTGTTATTACTCGCTATTCTGGATCAAATCAGTCTCAATGAAATCGCTATCAATGCAGTCAAAGCGCTGTTGGGAGGTATGATGATCGGGGTCATTTCTATTCACTTCGGCGCAAAAGTGGAAGACAGTTATTCTGAAGTTTCCGATGCCATCTCTAATTCTACGACCACGCAACTGATGGTTTTTTTCGTCATCAATATTCTGCTATCCCTATTGGCCTATACCCAATGAATGATTCGCTCAAGATTCAATCTCTGCGCCTCGAATATCCAGACAAATTGCTCTTTGACGACATCAATTTAACTGTGGCAGCAGGCAGTTTAGTCGTTTTCGAGACTAACGTATTAGATGGCGCAACATCTCTACTTAAGGGTATCGCCGGCATGCTGAACAACATCCAAGGTCAAGTATGGCTGGGTGACTCAAACCTTTTGACACTCGGTGCTCATGAGCGGGCAACGCGTGTTGGCTTCGTTTATGAAGAGCAAGGCCTGATCAGCCTTTACAACGTTTTCCAAAACATTGCCTTACCGCTTGAATTTCATACGGCCTTAAACCCGAATCAAATGGAAAGCCGCGTTTTAGCCACCTTAGATAGCCTCAGCATCGCACCCAGCTTGCTTGAGCAACAACCCCATGAGTTGAACGATGTACAGACACGACTCGTTAATTTGGCACGGGCCCTAGTCATAGATCCACAATTGCTGCTGATTGATGAACTTGAAGGCGGCATGCCGGACGACATGATCGATAGGACAATCGCCATGCTAATCGATCGAGGCAAGACCCTGGGAAGCATTACACTGATGACAAGCTCTCATGAGCGTATTTTACGTGAGGCCGATCGAGTGCTAAAAATAGACGATAAGCAATTGAGAGAAACTGAATTTTGACTGCCTCTGCCTACAGACCTTTCGCGGTAAGCAACAAAGATCGCATTGTTGGCATCTTCGTGATTGGCGCCCTATTCATCTTTCTGTTGGGCTTTATTATCCCGATGGTTCGTGATCTGTCCCGGGATGATCAGATTAACTTCTACACCGAACTCGATAAAACCCATGGGATAGCACCATCTGCCACGGTCTCCCTGAAGGGCGTCAGCGTCGGTAAGGTTGAATCCATCAAGCTAACCGATGCTGGTAAAGTCCGGGTTGATATTGCCCTTTCAACCGATTACACACGTTTTTACACGTCAGACTTAACCCTTTTTATCGACAGCGAAATTGCTGTCACCTCAATTTTGAATGGTAGCGGCCTGATTTTGCTGCAGGGCCCTACTCCAGGCAAACCGTTACCCGATGGTGCTTTTATCAAAGCCGAAGCACCTCGGGGGCTGTCTTCACTTCTCGAACAATTGGATATCGAACGGCTAACCGGACAAGTCACCACCATCGTCAGTTCTGTCGAAGCGATTGCGACAGGATTAGAGAACAATCAAGAAACCCTCTACATCACCATGGAAAATCTAGCGGCTGTGACGGCAGAGCTGAAACAGGTATCGCGCGATTTACCAGCGGTGTTTAACGCTGTGGAGCTCAGCCTTGGTAAGCTGGATACCACCATTGGCCGGGTTGACGGCTTGGTCGCTAACTCAAGCGATGACATTGAGGCCGCTATCGCCAATTCAGTGACCCTAACGCATCAAGCAACTTTAACGCTGGCGCGCACCTCTGCCCTTCTTGAGGCCGGGGAGCCTGCAGTAGAGCAGTTGCCCGAATTGTTAACTACGACTGATGCGGCACTCAAAAGTATTGACGAATTGTCTCAGACCCTCAATCGATCTTGGTTGTTTGGTGGTCGCAAAAAACGTTCTGACAATCAAACGGAAGAGGACTAAGCTCATGGCAAACGCACCCACCACCCTATTCCATCCTAAATTTATGAATCTATGGTTATCGTTCAGTGCTCTCTTTTTGCTCACCGCCTGCGCGGTTCAGACCGACGATGGGATAATGGCCGGGCCTGCCCTCAGCGCTAACACGCAAGCGCTAGACCCAGCACCTGCGGTAGACGCGCTTACATTACCCCGTACGATTGCTGTACTTCCCCTTCGTAACGAAACAGACAGTGAGCTAGCCAGTGCGGTCGTCCGACAAACATTAACCAATCACTTTGGCGGCAAAAACTACCGCATTCTCCATATTCAAGAAATCGACAGAAAACTTGGCCTAGCGGGACTTGAAGCTGACGACATCGAGATTGACGATTTAGCGGCGTTCAGAGCCGCGCTGGGGGTTGATGGCTTGCTGATTGGCTCAGTAACTCACTTTGAGAAGACCTTCGCTGGCGTTGGCGCGAGAGTCTCTGTCGGCGTATCGCTGTCTCTTTATAACGCAGCGGACGAGCTCGTCTGGCAAGCTGAAAACGTCCAGCGCTCTTATGCCGGTGGTGTCTCTGCTTCACCGGTTGGCCTGATTGTTAACGCCTTGGCTGCGGCGAAGCATCTGTATGGCGACATTAATTTATATCGAGCGGCGGACGACTTAGGCAGGACGTTAACGGACTCAATGCCCTCGCCCCAGGTCTTTAGCGGACAAGCCTTGCCTCGCATTAAGGATGTTGCTCACTCGGGGGTAGGACAAACACTTCGGTACGGTGATGTGGTTGATTTTGCGCTTGAGGGCGATGCGGGACAGACCGCCAATATCAGTATTGATGGCATAGGATTGGTTGAACTCAGGGAGATCAGAGACGGTCAATACGCTGGCCAGTTGGCCATTGATCCCACTGTGGATATTGCGTCGGCCCGAGTAACCGGTCAACTCATGAATGCCCAAGGGCAGTTTAGCGCTTGGGTCTCGCCTTACGGCCTCATGAATATTGACAATACGCCCCCCCAAGCCCCAACCAGCGTCAAAATCATTTCAAAAGATCAGGGGGTGCAAGTTACCTGGGAACTACCGGACGATAAGGATGCAATCAGCATTCAGTTGCAGCACGGCGCATTGGCACCCGTATCGGTGGCTATTGAGCAGCAATCAATCAGCCTGACCGGCTTAATGAATTTTGAGCCAACTCGAATCGCGTTGCTTGCCGAGGATCGGGCTGGTAATCAAAGCACAACCCGTGAACTGACCGTTATCGCAGCACCCGACGGAAGATACAGTTTAGCAGAAGACACTCCCTCGGCTATTCCTCGAATGATCCACGGCGTCAAAAGGCTCAGAGCGCAATTTGGCCCCTATCTGCTCACCGAGCCAGTGACCATTGCAACGGATGGTGTCCTTTTGATCGAACCCGGCACCGAGCTACGGCTGGCTCAGGCTGGCAGAATCGAAATACTGGGAGAGATCAATGCAATGGGCACCCAAGAGAACGCCATTTTAGTTCGGCAGGCGGAGGGTGCCATCAGTCAACAATTTCTCGTATTCAACTCTAACCTGCCCAATCGCATCGCTGGGCTGGATGTTAAGGGTATCCAATTGCCCATCCAGGTCCTGTCGGGTCAACCTACGATCGCTCACTCTTCATTCGACGACAATTTCAATGCCATGATGGTCTCCGGAAGTGCCAAACCAACACTGAACAACAACCGCTTCCAAGGGGCGACGGCATCAAGCCTTATTATTTCAGATCAAGCGCAACCGAGGCTGCAAGGCAATGTGTTTGCCAATAATGCGCCCTTCCATATCCAAAACAGTTCGAGTTACACCCTCGACATTAGCCGCAATGTCTTTCGCCCAAGCGCGTCCCCTAGCACCATACTGGGGCCAGTCACGGCAACCGAGGAAACTGAGGAGGGAGTACAATGAACATGCGTTATTACCAACAGCTCTTTCTAATCTTGATGTTTGGCTGGAGCTCGTCAAGCCTTGGTAACGATTACATCGAATGGGTAGCTGCTAACAGCGGGGTCAATTGGACCAACGGAACAGCTGTGGCAGAGGGGGCTGGTCTTGCAAAACCTGGCACCCCACCCAGCCTCGCCAAGATGATGGCCTGTCGAGCGGCGTTGGTGGATGCCCAAAGAAACCTCCTCGAATCGCTCCAAGGCGTGCGGGTCGTAGGGGTGACTTTAGTGAATAATCTTATGCTTGAGAGCGATGAAATCAAATCAACCGTTGAAGGCGTTTTACAGGGCGCGATAATGACCAGTCGAAGACCACAGCCTGACGGTTCCTGTGAAGTTTCTATTTCAGCGCCCCTCGCAGGAAATTTTGCTCGGGATATCTATCAAAATGTATTGGTTGAATCCGACAAGATGCAGTCTTCATCGCTTTCGTGGCCTATTGCAAATGTACTCGCAGCAGTTGACTGGTTGTTACAGGCAACAACGAGCATGGCAGAAGCCTCAACGGGATCAAGCGTTGAGGCAACATTAATGACGTTAACTCGCCGCCTTGATCGGTTAGAAGCACTGATCAGTGGTCAAGCAAAGCTAGCATTGCCTGACCCAGGAAAACCGACGGGTTTGGTCATTGATGCACGAGGCAGCAATTTTATTCCGTCGATGTCGCCTAAATTGAGGCGATTGCGGGCTGGTGTCATTTACCCGGGAAGAGCGGATCAAAAAGCATACTCGACGAGAGGGCAATTGGTTTCTTTGTTCACACGCGACGTAGAAACTGCCAAACAGCATCCCTTAGTGGGTGAGCGCCCTATCGTACTTAAAGCGTTGAGAACCTGGGGTGATACCCGCACTGAAATTGTGTTAAATAACGATGCATCGACGCAACTTGAGGCTATGATTTCCGACGGTTTTATGCAGGATGCAGGTGTCATCATTGTTCTCTAGGTGGAGAAGTTTTTCATGAAATACTTTTGGTTATTACCCTTTTGGTTAGGCGCAAGTTTCAGCTTGGCCCAGCAGTCCTCAATCACCGAGGCGGATGGTTACTCCTGTATGGGCATCGACTATTCAAAAAAACAAACCGAACAACTCGCTTTACAGGATGCTAAGCGGCAAGCGGTCGAATTTTCTAAAAGTTATATCGAAAGCACCACTGAAATGGAAAACTTCAATCTCAAAAGGGATTTAGTGACGGCGTTTGCTCAAGCGGAAGTTCAAGTTGTGGATATTATTGAATCCGCATGGGATGACCCTTCGAGCGGTGATTGCTATCGCATTAAAATCCAGGCCGAGGTCATACCCATTGCCAAGGACTACAATCGGGTTGCCGCCGAAGCGGGGTTCTCCGAAGACCCCTCTGCGCCTTTGTCGGTAAAGCTTTGGACGAATAGCAGTGAGCTGCTTGAAAACCAACGGCTTTCTATCTATGTCAAAGCGAATAAGCCTTTTTTCGGTCGCATCATTTATACCGATGCCTCGGGTACCCAATTGCAGCTTTTACCGAATCCCTATCGAGAAGAGGTCTACTTCCAGGGGGGCGTCGTGTATGAAATTCCCAGCGGTCTCGACCAATTTGATTTAATCGTCTCAGCCCCTTTTGGACAAGAATCGGTCGCACTCTATGCGAGCACTAGCCCCTTGGGCGAACTTAAATCCACCAATCTAGGGCCCGTACTTGAGGTTCAATCCGAGGATATTCCTAAGAAAACCCGCGGCATAAAAGTCAAAAAGCGCCCGACCAACAACCTAAACAATCCCTCATCGACGCCTGAGATAGCGGAGTTTGCGGAAGCCTCACTCAATCTCATCACTCGACCAGGTTCCTAAGGACAAATCAGAAACTACCATGCCTAACAAGACATATCTCATCACTCAAAAGCCTCTGGGTTGGATTATTGCAACACTCCTGCTGTTTTTGCTCTCAGTTGCTACCAACCTAACCCATGCCTCGCCAAAGGTTGGCGACATCGCACCGGATTTTACCCTTTACGCGTCCGACGGTAATCAATACCAGCTTTCGCAATTTCGTGGGCAACAAGCCGTTGTTATCGCATTTTTCCCCAAAGCCTTTACTGGCGGTTGAACGCTGGAGTGCAAATCGCTGCGTGACAGCGATCAAGCAATTCAGGCATTCAACGTCGCTTATTTCATGGCGAGCACCGACACCCTCGCTGACAATACCGCTTTTGCTCGGAAAAACCAGGCTAGCTTTCCCATACTTGCCGATCCTGACCGTTCTGTCGTTAAGTCTTTCGGCGCCCTATCAGGGGGGAGATTTGCCAAACGCTGGACTTTCTATATTGATATCGACGGTTTGATTGCCAAAATTGATAAATCCGTCTCACCNCGCAGTGCCGGCTCCGATCTCGTGCAANATCTTGAGGAACTCAATTGGGGGTNAAAGCAGAATTANCGTTGCCTCTACNGACNGGATTCTCACGCTAAAATACNCGGCCAATGCGGGCATAATAATTTTGCTTGCCTTCCTCAGCAATNGCGAAGCCTAATTGCAGCGTTCCAAGCGGCGTATCTGCNCCGATAAACGCCCCTACTGAACCAACGGCTGTATCAGCTTGCACCGAGGCTCGACTTTCCCATGCGCCGCCATAGTCAAGCGTCAGGCCAATTAAACCATCCAAGATGGGTAAAGCATCATAGCGCTGATAGTACACCGCTGAGAGCACGCCCATCGCACCCCCTCTTAGCGCTTGGGCGCTTAATCCAGTGATTAACCCATACCCGCCTACTCTGAATTCAGATGCAATGCTCGGGTCTCCACTGGTGGAACCGAGGTGAAGATTTACGCCAAGATTATGCCGACCACGCTCAAAATAGCGTCCCGCGTGAATTCGCCACTGATCAAATTCCGTCTGCCCGCCCGCTCTATCAAAAAAATGGGACCAACTGGCCTCTACAATGGAGCCGTGGGAAGGAAAGTCAATGTCATCACGAGTATCAAAACCAAAGGACCACTCAAGACTAAATTCTGAGAAATCCGGCTCTTCCCGTCGCATCAGGCCACTGACAGCAACCGCCTGGCCACTCGAACGTCGAATTCCGAGTCGTGATTGCCATTTGGTTGTATATTCGTAGCCCAAACCAACCATCGCCGTCGCTTGCCTCAATGCGTAGACCGTCGTTCTCACACCATCCTCATAATCATATAATGCTTGATCAAAGACCCCGGCAGATGCGAATCCGAACACCTTGCCATCTGTCAGCAACGGCCAATAAATTTCCGTTTGGAAAGCGGGCTCATCACCAAGATGTAAGGTAGTTAACCATTCTCCACCGAGATCTGAGATGGCTTGACGTGAGTACCCCAATAAAAACGAAAATCGTGAGTCATGCTTAAATTCGCTCTCCAGGTTAAAACCGAAATGAAGAAAATTTGTACCCCAACTCTTCTGCTCTGCGGCAATTTCAACAATGGATTGGTCGTTATTCTTTGAGATTTGATAAGACACTAACTCGAAATGCCCCAATCCGTGAATACGATTTACATCGCGCTCTAACTGCTCTTGTGAAAACGCCTCCCCGGTTGTGGTATTGATCTGAGCCAGGAGCACGGCATCGCTCAAGGATGAATTATTCTTGAGTCTAACGTCATCGATTAATCGACCTTGCTGCACTTCATGAGGGAGCTCCACAAGCGGTAAGCTTGCGAGCTTTAATGATGCAAGCGCGTCAGCTTTGCCTTCGATCGCGCGGTACCCCGCTTCGATTGCGTTTGCGGCAGCATCAAAACTGACTGCCGACACGGCGTCTAGTTCTGGAACAATTAAGACGTCCTGGGGGGAAAGCATCGCTTGTTGGGCTTGAGTGTTATTCACCACGAGAAGCCGCGTCAGTTGATCTGTAATCGTTAAGAGGTTACCTAAGGCCTCCCGCGTCAGCATCGGCGACGTGATGTCGACTGCGATTACGATGTCAGCGCCCATTTCTTTCGCTAAATCAATGGGTAAATTATTGGTAATACCACCATCGACCAGCAACCTCCCGTCCAGCTCTATCGGTGCAAAAATCGCGGGCACCCCCATTGAGGCGCGTAAGGCCAACGCTAAGTCTCCTCGCTCTAAAACGACCATCTCGCCCGTAACGATGTCTGTCGCCACCGCCCTGAACCGTCGGGGTAAGGCATCAAAATCCTCGATGTGAGCCACTGGCTGAGTCAGACGCTGCAAGGCAAGAATTACGTTCTGCCCTTGAATTGCACCACTAGGAATTTTTAATTCGCCGTCGTCATAACCTGGAGATCCCGCAATTGAGAATCGATCTTCACGAATGCGTCTTTGTAGCGATCGTTTTTGGCGAGGGACATCATCGATAAGGGCTGCCTCCCAGTCCATGTCTAACATTAGACTTTCTATTTCATCCGCTCGGTAACCCGCTGCATAAAGCCCGCCCACAATAGCACCCATACTCGTGCCCGTAACAATATCCACTGGAATATTATTGGCTTCCAAATACTTCAAAACACCAATATGCGCGGCGCCTCGTGCACCGCCTCCTGCCAGCACCAAACCGACCGATGGGCGCTCTGCAACACATTCGATGGCCAGCAATCCAGACAAGCAAAACAACAGAAGATGCTTCAACAACCCGTTAATGTTATGTCGATAATCCATAACCCTTCCTCACAAAAAATTCACACCCTAGAGATCATTATTTTTAGCTAGCGATTGCAGATTCGTCATCCAACCCGTTATTGCAGCGTTATTGTTCCAGCTCAGCTCTCTGTTCTCAGCTCTCTGTTCTCCGCGCTTTGTGCTTTGTGCTTTTTGCGTTGAGTTATCCCTAACAGCCAACCTCGCTCAGCGTGGAATTCCCAATGTCAATGAAGCACACTCCTACCCCTGACCCCATTGAGGATCCGCAGAAACCATCGCCC
>NZGC01000096.1 GCA_002689445.1 Gammaproteobacteria bacterium
GCTATGCAACCCGTTCCAAACACACCATCACGATCGGCGAAAATCAGTCTTGAAAAAAATCCCACTAGGGTTGCTCTGACGCTCTTTCAATACGACTCTTCTTTCATCGAGTAATTGTTCAAACAGACCAATTTCAACCCAATCTGTTTCCCATCAGGCACCCTTTCCATCCGGCAGCCCTCGTGGACATCTACCTACCTGATTTTCGCCACTATAGAAGGTTAAACGAACGTTTGAAACGTTGTACGGTAATCCCGTTCATAAGGATTCGTCGCATTGCTCTAATTTTCTGGTGGATTGAGCAGCCGAGCCTCGTGGCTTCAAGCCATTTTTAGAGGTAAGACCAAAAGACTCGGTGCATTGATAGGACCGGTGTCGTCTTACGGATGGGATAGTCGGGCCAGTGACACAGAGCCCAGAGGCTTCCAAGTTACCACCGAGGCCGGGGTGATCTTGGTTGCTGCCTACCCGGCGAGCAAACAGGGTTGCGTCGTTAACCCGGAAGAGAGGAACGGCCCAACAAACCTCGACAGAGCCAATGGATTTCGCAAAAGCTAGCCGACAGGTTCTCGGAGACACTCGCCATCAGATGATTCAGCGTTCTATTCACCCCGCTATTCAGCGCTCTGTTCAGCTTCGCAAAGTTGCGTATCCCGGCATCTTAAGGCCTGACTTATTGCGTCCAAACCAACTCCGCGGTCCCATTGGCAGGAACCCAAACCCATGCAGCCTGATCGAAGGCCTTAGCCCAAGTCATGGCCAAATCTCTGTCTAAGTCAAAGACCAAATAGCTGTCTTCTACCCACTGCTGATCAGGACTCTCCCCGCTGGCGACAAAGTAATTCAGTCTCTCCATTTCTATGCGATGCAACAGTTGCATCTGCCGATCCAAATTTTCATCATCCGACAGCCTTTGCACTTGCGGATTACAGGCGGTAAGAAGCACCGCATGAGTTGCTGAAAAACTCATTAATAGCAGAGCCAGCCCCTGATGCGGTTCTCCAATTCTAAAAACTATCGGAGGATCATCATGGATGACGTAATCAGCTTCAGTGAAGCGAGAGGACAGTTCTGTCTTGTCGACGCTCATGACAGTCGGATTCCTGTGAGAAATTCTTTGAGTCTGCTAACATCTCTATGTTAACGCATTCAACACCTAACGGTGCATTATGCACTTCTTCGCGGATAACCCGTAAGCCAAATCAAATGGTTACTACCGAGTTTCATGTCTGATCAAAAACAACAAGAAATGCAAATTCAGTTTGCGCGAGGCGACCGAGCTTTGCTTTTGGTGTCGATCAATTTGCTCGTCAGCGGTCTGATCATCTGGGAATTGCTCAGCAGTGCGAGACGGGTCGAAATTGATATTGGCCAAGTCGGTTTCGAAGCTGCATCATTTTTCTCTGTCTTCGTCATGTTTGTTGCCGCAACGCTAATCAAGGTCAGCCTCGCCGAACGCCGCGTCGTATTGGCAGGACTCTTTGCCCTCCAGACCGGCAACCTACTGGATGCCGCGACCGAGATTTTTCCTGATGCTAACCCCATCTGGTGGTGGATAGGCGACGGCTTAACCTTTTCGGGAGAAGTGATACTCGCCTTGGTGGTGTTTCAATTTGTGCGTTTGACCAACGATCTGACTAACCGAGATCCACTCACAGGTCTCTACAACCGTAGCTATCACATGCGCGAGCTTGGAAAACTTCTGAAGAATAACCACCAGAAAAAACAACCCGTTGCTGTGATTGCCATTGATCTTGATCACTTTAAGCACGTCAACGATGTGCATGGACACGCGTTCGGCGACGCGGCGCTGCAAACGCTTGCGCAGACCGTCCGCTCGTTTGATTCCAAAGTCAACATTGTCAGTCGGACTGGGGGCGAGGAGTTTGAAGTAGTCATTGATGATCGCGATGAGCCCGCTGTACTGGCCCTTGCCGAACAAATCAGGCATGCGATTGAGGTTGTTGATCTAGGCGAAAATCGTCGTATTACGGCCAGTCTTGGTGTCGCCTTGTCTCATGTCGGTGAAGCACTCGCGTCGCTGCGCCAGCGGGCCGACAAAGCTGCCTACCAGGCAAAAAATACCGGACGCAATAAAGTCTTCCTAGCCAACTAAACCTCAGACCCTCTTTCACTTTGTCGCCAGGGTTTGGCGTAGCTGATCTGCTGAAGTCGCGATAAGCTGACGCTCATCAGATGCCATCTTGTCATAGTGACTGAGCATCATGCGCATCCTCGGATTTTTTCGCAATCGCGGCTCATGTTTACGTAAAAAATCCCAATAAAGCACGTTGAACGGACAAGCCGACTCTCCAAACCGCAGATTGACGTCGTAGCGACAGGTTTTGCAATGATCACTCATGCGCTCAATGTACTTGCCTGAACTGATATAGGGCTTTGAGGCCACCAGTCCGCCGTCCGCGAACTGGCTCATGCCGCGGGTGTTCGGCATTTCAACCCATTCGATCGCATCGATATAAATGCCGAGGTACCAAGCATCGACCTCCCTTGGATCAACACCGAGCAATAGCGTGAAGTTACCCGTTACCATGAGTCTCTGAATATGATGGGCATAGGCATATTCAAGCGATTGTTGAAGGGCCTGTTTCATGCAAGCCATATCCGTCTGGCCGGACCAATAGAACTCAGGCAGTCTGCCGTCCGCCTTCAACACATTACTGTGACCGTATGCCGGCATGTTCGCCCAATAAATTCCCCGGATAAATTCGCGCCACCCGAGAATCTGGCGAACAAATCCCTCGACCTGAGCGATATCAACCCCCTCGACTTGTCTCCCCAGCTGATCAACCACGGCTTCCACCACATCACGAGGTCTCAGCAATTTAATGTTCAGCGCAAATGCGATTCGGGCGTGAAACAAAGCCCAACCCCGGTCGGTCAAAGCATCTTGATAGCGGCCAAAATTGGGCAACAAGCGCAGGCAAAAGTCCTCCAACAGTCGTTCGGCTTGCTGTGTCGTCACCGGCCAAATCAGAGTCTGGGGCTCAACGCCGACCGTTTCGATATTGTGTCTTCGTAATCGAGCAACTGNCNCCNCAATGTCATTATCGAAAAGCAGAGGCTCAGGCAAATTGATTGCTTTAGGGAAACGCTTGCGATTCTCTTGATCAAAATTCCAGCGCCCACCCACCGGCGCTGCGCCGGCCATCAATACGTCGAATTTGACCCGCATCTTGCGGTAAAAGTGCTCCATGCGATGCGCTTTTCCGGCTTTGAAATAGGCGTGAAGTTCAGCCTCGGTCAAGTAAAAGTGTTCTGACTCGATCGCTTTGACCGGTCGGCTTGACCGTTTCGCCCAAACCGACAACTGATCTCGCAGACGATGTTCGTCAGGCAGTTGATACTCAATCGTCTCGACTTGATGAAACTTCGCGAGATACTCAAGGAACGCCGGTAGATCCTTAAACGCGGCGGTTTCATCGAGATCATAGCGATTAAATCGGTGACCTTCTGCCCTTAAATCGCGGGCAAAGTGATCCATCGCTAAAAAGAACGCAGCGCTCTTTTGAATGTGGTGCCTCACATAGCACTGCTCTTGCACCAATTCGGCAACCACATAGAGATGGTTTGCATCGATACAAGAAAACCAACTGTGATGTTTGTCTAACTGGTCCCCGAGCACCAGCCGCAGCACTCTCGCAGGGGCTGTATCCTTCTTGGGGTCGATCAGTTTACGGGCAGTCATACTTGAAGACTCCAACCTTACCGTTTGACTTGGTGACAACCCGCCAAGGCGCTCAGCCTTGATAAGGCTCCTAGCAAAGGTTAATCATGGTCTTCGCTTTCAACGAAAGACAATCGGCTGGCTGATAGGTGGCAATCATCGCCCGCCTTGGAGTAGAAGATACGTTGGCACTTGAACCGTGTATCAAAAAGGGGTCGAAAATTATTGCTGTGCCTGCGGGAACGACAAATTCAACGGATTCGGACAGATCAATTTCATCGGGATGGGTGTAGAAACCTTGTAGCTGACTGCCATCATCTTTTGATGTTCTGTTGCCCGCTAAATGACTGCCTCGAATCACGCGAAATGCCCCATTGTCGACCGTAACATCATCTAGGGTAATCATGACATTGGGTAGGCAATTGAGATTTTCCGCCGCGTGCATCCAGTAAGGCGCATCTTGGTGCCAGCCAAAACCGCTACCTCCAGGACACTTAAAGTTAACCTTATCCGTCCACAAACCGACCCGGTTGGTATTCAATATCTGTCGAATCGGATCTAAGATCCGACGATCACTGATCAACTCTAACAAGATCGGCGATAAGGAATGGGCGGGTTCTAGTACTCTCAAACGGCTCTCATTCGGCGGTAGCTCAAACTGCAAGGTATGTACTCCGACATCAACAAACCGCTTACCGTCAAGATGGTATTCGACTCCGGTGGCCGCCGCCGCAATCATCCTCGATTCTATCGCGGAAATCTCTTGGTTCACCGCCGCCACTTCGTTGACATCAAAGACGCTTTCGATCACGCAATATCCATCTTCTCGATAGTGGCTTATCGCCGCCTCATTGAGATTCCCAGCGTCCCGCTTCATAACACCCTCAAACCAAACCCGCCTCGCCCTCTGAGGGCTAACCCTCTCCAGAACGAGATCAAAACGCTCAGGTTTTTCTCTACAGCCAGATTAATCATCCGCCCACCAATCCAGAGCCCGCACATTACAACGTGCAACACCTCTTAATTCTGTCGTATCCACAAACGGCATCGAGGCACCCGGCGCTAAGTATTCTCCCTCCCCAACCAAGTAAACCAGCCCAGTATCTTTAACCTGACCAAGCTCATCCTTCCAAATGGTCTGTACTGTGACTCGAGTTACCCCAATCGATCCTAGGTTTCTGATCGAACCCTCAACCCGAGTTGTTGAACCCCGTCTGGCACAATCCGTCATCACTGCATCCACTCGGGTTTTGACCACCTTTGGCGTCACCGCCTCGGTAACGTTCTCCGGCATCTTCAATGCCGTCTGCTCCGGTTGAGAAAAAAACAACCCAGCGATCACGCACAGTGCTACCAACAACGATGCCCCGCCTAAATAGCGATCAATCATTGGATTGCGCTTTCATCAAAGACACGGTTTTTTGCCCACCTTCGGTCTGCTGCTGCGCGATTTCCCTAAACCCTTGCTTATGATGAAACGCCAGTGAGCGCTGATTGGGCGGCTTGAGATTTACTTCGCAGGTAAGCCATGACACGCCATGGCCTTGAGCGGTTGTTTTAGCCCAAAGATACAACTGATCAGCAACACCTTCACCTCTGAATTCGGGCGCAACAACAATCCTATCAACATAAAGAAAGTCGTTCATATTTTCTGAAAACCATCGATAATTGAGGCTCTGGTACGATTGGCCCTCGCCGATCAGTAATACAAAACCTGCTAACCTTCCTTCCTCGCTAATGAGAACCTGGTATCCTATGGCCTGATCAATCAGGGCTTGTAATTCTTGTCCTGTCAGGGCATTTACATGGGGGGTATTAGCGTTGTTGAGCGCTAATACTTCGGCTAAATGGTTTTCAGGCATCGTTGCGGCTTGCATTGCCAACATACACTCCTTGATTTCTGTGTCACACTAACGAGCATATCCTCCCTCTTTCATCAAAAGAAGAACGCACTACTCACTAAACAATAGGTAGCTCATGGCCAACATAAACTCACTGACCCGAATGCTCGAGCGCGGTCAAGATTCTGCGTTACTCAGATTCGGCCTTGCTTGTGCTTATCTCAAAGAAAAGCCTCAAGACTATCAGGCGAGCTTAATCCAGCACCTCGAGCAATGCTTACATCTTGATCCCAATTACACAGCTGCCTATACCATGCTTGCCAAGGCTCAAATTGATCAAGAAGCGGTATCAGACGCAAAACGCACTTTGACCGCCGGTATTGCTCGAGCCAGCGCACAAAAGGACCTCCAAGCCGAGAAAACCATGGCCGTATTTTTAAAGCGAATTTCTCACTAAACTCCCACCCAAAGATTCTGCCAAGATTGAATCGCTATGATCGCTCCAACAGGGATTGGTACATATCCAGCAATCTTCGATCATTCGACCAGTTAGCAACCAACGGCGATATCAACGAGTCAATCATGACCGTCTGACGGGTCTCTTCGATCATCGCTCTTAAAGACCCGGGGTCTGATGGCTCAAACACCTCTGGTCCAAACCGTTCTAAAACAGCGCTCGCTTGCTCCACCCCGTGCGCCTCCAGCATGGCCAAAAAAGCCACAAAAATGCCTCCGGCTTCTGCAAGAGGAAAGCGTTTCAAGGCTGACCGTTCAATGCCTAACGCTTCGCCGGGAGAGACTCGGTCAAGGTGCAACTCGCCAATACTGAGATCGGGTAAAAAATCCTTTGCAGGTTTAAGCTTAATCCTCAGGCCTTTTGCTTCACGATCCAGTTGTATCAACTTCGCCCCGACCCCACGGCCCACTTTGACCACAAAAACTTGAGTGAGGTCCGCGGCTGCCACCCACGTTTTAACGCCTGCAATCACCCCATCATCAACAAACTCAACGGCCGGATGGCCATCGGCACCTTCACTGACACAAAAGGCCGCCCACTGCTTGCTCGGCAGGTCAAACACTTGGCGCATGGCGACTTGATAGCCTGACATAAAGACCTGGGACAGTGACGAGGACATTCCTCCTCCCATGCGAGCCAATTCAAAATGACTCATGGTCTCGGTCGCTGCTGCTTGCCAGCGTTGCCGAAAGCCGTTATTCCCTGTTGCTTCGCTCATCATTCAATCTCTTGATTGCCGGTTGCTTTGCTTTGGTGGAGACGGAGCGCGGAAAAAGCTGCTTAGCGTACGCTATCAGGTGCTGGCTAAATCGAAATACCCAGCGCCCAGCTTCCCTGATCAAACCGACGCCCCTTCGTCCAAAGGCTAGACCGATAATCATCCAACGAGTTAAGTTGCGCCCTTGGTACAAGGAGCTACGCGGTTGCCAAAAGGTGAAAGCAGATCTGATCCGTAGGCCAAAGCCCTTCAATGACGCTGACACGGTGGCCTCAATGTCGTTCAACCAACGGAAGAGCCGCCACTTTGCAAACCACTGTCCCCAATGAGGGGAAGCGACTGTCAACAATTTCACAGCTAAGACCAACAGCAGGACGCCAGGAATCAGCGGTAAAATTAAACCCAATAGTCCTAAAACCGTTAGGACAACGGCTGCACCGAGATACAGGACGCGCTGAAATAGGGACAGCGACTCGATCCGCTGAATCATCCGCTGCGGTAACCGAATTGCCTGTTTCATCATCGGATAATTCATTAACTTCGTTAACCTTGATCCAGCGACGCGAACGTCTTGCCTTCAGCGACCAGCCTCTCCAGCAACGGAGCAGGTTTCCAGGCTTCGTCTCCCGTTTCCGAATAGAAACGTTGAATATCTGCAAGAACGGAAGCCAAGCCCTGTGCATCGGCAAACCACATAGGTCCACCAACATGATTTGGAAAGCCATAGCCATTGACGTAAACCGTATCAATATCGCCAGCCCGCAACGCATGCCCCTCATCCAACAGTTGAGCTCCGATATTGACCAAAGGATAAATACACCGTTTCAGAATTTCTTCGTCAGTAAACGCCTTACGCTCGTAACCCAAATCTGCTGAAACCTTTTCGATGACCTCAAGGGCTATGGGGTCAACAATAGGGGTGCGATCACCACCCTCATAACGATAATAGCCCAGGCCATTTTTCTGGCCGAAACGATCCAGCTCACACAACGCGTCGGGTATCCGAGCGGTGATTTCATTCGACCCACCTCGCATCTTTCGCGCTCGCCAGCCCAAATCCAACCCCACCATGTCGGCCATCGCGAAGGGCCCCATGGCCAAACCGAACTGATAAATTACCGCATCAACCTGTGCCGGCGATGCCCCTTCTAAAATCATCAGATTTGCCTGCCGGGAATATCCGCCAATCATCCGATTACCAATAAAACCTGGACAATTACCTGCCATCACGCTGACCTTTCCTAAACGCTTGCCGAGAGCCATAGCGGTACCCAGCGTTTCTGGCGAGGACTTCTCACCTCGAACAACTTCAAGGAGCCGCATGACATTCGCAGGCGAGAAAAAGTGCATGCCGCATACGGCTTCTGGTCGCTGGGTGCTGGCGGCAATCGCATCAACATCTAAGCCAGACGTATTGGTGGCCAAAAGCGCACCCGGTTTCATAATCTGATCTAACTTGGTAAAGATTTCTTTCTTAAGGTCTAAATTTTCATAGACCGCCTCGACCACCACATCCGCTTCAGCGAAATCTTCTAAGCGTGCAGCCGGTTGAATGAGCGCCATACGCTGATCCATGACCGCTTGCGAAAGTCGCCCTTTTGAGACCGTCCTAGCATAATTGCCTTCAATGACTTTTAGGCCTCTTGCTAGACCTTCGGGGTCATTGTCATGAATTTGTACCGGAATCCCCGCATTCGCAAAACACATGGCAATACCACCGCCCATCGTCCCAGCACCGATCACTGCAGCCTGATTCACATCGATTAAAGGCGTTTCTGCGGACAATCCGGGAATTTTGTTTGCCGCCCGCTCTGCAAAGAAGATGTGTATCAGCGCTTCTCGCTGCGGATGGCTGAGACACTCAGCAAACCGTGCTCGTTCCGTCTCCATACCTGCATCGAATGATTCAGCATGCACTGCTGCCTCGATGCATTTTACGATTTGAGCGGGCGCAAACTGCCCGCGATGAGTTTTCTCTAACCCCGCGATGGCCTGATCAAACAACCCTTCCTTGGATTGATCTGCCGCAATTTTTTCAGTCAAGTTCCGAATTTTCCGAGTCGGTGCACCTTGATCGATGAGTTCTTGAGCAAATTCGAACGCCCCTTGGACTACATCTCCCTCGACCACTCGATCAACAATTCCAAGGGTTAATGCTTGGGGAGCTGGAATTGGGTTTCCAGTTGTGATCACTGAAATCGATGCTTCGGCGCCAATCAATCGGGGCAACCGCTGAGTACCGCCGGCGCCTGGGAGCAATCCTAGTTTAACTTCTGGCAACCCGACCGGGGCGGTTTTTACGGCAACTCGATAATCACAGCAGAGGGCAACCTCGAGCCCTCCGCCAAACGCCGTACCATTAATTGCGGCAATTACCGGTTTTTGGCTACCTTCCATTAGCGCCAATACTTCATTGAGGCCAACGGCCTCGGAGGCGGCAGCACCGAACTCGCCAATATCAGCACCGGCGATAAAGGCTCGGTTTAGACCCGTAATGACGACCGCTTGTATGTCATCATCGCCCAGTGCCTTCTGCATACCGTCAAACAAACCTTGCCTGACGCCCGAGGACAGAGGATTAACCGGCGGGTTATCAATACTCAGTAAAGCAATATTGCCTCGAATCTCATAATGAACCTTTCCTTTCACGCTAACTCCCCGTTTCTCAATAGACTTTTACGTAGCTTCAGTATAGCTTGGTTGAGCCGCTTGTGGGTCTTAAACTCAGAATTCGTTCGAGACAATCGCCCATTCTGCAAGGCAACCAAAACCCACTCCGTTGATTAAGCCGAGAAAAAAGGTATCACGATGCATCCAGATGCTGGCACAGCTTCCTGGCTCGCCCAGGTCCAAGAACCGATCCTTGATCCCGACCGCAGGATTATCGATCCCCATCACCATCTTTGGCGCCGAGCTGGACGGGATTACCTGCTTGCTGACCTTTGGCAGGATACGAGCTCGGGACACAACATCGTTAAGACCGTCTTTGTTGAATGTCATGCCGAGTATCGGACCAGTGGTCCGATTCATGAGCGTCCGTTAGGGGAAACGGCTTTCGTTGCTGAAGCAGCGGAGAAAAGTGCCCAAGATATCCGACAGGCGAGCATTGCGGGCATCGTGGGACGAGCCGATCTCAGGCTAGATAATGCTGATCTCAAAACCCTTTTAGCGCAACATCAGCGCATCGGTCAGGGATTATTTCGAGGTATTCGCCATGCGGGCGCGCACGCTTTACATCCTGAGCATCTCACGATCGCTGGCAATGCTCCGGCGGATCTTTACTTTGATCCTGATTACCGCCGAGGGATTCAACTGTTAGGCGAACTAGATTTAACCTTCGACACCTGGCACTACCACTACCAAAACCGAGCGTTTATTGAATTGGCAAAGTCCTGCCCTGACACCCTGATGATCCTCGATCATTTTGGCACCCCACTCGGTGCCCCACCTTTCCAGGATCAGCGTGAGCAGATCTTTACTGTTTGGCAACGCGATATGGAGGAGCTTGCAAACTGTCCTAACGTTTTTGTGAAGCTCGGAGGACTGGCCATGCCCGATAACGGGTTCGGGTGGAGCGATAGAGACAAACCTGCGAGCAGCGACGAATTCGCCGCTGCGCAATCAAGGTACTATCATCACATGATTGCCTGTTTTGGCTCAGAACGTTGCATGTTCGAAAGTAATTTTCCGGTCGACAAGTGGTCCATCAATTACCCATGCCTTTACAACGGCTTCAAAAAAATTGCATCTGACTACTGTGAAGCCGATCAAGATCTGCTGTTCTACGGTACGGCAGCGAGGGTTTACCGTTTGGATTGAAGGTCGCCATTGGACGGCCAACCTCTCGTGGTGAATCGTCTGTGCAAGGCCCTTTCCCTCATGCCATTGCTGCTTGGCGCATTATCAGGCTTTATGCCTGAGCTGACCTGAACTGAAGTGGAAGCATAGGTTGCCACCCTTTCCAAGTGCCACCCTTTCCAAGTGAAGACCCTGCTAGGCTTATCAGACCTTGAAGGCTAACCGTATGCGTGCGGCCTCTCATCAGCAATGACAGATACGCGCTCGCCGTACCGGCTATTAGGGTAATAGTCCCACACCGAGTGATGCTGAGTACAACGATTATCCCAGAGCGTTAACGTATTGGGCTGCCAATTGACTCTAGCCGTCAGTTTTGGCGTGGCTGCAATATGCTGGAACAAAAAGTCCAATATCGCTCGACTCTCTCTCATCGAGAGGCCCTTGATCCGGCTGGTAAAACCGCTATTGACGTAAAGCACCGGGCGACCGGTTTCAGGGTGTTGGGTAATAACGGGATGCTCATTTACGGGATAGCCGCCCTCAGGGGGGGTCGACTTGTAGGCGCCAACATACGGCAGAGCCCCATCATGAACAGCAGTCAGACCCGCCAGAAAAGCCTTCATCGGTTCGGATAACATCTCATAGGCGAGATACATATCGGCAAACAGCGTATCTCCACCGCCGCCCTCAGGTGTTTCTGTGACGTACAACAAGCTGCATTGTGGGGGATATTCGTCACAGGTTACATCTGTATGCCAGCCTTCACCGGCTGTGTAGACTGAATCTGCGTTAGTAACAACCTTTAAAACATGGGGGTCGCCTTTTTGCTGTCGCGCGTGCATCGGATGAACGTGTAATGCACCAAAACGTCCAGCTAACCGCTTGTGCTGCTCCTGACTGATCTTTTGGTCGGGGAACACTAGTACCGACCAATCTAAATAGATCGCTTTCAGCGCTTCAAAAGTTGACGCATCCATTTCCTCAGCCAAATTAATGTCGGTCACCACCGCGCCTAAATGCGGCGTTAAGGGCTTGATATTCATCTCGCGCTCCTCTGTGCGTTGTAACACCGATACAGGTTGTAACACCGATCTGCCAAATGCGCCCGTCGCTGGTTGACGCACCCTAGCATCCGACTCAGGGCAACGACTCAGACCCTGTGTCTCCTAGATCTAATACGTTTCCATCTAAGGTACCATCCGGCACCACATTCAAAAAATGCGCCAAGGTTGCTGCTATGTCAATACTATAGGCTGGGCTTTCGACACGGCCCGGTTCGATTCCTGGCCCCATAAATACAATGGGTATCTCCAAATCATAGTCATAGGGAGATCCATGGGTTGTACCCTCTGCATCAACGAGGCAGCCCTCTGCGACCTGGACGAAAAGGTCACCCAACCGATCTTCAACCCAACTTCGACGAATCCTAACCGCCAAATCACTACCCTCTGCGGCGAAATCGCTGGGTAACCAAACCCTTTCTATTTCTGGGAGTCCTTCCAAGTAATTTATGGCCTCAGCCAAAACCTCTTGCTTGGTCACGCCGAATCGAGTCAGGCCTGATTCAACCACGACTAAGTGCCCACCCCCCATAGCCAATAAGGATTGGGGGTTCCCAAAAGGCCAAGTGAATGCCTTATACATGTGCCAACTTAAGCCCAAAAACAGCGATTCCGGAGAGATTCGACCCGACTCTGCTGGACAGCTTGAGGCACCCTGATCTCGAGCAAATTCGGGCAAAACTGCCACACCATGATCCGCGGTTAGCACCACCCAATAGTTGTCTTCACCAACCGATTGATCTAACCCCCGCATGAATTCCCCTAACGCTACATCCAAGCGCGCCAAAGCATCCTCAGCTTCAGCACTTCGTGGCCCGTAGAGATGACCCAAGGTATCGGTCGCCGATAGGCTAATCGCCAGCAAGTCTAGCGCCGACCTTTGTCCTAATTTTTCTTTCTCAATAAGCAATTGCGCCAGGGCCAAAGTCGCTTGATCAAGAAAAGGGGAAACGTACACTTGTTTTCCAATATCTGCTTCCGAGCCCTGCCGCACAGGGTGACCCGAGATGCGCTGATAGGCATCGTCCTCACCAGGATAATCATCGCGTCGTTGACTGCCTTCGTCATGGACCCAGGTCTCTGGGAAGTCTTGCATAAATCCATCCACGGAAGGTATCTCGCCATTAAATCGTTCAACATAGTCAGGTAGAACATCGGCATAGTATCCGCTCGTGGTAAATCTTCCCTGATCTTTATCGTACCAATAGACCCCGTCGGGACCTTGACCTGCCATCGTGATGGCTGCCCGATCTTTTCCCGCCACGGCAACTACGCGACTTGCAGGGTTTGACGCCTTCAGCCAATCCCCCAACGCCGTCGATTGCATGTTTTTTGGGCTGCGCCCGGTTTGCCCCCCAAGGACTCGGCTGCTTGGGTCGCCATCCTCCACGCAATAGCGAACTTCTCCGGTCGCCCGGTCATAAAAGGTGTTATTGGGAATACCATGATGCTCTGGATTCAGACCGGTCAATATTGCCGCGTGCCCCGGACAGGTAGTCGATACCGCGTGTGCTAACTCACCCGCAGCGAATACCCGTCCCTTGTCCACCAGTCGCTTTAGGCCACCTTGAGTCGGCAACGTAAGACGATCACGCCGCAATTGATCAACCGCAATTACCACGACGAGCTTTGGCTCTCTAGCGGCGTTGCTGACCTCTTTTTCCCCCTTCTCTTTGACCTCGGTGCCAAGGACCACTGCTGATTTGGCTACAGATTCTGCACTCGCAGGACTTAAACCGAGAAACAAACCCGCGACGATAAAACCGTAAGCCCAGCACTGGGCAGCACTAACCGCCCTGTTTCGGCCCCTGCTTTCTCCATTCCCTTTCACAATCTCAACCCTCCCGACGAATAGACAATATGATCACTGGCTCAGTAGGCACATCAAAGAATTCACCTTGTTGCTTGGTTTTTGACTTCGCGATGCGCTCAACCACATCAAGACCACTCTGGACCGAGCCAAACACCGCATAGCCGTAACTCGCGCAGCGACTGGGCTTGACTAACCCTCGTTCAGCGAGTTCCAGCGCCCGTTGCTCATTCTCTCGAGTACAGCTATTGGGCTTATGGTCTAACCTCGAGTTGTCGACGAGGTTGATAAAGAACTGACGCGTTGCACTGTCGATTAGATTCGACCTCGCCATTGCGATGGTGCCCACGGCATTGCTCAAACCATTCTCAGCCTCGTTGGTGATGGGCCCTTTTTCGGGCGTTTCGGACAGATCAACACGATACCCACCACCTTGAATCATGAAATCATCAATGACCCGATGAAAAATCGTTCCATCGTAGGCTTCTTCATCAACGTAGGCGAGAAAATTAGCCACGGTAATCGGTGCCCGATTCGCGTCTAACGCGACAGTCATTTTCCCTAAGTTGGTCGAGATCACGACCACAGTTATAGGATCCGCTCTACTTGATACGAAAGGTGCCGTTGTTAACGCTAAACACAGCACTGTTTGAATGAACTTCAGCACAAATGAAATCCTCTGGGGTTTACCCCTTTGGAATTGTCGTTCGAAATAATGAACACACAATCAAGGTATCGTTAATTTAAATAAATCGAGCGTTCCTCCGCCTTGGACACCTCAATTTAAGTCTTCTTTCCGACGCATGGGTCGACTTTTGAATCCTCTATCACCGTGGTCGCTAATCTTGCGACCACGGCTAAGACGCCTGATGCCAACCGCTCAATAATCCAGCAATCGCCATCAAAGACGCCATAGGGTCATCAAGCATAAAGTGATGA
>NZGC01000070.1 GCA_002689445.1 Gammaproteobacteria bacterium
GAAAGCAAGATTGATCAATCCTTAAAATCAAGCCTGCAGCTGAGTCCTGACTTCCTGACGGAGTTCAACCCATTTAAGGTCAATCGTCGAGGTGTTGAGGTCATCAGCGATATTCCCTACGGCCACGAAGGACTGGCTCTTGATATTTATCGCCCTAACATCGAGTTACATGGCCCTGCTCCAGTGCTGATGCACATTCATGGAGGCGCCTGGATTTACGGCGATAAAGTCGGTCAAGCGGTGCCATTAATGTTGCACTTGGCTCGCCTAGGCTGGATCTGCTGCTCGATTTCCTATCGCCTGAGCCCCAAAGCGACCCATCCAGACCACATCACCGATTGCAAAGCGGCGCTGACTTGGATCAAAGCCAATATCGCGGATTATGGTGGAGACCCGGCCTTTATCGCCGTAACCGGAGGTTCTGCAGGTGGACACTTGTCAGCGCTACTGGCATTGACCCCAAACGACCCCGTTTTTCAATCGGGGTTTGAGTCAGCGGATACTCATGTTCAGGCGGCGGTGCCGTTTTATGGTGTATTTGATTGGACTGACAGAGATCATCTGCAACCGAACACGGGCCTCGATCAGATTCTTGAAAAGCAAGTTGTCAAAAGCTCTCGATCTGAAGTGCCAGAAATCTATGAGCAAGCTTCTCCGCTGGTTCACGTTAACGCGCAGGCACCGCCTTTTATGATTGTACATGGCGACAAGGACTCGCTGGTGCCGGTCTCTTTGGGGCGGCGATTCGCAGAAGATTTAACCGAGGTTTCAAATGCACCGGTTGTCTACTGTGAAGTGCCAGGGGCGCAACACGCTTTCGATGTCTTTGCATCTCCTCGGAGCGAGCGGGTAAAACTCGGCGTGGCCCGATTTTTAAGCTTCTGCTATAGCCAACATCTCAATCAGCAATCGTCACGCTAACTTTGAAATTCGCACAGGTATCGTGCTTGATCGGGTCATACCCGTGTATGCCTGCGTGTCCTCAACGTTGCTCACCAATAAATTGGTATTCGCCCCATTCTCTCGGACCGAACCCTGCTTGTCTGGCGATAATCCCCAACAGTGATGCATGGCTACGACCCCTGGTTTGATCTTGGCGTCTGCTTTTACAATGGCTTGGATTTGGCCGTGGGCCGATCGAATCGACACTTCATCATCATCCTCAATTTGCAAACTGGCGAGATCGTCAGGATGCAGGTGAGCAGGGTTGGTTGTACCGCTCTTCTTCTTCAACGCCGGCAAGTTACGTCCAAAGCTATTCAACACATATTTGCTTCTAAAACCGATCAAGGTGTGAGGATATTCCGGTGAGGGTCCTGAGGACGCTTTGAGCGCCGCAAACTCATCTGCTACACCATCTGGATACAGCTTGAGTCGGGCATCCGCATTTTCAGGCCCTGACTGGACCACCACATCAACATCTTCAAAGGTATGACCGCCTGGGTTTGCGCGCAACCATTCTAAATCAACCCGTGATCCTCGAGTAATGGCTTTGAGCAGATCAAACTTTGAGGGTTTGGGTTGATTGGGAACTGGCTCTCGACCGATCGTAACTTCAAGACCCAAACGATCTGCCAGAGCCCAGTACAACTCCCATTCTTCGATAACGTCATGCTCGGTTTCAATGACGGCCTTTGTGTACTGACTGTAAGGCTTTTCATACCAAGCGTCTGATAGCAAAGTGACATCCTCTCGCTCGAGCGACAACTTGGGAGGCAAAACGTAGTGCGCCATTTCCGCAGTTTCGGAGATATAAGGATCAATACAGACCAATAGATCCAGCGACTTCATTGCTGCAAGCGCTTTTTCTTGGTCAGGCCAGGCCATCAAGGGGTTTCCAGCGATCACAAACAACACTTTAATCTGCCCCTCGCCCGGCATCAAAATCTCATCTGCCAGTTGCGCGGTTGGCATCTCTCGTTGTGAGCCTAAACGGAGTTCGCCAAGCTCCGGGCGAACACGGCAACGCTCTCCTCGCCCCCACGCAAGCGGCACCTCAGCCACTTGAGCCACTTTGGGTGCTGGTGGCGATAACATCCCCGGGTTAGGAATCTTGTCGCCGGGTCGGTAAAAGCGACCACAAATGATGTTCAAGGAGGCAACCAAATGCTGGGTTAAATTCGGATGCGCGCTCATTTCCGGACCCGTTCCAGTAATCGCGGAGCCAGTCGCAGCAGCGCTGAACATTCGTGCTGCTTTGACAATGATTTCTTCGGTCACGCCAGTGCGATGCGCAACCGTTTCTAAATCGAAGGCCTCAACTTCAGCCCGTAATTCGGATAAGCCCTCGACATTCGCTTCGCAAAACTCGGTATCGAATAGCACTTCGTCGAGTATGATTTTTAACATCCCTGACAACAGCGTCGCATCTTCGCCGGGCCTCACTTGAACATGGAGATCAGCGCGTTTTGCCAACTCACTTTCTCGAGGATCAATGACAATCAGTTTCAAACCGCGTTTTTTTGCTCGACGCAATTGATCTGCTGGACTTACCGACGGCACACCCCCCGGAGGCGCATAGTGTGAGACGAGGGGGTTATTACCAATAATCATTACGACATCAGAGTCATGAAAACTGTGGCTCCCCCCGGTCCAAAAGCCAATCCTTGAGCCTACGAATACTTTCGCGGGCTGATCGATGGTTACGCTCGTGTAATAGGAGGGTGATTTCAAAGCATTGTGAAACTCTCGGCTATAAACTAACTGCGCCGAGTTTTGAAAGGCCACCGTCCCATTATAAGTTGCGATGGCGCGAGGCCCATGCTCATCAACGATGGCGCGCACCTTATCTGCGATTTCGTCGAAGGCTTCCCGGCTGCTGATCCGCGTAAAACTTCCGTCATCTGATTTTTTTTGGCAATGGGTCAACCGTTGGGGCTGGTACATCTGCTCCACCAATTGGCGGCCTTTAATACAGGTATAACCACCATACATCGTATTGCTCGTATCAGGCTTGACAGACAGGACACGGCCCTCATCAACCGTCGCCACCATCGGACAATAAGCATGGCAGTATCGACAAAAAGTTTTATGTTCCGTCATTCACCTTTTCTCCAAATTTTCCAAATCAGTTCGTACTCTATCTTCAAGCTGTTCGCAGCCTTTCAGCTGTTAGCGGCAGCGCATTCTGCGCAGCAGACTAAGCTTCACCAGCTTTTAAATCCTCTTCATATCGCGCTAAGGATACGGCGCTGTAACTCCAGAAGCTTTTAACCTTGCATCAGCGTCTGGAGACGATCCGGCATCCGGGTTAAACCAACAAAGCCGACGCATTTCAGTTTGCCCGCGGGAGACGGGAGGGTCAAATAGGTAGCTTTAGGCCCTTTCGCAGGCCTGCACCGGCGGTTAAAAACTCGATATGGCCAACTCCTTTTCGGTAATAAACTCGAGCAATGCCGGCTGCCCCTGCTCGGTCGCAGCTATGCCTCGAGCGATTGCCGCGGAAATCTCACTCGGATCAGTGACACGCTCGCCATACCCCCCAAAGGCTTTCGCCATGTCTGCATAATGCCCTGAAATATCGGTGCTCCGATACTTTTCAGTTGCTACCTGCATAATGGGTAGCTCAATCGCCATGGAAAAGTTGTTAAACAAGATCGACAAGATTGGTAAGCGCTCCCGTACTGCCGTTTCAAAATCCATGCCCGTAAATCCAATGGCAGCATCACCCCAGACATTGATACACAACGCGCCTGGACGAGCAAGCTTAGCCCCCATCGCGAGCCCTAAACCATAACCCAGTTGAGTGGTTTTACCCCAGCCGATATAGCTAAGCGGTGAGACACTCTGCCAAAAGGGTGATAGTTGATCTCGAGGGCTCCCAGCGTCATGGGTAATAATCGTGTTCAAGGGATCGATTTGCGATTGCAGCTCCCAGATCACACGATAAGGACTGATCGGGGCTGAGGTTGAGGTCAACTTTGGCATCCAAGTCGCCAGCCACCTCTGTTTAATGTCGGCAATTTCCTGAGCAATTTCTGATCGTCCCTTCGCTTCATGGTTCGGCCGATCCGCCAAGGCGGCATTCACTGCCCGTAGGGTGAGATCTGCATCGCCTAATAACCCATACTGCGCGGGTACATCTTTATTGAGATCCTTAGAATCCAGGGTTGCGTGGATGATGGTTTTGCCTTTTGGCATTTGCACGCCAAAAGCCGTCAGCGCAAAACTACAGCCAATACCGAAAATCACATCGGCGTTTTTTAAAAAGGCGTCTACGGTTTCAGGAATCGCGCGTCCTCCGGAACCTAGCGACAAAGGGTGGTTTTCGGGAAAGGCGCTTTTACCCTCGAGACTGGTCGTGACTGGAATCTGCCAGGTTTCAGCAAGCTCGAGTAGCGCATCCCAAGCCTTAGCGTAATGAACGCCTTGACCCGCATAAATCACAGGACGCTTAGCCGCCGCCAACACATCCGCAACAACCGACACGTCTTTAGGGTCTGGGCCGCTACGAACCTTAAAGCTCGGAATGTAAGTGAAATCACCCACCTCTTCCCGAAAAACATCTAGCGGCACTTCGACCAAGACAGGCCCGCCCCGACCATTGCGCAATTGCCAGAAGGCACGACGCATGACCTCGGGTAAGGAGCGTCCCTGCGTTACCGGTTCGGCCGCTTTGGTCACATGCTGCATGTTTAGGGTCGAATTAAAATTGGGATAGTAATGCGCTAATCTGCGCTGATAACCGGCTGGCATCACCAACAGCGGCACCGATTCACTGTAAGCCTGAGCCACGCCGCCGAATGCGTTTTCTGCTCCCGGACCATGTTGCATCACAAAAACGCCAATATCATCTCCGCTACTCAGGCGGCTTACCGCATCTGCCATGTGTAATCCTACCCGCTCCTGTCGGACAATGATCGTACGAATATCAGCAATAGCCGCGGCTTCAATGATGGGATTGACCGGATAGCCAATGATGAATTTAACCCCTTCTTGCTTGAGTATCTCGGCAATGGCTTCTGTTACTTGCATGCTTTACGCTCCTTAACGGTTTGGCCCACGTTCCATCGGATAGGGTTGCCAACGATCGAGCGGCGTTCGGGGTAACACCGCAGGATTGACACAACTCATAGGCCACTTGCCAGAGAGGGCCAATGCTACCTCGCGACCATTACGCCGCCGCGTTTCACTTCGCATCCGGGTGGTCGCTGAGGCTGCATGTGGGGTGATGATGACATTGTCCATGGTAAGCAACGGATTATCCGGCTCCGGGGGCTCTTGCTCGAGCACGTCGAGCCCAGCAGCAGCAATCTCGCCGGCGTTTAGCGCTCGAATCAAAGCCGCCTCATCAATCACAGCGCCACGACCACAATTGATCACAACAGCTGAAGATTTCATGGTTGAAAATTGCGCATCACTCAGCATTCCACGAGTCTCCTCATTCAGACCCGGATGAACCGAGAGGTAGTCACTTCTTTCAAGAAGCTCTTCGTAGGATACAGGCTCAACCCCCTCTGCAGTCATTTTGAGCTCTGAGACAAAGGGATCGTACGCGATGACTTGCAACCCGAAAGTCTTGGCTCTACGGGCTACCGCAGTCGCCACATTACCAAAAGAAATCAGACCTAAGGTTTGACCCCAAAGCCTTGGAACTTGATTGAGTACCGGCCTACCCTCAAACCAGCGGCCATCACCCGCCATTTTGTCCATCAACTTAACGCGTCGCCCGGCGGCAAGGAGAAGCATCATCGTGTGATCCGCCACCTCTTCGATGAACACATCGGGTACATTGGTGACGACAATACCTGCACGGGTTGCCGCATCGACATCCACCATGTCAACACCAACACTGCCGACCCCAATCACAACGCAACGTTCAAGACCGCTGATAATCTGTTCATCGATTCTGATGCCCCAGGACGTCATCACGGCATCTACGGATTTAGCGCCTTCGATAAATGACTCGGGCGTGGTGCCGTCAACTTCGACTATATCCGCAATTGGAGCTAAGGCTTCTAGCTCTAAGGCATAGCGCTTGGCGACAGGGGCCTCCCGTGCAACTGCTGGTAACTGCATCGCAACTTTTTTCTTCATTGCCCCCCCCTCGGTTAAATTCCTTGATAGTCTCATAGTGTCATAGGCTCATCGAAAAAGGTACGTACACAATGAATATGACTTGGCAAGTGGGTGATACCCTAATCACTCGAATCGAAGAGCTCATGGGGCCCTTATTCAATCCCGTGCGGTTTTTCCCAGACTTTGATCCTGACTTGTTAAAAAAACACGAAGACTGGCTGCTACCTCATCATTTCGACCCTGACTGTGGGCGCATCATTGCCTCGATGCACTCTTGGTTAATCGAAACACCCCACCACAAAATTTTGGTGGACGGGTGTATTGGAAACGATAAGGATCGACTGCCCCATCGAGATTGGCATCAGATGAAAACGGACTGGCCTAATCGATTAAGGGCAACCGGTGTTTCCCCCGACGAGATTGATTTCGTTCTCTGCACGCACCTTCATGTCGATCATGTTGGATGGAATACCCAACAAGTCGATGGGAGCTGGCAGCCAACTTTTTCTAACGCTCGCTATCTGTTTTCTAAAATCGAACTCGACAGCCTTGAGGCCTCGTTACGTGACCTTGATGTTAACGATGAATTCGCACTGCTGAACCAAAAAACCTACCACGACAGCATCGCACCGGTTCTTAACCGAACCGATTTGATCATTGAGAGCCAGGAATTGATCAGCGATCGTTTAGCCATTGACCTTTCACCTGGGCATACCCCTGGGTCGATCACGCTCAGGGTCAGTCACCGTGATCAAACAGCTCGATTTTGTGGCGATATTTGTCATCACCCTTTGCAAGTCTATGAGCCTTGGATGAACAGCGCCTACTGCCAATTGCCAGAACAGGCGATTGCCACCCGGCATTCGCTGCTCGAAACCTGCGCAGAGGACAATGCTTTATTGATGCCGGCGCACTTTGGCCCAAGCCACGCGGCGCGAGTGCATCGGCGAGGTTCGAAGTTCAGCCTGAGCTGGTGCTAATCAAAAGACGCCTAGGACCCGAGTTCGAATCTCGACAACCTCCCGGGCCCGGGTTCCAAACCGATTAACCCCGGCACAGTCGAAAGCTTCTGCCGAAGTGCCTAAATTTAGGGGAATAGCGCAAAGAAATCGTTCAACATTCGGTAGGTCAAACCCCAAACCACTTGGTCATCCACTTGATATCCAGGGAAAGTCCCTGAGCGTTGGAATTCAGGAAACTGGGCCTCGGTTTTGAGGCGACCTGAGCGCATGCCATTGAGATCCCCCCAAAGCACTTGCGCCACTTCCTCGTTAGGCGCGAGACTCGGTCGTGTCTCCTCTAACGCGAAGACTTGGGGTGTCACAAGCAGGTCGATACCTGATCTTGGATTGGCACGGACAGGCTCTAAGGCACCCAGGTATCGCGCGGCTTGATCTAAATTTAGCCCCGTTTCCTCCCAGGTCTCGCGACTGGCTGTCGCCTTAAGCGACGCATCACCCGGGTCCCGGTGGCCGCCGGGCAAAGCCATTTGACCTGACCAAGGGTCACCGGCTTTCTTTGCTCTTAAAATGAACAGCGCTTCTAAACCGTCTTTATTTGGGGACAGAATCAAGGCTACCGCAGCCTCTCGCTGATGACGGCTGACCACCGTCTGGTCGGATGTCTGGGTGCCCAGAACAGCGCTGATTTCTGTGATTTCTAAATCTGACGGCATGATAGGGATCGATGGGTTTTTTAAACTGGCAGCAAGCATAACACGCTAGATCCAAGACGCCTTTTGAACGACAATCGGCATCACGCGTCGATGAGTCTGGGAGACTATCCATGAACATTCTTCCTCTATTCACCCCTTGCCTTCGCCTATTGGGTCTACTCAGCCTTGCCGTTGTGGCGAGCTGCACTGTCAATCCAGTGACAGGCAAAAGTGAGCTGAGCCTGTTAGATGAGGATCAAGAAGTCAGTCTCGGTGAAGCGCAATACCAGCCTAGCCAACAGGCGCAGGGTGGTCCCTACGTGAGCGATCCGGATCTCACCCGCTACGTGCAGAGCATCGGTCAGCAGCTAGCCCGGGTCGCCGATCGCAGATTACCTTACGAGTTCGTGATTATTGATGACTCTCGCCCCAATGCCTGGGCATTACCGGGGGGTAAAATCGCCATTAACAGAGGCCTCTTAACCCGCTTGAATTCAGAAGCCGAGCTCGCGGCAGTGCTCAGTCATGAGATTGTTCACGCAGCAGCCCGACACAGCGCCAAATCAATCGAACGAAACCTACTCCTCTCAAGCGTTATCAACATGGCAGGTTCCGCCCTGGCCGATCAAAATAACCGCTACGCGACAATTTTCGACAGTGGCGCCCAGCTGGGGGCACAATTTATCGTGAGTTCTTATGGACGCGAGGCCGAACTGGAGTCTGATGCCTTCGGGATGCTATACATGCAACGAGCCGGCTTTGACCCGATGGCTGCGGTAACCCTACAAGAAACCTTCGTCGCTTTGTCCAAAGCGCAATCGGCATCTTGGCTAGATGGCATGCTGGCCAGTCACCCGCCCTCTGAAGAGCGAGTTCGCAGGAATCAGGTTACCGCTGAACAACTCAGAGCAGGTCGTTCGCAACCGGGAATCCAAGGCTTCGATCGTTATCAGCTCAAACTTGATCGACTGAGCACCAAAACTCAGGGGTATGAACTCGCAGCAAATGCCCAGGAAAGTTTGGATGCGGGAGATTTGGAACTGGCCAACCGGCAAATTAAGCAAGCGCTCGAAGTCACCCAAACCGAGGCCCTGCTCTGGGGGATCGCGGGTCAAATTGCTTTAGCAGATGAGCAACCAGCGCTGAGCGATCGACATTTCTCTCGGGCGATCGCGATTAACGACAGACACTTTCGATACTATCTCGGCCGCGGTTTGGCGCGGCAGGCGTTGGCGCAACTCAACGGCGCGATCAGCGATCTTGAAGCTTCACAACAGATTTTCGCCACCGACATCGCCGCGAAGGCCCTTCAGGAGCTTCAGTCGACGCCTTGACCGCCTGACGCTGCGATACCCAACCGATCTTGGCTGGTAGCCGCTCGAACAGCTGCTTGCCCAGATGGCCGAATCATCCCGATACCTTACCTGTTGATCTCCTTGAACCTGTCGCCCCCGACTTTTAGGATCAACCGGCCTACAAGAGAATGGGGTCATCTTGCTGCTAGGCCTGAGTTATCGCCCCTGCTATATTTTAGCGATGAGTAACCCAACCCGCTCGGTCAGTACCGAGCCCCTTAAACCGCCGTCGTTGTCCTCATCAAAGTGGCGAAGCACCTTTGCTGCCTTCCAAATTGCTAATTACCGTTGGTTCTTTTTGGCACTTTGCGGAAACTTTGCCGCGATGAACATTCAAATGTTTATCCGCGGCTGGTTGGTTTTCGAAATCACGGGCTCCTACGAAAAATTGGGCTGGATGACTGCCGCAGGCGGCCTTGTGGGGCTCATCGCAGCGCCATTGGGAGGCGTGGTTGCTGACCGGGTCAAGCAGAAAAAAGTGATCTTACAAGTGAGCGGTGTTGCCAATGCCTTGATCACGTTCTGGATTGCTGCGCTGATCTATCAGGGCGATCTTGCCTTTATCCACCTTCTCGCCTCGTCGGTCCTACAGGGGCTGGTCATGAATGCGATGATGCCTGCTCGACAAGCCTTTACAAAAGACATCGTTGGTCTCGATAGGCTCACCAATGCAATCGCCTTGAGTACCTCAGGAATGAACACAGCGCGCCTACTGCTACCCGGTCTTGCGGGTGGGCTCGTGGCGATACTTGGCGGCGGCGACGGTAACATCGATCCGGCTAAATGGGTTTATTTCTTAATGGCGCTACTCTATCTCTGGTCTGCAGCCCTAATGACTTTTATCGTCGTTGACGACAAAGCTGAGTCTGATATGCCCACCGGCTCGATGGCCCGGGAACTGCGTCTTGGCTTTCGATACGTACTGCAAACCCCTGTGATATTTATGCTCTTGCTCTGTAACTTTCTGATGGTCTTTTTCAGTTTGACGTACTTTATGATCCTGCCTGGCTTTGCCAAAGACGTCCTCGAGGCTGGACCTGAGCGACTCGGTCTTTTGATCTCTATCTCGGGCGTTGGGTCACTCCTTGGTTCGCTGTACATCGCATCGTATGGAAACCGAAAACGCGCCCGAATCCTCTTGTGGGGAGCCGGTATCATGGGTGTCAGCTTGTTATTATTTGCGCTTTCAACCCACTATTGGCTCTCGGTGATTTTCTTGAGCATCGTAGGATTTGGTCAGGCCACCCGCATGTCGCTGAGTAACGTTCTGATCCAATCGTATGTCGACGATGAATTTCGTGGCAGGGTGATGAGTATTTACATGCTCGAGATGGCCCTATTATCGATCAGCATCTATCCGATTAGTCTATTGGCCGATTTATATGGGCCCCAATGGGCAGTCGGTTTGTCCGCTGCAGGATTAATCATCTTGGTCGCGATTTTATTTAACGTACCCAGCTACCGCGATCTCGATTAAGCTCGACCTGTTGATTTTTTTGGAGTAAATCGGTGTCACATCCACATTGGGAAAATCCAGAGACGTTGGGCTTTGGTCGCTTACCTGCCGGCGCACACTTTCATCGCTATGCAACACTGCAGCAAAGCCAATCGGGTAGAAGTTCTCGGGACAAAGCTCTCTCCTCGGGCTGGCGTTTTTGTCGCGTGTCTCATCCAAGCGAAGCACCGGATCAATGGCAGACGCCCAGTTTCGACGACACCGCCTTCAAGGCGATTACGCTCCCTGCACTCTGGACGATGGATCCGGACTTCGAGGATCAACCGATTTACACCAATGTCCGGATGCCTTTTCGACAAGAGCCACCTCGAGTACCCAAACTCAATCCCACAGGCTTGTACCGTCTTACCATTGACCTAAAGCCCAATCGCCGCGACCGCAAGATCTTGGTATTAGAAGGCGTTGAAAACTGTTGCTACGTTTATTGCAACGGCGTTGAAATAGGATTTAGTAAAGATTCAAGATTACCCGCAGAGTTTGATCTAACCCCTTACCTGCAAACCGGTGCCAATGTCATCGCTATCATGGTCATGCGCTTTAGCGATAGCAGTTACATCGAAGATCAAGACCAATGGTGGCATGCGGGTATTCATCGGCCAGTGCGTTTATCGACACGTCCCAATGTCAATTTCAGAGATCTACATGTTCGCCCCAAGATCGACCTAGCTACCGGACAGGGCGACCTAAATTTGAGTATTGACCTCGCTGCAGAAGGGCGAGATGCCCTTGGACATCAGGTTGCCATCACCCTCACGGAAGCCAACAGCCAGCGGAATCTGACGCCGCACCTCCGAGGCGAAATCGAAAAAGCCAATTACTATCCCGTAACCGGCAAAGGTGCACGTATCGAATTGCATCAAACCATCAAGCGCGTGAAACCTTGGTCAAGCGAGACACCTCAGTTATACCGTCTCACGGCAACGCTTTTGAATCCTGCTCATAAAATCCTTGAGGTGATTCATTGCAACATTGGGTTTCGCACGATTGCCGTTGAGAATCGTGAGCTATTGATTAATGGCAAACCGGTTCTCATTAAGGGCGTCAATCGACATGATCACTGCGACCAAACGGGCAAAGTCATTTCTGAAGCGCTTATGCGCCAAGATCTCGAGGTCATGAAACAGCACAACATTAATGCGGTTAGAACCAGTCACTATCCCAACTCATCGAGATTTCTAGAACTTTGCGATGAGTATGGGCTTTACGTCATCGATGAAACCAATCTTGAGGCGCACCACCATTACGCCCAGCTGGGTCGCGACAGTCATTGGGCCCCAGCATTCTTGTCACGCGCGGTGCGTATGGTCGAGCGAGATAAAAACCACGCCTGTATCATCGCCTGGAGCCTTGGCAACGAGACCGGCTTCGGGCCGAACCAATTGGCCATGGCGGGGTGGATCCGGGGCTTTGATCCTTCACGGCCAATCCACAACGAGAATGCGATTTGCGAGCAAGGAGTGAGTCGGGATTGGGACGCTAATCCGGAAGGCTCGGACTTTGTCTGCCCAATGTATCCATCTGTTGATGATCTTATCGAGCACGCCAACACCAGCCAGGATCCTCGGCCCGTTATTTTATGCGAATTCGCCCATGCAATGGGTAATAGCGGCGGAAACCTAGCGGAATATTGGCAAGCCATGGAGCAGTATCCAGGGTTGCAAGGCGGCTTTATTTGGGAGTGGATCGATCATGGCCTGAGAGCCATTCATGAGGGCCAACCTTATTGGGCTTATGGCGGCGACTTTGGAGAAACCATTCACGATCTGAATTTCGTTTGCGATGGGCTTTGCTGGCCAGATCGAACGCCGCATAGCAGCTTACTGGAATACAAAAAAGTCATTCAACCCATCCGAGTTCAGACCCTAGGTCGGCACTTTATCATCAGCAACCTCCACGACTTTGTTGATTTGTCGGACTATCAGCTGACGACACACTATCTGGTCGACGGGCTGATCAAGTCATCCCAACGTATCGTGCTCACGACAATTGGGCCTCAGCAATCGACGAAGCTTCAGATTGGGGCTCCTGCTCATTGCAAATTATTGCCCGGGGAGCACAGTCGACTTTTTGAGTTTCGGACTAAGAGGTCAACCTCCTGGTGCGAAAAGGGACACCTCGTCGCTTGGGATCAACTTCACTTGAAAACCCATCGAAAACCCCTTCCAAAGGCAACCCCCAAACGTCTGGACACACCGATCATTAGATCAATCGCAAATGCGATTCAGGTTGAAGCAGGCTTACTGTCGTTGAGCTTGAGTGATCGGGGTCTTGCGGATTTACAAGTGGACGGATACCCGCTGCTTGCCCAACCCATGGATTTAAATATTTGGCGTGCACCCATTGATAACGACGGGATCAAAGGCTGGACGGGACAACAGCACAAAGCGTTAGACCGCTGGCGAGAACAAGGTTTGTTTGAAGCGGAGACTCGGCACAGTCCGGCCAAAGTGCTCACCGAAACCGCGTCCGCTATTCAATTGGGGCAATCAAGTATCATTGAAACCCAGGCCGGGAACATCCGGTGCAAAAGTGAATATGTGTTGCAAGCCGGTGACTGCCTCTCAATCAAACACCGCTTTCAGGTCCCCAAAGCCCTAGAAGATCTTCCCAGGCTGGGGGTCCGATATTGTCTCAGCAAGGACCTTGAGGCTTTGTCTTGGTACGGCAGGGGACCACACGAGACTTATCGTGATCGCAACCAGTCTGGCAAATTATTGGTGCACCACAGTACCGTGACAGATCAATACGTTCCTTACATCCTACCTCAAGATCACGGCAATCTAACCGATGTTCGCTGGTTGACCCTGAGCGGCGAAACGGCACTGTTCAAGGTGATCGCTGCGAGCCCGATCGAGGCCTCTGCCAGTCACTATTCCAAAGAACAACTGCTGCCCGCTTTTCATACTTTTGATCTGACACCCGACCCCTATACTTGGCTGAGTCTGGATATCGGTCAGCGAGGCGTTGGAGGCGCGAGTTGCGGACCAGACACTTTGCCCCAATACCGCTTGGGATTTGGAACCTTCGAACTCAGCTATCAACTCCAATTGAAACTTAGCTGATGCCTCAAACAGCAGTCACGAACTCTGAGAGAGGGCTTTGCGCGATGGATCTAACTGGACATACCTCTATCGCTAGAGCCATGAAAAGAACAATGCAGAAAGCTATCCACAGGCATTTCTATGGGTTTTTCCAAAGGAGTTGCCGAAGCCCCTTCCTAAAGATTCTCCGTTCAACCCTGCAAGACTGTTGCATTAGGAAAAGTTCCGAGGACCTCAGCTTATGATCGATGAAACCATTAACCAGCCGCCTTAATACCGTCCGTCTTCTACCCGTCGCGCTTCGACCTGCCCCCCTAGGGTCGAGGCGCGCATTTTCATCGCAATCACCTCAACGACTGACTTACCGGTCGAATCGATTAGGAGAACCCATCCGCCTTTGCCCGTTAGCTTCGAGTCTCGGGACGCTCGGCAATGCCTAGGTTTTCCGTCTGGCTGGCTTGATAGCGAGTCCCAGCCTCTCTAGATGCTGCGATTTGACCTACCGCAGGCACAGCAGTATCGTTCGTCAAACACAGCGTGAGAGCCTCATGGCAAAAACCAAATCTTTTCCCTTCGAGGCCTCCCTCGAGACCCTCGAGAGACTCGTTGAAACCATGGAGTCGGGCGACCTTACGCTAGAAGAATCCTTGAAAGCCTTCCAAGAAGGCATCGAACTCACTCGTGCCTGTCAACAAGCGCTCACCGATGCCCAGCAGCAAGTCGAGATCCTGCTCGCCAGCCAAGGCAATATCGAGGCACAGACCTTCGAACCCGATGATGACGAGTGATCACTTAATTCCCTATCAAAACCGGATAGAAGACCAACTCAGTCGTGCCATTGCAACGTTAGGTCAAACCTCGAAACTTCCGGAGATCATGAGCTACGCTTGTTTGGGTGGTGGTAAAAGGCTTCGCGCGGCCCTTGCCTATCTGAGCGTCGAGACTCTCGGTCTTGACCTTGAGGACGCCGACACCACAGCCATGGCTGTCGAACTGATCCACGCTTACTCTCTGATTCATGACGATCTGCCTGCCATGGATGACGATCCTCTCCGAAGAGGTAAAGCAAGTACTCATATCGCCTTTGGCGAGGCTGAGGCAATCCTTGCAGGAGATGCCCTACAAGCGCTTGCCTTTCAAGTTATCGCCGACGACACACGACTCTCAGCGCCAGTAAGGCTGGCCTTGGTCAGGTCCCTCGCTCAAGCGGTGGGGGCCAATGGTATGGTCGGTGGCCAAGCCTTGGACATGGCCAGCGAACATCGCTCAATCGACATCGATACCCTCACGACTCTGCATCGTCTGAAAACGGGTGCCCTGATCACCTTCGCGATTGGCAGCGGTGGACTCCATGGGCGCTGTAAACCAGAGCATGCAGCGGCTCTCACCGAATTCGGCAGAACCCTCGGTTTAGCTTTTCAAGTGCAAGACGATATTCTCGATGAAACCAGCAATACAGCGACTCTTGGCAAACAGCAGGGGGCAGATAAGGCTCAAGCAAAATCGACCTTCGTTTCAATCCTTGGCTTGGCAGGAGCAAAAGATCAGCTTGCAATCCTTTTCACGCAAGCGATTGAGGGCCTTCATGCTCAAGGTTTGGCTACAGAAAAACTACTCAGCCTAGTGGAATACGTTCGTGAAAGAAGTCATTAGACTGAAGCAAGTTGTCACACCCTAGTGTAAACTTACCGCACCGCGTCACGTGCTCGACTTTATGTTTTACACCATACCCACCACGCGCCCAAATACGCCATTGCTCGACACCATTGGCCAACCGAGCGATTTGCGCTCGCTGCCTGTTGCCGAACTTGAACAACTGGCAGAGGAGCTGAGGCACTTTTTAATTTACACCGTGGGTCAAACGGGAGGCCACTTTGGTGCGGGTCTGGGCGTTATCGAATTAACCATCGCCCTACATTACTGTTTCGACACCCCTTCGGATCAATTAATCTGGGATGTGGGTCATCAGACCTACCCCCATAAAATTCTTACCGGGCGTCGGGAGCAAATGCGTTCACTGCGGCAAAAAGATGGTCTCGCGCCTTTCCCTTCCCGCGACGAAAGCGAATTTGATACTTTTGGGGTTGGTCACTCATCGACTTCGATCAGCGCGGGCCTAGGCATGGCCATCGCAAAAAAAGCCAAACAACTCCATTCACGCACAGTCGCCATCATCGGCGATGGCGCCATGACGGCAGGGATGGCCTTCGAAGCTCTGCAACATGCGGGTTCATCTGACGCTAACTTGCTGGTCATTCTCAATGACAACGCCATGTCCATTTCAGAGAGTGTGGGAGGTCTCGCCTCCTATTTTGCGAGAATCCTTTCGAGCCGCCTGTATCTTAATGTGCGTGAAGGCGGCAAAAAAATATTGAGCCACATCCCGTCCGCTCGAGCCTTCGCTCGAAAAACCGAGGAGCATATGAAAGGTATGGTGGTGCCCGGCACCTTATTTGATGAGTTGGGACTGAATTACATGGGGCCCATTGATGGTCACGATCTCAAGTCTCTGATTACTGCCTTGAACAATGTCAAAGATCAGTCTGGGCCCCAGTTCCTGCATTTGGTTACCCAAAAAGGCAAAGGGTACGAACCCGCCGAAGCATCCCCAATTGGCACCCACTCGCTGTCTAAGATCGAGCCTCACCCCAAAGGGCAGAACGAGAAATTACCCAGCTACTCAAAAATCTTCGGACGCTGGGTTTGTGACAAAGCAGAAGCCGATCATCAATTAATGGCAATCACTCCCGCGATGCGAGAAGGATCTGATTTGGTTGAGTTCTCAGAGCGATTCCCAAGCCGGTATTTTGATGTCGCAATTGCCGAACAGCATGCAGTGACGCTGGCTGCAGGCCTCGCCTGTGAGGGCATGAAGCCCGTTGTCGCGATTTACTCGACATTTCTGCAAAGAGCGTATGACCAACTTATCCACGATGTCGCGATCCAAAACTTAGATGTGTTGTTTGCCATTGATCGAGCTGGGCTGCTTGAAGACGGCCCAACCCACTCAGGCGTCTTTGATCACAGCTTTCTTCGAACAATCCCAAACCTTGTGATCATGGCGCCCTCGGATGAGTTCGAACTTGAAGTGCTGCTCGACGTCGGCTATCAATACCCGGGGCCCGCTTGTGTTCGCTACCCCCGGGGTGAAATCACGGGGGGCGTTAGGCCTGCCAAAACCGAGGTCAGCCTTGGTCAAAGCATCCGTCGTCGAGCCGGTCAGAGTACCGCAGTACTCGCCTTTGGTAGTCGGGTTTCCGCCGGGCTCATCGCAGCTGAGCACCTTGATGCCACCTTAATTGACATGCGTTTTGTTAAACCCTTGGACTCTGCCATGATCGAATCAGTGGCCCGTGATCATGATCTCGTGGTTACCGTCGAGGAGAACGCCATTCAAGGAGGCGCAGGATCAGGTGTGAATGAGATTCTCGCCCAAATCGGTTATCGAGGCTTAATCCTTAATTTAGGCGTCCCTGATGCCTTCATTCATCCGGACAAACCTCATGACATGCTGAGTGCCTGCAGTCTCGACGCCGAGGGAATCATTGCCAGCATTCAGACCCATCGGTCGCAATTCTCAGCCAATTAAATAAAGCCGTTAGCCGACTGAGGATTGGCCTAAGAGATGACCCATCTTACCCGCCTTGGTCTTTAGATATCGGTCGTTATGGTCGTTGTGACCCGTTTCAATCGATACCCGATCAACGACTTCAATACCCAACTTAGTCAGCGCATTCACCTTGACCGGGTTATTGGTCATCAATCGCACAGAAACCACCTGCAAGTGAGCAAACATATTGCGACACATGGTGTAATCGCGGAGGTCAGCATCAAAACCTAAGCGCTCGTTGGCTTCGACAGTATCAGCGCCTGCGTCTTGGAGCTGATACGCCCTAATTTTGTTGATCAAACCAATGCCTCGGCCTTCTTGGCGTAGATACAACAAGATACCACTGCCCGCTTCAGAGATTCTTTGGAGTGCAGCCTGCAGCTGCGATCCACAGTCACATCTAAGACTGAACAAGCAATCGCCGGTCAAGCATTCTGAATGAACTCGGCACAACACGCCCTGCTCCTCGGCGACCTTGCCAAAGGTCAGTGCAACATGCTCCTGCCCAGTATCTGGGTCTTCAAAGCCATGCATAACAAACTTACCGAATTCGGTAGGCAAGTCGCAGGCGGCAACAAAATGAACTGGCATTCGTCAATGCTCGCGATGATCTAGGGGCGCAGTGTACCAGCACTCAGCGTCGACTGAAAATCGTCTCAATTCCGTCAAAGGTTTCAATCCTGCTCTTGCGATGTCTTGGCAACCCAGGGGTCTGCCCTGATTGCCTACGAATCTGCTGTAAAAACTCATCATAGGGGCTTCAATGCATTCTCGATCTGGCGCTCGCTCCGCCAATTTCCTACGCATCATTGTGCGGCTCAACCTTAATCGGGTAACCCTAAGACCCTTTTGGCAATAATGTTGGCTTGAACCTCATTGGTGCCACCATAAATCGTCACCGCCCGACTGGCGAGCCAAGACCGGGTCGCGCCGATTTCTTCTTCGCTAAAACCCTCACCTTCCCAACCAATACCCGCGCACCCCATCAGTTCTGCGGTAAGCGACTGCTTGTCTTGCGCCAGAGAAGCGCCGTAAAGTTTGAACATCGATGTCGCCGCACCTGGGGTTTTGCCATCGCGAACCTCCTGGCCCATCCGTGCTTGGGTCAATTGAAAGGCTCTGTTGCGCATGTTCCAGCGCAGGACGGCCTCTCTCTGGCTGGATTTTGTTTGAGGATCGGCGACATAACGCGCTAAGACTTCCGACAGTTCAAGGTCTACTGTGACGCCCACCGGTCTTGATCGAACCGGTCCTGGTCCGAGACCTCCTTGGCCTGAGCGTTCATGTTGCAGAAGTCGTTTACCCACCGCCCAGCCTTCATTGAGCTTTCCAACAAGGTCACTTTTTTCGGCAATTGCCCCATCTAAGAAAGTTTCACAAAACGGTGAACTCCCCGATAACAATTTGATGGGTTTAATCGTCACGCCAGGCTGATCCATCGGCAATAACACGAAACTGATGCCCTGATGCTTTGGCGCATCGGAATCGGTGCGCACCAAGCAAAACATCCAATCGGCATTCTGGGCACCTGAAGTCCAAATTTTTTGGCCATGAATCACAAATTGATCGCCTTGCAGCACGGCCTTGGTCGATAGACCCGCCAAATCCGAGCCCGCTCCGGGTTCACTGTAACCCTGGCACCAGGCAGCCCCACCTCGAGCAATGACCGGTAAGTGCCTCAGTTTTTGCGCTTCTGTGCCGTACTCCAGCAGGGTCGGTCCTAGCATTCGAGTTCCCATGTTAATCAACGGTAAACGGGCGCCGATCGCAGCCATCTCTTCATAGAGGACTTTTGCTTGGTCGAGGCTCAAGTCTGCACCGCCATATGCCTTTGGCCACATCGGGACTGTCCAGCCCCGATCTGCCATGATTTCAAGCCACGCAACCGTATCGGCTTGAAAAGACATTTTGGTACTACCAGAGTGAATTTCACCAGGGCCGATCGCGCCCGGCGGACAGTTTGTTCGTAACCAGTCTCTCGTTTCTGACCGAAAGGCCTCTATTGATGTTGTCATTTTTCATGCCTCCAAAACCCAGTTCGCGGGTTTTAACCTTGACTCGCGCTCAACTGCAGTAATAAACCATTTGCGTCCCCTGGATGAACAAAGGCGCCACCAATGGTGCGTATGCCATCAGCCTTGAGTTGATCATCAACCGCTTTGGGGTCGTCAACCGCGAACGCCACTGTGTGGACGCCATCACCTAATTTCTTCAGAGGCCCGGCTATCGGTGAAGCCTCGTCCGTTGGAGAAATCAATTCTAGAAATGTACCATTTTCAAAATAGTAAAAGGCCTGGTCTGCCTGCAAGACGTCCGAGTGCGCCCGTTTTGGATCAATCCCAAGTATCTTGTTGTAATTTGCGATCGCAGCGTCAAGATCAGCTACCCTTAACACCACATGATCAACCCCTTTAAAGCTCATGTTTTTCTCCTTTTCTGTCTCGTATTGTTCAAATCAACTCATTCAGCGGTTACAGACGGTACTCATCCCTTAGTTGTTTCGGGCAATATCTCGGAAGGGTCCCGTGTCCATACGCTGTTCTTTCGGCATTCCGAGCACACGCTCAGCAATGATATTCTTTTGAATTTCATCGGTGCCCCCAGCGATCGAAATCGCCGGCACGGAGATCAAGGTCTCAGCGATCAGACCGGCTTCGGCCGACTCCGGTCCTGATAGCATCGCCTCTGCGCCCGAAATCATCGTATGCACATGGGCGGCCTGACGGGCGATTACGCTCGCGCCAAGTTTGCCCAGAGACCCCGCCGGCAGCACCTGATTATCTGCTCGGGTACGCTCAGCAGCGACTCGATTGGCTGAAATCTTAGCAGCCTCTGTTAAACAAAATAGCTTCGCCATTTCTTGTCGAATGACAGGATCGTTGATCGCACCAGTTGCCTCGGCGCGTTGTAAAACCAGATCAGGCCGCCCTTCTCTCTGGGGATACCAAGTGTAGGGTTCGTTGTCGATAGCAATCTCCTTGGCATACTCCTCAAACACTCGCCCAGTGATCTCTCGGTGTATTGGCGTTGGCCCACGTCCCCGAGCAAAGCCTTGCCGCTCAATGGATAGCGTGGTGGTTGCAATCGCCCAACCCTCACCCTCCTGACCCAGCAAATCGTTATGATCAACTCGCGCATCTGTCAGAAAAACCTCGTTAAAGGACGCGTGGCCATTCATTTGTCGCAAAGGCCGCACCTGGACGCCAGGTTGGCGCATGTTGATCAAAAAATAGGACAAACCCTGATGCTTTGGGACGTCCCAATCGGATCGAGCGACTAAAATTCCAAAGTCAGCATGATGTGCACTGGTATTCCATACTTTCTGCCCGTTCATAATCCAAACATCACCCTGACGCTCTGCTTTCGTTGATGCGCCGGCGAGGTCTGAGCCGCTACCAGGCTCACTGAATAACTGACACCAGGCATGTTCACCAGTGAGTATCTTCGGCAGATAGCGATGTTTTTGCGCGTCCGACCCGTGCGCCAGAATCGTTTCTGCTGCTAAACGCCTGGGCCCCAGCTGGGCAGCGCCGACGACCCCTCTGGCTTGAAACACCTCATTGACCACGGCAACTTGAGCCGGTGAAAAATCTCTACCAAAATACGCCTTCGGCCACATCGGTGCTGCCCACCCAGCGGCCACCAATCTCTGACGCCACGCCACCAGAGACAGATCAGGCGAGAAGGCCTCGTCAATAAACTGATTTACTGCCGCTTTAATCTCACTAAGCTGCATCTTGACCTCCTAACGATTGGATCATTCTTTCCCGGTGATAACCGGCAGTTCCCAACAGGACCTCACTGCACTTTGCCCGTCTAAACCAGAGATGGGTGTCGTTCTCCCAGGTAAAACCAATCCCACCGCGAAGTTGAATCGCGGCAATCGCAATATCGCGATAACAATCTGAAACCATGGCTTTGACCATACTGGGGTGGTGTTTTTCTTCCTCTCCGGCAGCCAATGAAAAACTGACGTGCTGGGTCGCCGCTTTGGCAAATTCAAGGGTCAACAGCAAGTCCGCGCAACGATGCTTAATGGCCTGAACGGAGCCGATGGGTCGGCCAAATTGCACCCGCAACTTGGTGTAGGCAATGGTGTCTTCGAGCAACCGCTCAGCACCCCCAATCATTTCGTGGGACAGAGCGACCGACGCCAAATCCCAAAATCGGTTCAAAGCCTCGGGTGAAACTCTGCCAACGAACTGCGTTGCCGTATCAACAAAAACGACTTCAGCAAGCTTCCGCGTTTGATCAACCGACACTCTCGGCGTGATCGATAGACCTTGGGCACCTTTGTCGACCTGATACAGCCCAAGACCGGTAGCGCTTCCTGCAATCACCAGCAGGCGCTGCGCCGAAAGACCATCAATGACCATTGGGGCGGTACCCGACAGTAAGCCCTGGTCAGAGATCATCAGTTGATGACCAATCCCTTCAACCTGATTTAAGTCGTCTAAGACCAACGCCACTCGCTCTTCACCTGACGCGATTTTGGGCAACAACTCGATTTTGTTGGCTTCGTCCGCCAGCTCTGCTACCGCGAGTCCTGACAACACCGCTGAGGAAAAAAAAGGCCCGCAATAGAGCCTTCGACCCATTTCCTCGAGGACAATGCCTAACTCAATCATTCCAAATCCGAAGCCGCCGTAGGCTTCGGGTAAGTGAGTTCCCACCAATCCTAATTCACCGCTCATTTGGTGCCATACGGCTTGGTCAAAACCGGAGGCAGTTTCTTGCAGTTCGCGGGCTTGGCTCGTCGTCGCGTGTGCCTCTAAGAATCTCGATACCACGCTTCGAAATTGATTCTGATCATCCGTGTACAAGGTTTGCACGCCTTCCTCCTAATTCACACACCAGCCAGGATCGATAAAGACCTGATCTTTTCCGTCGACCCAGTGTGAGCCAGCGAGCATTCGCTTGCAAACCCCCAGGTTAAGCCCCTTACCCTCCATCCCTTGTCAAAGGTTGCTGTTGAACTCAGCTCGCCAACACACAGGCTGGTAACGCCTTACTCGAAACTTGTTGCAGCGCTTTCAACCCCACTGGCCTTCAGCATCGTCTATCAGCTTCGAGTCACCACTTCCGGTTGCTTGATGAACCCGCCATAGCGAGGAATTGATCAACTCCCGTGGCGCGCCTATTCCTTGAGTTTCGGATACGATCGACGTCGCAGGCCGTTTCGACCCCGCTTTTCGATGCGCTGGGTCCAACGTAACTTGTAGGAACGACGGCTCACCCAAGGATGGAAGCCGGCGCAGGCAGTAAGGCCGCTTCAGGGTTAAGACCCGACCGATGGCAGATTGAACCGCCCGTTGGGGCGATCCCGCCAACGTCCTTAAATGATCGCGGTCGATGGGGTCGAGCAGGCTTTTAACCCATTACCGGTTGAAGTGCTGCCGCGCAAGCCTACCCGCATCAAAACGATACAACTTGGCGGTTACCCTATCCCCTGCCCAAGGTGCCAGACGATCGCGAGCCCAAGCTTTTAAGCCAGTCGCATGAAAGATACCGGCGTTGCGTCTCGACGCCCGCTGAACGTAATCGGTTCTAGGCTGACGCAAACGTTGATAGGCCCTAAATGCTGCCGCCGGTTCAATATCCTCGGCTAAGCAGACCGAAAGCACCTCAGCATCCTCAATTGCCATCGCCGCTCCTTGTGCAAGAAAAGGTAACGATGGGTGGCAAGCATCCCCCATCAAAACTACTCGTCCAGAATACCAACGGTCCAAGGTCGGACGATCAAGTAGGGCCCATTGTCGAACTTCCGCTGGGTCCGCAGCAGCAATCAACCCTTGCAGGTTCGGATGCCAACCCTTGAAATCCTCAGCAAGGTCCTGAGCGCGACCCTTTTGTGTCCACGATTCCTCCGTCCATTGCTTTGCCTCGACCACACAAACGCAGTTGACCGATCTACCCTGATTGACCGGGTAGGCCACAAAGTGTTTGCCCGGGCCCCACCAAACGCCCGTCTCAGCGGGGACATCGCAGTCGTTCAAGGCTGATCGGGGCACCAATAATCGCCACGCGGCCTGGCCCGTGAAACGGGCGTTTGCCTCGCCAAATATAGCCTCGCGCAAGGAAGAGTGAACACCATCTGCTGCAATCAGCACATCCCCATGAAAAGTCCCTGCACTCGAATCGACCTCAACTCCCTCAGGGATTTGAACCACACTCCTGACGCTTGCATTGCAATGCAACGTCACACTTGGCTCACGTTGAATCGCCTCAGCCAACACATCAATCAAATCAGCGCGTAACAAATGGTAGTAAGGAGCACCAAACCTTGTTGCCGCCACCACCCCCAGCGGCTGGATTGAAACAGGCGCACCGGTTTGCCAATGGCGACAAACGACCTGCTGAGGGCTATCTGCAACCCTAGCCAACGAATCAGCCAATCCAAAGCGCTGCAATATCCGTGTTGCATTGGGTGACAATTGGATGCCCGCACCCGTCGTCGTCAGCGACTCGTTGGCCTCAAGGAGGGTCACTTCAAACCCAGCTTTAGCGAGAGCTAAGGCTTGGGTCAGCCCGCCCACACCAGCCCCCACCACGATGATCGACCTTGACTTCATTGCAGGCCCCCAATCAGTGCTTTGGCCGGTTTTCTCTTTCGGTCCGACAATCTATTCAACCCCTGCCGCCGTGTTGACGGTGCATCATTGACACTTTGCCAGGCCCCGTCATCTACTGGCTCATTAATGATTAATCCACAGCAACCTCAACCGAGATCAACACCCTGTGAGCCCTTAACCTCCCTGAGTTGAGCCGAGGCTCAAAAGGCAGTGACCCTAGCTGGCCCAGCAGCTACCCAAAAATTGACTTGCTAAAGGGGTTAGGGTCACCGCGGTATCTCGACAATCCATCCGTGTCCGATACCGACTCTAACCCTGACGGACTGCCTAGGCTGACACATCGGCCCCTCAACGGCGGAACAAACTCGAGCACTTACTCAAAACGAATATCCACGGCTAAATCATCGGCAACTTGATTCAAGGTTGTTTCAAGCGCCGCCATTGATACCTCTGGAGGCACCAAGATGTTGACCTCTGCAAAGAACGTGTGCTCACCCGACATGGGCGCCGGTCCTACCCGTGTATCCACTTCCGCCAAATTGACCTGTTTTTTCAATAATGCTGCCGTAATCTCGCTCATAATACCGGGTCGATCGGGGCCGATAATACTCAGACTAAAAGCCAACATGCTCAGATCTTCATCGGACCCCTTCGCGGGTTCAAGCAAGGTTGAGAGGCCATCGATGGCCATCAGCTCTTTGGAGAGACCTTCAACGTGGCTGGGTTCAATCGCAATTCGAGCGATGCCCGCAAATTTACCCGCCATTCGGCTCATCCGACTTTCGAGCCAATTGCCGCCATTTTGGGTCACTCGCTGAGAGAGTTCTTGGACAATACCCTGACGATCGTCACCGACAAAAGTTACAATAAGGTCTGTAAGCATGCTCACCTCATGGTCATTGCAGCGTGTTTGTTCCGGCTTTCTACTGACCCGTTAGCGGGGTGGGCGGAACGGGTTAATGGTTCCACCAAGCCTGATCAGAAAAAGCTCTCAAGTCTAATTCGTGGGTCCACACGGATCGATGTTGATTGGCCAAGTGAAGATAGGTTTCGGCGATTTTTTCTGGCAGCATCAAGCCATCTTGCCCCATACCTTTAGCCTCACGTAGTGCTTGAAAGCGTTCTGGGCCTAGCATTTTTCCGAGAGTGTCCGGAGCGTCTACCGCCCCATCGATGATGATGTGAGCGACATGGATACCTTCAGCTGAGCACTCCGCATTGAGCGATTGACACAACATGCGACGCCCCCCCATTGCCGCGGCATGCGAATGCTGTCCCTGATTTCCCCGAACCGCTGCGGTCGCTGAAGTGACTAAAAGATTGCCACGTCCCCGTGCAAGCATGGCGGGGAACGCCGCTTGCGCGACCCGGAACAGACCAAACGTCGCCATTCTCCAACCCCTCTCAAAAGCTGTGTAAGAGGTATCTTTTAAGGCTCTGGAACCGATCTGTGCACCCAAATTATAGACGATGGTATCGATCGGCCCGATGTTGGCTTCCACATCTTTGACTCGGTCTTCAATCGAATCAGGATCCACCGCATTCATTAAAAACCCGGTTGCTTCACCCCCTGCTCCCTTGATCCCCTGAACGAGGTTGTCTAACCCGGCCGCGTCACTACGTCGACAGAGCACGGCGTGATAACCCGCTTCAGCAAACCGAGCACCCACAGTACCCCCAATACCTGCACCTGCACCTAACACCAAACAGACTGGTTTCATCAAAGCCTCCTCTGTTGTTTCGCTTACCCGATCACCTACCAGCTGTTACGCCGGTGCCGTAACGCTAAAAAAGTGCCCGCGTCATCCGTTTGCGTTAACGCCAACGAGCGTCGAATTTCTTCATTCGACAACCTAAAAAACGTATTGATTGACCGTTCATCGCCGATCGTTGTGGTGATCGAAACCTTGCCAGGGTCATTGCCTTCGACTCGAGATAACCATTGCTGAGCGACTTCGTTACTGGGCTCAAGATGCAGCGTGAATTGCAGATTATTCTCTAGATAATCGTGTCCCGGATACACAACGACGCCGTCTTCTAGCGGATGGAACTGGGCTCGAATGGTTTCATACAACACCTCCGGGCTACCGCCATTGTGACAATTACCTACCCCAGCATTGAATAACGTATCTCCTGTGAAAACGGCTTGCGGGTTACCATCGATCGTTACCAAAAAGCACAGATGCGCGAAGGTGTGCCCCGGGGTATCCAGCACGGTCATCCTCACCCCGGATTCGAGTTCAATATCCTCGCCAGCCGTTAAAGCTCTCGTCATCCCCGGAATCTTATCTTGCCCATTTTCATGAGCCCATACCTGACACTGATGTTCGGCAACCAGAGCCGCATTACCTCGAGTGTGATCGCCATGCTCGTGGGTGTTGATGATTGTTCGTAAGGTAAGCCCAAGATCCGCTAAATATCCTGATGTCTCATCGGCATCCCAGGGATCCAAAACAATCGCCTCGCCTGAGGCAAGTTCGATGACGTAGGTAAAATTTCTTAGGTCGTTGTAAGTGTAGTACTGGTGGATTTTCATATGGGCTTCCTCACTATCGCGCAATAGTCAGTACCTTGTCACTCTTGGGTTTATTTGACAACACAAGGGGAACATCGGGGAGCAACTCAAACCCTCAGATCAACAGCAAAAGACCATGAATGCCAACAGCCGTCACAACCCCTGCAGCCAAATCGTCTGCCATAATGCCTAGGCCACCCTTGAGGTTTTTGTCCAACCAGCCAATGGGACCCGGCTTGAGGATATCCAGCATCCGGAATAGGAAAAACGAAAGGGCCAACCACAAGGGCTCTAAAGGCACCAGTAGCAGCGCGCACCACATCCCGACGATTTCATCCCAAACAATGCAACCAGGATCTTTTTGCTGTACGGCCAATGCGGCTCGCTCACAAATCCAAACGCCCATTAAACTCCCGACGATGATGACGACCAATAAAATGCTCGCGGGTAACGCGGACATTCCGAGGAAGAGAAACAAGCCAATGATACTGCCCATCGTACCCGGCGCCCAACGACTTAGGCCGACACCAAATCCTAGTGCAACCACAAGGGTCGGACTTTCTACCATGGTTGCGAGTTTCGGCTTCATACAAAGTGCTGGTAGCCCTGTTGGCTACTCAGTTCATCAACGGATAAGTCCTCCGGGCGATTCAAGAACCGAATCCCCGCTTGGGTTTGCGTTTTCCCAATCCGAGTCAAAGGCAACGCTAAGACGTCTGCTAACCGACCGATGGCCGCTCGATGTTCCGAATCTGCGGTGAAGCACAACTCGTAGTCATCACCGGCTGTTAGGGTCACTCGTCGCGCCGCCACTTCGCTTGTTGCGGCTTCGGCGAGGATTGTATCGAAACTCAAGGTAGCGAGATCTAATTCTGCCCCTAGCCCACTGGCATCCAGCAAATGCTGTAGATCGGCGAGTAGCCCATCGGAAACGTCGATCATCGCTGAGGCGATTCCTCTCAAGTTTTGCCCCAGTTCGAGCCGAGGCTGGGGAGCCTCATAATGCGGGGCTAAAGTCTTGGTAGCCGTTTCACCGTTCAGGCGCTGCGCTAGCGCTAAGCCGGCACGGCCCGGCCAACCACTGACGTAGATATCTGCGCCCGCAGATGCTCCGCACCGACTGATGAATTCCTCAAAGGGCACTGAACCCAATACCGTCCAAGTTATCGAGAGCACTCGACCCTGACTGATATTGCCCCCGATCAACGGACTTTGCCAACGAGCTAAGCAAGCTTTTAAGGTTTGTGAAAACGCGCTGAGCCAAGCCGGCGCCACACCTGGTAGAGTAATGGCACCCGTAACCCCGACGGGTTTGCTCCCCATTGCTGCAAGATCGCTGAGCGCGGCGGCCAGACTGCGTTGAGCTACGATGGCAGGATCAACCTCTTGGGGAAAATGAATCCCTTCGATAAAGGTATCTGTTGAGACGCACAATTGTTCTCCGGCTGGCGGCGTAATCACGGCACAGTCATCGCCTGGTCCCAATCGCGTATAGGGACCTTTGAAATCACCTAGGGGCGCAAAATACTGCTCGATAATGTCGAACTCAGAGAGGGCCATTACCGCCCCAAAGCCGATGTTTCTACCGCTCGAAAGGCGAGGGCCAAACGATCCAAAATCGAATTGATGTACTTGTAGCTGTCGGTCGCCCCGAATATCTTGGCGATATCAACCGCTTCAGAAATCACGACTTTGAAAGGTATTTCGATGTGTGTTTTTAGTTCGAAGGCACCCAAGAGCAAAATGCTGCGCTCGACGGGATCGATCTCATCACCACCACGATCGAGTAACGGCTCAATCGCTTGCCACAGTGGCGTTTGATCTCGAGAGGCACCGAGCACCAAAGACTCAAAATAGGTAACATCGGCTCGCTTTAAATCATTATCTTCGATGAACTCTTTCACCACTTGAGCCGGCGATGTGTTCACATACTGGCATTGATAAAGCGCTTGTACCGCCAATTTACGGGCTCTATGGCGGGCCGAGGGAGAGGACTTCATGCCATTTTTCTTACAAGATTGATCATCTCGATGGCGGTCATCGCCGCATCTGAGCCCTTGTTTCCAGCTTTCGTACCGGACCGCTCGATGGCTTGTTCCAGGGTATCTGTGGTTAACACACCGAAAATCACTGGCTTACCGGTTGCCAACGCCACTTGACTCACGCCGCTGGCGACCTGGCCTGCAACATAATCAAAGTGTGGCGTACCGCCACGAACCACAGCGCCCAGCGTAATCACTGCCGCACAATCGGCTTTTTCCGCAGCCAACTGAGCAGCCAACGGAATTTCAAAGGCGCCAGGCACTTTGACGATGGTCAAACACTTTTCTTGAACACCATGACGCTTGAGGGTTGCCAGCGCTCCCTTCAACAGACTATCGACAATAAACTCGTTGAACCTCGCTACCACTAACGTAATGCCAGACGTTGTTGCGGTAAGATCTCCTTCAATGACTCGAGACATAGATTGATATCCTCTAATACTACTCGGACTGACTGGGTTTTAGGGTCAGCTTTAGGTCGGGGCCAACACGGCGTGTCTCAGCGATCTGCCAGGCGTGCACATCCGTCATCTTAGCAAGTTCTGGTAACTGTAGTAACGGCATCCCTTGTCCCATAAACTTAGGCGCAAGATATACAATCAGCTCATCGACCAACTCAGCCTCTATCATGGCACCGGCCAACACAGGGCCACATTCGAACAACAACTCTAAGTGACCACGCTCTGCGAGGGCTCGACAAAACGTGACTAAGTCGACCCGTCCCGTTTCATCAGCGGCGGTAATCATCGAGGTTGCGTGAGTCGGCGCCGAGCCGTCTGTGCAAACCTGAACCGCTAGCGGGTTTTGATAAATCCTATGCGCTGATGTCGTTCGAGCCTTTGAATCGAGCACATAAACGGGTCGCGCTCGAGCTAAGAGCCATTGGCTGATCTCAGCATCAATATTGGGGTCACGCACGGTTAAACGCGGATCATCCACCAAGACCGTGTTTGCTCCCGTCACAATGGCCGAACTCCGGGCTCTCAATCTTTGCACGTCTAGCCGGGCTGCAGGACCCGTGATCCACTGACTTTCGCCATTGGGTAACGCAGTGAAGCCGTCCATCGTCGCCGCTAACTTCAGCCGAATGAAGGGGCGCCCAATGCTGTGGGTCATCATATGGCCGGGATTCAACCTTTCGGCTGCCTCCGGGTCTAAAGCTGGAATCACTTCGATACCTGCAGCCTGCAAACGCTCAAAGCCGGCCCCCCGATTTCTGGGGTGCGGGTCTTCCGCTGCTGCGACCACGCGACTGATGCCTGCCTTGATTAAGGCTTCCGCGCAGGCCGGCGTCCTACCGTGAAAACTGCAGGGTTCTAGCGTGACATACGCCGTGGCTCCGACCACCGATTCTGTCGCGTTAGCCAGGGCATTGGCCTCTGCATGCGGTTCTCCGGCTTGGCGATGAAAACCCTCAGCAAGGATTCTGCCGTCGCGCACCAGAACACAACCGACCCGGGGATTTGGATCTGCCGTATACAGCCCCTTTTTAGCCAACTGAAAAGCCCGAGCAAGAAACCTGCGATCATCCATTGGGCCGAAGCCCTTTTGAAGGCGGACGCTTTTTCTCGCTCGGCTTTCGCTTGCGTTGGGTTTTTCCCATCGAATCAATCTCTCGCTTAAACTCGCTGATGTCTTGAAAGCTTCGATACACCGACGCAAATCGCACATAGGCAACTTCGTCTAAGGTTCGCAATTCTTGCATAACCAATTCACCCAGCTCCAAACTCTTAAGTTCTGGCTCACCCGTAGCTCGCAATGCACTCTTGATTCTCGACAACACTGCTTCGACACCTTCTAGGCTGACCGGACGTTTCTCTAAGGCCCGCATCAGACCTGCACGGAGCTTCTCTTCATTAAACGGTTCTCGATTGCCATCGGACTTAATCACTCGCGGCATCATCAGTTCAGCAGACTCAAAAGAAGTGAATCGTTCTCCGCACGCCAAGCATTCCCGACGACGTCTAACTTGGTTACCTTCTGCCACCAGCCGACTGTCGTTTACCTTGGTCTCACTGTGACTGCAAAATGGACAAAACATAGGCTACTCAACGAATCAATGCGACGATAGCAAAGCTCAATTCAACCGGCATGATCTTTCGACTGCACCGCTGCCATGGAGTTTTTGGCTTCAACAATTGCGGCTTGAACCGCTGGGTAAGTCTCCATCGCTTGTTGGAGGTTCGAGATAATATGATTTCGAAACCCTTCTTGAATTTCCGACCGGCCGTCGATCTCCGTAGGGGCAAACCACAACTGCGTCATTAAATCCACGTAGTATCTCAGTCTGAAGAAAATTCGATATTGATTTTCAATCTTATCGGCCAGTTCGATGCCTAAGACATCGGCTAAGTCACCCTTAATCGTCGCTGTATCCCAAGCAATCGACCCTAGAAAAAAAGAGCGACCATAATCGACCTCAAGATAATTTTGCAGTGCCAACTCAACGAGCTGCATGTTCTCTTTGATTTCACTCTCTAAATTTTTCAGGAAGATTCTCGCCCGTTGGCGCTTAATTTCATTGAACTGCCGTCGAGAATTGTAGAGCGCCCCCATGCCTCCAAGCGCGACCCCAATGATCGTCGCTATCATTTCTGGCAAAAAGTCAGAGAGACTTATCATGATGATTCAATACCGTGACTACTTGTACCGACTGAGCCAGAGATCATAACGTGATCAACGAATTCAAGCCACCAACCCAAACGGCAGAGCCCCGAGAGGCATCGGCCAATAGAAATCGGAGCCCTTCTTGCCCTTGCGCTAAAGCCCATCACGCAATCGAGGGCAAAGATCGCAATTTCGGCGACGTTACTGCAGCGACATTACGCACTCTAAAGATCCACTCATCCAGCGCCTCTCTTTTGGAGTACAAATAGTTACCCTCGCACTTGCAAGCTGCTACTTTCATCTTCAGCGTTTACCTTGATCGGATCCTCGCATGCCTCACCAAAAAACCCAGCTCCCGAGTAAGCTATGTCAGCAGTGCGGCTTGACGTTTACTTGGCGAAAAAAATGGCAAAAAGATTGGGATCACGTTAGATACTGCTCAGAACGCTGTCGGCGGAATAAGTCAAAACCGATTCGAGAAACGCGATAGTCGACCGCGCAAACTCCGCATGCCATCGCGCTCGAAAGCCCACCTATCGAGGAGTATCTTCGCAACCAATCGATGACTTTATCGGCCCCTATCCGCGTCGACTGCATTCCACTAAGGCCGCAACGCTGTCCGATGACCGTTGGCGAGAGCATCTCCCTAATGACCCTATGGATAATGTGTTAAATTTCTCTACAGCGGAATGCCATCAAGCAAGCTAGCGTTGGCTCAGCAAATTTGCGTGATATTTTCCGGATGTTGGAGTTCACAAGCGCTTTTCAAAGAGGTTATCCAATGGCTCAGTACGTTTTTACCATGGCTCGCGTTGGCAAGGTCGTGCCACCCAATCGAACCATCCTTAAAGATATTTCGTTGTCGTTTTTTCCGGGGGCTAAAATTGGTGTGCTAGGCCTTAATGGCTCCGGAAAATCTAGCCTCCTGAGAATTATGGCCGGACTTGACCAAGAACACTTGGGCGAAGCTCGGCCGATGGCCGATTTGAACATCGGATATTTACCCCAAGAGCCTGAGCTTGATGCCGATAAAGACGTTCTGGGTAACATTGAGGATGGCGTTAGAGACATTAAGAACCTGATGGACGAATTCAATGCCATCAGCGATCGCTTTGCAGAACCCATGACCGACGACGAAATGACCGCGTTGCTCGATCAACAGGGCACCCTTCAGTTAAAGATTGATGCCTGTGAAGGTTGGGACCTCGATCGCAAAATTGAGGTCGCCGCGGATGCACTCCGGTTACCGCCTTTTGACAGCGACGTTGAAACCCTATCGGGGGGAGAGCGTCGTCGCGTTGCCCTTTGTCGACTGTTGCTCGCCAATCCCGACATGCTTCTGCTAGATGAGCCCACCAACCATCTGGATGCTGAAAGCGTAGGCTGGCTTGAACATTTCCTGACGGATTTCCCGGGAACCGTTGTCGCCATTACCCACGACCGCTATTTTCTAGACAACGCAGCCGGCTGGATCCTTGAACTGGATCGAGGTCAAGGAATTCCCTATGAGGGCAATTACTCAGCATGGCTAGCAGCCAAAGAAAAACGTCTGGCAGTTGAGCAACGTCAAGAGCAGGCAAGGCAGAAAACCATCAAAGCCGAACTTGAATGGGTACGCACACAACCCAAAGCCCGTCAGGCCAAGAATCGCGCTCGCCTGGCCCGCTTTGAGGAGCTCAATTCTCAAGAGTTTCAAAGCAGAAACGAGACCCAGGAGCTTTATATCCCGCCTGGGCCACGACTGGGGGACAAAGTGGTAGACCTAACAGGCGTCTCTAAGGGCTTTAAGGACAAGCTGTTGATCAGTGATCTCAGCTTTTCCGTGCCTAAGGGCGCCATCGTTGGCATCATTGGCGGTAATGGAGCAGGCAAGTCGACCTTGTTCAAAATGATTAGCGGTCAGTCGGAACCGGACACGGGTACGATCAGCCTCGGTGAATCGGTGCAGTTGGGTTATGTCGATCAAAGCCGCGATTCGCTCAATGCTGACAATACCGTTTGGGAAGAAATCTCTGAGGGTAGTGAAATCATCAAGATCGGTCGATACGAAACACCGTCTCGATCCTACGTTGGCCGGTTTAACTTTAAAGGTGCTGACCAGCAAAAGCTGGTTAAAGACCTTTCTGGCGGTGAACGTAATCGCGTTCACCTCGCCAAACTCCTTAAAATCGGTGCCAATTTCCTGTTGCTTGATGAACCCACCAATGACCTGGACGTTGAGACCTTAAGAGCGCTGGAATCAGGAATTGAAGCCTACCCCGGGTCCGTTATGGTCATTTCTCATGATCGGTGGTTTCTGGATCGTATCGCTACTCACATTCTGGCTTTTGAGGGTGATAGCCAAGCAACCTTCTTCGAAGGGAACTATTCTGAATATGAGGCTGACCGGAAAAAACGGCTGGGGGCAGAGAACCTCACCCCATCGCGGGTTCGTTATAAAAAACTGGTGAGCTAGGTCTTACCAGTCATTGATCACAGCCAAAGCCTCAGACAGTTGGGTCACCGGTCGCAAGGTCATGCCCGCTACTGCCTGCTTGCTAAAGTTTCCCTTTGGGATCAAGCCTCGTTTAAAACCATGTTTTGCTGCCTCTCTTAAACGCTCTTGGCCATTGGGAACGGGCCGAATTTCACCGGATAAACCAATCTCACCAAAACAAATCAAATCCTGCGGGAGAGGCCGATTCCGAAAACTTGAGACAACAGCCATTAGCACCGCTAAATCGCTGCTGGTTTCATCGACTCGGATCCCACCCACCGCATTGATGTAAACATCCTGGTCGGCAATTTGCAGGCCGCCATGGCGGCTCAAAACCGCCAACAACATCGCCAGCCGGTTCTGTTCAAAACCCACCGCGACCCTCCTAGGGTTAGAAAATGCACTTTGGTCTACTAAGGCCTGGGCCTCTACCAGCAAAGGCCGCGTTCCTTCCCAGACGGCCATGACCACGCTCCCGGGAGAATCAATGCCCGAGCGATTTAAAAAAATGGCGGAAGGATTGGCGACATCTTTCAGCCCTTGCTCTGTCATAGCAAAAACACCGAGTTCGTTAACCGCGCCAAAACGATTTTTGATTGACCGTAGCGTCCGGAAACGACCGTCGGCATCCCCTTCTAGCATCAAGAAGGCATCGATCATGTGTTCCAGAACTCTGGGTCCTGCCAGATTCCCCTCTTTGGTGACGTGCCCCACCACGATGAGAATCGTACCGGTTTGTTTGGCTTTCTGGATCAAAAAGCCCGCGGACTCCCTCACTTGACTGACACTACCGGGTGCAGAATCGACACCTTCGCTTTGCATCACTTGAATCGAATCGACCACGAGAATCCTGGGTTGATTCGCCTCCCAAACGTCCGCAATGACTTCGATTCGAGTTTCAGCCATGACTTTGAGTTGGTCCGTTGCCAGTCCCAGACGTTTAGCTCGCATGGCGATTTGGGCAAGACTCTCTTCCCCGGTAACGTACAAGCAAGTTTCAGATTTAGCTAATTCACATAAGGCCTGAATCAACAATGTGCTCTTTCCCGCGCCAGGTGACCCACTGATAAGAACCGCTGAGCCCGGCACCAAACCACCGCCGAGCACCCGACTCAATTCGCCCGATGCTAGGGGCAAACGCGGCTCGTCAGCCACCACAACCTGGTCAAGGGTTTGCAGCGCTTCAACGGCGCCGGCATAGCCCTCCCGACGAGTCTGACGTTGACTACCCAGGTTGATTTGCTTCAGCGTGTTCCACGCCTTGCAATCGTGGCATTGGCCCTGCCACTTACTGTACTCGGCACCACAATCCTCACACACAAAAGCGATTTTTGTCTTTTTCATGGCACTGCTATCCAACAAATTCGCGCTGAACTCGGCGACCAAGGCCGCAAAGCAACACGTAAGGCAAGGTATTGGCCGACGCTGCGACCCTGTCCACCGATACGTTGAGCCCCCATAGTTCTGCCTCGTCACCAATGCTGGGCGGATCTTCTTGGGAAGCCGAAATCACAACCAAGTCCATTGAAACTCGCCCCAGTACCCACTCCTGACGACCTAACCAAACAGGGGTTGAGGGTCCAATCTCCCGGGGGTATCCGTCGGCATATCCCACCGCAAGCACAGCAACCGTCATCTCGGCAGGCGCGCGCCAAGTGCTACCATAGCCGATTGTTGCACCAGCTCGCACCCTGTTGACCGCGATGACCGGCGCTTTGAAGGTCATTGCGGGGCACAAACCACTTGGGTTCTCCGACACAGGATCAATGCCATACAACATCAGGCCTGGTCTAATCCACTCGCAGACATTCGCGGCGCCACTGATTATGCTCGCAGAATTTCCAAGACAGGTCGGCAGCCCACCGGGTGCAGCCGCCGCCTTCAACCGCGCAAGTTGCTCAGCATTTTTAGGATTCTTAGGATCGTCGGCATCCGATAAGTGTGACATCACCCCCCGAATTCGATGCTCGGGTAACGCCCGCAAACAGCGTGTGAGATCATCAGAGGTCAGGCCCAGTCGGTTCATACCCGTATCAAGCTTTAACCAAAGCTTACACTGACCTTCTACCAGGAGATCCAGTTGATACAAGGCATGAATAACCAAGTCTAGGTCATAGGTTGCCGCAAGCCTTGCCCCCGCCACATCAAATATGCCCTCAAGCACGACCAAAGGCTGGTTGACCCCGGCTTTTCGAAGGTCGATGGCCTCTCCCAAACGAGCGACCGCGAAAGCATCGGCGCTCGCTAACCGGCTCGCAATTTGCGCCGCACCATGCCCGTAAGCATCGGCTTTCAGCACCGCCATGACCTTACTGTCAGGCGCTGCTCCACTGGCCAGGTTGAAATTCTGTTCTATGGCTGCCAGGTCGATCTTGGCTCGAGGGCCTTCTATCATCACTCGTAGTAGTCTTCGTAATCTCTAGCTAGGTCCTCGAATTTGGTGTACTGACCCATAAACGCCAGTTTTTTTCGACCGATAGGACCGTTTCGCTGTTTGAGAATGATGATTTCCGCGATGCCTTTGTCCGGCGTATCCTCGTGGTAAACCTCGTCTCGATAGACTGCCATAATCAGATCGGCATCCTGCTCTATGGCCCCAGATTCGCGCAAATCCGACATGATCGGACGTTTGTCGGTACGCTGTTCGAGGCCACGATTAAGCTGCGAACCCGCAATCACTGGGCAATCAAATTCTTTCGCGATCGATTTCAGGGATCGAGAAATTTCAGAGATCTCGACAGCTCGGTTCTCTGGTGTTCCCGAGGTCTGCATCAGCTGCAAGTAATCCACCACAATCATACCCACAGGTCCGTGTTCCCGAACAATTCTTCGGGTTCGCGAACGCATCTCGTTCGGGGTTAAGCCAGGCGTATCATCAACGAATAACGGCTTATCGTTGAGCAGCGTTACCGCGGAGGTCAGTCGCGGCCAATCGTCATCGCTCAACTGGCCATTTCGAATTTTGGTCTGATCAATCCGACCAAGACTGGACAACATACGCATCACCAAAGAGTGCGAAGGCATCTCCAGACTGTAAACCAGGACTGGTTTGTTGCCGGAGATGACCGCGCTCTCGGCAATATTCATCATGAGTGCGGTTTTACCCATCGAGGGCCTGCCGGCGATGATGACCAAATCCGAAGGTTGGAGACCGCTGGTGATGGCATCAAGGTCTTGAAAACCACTGCTAATACCGGTCAAAGCCCCTTTGGTTAAATAGAGCTCATCGATTTTTTCTATTGCTTTGGTCAATAACGGACGAACACCTTCTGGCCCACCTCGACTGGGTCGCTCATCGCCAATTTTAAAGACTTTGCTTTCAGCCTCATCGATCAATCGAGCGCTGTCTCGACCCTGGGGGTTAAAACCACTTTCGGCAATCTCATGAGCGACGCCAATCAGCTTTCGCACCGTTGATCTCTCTTGAACGATTTCAGCATAAGCGGCGACATTCGAAGCGGTTGGGGTGCTCGAGGCCAGCTCGGTGAGGTAGGTCAATCCGCCCACGGTATCAAGCTCCCCCTGTAACTCAAGGGACTCTGCCAAGGTGACGATATCTAGTGGCTTATTTTGACCGACGAGCCCTTCCATGGCTCGAAAAATAGGACGATGCTCAGACCGATAGAAGTCATCGCCGGTAATCAGCGCTGAAACTCGGTCCCAGGCATCGCTATCGAGCATTAAGCCCCCTAGCACCGATCGTTCCGCTTCTATGGAATGGGGCGGTACCTTGAGGGACTGGTGATCATCCATGTCAACTGCCACGGAACGCTGCTCTCGCTTTGAGGGCTTAATAGCCTATCGGATTGTGCTTAAGATGGAAACGCTTCTTCTGCTTCAACAACCACGTTGAGCTCGGCGCTGACTTCCGGATGCAGATAAATCTCAACCTGATACTCTCCGACTTCACGCAGCGGACCGGCCGGTAAACGCACTTCACTGCGATCGATCTCGGTGCCCGTTGCCGTGGCAGCATCAGCAATATCTCTTACGGTCACTGATCCGAACAATTTGCCCTCTTCACCTGCGTTCGCGGCTATGCGAATGGCCAGGGCATTGATACCCTCTGCTCGAGCTTCAGCGGCCTTACGCTGAGCGTCGGCCTCTTTTTGTAGTTCTGCGCGACGCGACTCAAAGTCAGCAATGTTCGCGGCAGTCGCAGGTACGGCTTTGCCTTTGGGCACTAAGAAGTTTCTGCCATAGCCGGGCTTAACCGTCACTTGATCGCCCAACCCACCGAGGTTGGCGACATTCTCCAACAAAATTACTTCCATGATCTAATCCTCTCTGGACTTCATTCTTTGTCTTAAATCTAACAAGCCGTCGGCGAGTACCAACGCAACCAGCGCCATAGACACCCACTGAAACAGCAATAACACACTCATGTAATACGCTATATACCATTGGCTCTGCGCTGATTTTTGCGCCAACTGCCAATGGACTAACCCAGTTCCCGCTACCACAAAAGGCATCGCTAGCAGTCCGACCCAAGATTCGTAGCCCGGGGTCACGCTACAAAGCACCACGACGATCAGTAGCGGGCCGCTCACCCTAGGGGTCAGACGGACATTTCGAATCTCCTGCTTAAACCCCCCGGGATTAAACAAAACACTTTGCCACCACCGGGCGAGTACCACCGCCAAAACCATCAAATACCCTTGCCCCATGGCTAGATAACTGATGGCCTGACTTTTGCCCTCTTCAAGCGTCACTCCGGCAACCCCAGCATCAGCTGCGAGGGCCGAAAGGGTCTCCACATACCATTGTGCAAACGCGGCCAAAATTGGCGCCGACAATATTGCGAATGCCCAACTTCCTGCTGCAGCCACTCCGACCGCGGCAAGCAGCGTCAGCTCCCATGATGTTGTAAGCCGCAACACCATCGCTAGCAAAAAAACACCGGAGATCGCAGCCAATCCACTGGCATCACCCCCGGTCTGATAAATCAAGACTAAAGGCAACGCCGCCCAAAGCAAGACCAGGAGGCCGTCTTTTAGCCCTTGCCTCAGCACCACCAGCGCGACTATTGCCGTGCCCAACCAACCGACTATCGGCAGTGCTGATGCCAGCGCTGCTGCACCGCTGGCCTGCAATCGGCCTCGCATCACAAACTGCGCGAGTCCCTTCAAGGTATTGCCCAGACTCGCCTATTTATGCGCGTCGGTATAGGGCAGCAAAGCCAAATAACGCGCTCGCTTCACCGCCTTAGCCAATTGCCGTTGGTATTTTGCTTTTGTACCGGTAATGCGGCTAGGGACAATTTTCCCCGTTTCCGTGATGTAAGCCTTCAACAGCTCGACATCTTTGTAATCGACTTCGGTGATGCCTTCAGCGGTGAACCGACAGTATTTTCTTCTTCTAAAAAAACGTGACATGTTTAAGCTCCTTGCTCAGCAGCTGAAGCGGCCTCACTGGCGGGCTCTGATGCTGCAGGTTTCGGCGTCGCTTCGGTTGCTTTGGATTCGGCGCGCGCTGCCCGACTTTCTTCCCGGGTCTTGCGTTCTTTACTTTCGTTTTCAATCTTCATGATCGGTGACTCGCCCAAATCGGCCTGCTTCCGGCCCATGATCATGTTGCGGATGACCGCATCGTTAAAACGGAAAGCGTCACTCAGCTCTTCTAGCGTGTCCAAGCCGCATTCGATGTTCAACATCGCGTAATGCGCTTTAAAAATTTTGTTAATCGGGTAGGCCAACTGACGGCGCCCCCAATCTTCGACCCGATGCACGGCGCCACCACCTTGGGTGATTAAATTAGAGTACCGCTCGATCATCCCTGGCACTTGTTCGCTCTGTCCAGGATGCACCATAAAGACGACTTCATAATGTCGCATAGAGATCTCCTCTCGGTAATTGCTACCTGGCAGGACCAGTGCAGCAAGGAGTGAATAGAAATAAGGCCGCGAAGTGTACGAAATTGTTCAGTGATGTGCAAATTTAGTTTACTTCGCCTGGTGTTTTTGCCTTAACACTTCGTACAGGCAAATTCCGGTGGCAACACTGACATTTAAGTTAAAGTCTGGCAGCGCCATGGGGATTTCAGCCAACAGGTCACAGTGCTTGCGGGTGTTAAATCTGAGTCCGTCGCCTTCCGAGCCCATGACCAATGCCAAATTACCTGTTAACGATATATCCTGCAGCGCCTGATCAGCACCCAACGCTGTCCCAATCACCCAGAACCCGGCTTCTTTCATTTGCTTGAGCGCTCGAGCCAAGTTGACCACCTCAACGACGGGGACCTTAGCAGCGGCTCCGGCCGATCGTTTCAGCACCGTCGCATTGAATGCCGCCGTTCCGTGCTTGGGTACAATCACGGCATCTACCCCAAAGGTTGCGGCGCTTCGCAGACAAGCACCTAAGTTACCCGGATCAGTCACGCCGTCAAGCACCAGCAAGGTTCGAGATTCCGCCACCGAGCTCAACACGGAGGACAAACTCTGCCGCGGCACAGGGGTGTTGGCTTGACTCAAAAATGCTACACCTTGATGCGGCGCCGCGTCACCCAGAACTCGACCAAAAGACGCTTCGCTCCAACGCACAACAGGACAATTTGCCGCTTCCGCCAGCTCAATCAAGTTGGCCGACCGCGGCGATACTAACCCCAGCCGCAGGTAAAGCGTTCCTGGGTCACCACGTTTGACCACCTGGGTCACCGCATGAAACCCAAATATCCAATTATCTGCCACGACGGGTTCGTCCTTTTGCGGCAGTTGATTTCCTAGGTTTCGTTGATTTCGTTGATTTCGTTGAATTTGGACGACTTTTTGACGTCGATTTCAGGGGCTTTCTTCGGCCAACAGGCGCGCCCCGGCGCTTTGCCGGAAAGTGCTGAATCAAGGACAAGCTTACCTGTCCGAGAGTGCTGTCGACCGAATCAAGTTGCACCGCTACCCGATCTCCCATACTGAATACTAAACGACCGACATTGGCCGTCAGGGTGTTTGCTTCGGGGTCGAACTGATACCGATCTTTGGGCAGATTACCAATGTGGACAAGGCCCTCTGCCATCATTGGCTCGAGGTTCACAAACAAACCAAATTTAACCACCGTGGTTACAAGCCCTTCAAACGTATCTCCGATGTACTGCTTCAGATATTCACATTTTAGCCAACCCAGGACTTCGTAAACGGCCATGTCAGCGCGGCGTTCGGTGGCGCTGGCACGCTCACCTAACTGAACCATCGCTTCAAGATCTAAAAAATCAACGCCCTTGTTGCGTCGGCGTCGGTCGGATCGCTGCAACACCTTTTTGACCAAAAGATGGTTGACCAAATCTGATAAACGCCTAATCGGCGAGGTGAAATGCGCGTAACCCGCATAATTTAACCCAAAGTGTGGTCGTTCATCAGGGGTATAAATAGCTTGGTTCATGGACCTTAGGACTAGCATCTGCAAGGCTGCCGAGGCGGGGAGATCGCGACTCAAATCGAGAATCCGTTGAAAAGTTTCGGTCGTGACGTGGCCAAGCTCGGCGTCAAGCGCCACACCAAACTGTCCTAGCACTTGGGTCAAGCGCTCAACTCGGTCAGCATCCGGCTCATCATGAACCCGATAAAGACCTGGTTGTTCGGATTTTTTGATGAAATCAGCCATGGCAACATTGGCGGCCAACATACACTCTTCAATCAGCTTATGGGCTTCGGTTCGCTCAACTGGGGCTAAATTAATCAAGTCACCTTCGGCGTCCCAGCCAATATTCAGCTCGGTGGTTTCAATCTCCAACGCACCCCGCGCTTGGCGCCGACGCATCAGGCGCTGATACAAAGCCTGCAAAGCCGATAACGACGGCTCGACCTCAGCGGTTATGACGGGCTCACTAGGCTCCCCAGCCATCCAGCCTGCAACCTCAGCATAGATCAACCGGGCCTTTGAACGAATCACCGCCTCAAAGAAACGGTAACCTGTACGCCGCCCTTGTTGGTCAAAGTTAAGGGAGCAAACCAGCACGAGACGATCCTCATCCGGCCTCAATGAGCAGAGCCCATTACTGAGTCGCTCGGGTAGCATCGGTATCACACGTTCTGGAAAGTAAACGCTGGTGCCCCTATTCTCAGCTTCTTGGTAGAGGGGCGAACCTTCCTTGACGTAATGACCCACGTCCGCAATGGCAACCAGCAAGTGATAGCCCTCTGACGTCGGCTCCGCATAAACCGCATCATCAAAATCTTTCGCATCACTGCCATCAATCGTCACAAAGGGTAAAGACCTTAGATCCTCACGATACTTAAGATCCCTTGCGGTTAGCTCGCTGGGAAACCGACTGGCTTGCTCCAACACGTCGCCGGGGAACTCTACCGGGATATCATGACCTTGAAGCACAATATCAATTTCAACTTCAGGGGTCAGTTTCTCCGCCACTCGGTCGGTAATTTCACCCAGTAGACCTCGTTGACTGCTGGCATAATCGGTAATGCATACTGACACGATATCGCCGCTGCTGAATCGATGTTGGGCAGCGCCTTTGTCAACTCGGACGGTTTGATGGACCTTGCGGGAAAGCGGTTCGACAAAGGCTTGATGCTTCTGGATTACGAGGCGACCGATCACTTCAGTGATCACTCGCTCAACCACCTTGACGATCTCCGCCTGAGGACGGCCCCTGGCATCCTTACCCAAGACACGAGCAAGTACTTTATCCCCGTGCAAATAGCCTTGCATCTCTCTGGCGCTGAGATAGACATCCTCATCCAGGGTCTCGATCATCAGAAAGCCAAATCCTTCTGGATGCGCCGAAACGACCCCCGCCAGAAGGTCCCTGGCTGCGGGCAGGCGATAGCCCCGGCGTGCATTCATCACCAGCTCACCGCTTCGCAACATCGCGGCCAACCGCGCCTTCAGAGCCCGCTTATCAACCGCATCCGTCAACTCCAGTCGTCCTGCGATTTGTCTCGCGGTGATTGGGCTGGAGGACGCAGCGACCAAGGACAAAATATATGCCCTGCTTGCAATAGGCCTGTCGTATCGCCTTGCTTCATCACTAAAATTTGGGTCTTTTGGGGTCAACTATTACTCCTGGGATGGGCTGGCTGTCTCGGCGTTGACAGATTGAGAACCGGCGAGTAATCTGCGCCTCTTCGTTGCCGAGGTGGTGGAATTGGTAGACACGCTAGCTTCAGGTGCTAGTGGGGGAAACCCCGTGGAGGTTCAAGTCCTCTTCTCGGCACCATCATCTGCGGCGCTGAGGGCCTGTCCTACCCCTTGGACTGCATTGTCCCTGTTACTGCATTGTACCTGATAATGCACTGTCATAGCAGACAGCCTTCAAGAACACGCAGCGCTTCTTGACACAGTGTTCGGTGGATAGCCACTGAGGAAAATCGAGGGCGCCTTTCAAGTTGCAACCCTCAACCTTACCGCCAACCGCTCGCTTACCTTAAAGTCAGTCACACAATGACAGCCAGCTTGCGGGATGACGGTCGAATACGGGTTAGCGCAAACGTTTTCAATCTAAACGCCCAGACCTAAACGTTAACTTTCTCCGTTCAAGCCCATCAGTTCTGCGGCCGTGATGCCCAGCGCACTCACGCAGGCATTAAAGAAGTTGATCTCTGGATTGCTGACACGCCCATCAGCTTGGATCACCTCGGCTAAAGCTTGCGCAATGCTCACTCGATCTGCGCTACTCATTTGCTTAGCAGACGTTGATAGATACTTATCCAGCGGTGCTTTTTCATACAATTCCGAATTGGCGGCTACCCGAATCTCAGAGCTTGAAAAGTCATCTCCCGTTCGAGCAAGTAACACTTCACGAACCTTTTCTATCTCGATGTCTTTGATGTTAGTGTCCGAGGCAGTCGCCCGGGCAAGGGTCATCAACATCACTTCTTTTGCCAACTGAGCTTGCTCCTCAGCGCTGGGCTCAGACCCGCTAAAGATTTTTAGAATTCCTGATAGACTCGCGATACTCATATCCTGCTTCCCTTAGTCGCTATAATAAATGTTTGTGATGCTTGATGACGGTTCGAGTACCAAACGACTCACACCCTTCTGCCCATATGTTATACCAAAGTCGGGCCTGATTAAGTATCCCAATTCTATCAATCCTAATCCAAGATGCTCATCAAGCGGCAGCAGCCTTCTCACCGTTAACTCGTGCAGGTGTTTCAATGAGGGCGATTCTAACTGTCCTCCCATTGAAACCGCTGAAGGTCTGGCGCGGGGCCTAAGCAAACGGCTTCCCAGCCCTGTTAAAGGCGTCGTCAATATCCAGACCTATTTCGTGAACCCCGCCATATCAGCGGCGGTCATGCCCGCTTTTTCCCCCGCCTGACAAATCGCTTGCCAAGACTGCGGATCAATGGGTATCCCATCGGCCAGACGCGCGGCTTTTGACGCTCGCTCCGGGTCGCCAGGCAGTAGAACGTGGTCGAAACCTTGCGCGGGCTCGGCGCTGCGAGCATAGGCTTGCATCCCGTTCACTTCACGCGCAAAGCCCCTTGCCCCACCGAACACGTTAGGGTCAAGGATCAACATAAACATGTGGTTTACGGTAATTTCCTTCTGCTTATCAGTATCTTGCATCGTCCACTCGCCCGCGAGTGCGCCGCCCAATAACTCGCACATCAGGGCTAATCCAGACCCTTTGTGCTGACCAAAAGGTCCCAATGACCCTCCTTCTGCGATGGCATTGGGATCTTGGGTTGGCCGGCCTTGATGATCAAACAGGGCGCCCTCAGGTACCGGCTCTCCTTTCATACTGGCAACCCTAACTTTGCCTAACGCAATGGCGCTGGTTGCCATGTCGAGAATCAGCGGTTCCGATTCGGTTGGTACTCCGCAACAAAAAGGATTGGTTTGGAGCCGTTTATCCCGGCCGCCCCACATCGAAACAAAAGGAGGATGACCCACCACATTGACGAAGTGAATTGAAACCATGCCTTCGGCAACGCACTGTTCAGCGTAGGCGCCGATCCTACCTAAGTGGTGGTTATTCCGTGACCCAACACACGCGAGCCCTAGGGAACGCGCCTTTTCAATGCCGAGATCGGTTGCTTGACGGCCCACGACCTGGCCATAACCAAAACCTCCATCAACGAGCAATACAGAGCCCTGATCCTTGATGACCTCGGCATTCGCATTGACCTTTAAGCCACCGCGCAGAGCGCTCCCCACATAATTGGGAATCATACCCACTCCGTGCGAGTCGTGACCTTTTAGGTTTGCCTCAACCAAATGATCTGCTGTCTCTTGAGCTTTCTCCGCCTCGGTACCCAGACACTGAAAAATTGCTGTGGCAAACTGCCGCAGTCGCACGTGGTCGATGATCAATGCATCCTCCTTGTTCGCCTCATTTGATTGACCGATGATCGTTACAAACGCGCAGCCACAATCTTTCAAAGCGAGGCCGTCGTTTACCTCTGACTTTTCTAGTCTAGACCATCATCAAGAACAATGAGCGCGGTGGCAAGAGAATCAAGGCATCCTTTGTCATTGGGGATGCCGGCTTCTCAAGCGAATTCATCGATGCGCCTATAAGATTGGCCGCTTTAGGATCGTTTCTGCTCGATCGGGGCCGGTCGAGATCACGTCAACGGGAATACCACAAAGGGCTTCTATGCGATCAAGGTAAACTTGGGCATTTTGCGGCAGGTCCTGATATTGCTTCACACCAACGGAGGCTTCCTGCCAACCTGCTAAGGTTTCGTAAACAGGCGTGATCTGACCGTCGCTGTGCTCTTGATAATCAACACAAATTGCAACGGAGTCGAGTCCATCAAGCACATCGAGTTTGGTAATACAAAGCCCTGTCAAGCTGTTCATTTCAACCACTCGTTGCAAGGCACAGACATCCAACCACCCACAGCGACGTGGTCTACCTGTTGTCGCTCCAAACTCATGGCCCTTTTCTGCTAAATGAATCCCAACCGAATCATGCAATTCCGTCGGAAAAGGCCCCTCTCCAACTCGGGTCGTATACGCCTTGGTAATCCCCAGGATGTAATCCAAATGCAACGGCCCTACCCCGCACCCACTGCTGATGGCGCCAGCTGTAGTATTGGATGAGGTCACAAACGGATAAGTCCCATGGTCGATATCCAGCAACGCACCTTGAGCCCCTTCGAACAGCACAGCCTGGCCATTCCGCCGCAGCATGGCTAACTGCGATAAGACGTCGCCCATCATCGGCTTGAGTTCATCCAGATAAGCGAGGCTCGCAGCCAGACAAGCTTCAAGGGTCACAGGTTCTGCGCCGTAGTATTGTTCAAGCATAAAATTATGCTGTTTTAGAATGCCTTCGAGCTTAAACAATAGCTGTTGCTCATCTAACAAATCGCGCAGCCTAAGGCCGCGGCGCCCCACCTTATCTTCGTATGCTGGGCCGATACCTCGACCGGTGGTACCTATTTTTCGATTGCCGCGCTCCTTCTCTACACTGACATCCAGCGCAATGTGATAAGGCATAATCAGGGGGCAGTCCAAACTCAGCATTAACCGATTTCTGACTTCGACACCGGCTTCCTCAAGTTCCTTTATCTCTTTGAACAAATCTGGAATCGACAGCACGACGCCGTTACCAATCAAGCACTGCACAGTCGGGTGTAAGATTCCCGACGGTATCAAGTGCAAGACGGTTTTATTACCCTCGACCACCAGCGTGTGCCCGGCATTGTGGCCCCCTTGGAACCGGACCACAGCGGCAACTGATTCGGTTAGCAAATCCACGATCTTGCCTTTACCCTCGTCTCCCCAATGCGTGCCAATCACGACCACGTTTTTATTCTTCATGCTATCTCCAACCAGTCGATCTTCCGGCATTTGAGCCTCTATCATCGATCTCTGACCTGCCAAGCGCCTTCGATCCAAACCAATTCTTGGTCCCCTGCCCTCGGCATCAGAGCCCCTTCTATCACCTGTACCCCTGTCTGCCGTAAGTCTTCGGTTATCTGCCACAAGGCGGCGAGATCGCCTGCTTCATGACGGACCACGCTCACCCTTTGACCCACTGGAGGGCTCGGTAATCGGTCCGCGATGGTGAGCAGTTCAACGTCAAACCCTGTCGCAGGTCGCGCGCGACCGAAAACCGCACCGATATTATCGTATCGCCCTCCTTTGGCGACGACCTGCCCCGAATCAGGTAAAAAGACTGAAAAAACTAAGCCGGTGTGGTAGTGCAAACCTCTCAGCTCAGATAAGTCAAAACTCAGGACGACGCTCGGATAGCGCTCGGCGATCTGAGCGCTGAGCAATGTTAGATGATCAAGCGCATCGAGCAAAAGCGGCCGATCACTTAACAAGCGTCGTGCCGACTGTAGTGTTTTAGAATCTCCGGAGAGCATCGGAAGTTCGGCGATTAAAGCAGCAAGCGGCTCCGAGACACCGTAGCCTGTGATCGTGGCAGATAATTCGTCTTTTGCTTTGTTCTGGACGAGATCAAACACAGCCCTTTCTTGCGCAGGGTCTAACTGCGCTTCGGCAACAAGCGCACGAAAAAAGCTCACATCACCGAGTTCCAGTTGAATCATTCCCAAATCAAGCGACTCGAGCCCAGACAGCATCAGGCTGATGATTTCGATATCCGCTTGCAAACTTGCGTCACCAAAATACTCGGCGCCTACCTTCAGCGGGTTTCTAGACGCAAGCATATGATCGGGCCGGCTGTGCAGCACAAAATCCGCGTAGCACAGTCTTGTTGGGCCTTCCTGGCCCAAGCTGTGAGCATCGATTCTCGCCACCTGCGGGGTTAAATCTGCCGGCAACCCCATCATTCGTCCGCTTAACTGATCAATCACTTTGAAGGTTTTTAAATCTAGGTCTCGGCCGGTGCCGGTCAGCAGTGATTCTAAAAATTCGAGTTTCGCAGGCATGACGTGCTCATAGCCCCACCGGCCAAAGAGGTCGATCAACGATCTTCGTCCGTGCTCAATTTTTAACGCAGTCTCTGGCAGGATGTCTTCGACACCATCGGGCAGAAGCCAGTGCTCAATAGTCATATCGACAGCTCTTTTTAGCGGTTCAAACCATACAACAAGAGGGTACCGACCAGCATCATGGCGAGGCCGCTGGCTCTTAACATTTTATCTTCTAAGGCGCTTGCTTCCCCGACAAAGCGCTTCCACATCTTAGGAGAAGCGAAGGGCATGAGCCCCTCGATAACCAGCACCAAGCACAGTGCGACCCAAAGGTCGTGTAGATTCATGCTAGGCCAACCTTGCGCCTCTTAATTTGCAGAATTACTGTCCTTCAAGTAACTGAAAAAGTCACTGTTCGGATCCAATATCAGCATATCATTCTTATCGGAGAAAGTTCGCTTGTAAGCCGCCATGCTGCGATAAAACTTATAAAACTCTTTGTCCTGGTTGAAGGCTTGCGCATACGTAGCCGCAGCTTCAGCATCGCCTTCACCGCGTAAGGCTTCTGCTTCACTGTACGCTTCGGCCAAGATCACTTCTCGTTGTTTATCGGCATCCGCCCGAATACCGACAGCCAACTCCTGGCCTTTTGCACGATGCTCTTTTGCTTCGATATCCCGCTCGGTGTTCATACGGTTATAAACAGACTGACTGACCTCTTCGGGGAGGTCGATACGCTTCACCCGAACATCGACGACCTCAACACCAAGCTCTGCATCCGCCACTTCGTTCAGACTCGCAACCAACACCTCCATTAACTCATCTCGCTCACCAGAGACCACCTCGTGCAACGTTCGCTTACTGATCTCGTTACGCAGGCCATTGTTAATCCGTTGCTTTAAGAGCTCCTCAGCTCGGCGCTGATCACCGGAAGTCGCGGTGTAGTACTTCTCGACCTTCTTGATCTTGAATTTCGCGAAGGAATCAACGATCAGTGCTTTTTTCTCGAGGGTTAAAAATCGCTCTGCAGGGGCATCGACGGTGAGTACCCGTCCATCAAAAATACGAACCTCTTCCATGAACGGCAACTTAACGTGCAAACCCGTGGAAATATCTGCGTTCACGACTTTACCAAGCCGGAGCAGAACCCCTCTTTCCATTTCGGTTAGGATGTATACCGAATTCGAACCTAAAAACACCAGTCCAACCAACAGGACCAACGCTACCGCTATTTTATTAGACATACCTTGCTCCTACCTTACTGGCGATCGCGACGGCTTCGAACCGACGATCTGTCTTGTGGGCGTTGTGAAATGGAGTCAGCGCCTGCCATCCCTTGCCCTCTATCCGTTGTTGAACCCTGTTGAATCATGCGATCAAGGGGCAAGTACATCATGTTATTGCCTCCTTCGACATCCACCATGACTTTCGACGCACTGGACATCACCGCTTCCATCGTATCGATGTACATGCGTTCCCTTGTAACCTCGGGTGCAGCCTTGTACTCAACGTAGAGTTTACTGAATCGAGATGCTTCACCGACGGCTTGGGCCACCACTCGTTGTCGATAACCTTCAGCCTCTTCGAGATAGCGTTGCGCCTCACCTCTGGCTTCTGGAATCACCTGATTGGCATAAGCATCGGCTTCGTTGCGAACCCGCACCTCGTCCTCTCTGGCTCTGATCACCTCGTCAAACGCCTCTCTGACGGCGTCGGGTGGGGCAGTTTCATCAACATTGACCTGAGTCACGGCAATCCCAGTGCCGTAGGCCGCCATATAGTCTTGGATACGCGTTTTGATCTCATCGCCCATAACAGCGCGACCTTCAGTCAAGACTTCATCCATTTCAGTACTACCCACCACATGCCTAACCGCACTCTCGGTGGACTGGTGTAAACTTTTCTCTGGATCGCGCACTTCTAAAGCATAAGCAACCACATCATCAATCACGTATTGCACCGTGAGCTTCACCTTTACGATATTTTCATCTTCGGTCAGCATTTCTGAGTCATGCGGGTGAGATCGCACACGGGAAACATTGTGGATCAGGACTTTATCGATGATCGGCGGATACCAACTGAGGCCCGGCATCACCACCGCCTCTTGAACTTGCCCAAATCGCAGCACAACGCCTCGTTCTTGCTCGTCTAAGGTATAAATTCCCATCAGCCCGTAGCCGATCGCTGCGACAGCCGCTAATACACCAAGGACTGAAGACGTCAGCATCCCGCCTCCGGTGCTGCCTCCGCTACTGCTTCCGCCGCCGAACATACCCCCAAGGTTGTCCTTGAGCTTTTTAAACGCTTCATCTAAATCAGGCGGTCCTTGATCCTGCCGATTACCCCAAGGGTCACGGTCGCCGTTATTACCCGGTTCATTCCAAGCCATGTTGTTCTCCACATCCCGAGGTTTCGGGTATCTTCCCATTTATTGCGCAAACTTGCATTGTCTATGCTTTGTTTATTGCCGCATTAAGCCGCGCCAAATTCTTTTTTTCTATACGCAAATGCATTTCAACCATCCCACTTTCGTGCCGTCGTTCTTCCATGACCGAGGCCATTTCAAAGCACTTTGCTCGAATCAAGCCCTTTTCAGGTCCCAGTGTAATCACCGTATTGACCACATCTTCCGCAATCAACTCATCGATCGCCGACAATAATTCGTCGATTCCAAGGCCTGTCAGTGAGGACACTTGCACCGAAACCGGCTTGCCTCGAGCATCTCTACGGATTAACTCGCCTGTGGCTCCCAAAATGTCAGACTTGTTCCAAACCAACAGTTGCGGCACATCCTGAGCACCAATTTCTGCAAGCACGGCGTTGACTTCTTCCATCCGCTCTTGTTTTTCGCTCGCCGCTGCATCAACCACATGCAAAATCAAGCTTGCTTGTGTGACTTCTTCTAACGTTGCTCGAAAAGCCTCTATCAAACCGTGGGGCAGAGCTCGAATAAACCCGACCGTATCTGAAAGCACCGCTTTACCCGCTAACGGTAATTCAATTTGTCTCAGGGTGGGGTCAAGGGTCGCAAACAACTGATCTGCTGCATGAACATCGGCCTGGGTGAGAGCGTTGAACAAGGTTGATTTTCCTGCGTTGGTGTAGCCAGCCAGTGCCACCGTCGCGGTTTCCGATCGAACCCTCGACCGTCGGCTTTGATTGCGTTGCCGCTGAACTCGCTTCAATCGTTCCTGAATTTTTTTGTGTCGAGCCCCCAATAAACGTTGATCAGCCTCTAATTGGGTTTCTCCTGCGCCGCCAAGTCCAGCGCCGGCACCTCCTCGCTGTCGATCTAAGTGAGTCCAGCCGCGTACCAGTCGAGATGCCGCATGATCCAACTGGGCCAATTCGACCTGCAACTGACCTTCATGTGTTCTCGCTCTTTGGGCAAAAATTTCCAAAATCAAGCCGGTTCGACCTAACACTCTTTTTCCGAGGGCGGCTTCAAGATTCCGCTCTTGGGTTGCAGAGAGATCCTCGCTAAAGATCACCAGATCCACCGACTGGCTGACTGCGGCTAATCGAATTTCTTCAACCTTACCCGAGCCTACCATGGTCTTTGGATGTGGATCTCGCCGAGCGCTTTCTACCAAGCCCACAACATCCCACCCGGCCGAGAGCACCAGTTCTTCGATTTCTTGAGGCGTGGCGAGCTCTGACACCTTGTTGCGCAAAAACACCAATAACGACCGCGAACCTTGCGCCGGTCGATCAAAAAACATAGTTGACCCTGCTCGGCTTAATCAAGCGCCTCTTCCGTTTCGGTGCCATCCCAGGCCAAATTAACCGGCTTAGAGGGCACAACCGTTGAAATCGCGGACTTATAGATCATTTGGTTGACAGTGTTTCTCAGCAAAATCACAAATTGATCAAACGCTTCGATTTGGCCTTGTAACTTGATACCACTCACCAGGAAGATCGACACTGGGATGCGCTCTTTCCTCAGTGCATTCAAAAATGGATCTTGTAGCGACTGCCCTTTTGGCATGACAACTCCTTACTCATTGCATTGCTGATGACCTTTGACCATCACGCCTTCCACAAAGTTGTACGGCAATCTCTGAGCGTCCGGCTCTAAAAATAACCTTTGCTACTACAGGTAGCTTATCGACATCTGCCTTAGGCTCTATTCAATATGTTGGCGACCTCCTCAATTTTCAAGAGCTGATCGACAGAAGGACCCGACAACGATCTAACCGACGCAAAGGAACGCAGCCAAGTAAATTGCCGCTTAGCCAACTGTCGCGTGGCAATAATGCCCTTTTCTCGCATTGCAGCCGCATCAAGTTCCCCCTCTAAATATTGCCAGACCTGTCGATAGCCTACCGCTTTCATTGCGGGTAAAGCGGCATCAAGCTCGAACCGAGACCGCAGCGAGTTAACTTCGTCGACGAACCCTCTATCCAACATGTCATCAAAACGCTCAGCAATTTTTTGATGTAATTCGGATCTCTCCTCGGGAACAATAGCGACTTCAACCAACTGATTAGCCATGCCTTTCTGGCCTTTGGCATGCAATTGGGTAATGGTTTCGCCGGTCAATTCGTGAACCTCTAGCGCTCGTTGTAATCGCTGTCGATCCGTTGGTTTAATGCGAGCAGCGGCGATGGGGTCAACTGTCTGCAACCGATCATGAACCGCTGACCACCCAACTTTCGTCGCTTCAGCCAGGATTTTATCCCGAATACGGGAATCAGCCGGTGGCATGGCAGCGATGCCCTCACGTAAGGCTTTGAGATACAGCATGGTTCCGCCCACTAGGAGGGGCACTCGTCCGCGGCGGGTAATTGCCTCAATGGCCAAGCGGGCATCTCGACAAAAGTCGAAGGCAGTGTAGGGTTGGGTCGGCTCTCTTATGTCTAATAGATGATGTGGCACCTGATTCTGGATGGTTAGGGTTGGTTTTGCGGTGCCAATATCCAAGCCCTGATACACCTGCGCCGAATCCAGGTTAATGACTTCCACAGGAAACCGATTCGCTAACTCGTAGGCCAGCGCTGACTTCCCAGAGGCGGTGGGTCCCGTGATTACAAGTGCCATCGGCAAACTCACTGGCCTCTCATAAACAAGCTATCCAACTCTGCAATACTCAGCTGAAACCAAGTCGGTCTACCGTGATTACACTGACCACTACGTTCGGTCGCTTCCATATCGCGGAGCAAGGCGTTCATTTCTGGTATCGAGAGTCTGCGATTAGCACGTACCGAACCATGACAGGCTAACGTTGACAGCAACGCGTCATAGTCATCTTGTATTCGATGACTGGTACCAAACTCGAGAAAATCGGCGAGGACGTCACGAACCAAGGCTTCGGGATTATCTCGACTCAGCATCGCCGGAACTCCCCGAACCACAACACTCTCATTCGAAGCGACTTCAAGCTGCAAACCCAGCTGTTGCAATTGCTCATCCTGCTCAGTCACCAGCGCGACCTCTCGCTCGCTCAAGGCAACACTGACTGGGACTAGCAAAGGTTGCGACACTAAATTGTCCGAAGCCATGGCCGACTTTAAGCGTTCATAGGTAATTCGCTCATGGGCCGCATGCATATCAACAGCAACCAATCCTGAGGCATTTTGAGCAAGAATGTAGACCCCATGGAGTTGGGCAAGCGCATAACCCAAGGGCGGAATTTCGCCGTCTTCAGTGGGCTCGGGCGGCGTGTTATTGGGCAAGGAACCCACCCCATAGCGGGACAAGTTGGGAGCCGCGGTGAAGACATTGCTCGGCCCTGCCTGCTGGCTCAACCGGTTGAAGGCCATGTTGTGCTGAACGAAACCTGAAGATCCGCTGTAAGCCACCTCGTCAATGGGCCCTGTTTCGCTTCCTAAAAACGCCGTTGATGCCTGAGCTTCGGGCTTAACCGATGCCAATACACGGTGGATCGTGCGATAGATCAGGTCATGCACCGCACGACTCTCGCGAAACCGAACCTCATGCTTGGTTGGGTGAACGTTGACATCGACCCATCGAGGGTCAAGATTCAAAAAAATCGCGTAGACCGGGTGTCTGCCATGAAACAACACGTCGCGATATCCCTGCCGCACCGCGTGGCTGGAAACCTTGTCGCGGATAAACCGCTGATTAACGAAAAAATATTGCTGATCCGCCTGACTCCTCGAGTAAGTGGGCAGCGAAATCCAACCTTTTAACTGCATGCCACCCAGCGCTTCTTCAAAGTAAAGCGCCTGGTTCAAAAAATCCTGGCCAAAAATCGCCTTGATCCGCAGCTGCTCGTCAGCACTGCCCGCCGCCGCTTGGAACTGCCGGTAGGATTTTCCATTGTGGGAAACCAAAAATGCAATTTGAGGATGGCTCAAACTCATTTTTCGGACAATATCATCGATCCTTCCGAGTTCTGTTTTCTCCGTTCGTAAAAATTTTCGACGGGCTGGTGTGTTGAAAAATAAGTCTCGAACTTCGACTGTTGTACCTTGCGCATGAGGTGCTGGAACCACCCGAGAGGTCATTGCTTCGCCGGTCACTTCGACGGCAAACCCTGATTTCTCACCGGTCGCATTGGACGTCATCATCAATTTCGAAACCGATGCAATCGATGCCAATGCTTCACCCCTAAAGCCCAGCGACCCAATCCCCTCTAAATCACTTTCTTGCTGGATCTTGGAAGTCGCGTGTCGCGATAGAGCGAGCTCAAGGTCCGCCTCTGGGATACCGCACCCGTTGTCTTTGACTCGAATAAGCTGAGTGCCACCAGCCACAAGAGTCAGATCTATTCTTGTGGCGCCCGCATCAATCGCATTTTCCAGAAGCTCCTTCACCACCGAAGCCGGCCGCTCGACCACCTCGCCCGCGGCAATCTGATTCGCTAATCGACTCGATAGTTTCCGAATTCGCATTATGACCTTCCTGGAATTTTGAGCAGCTGACCCACTCGTAGCCGGTCACTTTTGAGGGCATTGGCGCCCTTTATTGATTGCTGAGACACCCTGAATCGCTGAGCAATTTCGGACAATGTGTCACCCTTCTTCACGGTGTAATTTTGGTGTTTTTGACGGTTGGCGACCTTAGCGGCAAATGCCGTACCCTCTGGAGGTCGATCTTCAAAGTACGCATAAACGCCGTCGAAAATGGCCTGAGCGATTTTTTGCTGATGGGCCTTGCTACGCAATTTTCTTTCTTCACCGGGGTTCGAAATAAACCCAGTTTCCACCAGTATCGAGGGGATATCGGGTGATTTTAAAACAATAAAAGACGCTTGCTCGACCGATTTCTTGTGTAACTTGTTGATGGGTTTAATCGCCTCTAAAACCTGTTGTCCCATCTCTAAACTCGCACCGAGGCTTGCCGTCATAGACAGATCCAATAGAACCCCAGCCAAGACGTCGTCTTTGTCGTCTAGACTAACGTTACCGACGCCACCAATGAGATCAGCGCGATTCTCTTTTTCCGCAATCCATCTTGCGGTCTCGCTGGTTGCGCCTCGTTGTGAAATCGCGAATACCGACGCACCACTGGGTTGCGCTGTTTTCCACGCATCCGCATGAATTGAGATAAAAACGTCCGCTTTCTGCTCCCGAGCAATCTGCGTGCGCTTGCGATGCTCAAGATAATAATCTCCTTGGCGCGTTAAGATCGCCTTAAAACCGGGTGTTTGATTGACCTTCATGGCCAGCGCTTGGGCAATCGCCAACACCACAGTTTTTTCGAAGGTACGTCCAGGGCCAATAGAGCCTGGATCCTCGCCCCCATGGCCTGGGTCAATCGCAATGACGATGTCTCGACGAACGCTATGCACCGTCTTAGACGGGGGCTTGCTGCTTTCCAGCGCTGTTTGACGAAACAAATCAATCACCAACCGATCCCCGTACTGAGCGACAGGCTTAAGCAAAAAACTTCGGGGCTTTACCGTTGCATCTAGCTCGAGAACAACCCGTAAATCGGGCTGTTTCGCGGAGGAAAAGCGAATCTTTCTGATCGCCGTGTTAGTCAGATCCTTGCCCCTCCAGCTCTGGCGTCTGGGTTGTTTCGCCAGGGTTGTTGCCGGCATATCAATGACCAATCGAAGCGGGTTTTCAAGCATAAACAAGGTGTGTTCGCGGGGTGCCGCAACATCAAAAACCAGGCGCGTTTTTTCTGGCGAGGCATGAATTCGAATGTTGTTCACCGAGGTTGCCAGCGCTGAAGAGGCGATCAGGCAAAGCAAAACCACCAGTCCTTGCTGCAAGGATCGCTGGTACTGCATTGCCATCATAACCATTGCGCTAACCTTGCCATCGCTCGCTCTCCTTTTAGGGTCTGCGCCCGCAGCTGCATCTGCCGACTGGCCTCTGAAGTCACGGTTAGGGTGAGTTCGAGATCTGGCGTTGGTAAAAACCCTGCACCCCGCTCGGGCCACTCGATCAAACACAACGCTTCAGCCGCAAAGTAGTCTTCAGCACCAAGGTAGTCTAATTCGTCTGGATGAGCCAGTCGGTAGAGGTCAAAGTGATACACAGAACCGCGCTCAAGTTCATAAGGCTCAACGAGTGTAAACGTCGGGCTTTTGACCGCGCCATCATAACCTAACCCTCGCAGCAACCCTCGGCACAAGGTGGTTTTACCGGCCCCTAATCCACCGCTCAAAAAAATGACGCCCGCGGCGTCCAACGCAGGCGCTAGAAGACGGCCTAAGTTGATTGTTGCCGCTTCTGAGTCCAGCGATTTATCCATGGGATATCCCAGCTAAAGAGACACCGATTTCGGCGGTGACATCGCTGGCGAGCAAAGCCACTTCACCGACTCGCTCGACCGCAAGCAAACCTGCTCTACTGTGGTGAGCAACACCCAGGCAGGCGGCTTGATACCGGGGTAGTCCCTGAGCCAACAAGGCGCCAATCACGCCGCCAAGGACATCGCCCATTCCACCGGTCGCCATACCGGGGTTGGCCCAGACGTTGATGCTGATATCCGTCTCCGAGGCCACCAGCGTTTCCGCACCCTTCAGGACGATAACGGCTTGATAGCGGCGCTCTAACGCTTCGAGTACTTGCAGTCGATTGGATTCGACCTTGGTTTGACCTAGGAGCCTTGCTGCTTCCTTCGGGTGGGGGGTCATGATCATCTTTGCCTTGGGTGCAGGGCCCTCCGCCACTAAATTTAGCGCATCGGCATCAACAACCAACGGCCGATTTGAAGCCAGTACCTGACGCAACACATTGCGNGCCCAACCATCTTGCCCCAACCCTGGCCCGATTAAGACGGCATCGCACTTTTCTAGCGACNCAGCAATCGAGGCTTTATCGTCGGCNGCGACGAACATCGCTTCCGGGCATCTNACCATCAGTCCAGTCCGATGCTCTTCCCGACTGACGACCGACAACAAACCAACACCGCTCTTGAGTGCAGCCTCCGTCGCCAACACGCAAGCGCCCCCGTAACCCAGGTTGCCCGCAACGACCAGTAAATGCCCAAAATTCCCCTTGTGGACGGAAGCAGCACGCTTTGGCAACGGTGCGGCCGACAGCACGTTCACCGCTTCCGGGGAAAAATCCGTCAATAACTCATCCGGCACCCCAAGACTCGCAAGGACTTGCTCGCCAGCGACCTTTGGGCCTGCCCCTTGGTGAAGCCCTAACTTATCCACCAAGAAAGTCACGGTGAGGGTTGCCCGCATACAAGCCTCCCCTTCCAATCCAGTGTCGGGATCGAGCCCACTTGGAATGTCCACGGCAACCACAGCAGCCTCTGAGGCATTGACTCGAGTGATCACCGATTGATAACCCCGGCGCATTGGCGACTGGAATCCGACACCGAGCAGCGCATCGATTACCAACACGTCAGCATCGATCGTGCTAGGACAATCAACAAAGTTTGCTTGACTGGCCCGGCAAGCCTGCAAGGCCTTATTGGCTGCCGCCGAATATTTGTCAGTATCGGTAACCAAGACCACCTCAACAGGCCAGCCTCGATCTGCCAAGAGCGTTGCAACCAACAAGCCGTCACCTGCGTTGTTCCCAGCACCGCAAAGCACTAAAACCCGCCTGCTAGTAAAATGTCGCGCAACGACTTCGTCGACCACGGCACGAGCAGCACGTTTCATGAGGTCAAAACCGGTCAATCCGAAGTCTTCAGAAAATTTTTGATCAATCGCTTTGACCGAGCTTGCCTTGTAGAGTTTCGACGATGTCATGGGCACCCTGTTAAACTAGGCTTTGCCATTATAACCAATCCAGCCGCAGAGCATGGAACCATTTGATGCAACTCGAAACTTTACAGGAACAGATCACCGACTGGGCATATGATCTTGGTTTTTCCGCTGTTGGCTTTGTACGACTCACGGCCAGTGATCACGAGCAACATCTTCGTCAATGGCTTGCTCAAGGCTTTCACGGCACCATGTCTTACATGGACCGCAATATCGACCTTCGTCTTGATGCCGCGGGCTTACTCCCGGGCGCGATTTCCGCTATCACGGTTCGGATGGACTATCTCTCGCGGGATGAGCTACCCTCCTTGTCACAAACCCTTGCGGCTTCCAACCAGGGCTATATCGCTCGCTACGCCTTGGGACGAGATTATCACAAAGTGATTCGCGGAAGGCTCAGAGCCCTCGCCCGCAGGATTAATGAGGCGAGCCTTACCTTGCCTGACGGTCCCTTTATCAGTCGAGCCTGCACCGATAGCGCACCAATTCTAGAAAAGCGCTTGGCAGAGCAGTCAGGCCTTGGCTGGATCGGCAAGAACACGTTGCTCAACGATACTCGCCGAGGCTCGTGGTGCGTTATTGGGGAATTACTGACGAATCTACCCGTTGAAGATCCTCATTTTAAGGACGACAACCACTGCGGCAGTTGTCAGCGTTGTCTGGAGATTTGTCCCACTCAAGCCTTTACCGGGCCTTATCAACTCGATGCCAGGCGCTGTATCTCCTACTTGACGATTGAGTCAAAGGAGGCCATCCCCGTGGCCTTACGATCTGCTGTAGGTAACCGTATCTTTGGCTGCGATGACTGTCAGCTGGTGTGTCCGTGGAACAAATTTGCCGCGCTTCATATTGATGCGGACTATCAAGCCCGAGCGCAATTTACCGATCAACCGCTGCTGTCTTTATTCAACTGGAGTGAGGCCGAATTTTTAAAACACACCGAAGGCTCACCCATTCGCAGGACAGGCTATGAGGGCTGGTTACGCAATTGCGCAGTGGCGCTTGGCAATGCCCCTTTTGACCCTCTGATCGTCCGCGCCTTATCGGCCAAACGTCCTGCGGTAAGCCCGATGGTACAGGAGCACATCGATTGGGCTTTGGCCCAACAGTCGCAAGACCAGGCGACCCCTTAAATCTTGAGAACGTGCTCTCGATAAACTTTGAGTTCATCGATGGACTCTCGAATATCATCCAAGGCTCGATGCTTACCCTCTTTCACCACCAACTTCATCAGTTCCGGCTTCCAGCGCATCACCAATACTTTTATCGTACTGACATCCAAGTTCCGGTAATGGAAGAACTTCCCTAAAGTCGGCATGTGGCGATCGATAAACCGCCGATCCTGACCGATGCTGTTGCCGCAAAGTGGCGAATCCTGGGGTCCAACATAATCGGCCAAAAAGGCCAACGTTTCGGATTCGGCCATGGCTTCTGTGGTGGTAGAGGCAAGCACCCGGTCGGTCAGACCCGAGGCTCCATGATGCTGAGTGTTCCACTCATCCATTTGAGCCATTCGTTCTGCTGATTGCTGAATGGTTAAGCAGGGGCCTTCAGCCACAATATTGAGGTCCGCATCTGTGACTATCGTTGCAATTTCTAAAACGAGATCGGTATCCGGATCTAGGCCGGTCATCTCCATGTCTATCCAAACCAGATTATTTGAGTCTACTGTCATCGTGGTATCCTTCTGCCAACGGCTTTTGCTTTGCGGCTTTATCGGTAAGGCTCAACCCTTTAACGACATTTAAACCCTTCTCTTCATAAAATACGAGGGTGAACCGGGCGCAACGACTCGGTAAGGGCGGTAAAACGCTCTGCCGAGATCGCCGTTGTCAATCCAGCGATGGCGCCCATTACAGCAGGATTGGGTTAACCGGGCGGTTACCGTCCTCCCTAATTAACAGGTACCGCAGACGTCTTATGCAACGAATTTTCATTTGGTTACAGCAGCTAGTGCCTCAACACCTGGTTTCACGGGCCGTCGGCTTCCTCGCCGCGACTGAGATCGTTTGGATCAAAAACTGGATCATTCACTGGTTCGCCCAGGTTTATCGGGTGGATTGGCAAGATGCCCTGCGGCAGACCCCCTCTGAATTCCGGTCGTTCAACGATTTCTTCACCCGGGAGTTAAAACCGGGGTCTAGACCGATAGCGGGTTTTTTGAGCTCACCTGCCGATGGGCTGGTTTCGTCCTTGGGATCTATCGAAGACGGGCAAGCAATTCAGGCCAAGGGTCACCACTACGACATCGAAACACTCTTGGGAGAACCTCTAGCCGCGACGTTTCAGCAGGGCAGTTTTCTCACGGTTTACTTGGCACCCCGGGATTATCATCGGGTGCACTTCCCGGCTCCTGGGCAAGTGATCCGAGCCCGTTACATCCCTGGCGATCTTTTCTCAGTGAATGACATCACCGCGAACCATATTCCCGGTTTGTTCACCCGCAATGAACGGCTGGTGCTTCGGGTTGTTGACCCCAACCATGAGTATTATCTGGTACTGGTTGGCGCCATGATTGTTGCAGGCATACAACCCTTTTGGCAACAGACACCCCTTATGGCGAGGCAACCACTGGACAAAAGCTTTGCGCAAACTCAGGTCCATCAAGGTGAGGAAGCCGGTCGATTTTTACTCGGATCGACGGCGATTATTGTCAGCAACTCGAGTAAGCCTTGGGTTCAGCAGGCGGGCAAATCCGTCCGCATGGGGCAGCCACTCATGTAGTGTAACTTTGCATCGCCGGTGCAGCTGAGGGCTATTTCCGCCTCGAGGTCAATGGCTAGGACCGCTTGCTTGATAGACTCAGTCAGCGGCAAAGTTAATTTGCACTTCCCTCAAGGAGGAGCGCTCCAGCCAGACCATGATGAGGCGATCAAGGCCAAGGGCAACCCCAGCGCAGGCGGGCATTTCACCACTGGCCTCAACAAAAGCTGGATCTAATGCCACTTCGGTGAGCCCTCGACGCCTACGTTGCTCAGCAGCCGAGCGGAACCGCTGCCTAATCTCAACAGGATCCCTGAGCTCCTCATAGCCATTGGCGAGCTCTATCCCCATCCAATACAACTCAAAACGCCGCACTGTCTGGGCATCGCTGTCGATCGTCGCCAGCGCAGACTGACACACCGGAAATTCGGTCAGATAAAAAATCGGATCCAAATTCGGAGCAATAACACGATCAAATAGAAAATCTAGGCAATCGCTTCTAAAAAGATCATCGTCAATATAGGTCAAATGCCCCACTTCACTCTCGACGGATTGAACCAACGCCCAAAGCTCAATCGTCGACAATTGATTTGGGTTGGCACCAAATTGTTCAGTAAACGTGGTGCAAAATGAAACTTCGGGAATCTCTTTGTTTGCGTATTCCTGCCAGATAGCCGGCGGCTGAGTCATCGCATTCAGCAGTGCATTCACTTCTGCCATCAGTTGTGACAAACCATAGGTGGGTTGGTACCACTCCAGCATCGTGAATTCAGGGCTATGGCGCTGCCCGACGTCACCTGCTCGAAACGCGGGGGTAATTTCAAAGAGGGCTTCACCATAGTGTGCCAGAGCACGCTTTAACGCATATTCTGGTGAGGTCTGCAAATACTCTGTGCCAGAACTTGTCGTCACCGCAATACTGCTCAGGTGCGGGTCATAAGGTGCGTGCCCGTAAAGCGCCGGAGTGGTTACCTCAAGCACGTTACGGGCTTCAAAAAATCGTCTGATCTCTGCGATCAACCGGCTTCGTTGGGTCAGGGTGGCCCAACTCGGCCAATCAAGCGTTGCGTCGCTCAAAACTACTGACTTTTACTGCGACCTTGATATTCTCCCGTCCGGGTATCGACTCTTATCTGCTCACCGATATTGATAAACAGCGGGACCTTAACAACCGCTCCGGTGGTTAAGGTTGCGGGTTTCGACCCACCAGTGGCGGTATCCCCTTTTAACCCTGGATCGGTTTCGGTCACTTCGAGATCAACAAAGTTAGGCGCCTGGACCAATATCGGGACATCATTCCAAAGCGTTACCGTGCATCGACTGTTTTCCTTGAGCCAATTCATCGATTCAGCCACAGCGGTTTTATCGGCAGCGATTTGCTCATAGCTATCGTCGGTTTTCATGAAGTGCCAATACTCGCCATCGGTGTACATATATTCCATCTCGTACTCCATGACATCAGCGCCCTCTAAGCTTTCTCCCGACTTAAAGGTTCTCTCCCACACCCGACCCGTTTTTAAATTCTTCAACCGAACCCGATTAAATGCCTGACCTTTGCCAGGCTTGACGAATTCATTCTCGATAATGCTACAGGGATCACCCTCCAGCAGCACTTTAAGTCCCGACTTAAATTCGTTGGTGGAAAAAGTACCCATAACATCCTCTCATTGCTCTATGTCTGTGCGGCCTGCTCATCAGTTTACCGAGTTTCACCTGCAGAAGGCGAATTCCTGCACAGGCCCTTAACCCAACTGCTCCCGATCCTTGATACCCAATAAGTACAAAATACTGTCGATGCCAAGGGTTGAAATCGCATGATTTGATCTTTCTTTAACAATGTCTTTCGCATGATAGGCGATACCCAGTCCGGCGGCGCCAAGCATATCGAGGTCATTGGCACCATCCCCGACGGCAATTGTTTGCGACATGGCAATACCCTCTTGCGCCGCCAACTCGGTCAAAATCTTGGCTTTTGCCTGGGCATCTACCACCGGCGGAAGCACTTGCCCCGTCAGCCGGCCCTCTACGATTTGCAGCTGATTTGCGTAAACATAGTCAACACCAAGATGACGCTGCAAAGCTGCACCAAAATAATCAAACCCGCCGGACAAAATCGCCGTTTTATATCCCAAGCGCTTGAGGGTGAGAAACAAATTCTCAACGCCTTCAGTTAACGGCAAGGACTTAGCGATATCTTCTAACACCGATTCGTTGAGGCCTTTTAGCAAAGCGACTCGCTCCTTCAGGCTTGCCGTGAAATCCAATTCGCCGGCCATCGCTCGTGCAGTAATCTCTGAAACTTGGGCACCCACGCCAGCGCGCTCAGCCAGTTCATCGATGACTTCTGTTTCGATCAAGGTGGAATCCATATCAAAAGCAACCAGTCGCCGATGCCGCCGAAAGATACCGTCTTCCTGAATGGCGACATCTAACGCAAGCCGTGAAGCCAGCGCCATCATCTTTTTTCTGAACTGGGGACGGGCTGCGCCGCGCAACGACCACTCTAAACAGGCTCTGGAGGGTGCTGACGCCGGCGACAAAGGAATTCGACCCGATAATCGACTGATCTGATCGATGTTCAAGCCTTCTGCAGCGACGCCCTCGGCCAGGACAGCCAACTGATCGGCTGTGATACTGCGCCCCAAAATCGTCAGGATTGTTCGAGGTTGGCCCTGTTTAGTGACCCATTCTTCATACTCGGCATCGCTAATCGGATTCAAGGCGACCGCGAAACCTTCGGTTGAAAGCCATTCTCCTAAGGTTGCCATATCGGTCTGCTGGGCTAAGGGAAACCGTACGAGTATCCCAAGGGTCAGATAGTCATGGATCACCGATTGCCCCATATCAAGGACGTCGACCCCATCTTCGGCCAAGCGTTGGGTCAATCCCGCCGTCAGTCCTGGTCGATCAGGGCCGGTCACATTAATCAGCATAATTTGGTGCATTATTGGCTACATCGAATACGACGGTGACATTATCTCGCAATTACCGCAGCAACGACAGCCAATGCACGAGATAAGGTATACTCGACCCACCCTACAACCCGTTAATCTACATGCCCAAACTGCGTTTTCGCTTATTAACTTTGATCATTGCACCTTTTGTCCTTAGCAGTGCCGTCTCGATCATGATCTTCGCCGGAGGAATGATCTCTCATCTCAGCGAAGCGCAACAGTCATCCATCGATACCTTAGTTTCCACCAAGGTTGAGCCGGCGGGAATCTACCTAGGAACCGGTGATTATGTGGCCTTAACCGCCATATTGGATGATTTAAAGCATGCGGCCGGCGGGGGCCGGGCGGAGGTTCTGGACCCCGAGGGGCAACTCATCCTAGGCAGTGGTGGTCATGGTCGTGAACACAACGATCGCGAGTCCGTTCGATTCACCCTGTCCTATGAGGGTCGGGTTCTAGGGTATTTAACCTTTAGACTAGATCCTACCCGTTCTCAAAATCGGGTCAGAGCGCTTCTGATTTCGAGCGTCGCCCTCCTTGCTCTGGTTACCCTTATTCTCACTGTCGTTGTACTCCGAGCAGGAGACTTCGTCCTTTTTTGGCTGAGCCTTGATGCAACGCAACCCGTCGTGGGTCGACACCGCGAGGACTCGCGCACCCCCGTTGCACCCCAGAGTCATAGCCTGTTGGTCATTGCGCTGAAGTGCCAACCTCCTAGACTGGTGCCAATGGGCGATCTTAGAGGACTGGCTGAATCTCATTTAGCCCACCTCGACGTCCTTGCGCCTGGAGAGTACGAACTGACTTTTGAGAGAGGCCATGCAGAGCAACACGCCATCGACTTTTATCAAGCCGGGGCAACCTTGTTCAGGGCATCGCAACATTTGAACGCTCGTTGGGCGATAAGCCTTGCGGAACCTGGCGCCAAAACCGCCTTGAGTAAACGTACGCGCTTTCTGGCTTCTCTGAGTCAGGGCAACCTGCTCTTCGAAAAAGAGACCCTGTCGGCGCTAAGCAGCACCCTTGAAGCAGCCAACATTACCGCAGAGCCTCTCCTCTCGCCGCTTGCCTCCGACTTGGCGCTATTTGCCGCGAAACTCCCGGAGCCAGGGGCCGCGTCATCATCGATTTAACACGACTCGGTCAACTTTCTGAAACCCTCTCGGTAGCTTAAGTCCTCGACGGGCTCGCTCACCGCGGTAATGAGTCAATTCTTTCAAGGTGAGATGGATGTGGCGTTTTCCAGAGAATACGGTAATGCTGTCCTTCTCGGAAAAGACCAACACATGCGCCATCACCTCTTCCCTACTCTTCACCGCAGCACTTGGAATATTGATAATTTTGTTGCCTTTACCTCTGGCCAATTCCGGCAACTCGGTTGCGGGAAAAATCAACAATCGGCCTTGACTGGTAAATGCTGCGATCAGCTGGGTCTCCGGGTTGTCAACTGGACACGCCGGCAACGAGGCCGCGCCGTTCGGCACACTGAGATAAGCCTTACCCGCTTTGTTCTTACTGATCATATCTTCGACTCGACCAATAAAACCATAACCCGCATCGCTGGCAATCAAATACTTTTGATCAATCTCATCAATAATGACACCCGTGAATTGACTGCCGGCAGGCGGATTGATTTTTCCTGTGAGCGGCTCGCCTTGGCCTCTTGCTGATGGCAGCGTGTGGGCAGCAAGGGCGTAACTACGGCCAGTGCTGTCCAAAAAAATAGCGGTCTGATTTGTCTTGCCCGTGGCCGACGCCAAATAAGCATCCCCCGTGCGATAGCTGAGCTCTTGGACTTTCACCTCGTGACCCTTTGCGGCCCGAATCCAACCATTTTGCGACAACACCACGGTAATTGGATCACTGGTTAGAAGGTCGCGTTCTGAGAATGCCTTCGCCTCGGCTCTGGTCACGATTGCTGACCGCCGAGCATCGCCGAAAACCTCAGCATCCGCTAACAGCTCCTTTTTGATCAACGTTTTGAGCCGTGCTTTGGAACCGATAGTCTGTTCCAAGGTTTGCCGCTCTGCCATTAACTCATCTTGCTCACCCTTGATTTTGATTTCTTCCAACTTCGCCAGTTGTCGCAATCTCAGATCAAGAATCGCTTCTGCTTGTCGGTCACTCAAATCAAAGCGACTCATGAGTATTTGTTTGGGTTTATCCTCTGAACGAATGATTTGAATCACTTCATCAATATTTAAAAAAGCGATCATTAACCCTTCAAGCAAGTGAAGCCGGTCGAGGATTTTTTCAAGGCGAAATTGCAGGCGCTTTAACACCGTCTGCTGGCGATAGGTCAACCACTGGCTGAGAAGCTCTTTCAAAGAGCAAACGCCGGGCCGACCATCTAGCTGTATCACATTTTGATTGACGCGATAGGTACGCTCTAAATCTGTGCTGGCAAACAAATGTGACATTAGCGCAACGAGGTCAACTCGATTGCTTCTCGGTACAATGACAATCCGGGTTGGATTCTCATGATCAGACTCATCTCGTAGATCAACCACCATCGGCAACTTTTTCGCCTGCATTTGACTGGCAATCTGTTCAAGAATTTTGGTGCCCGAAACCTGATAAGGTAAGGCTTCAATGACAATTTCGCCTGCCTCAATCTGATAAACCGCCCGCGCTCTAACCGAGCCACGACCGCTTTCATAGCATTGCTGAATTTCTGCAGGAGTTGAGATAATCTCTGCACCGGTGGGAAAGTCCGGGCCTTTTACATGCGTCATCAAGTCGGCAACGGTTGCTTTGGGCGCGTCGAGCAAATGCACGCACGCGCTGACAATTTCGTTTAAATTGTGCGGTAGGATGTCCGTTGCCATACCCACGGCAATCCCCGTACCGCCATTAAGCAGCAGGTTGGGAAGTCGAGCCGGCAGCACCACGGGCTCCTCCATAGTGCCATCAAAATTTGCGATCCACTCGACCGTTCCTTGGCCTAACTCTGAAAGCAGGACCTTAGAATACTGGGTTAATTTTGATTCAGTGTAGCGCATGGCGGCATAGGATTTTGGATCATCGGGAGAGCCCCAATTTCCTTGGCCGTCAACCAATGGATAGCGATACGTAAAATTTTGCGCCATCAAGACCATGGCTTCGTAACTCGCCGAATCGCCGTGTGGATGATACTTGCCTATAACATCACCGATGGTTCGCGCCGACTTCATGTACTTGGCATCCGCATTCAGTCTCAATTCGGACATCGCGTAGATAATCCTGCGTTGCACAGGTTTTAGACCATCACCAATATGGGGTAATGCTCGGTCGTTGATGACATACATGGCGTAATTGAGATACGCATTCTCCGTAAATTCCGCCAACGATTGGTTTTCAATATTATTGAGGTCCTGGACTTCGGTCATGATTCCTCTTCTCCTAGTTCAATTCTGCCAGGTCGCCTTTGCGCTCCAACCACGTTTTTCGATCGCCTGCTCGTTTTTTGGCGAGCAACATATCCAGCATATTCTCGACTTCAGCTTGTTCACCGACCATCAGCCGGACCAATCTTCGAGTATCGGGAGACATTGCAGTTTCCCTGAGTTGGAGCGCATTCATTTCGCCCAAACCCTTAAATCGCTGAACCGATACTTTGCCTTTGAGTTTTTGACTGTCGATGCGGGCCAGAATTGCAGCGCGCTCGGCTTCATCGAGGGCGTAAAACTTATCTTTACCCACATCGATTCGATAAAGGGGAGGCATCGCAACAAACACATGCCCTTCCCGCACCAGTGCAGGGAAATGCTTTACAAACAAAGCGATCAGCAGACTCGAAATGTGCAAACCATCAGAATCAGCATCAGCGAGAATGCAGATTTTACCGTAACGCAAACCTGATAAATCGTCTGAACCAGGATCCATACCCAAAGCCACGGAGATATCATGGACTTCTTGCGACGCTAGGATATCTGCGGAGTCGACCTCCCAGGTATTGAGGATCTTCCCCTTGAGCGGCATGATCGCTTGGGTTTCGCGATCTCTGGCCTGCTTGGCTGATCCACCCGCAGAGTCCCCTTCAACCAAAAACAGCTCACCCATCATGGCGTCAAGACACGAGCAGTCGGTGAGCTTTCCGGGCAGAGCGGGGCCTGTCGTGACCTTTTTACGCGCGATCTTTTTGCCCGCACGTAACCGACTCTGGGCATTGCTAATGGCCATCTCCGCCAGTCGCTGACCATCTTCTGTATGCTGGTTTAGCCACAGGCTGAAACTGTCTTTGACTGCGGTGCTGATAAACCCCGCGATTTCTCGGCTGTTGAGCCGATCTTTGGTCTGTCCTGCAAATTGCGGATCCAGCATCTTTGCAGAAAGCACATAAGCGCAACGTTCCCAAATGTCTTCCCCGGCGATTTTTAAGCCGCGAGGCAAAAGGTTTCTGAATTCGCAAAATTCTCGAAGCGCCTCGAGCAACCCTGTGCGGAAACCATTGACATGCGTACCCCCAAGGCCTGTGGGGATCAGGTTCACGTAACTCTCTGTCACCGGTTGACCGCCCTCAGGTAACCACTGCACCGCCCAATCTACGGCTTCATTCTGTCCCGCCAATGCTCCGGTAAAAGGGTCTGCCGGCAACAGCTCAAACCCGGCAAGTTCAGCGCTCAAATAATCTTGCAAACCGGCTTCGTAACACCATTCGGTGGTTCTTGCGTCACCTGCTTCTTTTTCGTTAACAAATACAACTTTTAAGCCAGGACAAAGCACCGCCTTCGCGCGCAATAGATGCTTCAATCGCGAAACCGAAAATTTCGGGGAGTCGAAGTACTTGGGGTTAGGCTTGAACGAAATGGTGGTGCCCGTGTTTCGCTTACTGACGGACCCGGTCACGGTTAGCGGGGTTTTTTTGTCTCCGTTCTCAAACCGCATCTCGTGAACACTACCATCGCGTTTGACCAACACCTCAAACCGCTCAGACAGTGCATTGACCACCGAGACTCCAACGCCATGCAAACCGCCCGAAAAACGATATTGATCGCTGTTAAATTTGGCTCCGGAATGCAGCCGGGTGAGGATCAGCTCAACCCCCGAAACTTTTTCTTTGGCATGGATATCAACAGGCATTCCTCTGCCATTATCAGACACACTCATGGCGTCGTCCTGACCCAAGATCACGGTAATTTCACTGGCGTGGCCTTCCAGCGCTTCATCAACACAGTTATCAATGACTTCCTGAGCCAAGTGATTGGGGCGAGTGGTTTCTGTGTACATGCCCGGTCGTTTTTTAACCGGGTCTAAACCCTCTAACACCTCAATGGAATCAGACTGGTAGTTATTTGTCATAGTGTGTTTATCTCAATGGTGTCAATGGGCTCACTGCCCAATTCGAAGAGGCGATAACCCTAACAGGGGTCGCAGCATCTTTGCCCTGCTCTCGGCATTGCCTAGTTTTCGCGCTCGCAGAATTATAACGGGAAACGCTCTCGATGGTATCAACGATCACCCATCACTACGTCTTCAAGCACTCGCCCTCTCTCAATACAAACCGATAAGAGTTCGCCCAGTGCGCTATTAACCTGAGACTTTTCATCCGGGTGATGCATCGATTCGTTGGGGACATCATAGCGCTGCCGTAGCTTCTGATGCTCACCGATGGCGAGCACTTCTGCCGTCGATAAATCATGATAAAGGCCAACGGTCAGACTTGGCCAGAGCAGTGACGACAAATAGGCGCCTTCATTCTCAACTCGAATGTCAACGAACGTCGTGTAAGGACATCGCTCAGTGACCTGCAACCTGATTTCAACCGTGGCTTGACCAAACTCCAGCCCAAAGCTCAGCGCATCTTCCGTTGCATAGCTCGGGAAGAGCCGCAAAAACCGAATGTAATTTGCGTCACAGCTGGCCAGATCATGCTTTAAATCGGGCACATACCGGGGCTTTTTCGTTTTTGGATGGGTTGATTGCCGATGCTTAATCATAACGGTAGCCTACCACCTTTTTGATAGCGAGCGGGGTCAACCACGAATCGACGCCTCTTCGATTTCTTCGAGCAGTTGAATAACTCGCGATCGAAGATCATCGCGAGTGGCCCGAAATACCGCATCAATGTGCGCTTCGGAACCCGTGGCCTTAGCCGGATCAGCCAGTGGCCAATGTCTTTTAACCACGGAAGCGGGTAACACAGGACATTGTTCCTCGGCATCACCACACACAGTGACCAACCAGTCCCACTCACCAAGATTCAACGCAGTGATTGGGGTGGATGCTTGGAGGCTGATATCAACACCCGCTTCGGCCATGACTTGGGTCGCCTTGGGATTTAGACCATGCGCGACGATGCCGGCTGAGCCCACCTGCCATGTGGGTTTCGCTAAGGCGCGAGCCCACCCTTCGGCCATTTGAGAACGACAGGCATTCCCGGTGCACAAAAACAACAACTTAATGGTCATTGAACCCCTCCCTGAGGCAACCACGGCGAAAGCTGATGCAACGATCGATCGATGGCGCCGCGACTCGCTTGCACCAACCTGTCCGCCTTGTTGACTTGACGAAGCCGAGTGTCTTCTTGGTTCAGCAACGCAAACACTTGATCTGCAACTTCCTGCTCTGACGAACCTCTGCAGAGCGCCTCTGCCTGCTGAAAATGATCCGCCAATGACTCAAAATTAAACAGGTGGGGCCCTGTCACCACGGCACATCCAGCAATCGCTGCTTCCATGAAGTTATGGCCCCCGTGAGGCACTAGGCTACCGCCCACAAAAGCCACTTCGCTGGCACCATACCATGCGGTGAGTTGACCCATGACATCTACGACTAGCACATCGTAATCGGACCACTCCGTAGTGGTCGAAATCCGACACGTTTTAAAACCTAGCCCTTCGCTGGCCAATTTTATCTCACCCGATCGATGAACATGTCGGGGGGCGATAACCAGTCGCAAATTTGTTTGCTGCTCTCGGAGCTTTTGGTAGATTTTCAACATCGGCAAATCTTCGCCGGGGTGCGTGCTCGCGGCGAGCCACAGCCGCCGGCCCATGGCGCGCTGCTCGATCCTGTTTACCTGTTCCTTAAAGTCGGCAGGGAGAGCTTGATCCATTTTGATGGAACCTAACGCATGCACTCGGTCAGAATGGGCCCCCAGCGCAACGAACCGCTCGGCGTGGCTCTCTGATTGCACCAACACCTGGCTCAGGCTTGACAGAGCCTGAGCCATCAGTCGCCCCAGTTTTTTATAGCCATTAAAAGACTTAGCAGACAATCTGCCGTTGACCAAGGCGACCGGAATTTGCTCTACACGACAGCGTCGAATCCAGACCGGCCAAATTTCAGTTTCCACGAGTAACACTAACTTGGGTTGCTTATGGCGCAAAAATCGACGTACTGCAAATTCAGCATCGAAGGGTGCAAAACAGATATCTACCCTCTCGCCAAACTGTTGCTGCAGTTGGGCTCGCCCTGAGGGCGTGGTGGTCGACACCACAATCCGCTGACCGCTCGTTAGCAATCGTTCAATCATTGGGGCAACTGCAATGCTTTCTCCGGCAGAGACGGCATGCACCCAAACATCACTCGCGTGAGACCTGAGTCGAAAACCAAACCGCTCAGGAATAAACTGTCGGTAAGCCGGTTCTCTGAGGCTTCGCCAAAACAGGCGAAGCACCGCAAACGGCAACATCAATACCACCAGACTCTTGTAGACGATATAAGGCATCAATTTTTCTCAGAACCTAAAGGTGAACTGTTTCGTGGACTCAAGACCCGCACAAGTTTACCACAGCAAAACTTCGCCTCCGGGCCGTGTTCTGTCTTACAATGGCCACATTCAATCGACGCCTAACACCTCGGTGGTCCTATGCGCCTTATACATCCTCGCTTTTGGCCGACTTGGATTTTGCTTGGCATCGCATTTGTGGTGACCGCAAGCAGCGCCGTTTGGCGTCAAAGGATCGCAGCTTTGGCGGGTCGCTATTCGGGAATCCTGTTTCCGCGAAGAACGCACATTGCCCGAACCAACCTTCAATTGTGTTTTCCCGACCAAACTGAACAAGCCCTCAAGCAACAGCTTAAAGACACCATGACATCAACAGCTGAGGGATTGCTGGAAACAGGGCTTGCTTGGTTACATCCAAAGAGGCTGAAGCACCTAGAAACCGAGTTTGAGGGTTTATCTCACTTAGAGCGACAACCTGGAGATCCAGGCATACTGATTATCGGCATGCACTTCGCCACGCTTGATTTGGCTGGTGCATTACTTTCAGCGCAACACCCTTTTCACGTTATGTACAAGCGGAATCAAAACCCTGTGATCGAGTGGGTCATGCGAACCGGTCGAGCGCATCATTATCCAGCCGCGATCGACCATACCAACATTCGGCGAGTCATCCGAGCGCTCGATCGTGGTGCTGCCGTTTGGTATGCGCCTGATCAAGACTACGGGCCTCAAAATGCTGTATTCGCGCCTTTTTTTGGCCACCCAGCGGCAACCACGACCGCCGCCAATCGAATTGCGCGAATCACCGGGGCTAAGGTGGTCTTTCTATCTCATTACCGGTTAAACACCGGTCGATACCGAATTGTCATTGAGCCTCCTAGCGCGCCTTTTCCTTCAAAAGATGATGTACAAGATTCAACCTTGATCAATCGGCACATTGAGGGTGCGATCAGACAAGCCCCAGAACAATATTGGTGGGTCCATCGTCGATTCAAGTCAGCCGTCGATGGACGCTCCAATCGATATGAACAGGTTGAACCCTGATCGCTACGCGGGGGAGCGATCGTAGGCCTCCCACCAAACGAGCGCATCACGGGATCTCACCACTGCCAAGGTCGAGGCTTGCAAAACCATCGAGAAAGGGTTGCCAGCAACATGATCCGGCAGATCAATCGCAGCCATCACTCAGGATAAAAAGATCCTTTGACGTTGCGCGCTGGATCAAGATCGTAATGGGCATCGGGTCAACTTGCGGTGGGGGCCACCCGCAGGACCTCGGCTATGGTCGTCTGTCCCTGTGCCACCTTGTCGGCGCCACTCATGCGTAGCGTTCGCATACCTTGCTGAACGCCCAATTTATGTAACGCGCCGACATCCATCTGGTCATTAATCAATGGCTTCACCTGGTCCGTGATGGTTAGCAACTCGTAGATGCCGGCCCGACCTTTAAAACCCGTTTCCCGGCAGGCCGCGCAACCTTCAGCAATACAGGTGACTTCGGGTTTTGGTACTTCAAAGGGGTGAACCAAGGCCGCCCAAGCCGCGGCATCCAGCGTCACCTCCCGCTTGCACTCTGTGCACAAGGTCCGGACCAACCGTTGGGCCATAACCCCCAATACCGTGGCTTTGATGAGATAAGCCGGTACACCAAGCTCTAATAAGCGCGTGATTGCCGACGGCGCATCGTTGGTATGCAGGGTCGATATCACCAAGTGCCCAGTCAACGCCGCCTGGATCGCCATTTCAGCCGTTTCTAGGTCTCTGATTTCGCCTACCATGATGATATCAGGATCCTGCCTCAGCAACGCCCTGACGCCTTCTGCAAAGGTTAGATCGATATTGGGTTGGACTTGCATTTGATTAAAGCTGCCTTCAACCATTTCGATGGGATCTTCGATCGTACACACATTGACCGCCTCGGTCGCCAGCTGCTTGAGACTGGTATACAGGGTCGTCGTCTTGCCAGATCCCGTTGGCCCTGTCACCAGCACGATACCGTTCGGTTGGGCGACCAAATTTTGCCAACGCTTGAGGTCACGGTCGACAAGGCCCAGACTTGCAAAGTTTTTCAAGACGATCGAAGGGTCAAATATACGCATGACCATTTTTTCGCCATGGGCTGTCGGGAGGGTAGAAAGCCTGAGCTCTACCTCAGTCGCGTTTTCTGCTTTGGTTTTTAACCGACCATCTTGAGGGCGTCGCTTTTCCGCAACATTCATTCGACCGAGTGTTTTGATACGGCTGACAACTGCCGTCACCACGGGCATGGGCATTTCATAGACTGTATGCAAAACGCCATCGATACGAAACCGCACTGCGCCTTTATCTCGCCTGGGTTCAATATGAATATCACTCGCCCGCTGCGTGAAAGCGTACTGTAAAAGCCAATCAACAATATTGACGATGTGGGTATCGTTGGCCTCCATTTTATCAAGCTGACCGAGCTGCACCAGCTGCTCGAGATTACCCAGCGCGTTTAACGCAAGACCCTGGGCCGAGGCCTTTTTAACGGATTGTGCCACCGCATAAAACTCTGTGGTGTAGCGCTGGATCTCTCGAGGGCTGGCCATGAGGTGAACAATGCGTTTTCCGGGCTGGGATTGTTCGATCAGCTCGATCCAATCTTCGACATAGGGCTCGCTACTGACCACTTGAATAAGAGAGGGCTCTACTGCCACGGCAAGAATGTGATGACGTTTCGCAAATTCACTCGACATCACCTGAGTGACCGCTTGGGTATCAATCTTTAATGGGTCGATTCGAAAAAAGGGTCGCCCTGAAAGGGTTGCAACCCACTCCGATACGACCTCAAGATCCAAGGTGCGTGATGGCTGTTGTTGATCCGTTGCCGCTGCCGCCGCGATGACCTCCAGCGCATGTTGGGACTGTCCCTGAGTTAAGAGTTGTCTGGCGGAAACTTGGATCAATTTTGCATCTGAGTCCGACAGTCGACCTGCCTTGACCAACTCCGCAACGAGACTTCCTACTGATAATTTGCCTGACAACATCATTCTGCCTCGCCCTCTTGAGGTAAGCCTTGCCCATCATGCTTGAGGATTAACTGCATCCAACGATCCCTTGCTTAGGCGTTATCTCTTAGAACAGCTTTGTCCATCGCCTGATTTTGAACAGGTCTCAGGGGCTGCTGACACATCAGATCAAACCCTGTCAGCCCTGACTACGCGCCTCAAACCCGTCATGGCAGCTTAACGTTGGCGGTTACCGTTCACAATATCCCACTAAAGGTTGATAAAAGACTCGATTCCTCGAGTCTCGATCATGCGAGGCTGTCAACTCAAAGGAGTGGATTATTATCTCGATCGTGTGGAGTCGATCAGGGCTTGCCGCTGCGCTCAATGCGATGGGAGCAGCGTCGCTGACGCTAATGCGCCGCTTTGTCCGAAACTGACCGAAACCCGCTCGAAGCCAAACGATCAGAGAAAAGGGTGTCGAGGACAATTGCGCGCTATACTGCAACTTTTGACAGTCCTATAAACGCTCATGAGTACAAAAACTGGCCATCTAGAATGGTTTAGAACCGCGTCTCCTTACATTTATGCCCATCGGCAGAAAACGTTTGTCATCATGCTTGATCAAGCGGCCCTCTGCCGCGAGGCTATGATCGGGATCTGCGGCGATCTGACCCTACTGCATGCACTGGGTGTGCGCCTCATCTTGGTCCACGGTAATCCAGGGGACGTTCAAGTTGATACAGCCGCCAACGCGCAGCGCCTGCCCCTCACCACCGCACGGTTCGCTCAATACCTTCAAGAGACCAGTACGGCCACCCAAAACTTAATGGCTCAACTTTCCTCGGGTAGTACCCAAGCAATCACTCGACCCTCAGACTTGGTTGCCCTATCAGGGAATTTTATCCGCGCCAGACCCCTCGGCGTCATTGACGGCATTGATCAACAACAAGCGGGTACTGTCAGGAGCGTTAACGCGACCGCCATCAATCAAGCCTTAGACAATCAAGCGTTAGTCATCATCCCTCCGGTGGGCTACTCGCTATCAGGCGAATCCTTTGGTCTTGATGCGACGATCTTGGCGCAGGCAGTTGCCAGTAGTATTGAAGCGGATAAGCTGATTTATTTTATCGATGCAAAGGGGCTCGAAGATGAGACCGGGCAGGTCTTAAGCGAGATTACCAGTGGCGAGCTCAGCCCCTCTGACTGGCCCTCACTAGCATCCACGCTGATGGCAGCCAAGCAAGCGATTGACCATGGTACCAAGCGGTGTCATCTGGTGAGTTACCAACATGATGGCGCCCTGCTCGAGGAATTATTTACCCGAGAGGGCTGCGGCACGCAGATCGTCAGTCAAAAGTCGTCGTCATTACGCCCCGCCATGCCCAACGATATCTCCGGTATTCTTCGCCTTGTGGAACCCCTAGAGGCGACCGGGGCCTTAGTTAAGCGCTCAAGAGAATTGATTGAATCTGAACTGGATAATTTCTGGGTCGTTGAACACGAACATACCATTATCGCTTGCGCCGCACTCTACGCCTTTGACACCTCCGGCGAAGTCGCCTGTATGGCGACCGATCCCACCTACCGAGACGAGAATCATGGAGAGGCTTTGCTGAATGCGCTCATCAGATCCGCCAAACAGCAACATCTCAGCGAAGTCTTTGTGCTAACGACCCAAGCTGCACACTGGTTTTTAGAGCGCGGTTTTATCTCAGCACCGGTCACATCTCTGCCAAAGACAAAACAGAAACTGTACAACTGGCAACGCAATGCCAAGGTTTACACTCGCGCTGTGGTTTAACCCTCAGCGCAGTGCGGCTGATCGCTCATGGACGAAATCCACTAGCGTTTTGACATTATCAACTGGGGTTTCGGGAATAATCCCATGGCCTAAATTAAAAATATGTCCAGGCCGGTCACCCACCTCCGTGAGTATTCGATCTGCTTCAGCCACCACCGCCTCTTGAGTGCCACACAACACGATAGGATCCAGATTGCCCTGGACGGCTGTCGCGCCCGTTTCGTTCCAAGTCGCCATGAGGTCACTACGCCAGTCTAGGGCTAACACATCCCCTCCAGCTGTGACCATTGCGCTCGACAATGCTGGATTACCTGTACCGAAATGAATGATGGGTACAACGCCTGAAATGCACTCGAACAATCGTTGACTATGAGGTTGCACAAACCGGGCAAATTCGCTCGGACCAAGACACCCTACCCAGCTATCAAAAATTTGTAAGGCTTGGACACCCGCGTCAATTTGCTCTAGCAGGTAATCAATCGCGGCATCGGTGATGCGACGCATCAGCTCGTGCCAAGCCGGGGGATCACCGTACATCAGACGTTTGACGTGCACATAATTACGTGAGCCTTGGCCTTCTATGGCATAGGATGCCAGCGTGAAAGGCGCGCCACCAAAGCCAATCAAAGGAATATCTGCAGGCAGTTCTGCGCGAATCAACCCAATGGCTTCTCGAATATAAGGCATGGTATCTCGGGTCGGTAAAACCGCAATATTATCGATATCAGCAAGACTTCTGATCGGGTTTGCGATCTGGGGACCAACCCCAGGGAGATAATCGAGCTTCAAGCCCATGGGCTCAAGAATCGGCAGTAGATCTGCAAATAAAATGGCAGCGTCAACCCCGAGTATACGCTGGGCATCACAGGTGACCTCTGCGGCTAAATGCGGTGTCTTAAAAAAATCTAAGCTCGGTGTATCCCCTTTCACGGCGTGGTACTCAGGCATGTATCGGCCCGCCTGTCGGTTCAGCCAGATCGGCGTATAGTCAGTCACCTCCCCTCTACACGCTCGAAGAAAAGGCGCGTTCGCTAACGCATCACTCATAATTTTTATCTCCGTCGAAACCCGCATTATACCGATACTCGGGTAAAAGAGTTCATGCCATTAATGCAGACGCCCTAAGGGGCGTCTTTAATCCAGAGATCATCAAAGGAGTCCGCGCGCACAGGCGATAGGAGGAATTGAGCAAGCCCGCGAAGTCGCCCGATACAAGAATTTCCCCGGGGCGCGCGAACTGCTCGAGTCGCGCCGCAACATGCACCGACCGCCCTAATACCGTATAGTCCTGCCTGACTGAGCAGCCAATACTGCCCACAGCGCAGACCCCGGCATGGATTCCTATTCTTTGATCCAGGGGATTTCCTTCAAGGCGAGTCTGCCAGTCGGCCTGCAAGTCGGCCATCATCGAGCGCATGGCCAGGGCCATGTTGGCACACTGGGAAGCTTCAAACCCTAAATCTGCACTCGGGTCAGTACCAAACACAATCATTGCGCCGTCCCCAGTAAATTTGTCCAAAAGACTTTGGTGGACAACAGCGATCTGGCCAATGCGGGTGATGTAGTCCATCAGCAAGGCGGTAAAGAGCTCATCATTGAGCGCGTCACCCAAGCGAGTCGAATTGACCAGATCGGTAAAACAGATCACAACCGGTAACCGAGTGGGCTGAGGATCGAAGACTTCGCTGATGAGCGCCTGGGAAGGGAGGTAGGCACGGGCACGATCAAGACACGCAACCGCTTGAGTTTCCGCGGCTCGGACTTGTTTGTGCACCTGAGATCTGCGCTGACTGACGCCAATCACCAAACGCGCGGTCATCAACAGCATCAATGACAAGAGGACGAATCCAAGACTTTCGGTCAAACCTATGTGCGTCAGCCGCAACCATAGAGGCGTTACATTGTGAACCATCACCAAAACCAGCAGCATGCGTATCACTCTGCTGGCGCCAGTATCGGGTCTGACACACAACATCGACAAGAACGCCATGACCAACATCACAGCCCAAGCGCTAAAGGCTGGTAAGGGAAATAACAATAACGTCAAAGTGATGAGGACCGTATCCAGAAGAAACACGCTATCCGCACTAGAACGGACACTGCCATCCCACGCCTGAACCAGCCACAGTAAAAGGGGATAGGCGCTCAAGCTCAAACACCAAGAAAACACGGCGATCGAAGGGTCTTGATCGGAACCGACCATTCCAGCAAGCGCCAGGAAACAGAGTCCACGGCAAACCAGAATGGGGGTTTCGATCCAAGATTTCTGCACCGATCTAGCGTGCGATTAAAACCTTTCTTTGTCTGTACGCCTTCTCGGCAAAGACTGTGCGAACGGGGTCGTCAATCAGCCAAAGACTAAGGCCATGCCAACTTCGGGATCTTCTTCCGCAGCATAATCCACACCTTCAATTGCAAAGCCATGCAAATTGAGAAACGCTTGTTGGTACGCTGTAAAGTCGGCCAATTGGTTCAAGTTTTCGGGCGTGATCTTTCCCCAATGGGTTTTGACGTATTCTTGAATATCCGCCGCCAACTCCCAATCATCCATGCGAATCCTTCCCGCCTCATCACGTCGCTGGTTGCCGTTGAACAGCTGGGTTCTGAAAAGGCGATCGACTTGTTCCAAGCAGCCCTCATGCGTCCCAGCAGCTTTCATCGCTTTAAACAACAGCGAGAGGTAGACACTCATCCCAGGGATCGCAGACGCCGCTTGGGTCAATAGGCCTTTCATGACAATCACATCCGCACGTCCACCCTGGCGCTTGAGTTGCTCGTTAATGGCGCCAGCGGCTCGATCAAGATCTTCTTTTGCACGCCCAATGGTGCCGTGATAATAAATCGGCCAAGTGACCTCGCTACCCAGATAAGTGTAATTCGTGGTCAAGAAATCATCAGCCAAAACGTCCGCAGCCGATAATTGTTCAATCCAATCTTCCCAGTCCTCTCCACCCATCACCTTCACCGTCGCCGCAATTTCTTCCTCGCTGGCCGGCTCGAGCGCTAAGCTGCGCAGTTCTTGGGTCTTGAAATCTATCGTTGCCCCGCTAAAGGGTTCACCAATGGGTTTTAACACGCTACGAACCGTTTCTCCCGATGCTAGGGTTCTTGCCGGCGCGGCAAGGGAGTAGACCACCATATCCACCTTGCCCCAATCCGCTCGAATCGTTTCAATGACAGCTGTCTTCATGTCTTGGGAGAAGGCGTCACCATTAAAGTCCTTCGCATACAACCCGGCTTTGCCCGCAGCCTCGGCAAAGGCAGCAGCCTTATACCAACCCGGAGAGGCAGTCCGGCCCTTTAATGCAGGGCGCTCGAAAAAGACCCCCAGGGTTTCGGCACCGCCACCGAAGGCACCAACGATGCGCGTTGCCAAGCCATATCCTCCGGATGCACCGATGATTAAGATCCGCTTGGGTGTCTTTTCAATGGGTCCACCCGATCGCACTTGTTGAATTTGCTGGGCCACATCTAAAGCGCATCCCGTGGGATGTGCTGTGGTGCACAGAAACCCTTTGATTTTGGGTTCTATAATCATGACGCTTTCCTTTTTTTACGGCCTTTGATGTCGGGATCAGGTGCGGTTGTTGTGATGCCCAAAAGATCAGGGACAGCGATCAACACAAGCCCTAATAATACCATAGGCAAACACAAGATCTGGCCTTGCGTCATCCAGCCAAATGCCATAAACCCCATGTGAGGGTCGGGTGCGCGGAAGAATTCCGTCAGCCAGCGAAAGCTTCCGTAGAGCAGCAAAAAGGCGCCGGAGGTGGCGGCCACCCGTGGCCTGCGAATCGCGACGGCATACACAAGGAGAAACAGTACCGGTCCTTCAAGCGTCATTTGGTACAAGCTTGATGGGTGTCGACCCACAACATCCCCTGGATAGATCATCGCCCAGGGTACGTCCGTTACCCGGCCGGGCAACTCAGCGTTGATAAAATTACCGATTCGACCCAGACCCAACGCCAAGGGAGCACCCGGAGCGACAAAGTCCGCCACTTCAATGAAACGTCTCTGATGCCGATGCGCATATAGGGCCAACGCAGCGATAACCCCGAGCAGCCCACCATGAAAGGACATCCCTCCTTGCCAAATTTTCAGAATCATCAGAGGGTTATCGAGGAACTGCTCAAAACCATAAAACAAGACATAGCCCATACGCCCGCCGAGAATCACACCAAAGACGCCATAAGAAATTAAGTCCCAGAGCTGTTCTTTACGCCACGTTTGGCGTTGTGCGTCGCTCAAACTCAGGAGAATCCGCCAGCAAATCAAAAACCCCACCAAATAGGTCACGGCATACCAATGGATATTGAAGGGTCCAAGCGACACCGCCACCGGGTCAATGACTGGATATTCAATCATCCCTCAGCCCTTGTTGCTTCTGGTATCATCCCGACTCTCCTTTAGTGTGGACCTTAGCGACTTATGTGTTTGATCCTGTTCGCCTATCAACCGAATAACCAACACCGCCTGATCGTCGCCGCCAATCGCGATGAATTCTACGGGAGACCTTCGGATTCTGCCAAGTTTTGGGAAACAGCACCGCAAATGCTCGCCGGCCGCGATCTAGAGGCTGGTGGCACATGGCTCGGCGTCGATCGACAAGGACGCTTCGCCGCGGTAACGAATTTCCGCCGCTCAGCCGCAGATCTCACTAAGACCCGAAGTCGTGGTGATTTAGCCCACCGCTTCCTCGCCCAGAACCTATCCGCGCGCGAGTACTATCACCTGATTTCGCCGAATCTTGGTGACTACCGCGGATTTAATCTCTTGCTCATGGACGACTCCGGACTCTTCTATGGGAGCAATGAACGCCACGACCTGTTGCGGCTCGAACCTGGGGTCTACGGCTTATCGAATCAACGCCTCGATTGCGACTGGCCTAAAGTGGTTGAAGGTAAAGCCAAACTCGCCGCCATGGCAGGGCAAACAGACCTCGGTGCGGAACCTCTGTTAGAACTGCTACTCGACGCAGGTGACGGACGACCTTTTTCCAATAGCTTTATCCAATCAGACGACTATGGGACCTGTGTTTCCACCGCGGTCCTGATCGAGCACCAAGGCAAGGTTTCTTTCAGCGAGCAAAGTTTTCATCCGGGCGGACTGAGCGGGGACTTAAGTACCTTCAATTTCTAAACTCACCTTAACGCCTCACCCGAATCAATTGCGAGAGTCCTGCCTCAGCCAATGCCTGATCGGTTGCCTGCTTCACCGCTTGAGCTGAGTCCAGCGCCAATACGTCGGTCAACAGCTGTTCAGCATCAGACATTGGGAAACTCGTCAGCGCCTTTTTAACGAGCAACAGGTTGGGTGAGTTCATCGAGAGCACAGGGTATCCCATTGCCATTAACAACAAGGCAGCGCCGGGGTTTCCTGCCATTTCTCCACAAATACCAAAGCCTTTGCCCGCCCGTAACGCCACATCAGCGACGTGCTTTAAAGCCCGCAATACGGCTGGATGAAACTCTTGATAGAGGCTTGCCACCTGGGTGTTATTGCGATCGACCGCCAGCATGTATTGCACCAAATCGTTGCTACCCACCGATAAGAAATCAACTCTTTCAAGAATCGATTCGGCTTGAAAAACCGCCGCCGGCACTTCAATCATGACCCCTAAATCGGGCCTTTGAACTTTGGCCCCCTCTTCCTCTACTTCTCGAAAACACTGGTCCACTAACTGCTTGGCTTTGTTGACTTCAGTCACGCTACTCACCATGGGCAACATGATCCGCAAATAACAATCAATGCCCTCACTGGCGCGAATCATGGCACGAATCTGGGCAATAAAAATTTCGGGGTGATCGAGAGAGACACGGATGCCTCGCCAACCTAGGAAAGGATTATCCTCTCGAATGGGGAAGTACGACAGCGATTTATCGCCTCCTATATCCAAGGTCCGCATGGTTACCGGTCTTGGAGAAAAGGCTTGCAAATGTTCACGATAAATCTGCCGCTGAGCCTCCTCGGTTGGAAAGGTCTCGCTCATCATGTAATGAATTTCAGTCCGGTAAAGACCCACCCCTTCTGCGCCTCGATCTAACGACTTCGCAACATCAGTAAACAGACCGGTGTTCACCCAAAGTCGAGTCCGATGGCCATCGGGCGTCTTACAGGACAGCGGCGCTAAGGCCTCTAGATCCCGGGTTAACGCTTCTTCCTCGTCTGCCAATTTAAGGTATTGCCGTTTCTGGGTGGCCGTTGGCGCCGTCACAATCAGGCCCTGAAACCCGTCAACGATAATTTCGCCACCATCTATTAGCGGCATGGGCAAATCTTGCACGCCCATCACCGTCGGAACGCCGAGGGCTTCAGCCAGAATGGCCAAATGTGAATTCACCGAGCCTCTCCCGCACACGATACCTTTCAGCCGCTCCCTGGGAACCGAGGCCAAATCGGAAAGCGACAGATCATCGCCCACCAAAATACTGTCTTTTGGAAAATGGAGTTTTCGACGATTGCGTTTCTCAAGATGACTGAGCAGTCGGTTGCCAAGCTCTTTGAGATCATTCGCACGCTCACGTAAATAACTGTCAGACATTAATTCGAATCGCGCTAAATGCGCTTCAATCGTCTGCTTGAGCGCGCCCTGTGCCCATTGACCCTGCTTGATACGGGTAATCACTTCTTTTGGGATCGCGGTATCGTCGAGCATCATCAAATAGGCATCAAATAATCCCAACGTGTCCTCTTTGACGTCATCCGCCATTTTTTCCGCAATGATTTTAATTTCAGATCGAGTTTCGGCAACAGAGGCTGTGAACCGATCCACTTCCCGGGCCACATTCCGCACTTTTCGAAAGGGCACCTGTTTTAAGTCCACCGTCGGATAGATGACAATCGCCACGCCCCGAGCAACGCCCGGCGCGCCGGGTTTGCCCGAGAAGGTTTTGGATGATTTGCGGCGCTTTACTGCCAGATGGCCCGTCGCTTTGGCATGGGCAATCAGACCTGCCAACTGCGCTGATAGCGTTACCAGGAACGCCTCTTCGCTCTCATCAAACCGCCTTTTGTCCCGTTGCTGAACCACCAAAACACCCAGCGTCTGGCCTTGGTGGATGATCGGCACCCCAAGAAACGCGTTGAACGCATCTTCACCAATCTCAGCGATGTACTGATTGCGAGGGTGCTCTGTGACCGATTCCACATTGACAGGTTCGGCTCGTTCAGCAACGTAACCCACTAGACCCTCGCCGGGCCCTAAACTGACCTTCCCGACAACCTGCTGATTGAGCCCTTGAGTCGCTCTAAAAACATAACGTCCGCGTTTGTCATCCAACAAATAAACGCTGCACACTTCGGTTGCCATCACCTCTCTGACTCGATCGACGGTCGTCGTCAGGGCTGCGCCTAAATCCGGCGCGGTACCCACCTCTTGCACAACGGAACGAAGGGCTTCAAGCACGTTGCTGATCTCCGGAAAAACAACGCTTTAACGCCGGTGCGAGTTCTTTTAATGCGCCTCGATAGGCCTCGCGTTTGGGTGCCCAAACTTGACCCACCGGATACCAATAGGACACCCAAGCCCAGTCATCGAATTCCGGCTGAGCATGACCATCTAAAACAAAGGTATGGTCATCGTTATGCAGCTTTAACAAGCAATACTTTTGCTTTTGACCCACAAACCCTGACTGGTTATGTTTCAACATGTGTTTGGGTAAACGATATCGGTACCAGTGCTTTGTCACGGCCAAACAGGTCACCTGATGCTCAGCCAAGCCCGTTTCTTCTTGCAGTTCGCGATACATCGCCGTCTCTACGGATTCGCCGGACTCAAGACCGCCCTGGGGAAACTGCCAGGCGGCTTGATGCACCCGTTTACCCCAAAATACTTGGCCCTGACTGTTTGCGATGACGATACATACGCAAGACCGATATCCGTTTTGATCAATCATATTAATTTGTTCCAGAACCCTCTATGCTTTGCCCCGAAGCCTTTGTGCTCTCACCTATAGCACGCTTTTTCAACCTAAGCGACCGGAGAAATCTTTTGAGACTCGCAATATTCGATCTAGATGACACCTTGATCGCGGGTGACAGTGATCATGCCTGGGGCGCCTTTCTTGTCGCCAAAGGTTTGGTCGACGGTGAAGATTTTGAAGCCCAAAACGACAAGTTTTACCAGCAATATCAAGCCGGTTGCCTTGACGTTACGGCGTACCTCAGCTTTGCGTGTGCTCCGCTTGCGCGCTTTGACCTTCCTACCCTAACCGCTTTGCACGCAGAATTCATGCGAACCATCATCGAACCCATGATGCTCGAAAAAGCTCGCGCCCTCATCGCAGAACATCAACGCGCGGGCGACTACACGATGATCATTACCGCAACACTTGATTTTATCACCCAACCGATCGCCCATGCCTTCGGGATCGAAACGTTACTGGCGCCCATTGCGGAGCAAACGAGCAGCGGCTATACCGGCCAAGTTGTGGGCACACCCACCCTCGGTCACGGTAAAGTGGAGCGTCTTAACGAATGGCTACAGGGACAAGCTCTTAATCTGACTGGCAGTACCTTTTATTCGGACAGTCACAATGACATTCCTTTACTGACTGTCGTGGATCATCCCGTTTGTGTGGATCCGGACCCCACCTTATCCGCCCATGCCAAGATTGAAGGCTGGCCCAGCATCACTTTACGTTCGCCTTAAGCCGAAACGACCTCGTCGGTCCACGCAAGGTCTAAATCTCTAGCCGCTTTGACATCGTCTAACCGGGTAACCGGCAATGTGTGGGGTGCCGATCGAACTCGATCCGGTTCTGCGCCGATCTCTTCCGCGATACGAGCCATCGCCTCGACGAATCCATCGATCTCAGCCTTGGATTCAGTTTCCGTCGGCTCGATCAGCAAACACTCGGGGATCAGCAATGGAAAGTAGGTTGTTGGCGCATGTACGCCGTAATCCAATAAGCGCTTAGCCACGTCCATCGCTGTCACTTGGTGGTGTTTCGCTTGCTTGGCCAAGGTGACAATAAACTCATGGGTCGCTCGTCGGTTGGGGAAAGCCAGATCAAAACCCACCTCGGTCAGCCTTTTGGCCAAGTAATTGGCATTCAGCGTTGCAAAAGCACCCACCCGCTCCATGCCGGCTCCGCCCAATAACCGCGCATAGGCGTACGCCCTTAATAATATCGCCGCATTACCCATAAACCCCGATAGTCGTCCAATCGTGTCCGGCAGGTCCTTTTCGGTTAGCCATCGGTACTCGCCTGTGCTGCTCTTGCCCACGGTTGGCGTTGGCAAAAATGGGAGTAAGCGCTCGCTTACTCCCACAGGACCAGAGCCCGGACCACCACCGCCATGTGGCGTTGCAAAAGTCTTGTGGAGGTTCATGTGCAGTACATCAAAACCCATATCACCCGGCCTGACTTTACCCAAGATGGCATTGAGATTGGCGCCGTCGTAGTACAACAACCCTCCCGCCTCGTGAACCGTCTCGGCGATTTCGGCAATCTGACGCTCGAACACGCCGCAGGTCGAGGGATTGGTCATCATCAGACCGGCCGTTCGCGGGCCAACGACGGCCTTGAGTGCAGCAAGGTCGACATCCCCGTCTTCGGTGACAGGGATTTCTCTCACAACAAATCCACACATCACTGCGGTCGCCGGATTGGTGCCGTGAGCAGCCTCTGGCACGAGAATCTCTACGCGCTCATGATCGCCACGTTTTTGGTGGTAGGCACGAATCATCGCCACGCCAGCAAATTCTCCCTGAGCACCTGCCATGGGTGTCAGCGAAACCGCTTTCATACCCGTTAAATCTCGTAAGTACCCTTGAAGTTCATAAAGACATGCCAAGTAACCTTGGCTCTGTGCCTCAGGTGCTAACGGGTGACGATTCGAAAAACCCGCTAAGTTTGCGGCCGCCGCTGCACCGCGTGGGTTGTACTTCATCGTGCAGGAGCCGAGCGGATAAAACTGACGATCAATCGCAAAATTTTTGGCAGAGAGATTGGTGTAATGCCTTACCACCTCTAATTCTGAAACCTCCGGCAACTTAGCAGGTTCGGCTCTCAAAAAAGCCTCCATCTCGGGTGCGAGGGCCTCTATGGCGCTACGAGTCTCTACCTGCTGTGCCCCAGCCGATCGACCCTCCCGACTTCTTTCAAAGATCAACATGCCGAGGCTACCTCCTCTATCGCTGCGGCTAAACCGCGGGTAAAACGCGCTATGTCTTCGCTGGTTTTCGTTTCAGTCACATTGACCAGCAAGCAGTCGGGCATCGACAGCCCCATTTCATCCAAGGGCAAACCCGGTAACACCCCTTGGCGCGCCATCACGGCAACAACCGCGGCGGCGGATACGGGTAACGAAAGGACCTGTTCATGAAAAACGGGGCCAGTAAATCGGGGCTTGACGCCCTCGATGCTGCTCGCCTTTGTGGTCAACTCTTTCATACCCGTATGGGATTGCAGCGCGACTCGCTTGAGCCCTTCATCTCCCAGAAGACTGAGATAGATGGTCGCGGCGGTGACCAAGAGACCCTGGTTGGTGCAGATGTTCGAAGTCGCCTTACCCCGCCGAATATGCTGCTCCCTGGCCTGCAGGGTCAGGGCGTATCCTGGCTGTCCAGTCTGATCCAACGTTCGACCAATTATTCTACCCGGCATTTGCCGAACGTAAGCTTTGCGGCAGCACATAAAACCCAAATAAGGTCCTCCTGACGCCAGCGGGATACCCAAGGGCTGACCTTCACCCACAACGATATCCGCCCCGCGCTCACCCCAACATCCAGGCGGTCTCAACAGCGCCATCGCTGTCGGATTCACCACCCCGATCACCAACGCCCCTGCGGCTGCGGCTGCGTCCGTCAGACCATCGACGGGATCTAAACCACCAAAAAAATTAGGGTAACTGATCACCAAGGCAGCGGCATCTGTTAGCGCTGACAGATCATCGGTTGAAACGGTACCGGATGATGAATCAATGGGAAGAGATTCCAGTTCGAGGCCTTGGTTTGTAACAATTGATCTGCAGACCGCCAGGTAACGCGGGTTAAGGTTCCCAGCGACGACAATCTTCTTACTTTTATTCGACTTATTGGCTCGAACGGCCATCAGCATGGCTTCAGCCAAAGCGGTAGCACCATCGTAGACCGAGGCATTCGCCACTTCCATCCCGGTGAGTCGCGCGATCATGGTCTGGAACTCATAAATCAACTGTAACGTCCCCTGGGAGGCCTCAGCTTGATACGGCGTATAAGCGGTCAAGAACTCGCCTCGATTGGCGAGATCCCAAACAGCCGCAGGAATGTGGTGTTCGTAGGCCCCTGCCCCCAAAAAGCAAAGCTCAACTTCATCTTGTCTTGCTCGCTTTGACATCAATTGCATCAACGCCATCTCTGAAATGCCTTCGGGCAGTTCGGTGAGCGCCCCCGCGCGAAGCGCTGGTGGGATTTCGTCAAACAAGGCTTCGATGGTAGGAACGCCGATCACTTCAAGCATTGCTGTTTGTTCAGCTTCGGTATGGGGAATAAAAGGCATAACTCTCTCTCAGCGCGCTACTAGGCTTCGGATTCGCATAGGGCTTGATACGCCGAAGGCAACAACAGAGATTCAAGGCTTGCTGCATCATCCGGTCTTATCTTGACAAACCAGCCCGTATCAAAAGGTGCCTCATTCACGGTTTCCGGCGCGTCTTCCAGCACCCTATTCACTGCTGTGATCTCGCCCGTTACGGGAGCATAAATATCTGAAGCCGCTTTCACCGACTCAACCACTGCCATCTCATCACCGGCGGCCACCCTGGAACCCACCTCAGGCAGCTCCACGTAGACCACGTCGCCCAGTGCCGCTTGGGCGTGATCACTGATGCCCACAACTGCCGTCTCATCGGCTTCCAGCTTCACCCACTCGTGACTTGCCAGATAACGTACATCATCTCGAACTTCTGCCATTTTTCTTCTCCTCTGGAACCCATCGCGGCATCGCCGGTTTACGCTCAGCCAGCACCTGCTGGCGCTTAATCTGCTAACAATTGATAAACAGCCTTTCCCTGCTTGACGAAAGGTAATGATACCGCCGTCACTGGCACAAGCTTCCCACGTATCTCGGCACTGAGCTGAGTCAGGGAGGTCTCCTCTACACTCACCCGCGCGAATCCGATACCGCTTTGTAAAGTCGGAGAGAAGGCGCCGCTGGTTATAACACCGACCTGGTTGCCATCACACAAGATGGGATAGCCCGAACGTAAAACCCCTCGCTCCTTTAATATCACGCCAATCATCTTGTGTTCCGTTTCCGTGGGAACCCTATTGATCAGCGCCTGTTCACCAATAAAGTTTCGCCCGTTATGGACGACTGTCCATGAGAGGTTACAGCTGCTTGGTTTTACTGATTCATTCATGTCACTGCCATAAAGATTCAGGCCGGCCTCAAGCCGGAGGGTGTCTCTCGCCCCCAAACCGATGGGCATGACACCCTCTTCGAGTAATCGATCCCACAGCGCGCAGGCGGCATCCTTTTGCAGCATTACCTCCGCGCCCTTTTCCCCGGTGTAGCCGGTCCGCGCGACAACAAGATCGTCTTCAAAAAGACATTCAAACGGTTTGAGCTGCTTAAATCGCTGCGCGACGTCTGTCGGCAACACCTGATTCAAAACCGAAAGCGCTTGAGGCCCTTGCACGGCCAACATTGCCAGCTCTGCCTGCTCCATCATCTCCACCGCAAAGCCTTCAGCCGCTTGTTGCAGCCAGGCCAAATCTTTTTCTCTTGTGCCGCAGTTGACCACCAATCGATACCCTTCAGGCGCGCGATAGACAATCAGGTCATCAACTACGCCACCCTCATGATTGAGCATTGCGCTATAGAGGGCTTGCCCGAGGGTTGCGAGGCGATCAACATCGTTGGCCAGCAAGTGTTGAAGGTAAGCTCTGGCATCTTGCCCAATCACATCAATGACCGTCATGTGGGAGACGTCAAAAACGCCGGCTCGCTCGCGTACTGCTGTGTGCTCGTTGATTTGTGAACCATAATGAATCGGCATTTGCCAACCGCTGAAGTCCACCATTTTTCCACCCGCAGCAATATGGCGGGAATACAGGCAGGTTTGCATGAGCGTCATAGAGGATCCTTTCAAGCCAAGCATTATACGCCGCCTAAGCCCAATCTTGAATCGAATCTCCGTCAGTTTCGTCAGTAGTTTGATTCATAATGCATTATAGAAAGCCTGCACCGGCCAGCCCTATCATCTGTTTTAAGGCCGTTTGTTGATCCATTGCCCGCAATGCCGCATTTCGTAGCCATCGCAACTCAGCGCCCTTTGGATCAAACAGCCGTTTGGTGAGGTCCGTCATCGCCGTCATTCGGAGATTCACTCGTCGTCTTTGACGTTGATAATCTTTGAGCGCCGTCGCCAAAGAAATATCTGGTGCGAAGCGCATCTCATCGAGGACAGCCGAAAGTGTCATAACGTCGCCAAACCCGAGATTCAGCCCCTGACCCGCTAACGGATGTATGCTGTGCGCAGCATCACCCACCAATACCGCCGAACCCTTGACATAGCGCCTGGCGTGACGCTGAAACAAGGGAAAGCGCTGCCGATCTCGCATCGCCAGCGCCGCGCCTGCTTCCTGCTCGCAAGCCTGATTGATCAGCGACAATAGCGTCTCGTCGCTGTCCTCAAAACGCTCCGCCGCATGCCTAGATGACCAAACCAAAACACATTGATTTGATTCGGGTAAGGGTAGCAATGCCATCGGACCTTCCTGGGTGAAGGCCTGAAAGGCCGTCCCACCATGAGCCTGATCCATCGTTACCACGGCAACCAGCGCCATCTGATCATAGCTCCAACCCAACGTATTGATGCCCAACAGATCGCGTGTTTTGGAGCCTCCGCCATCAGCACCGACCAACAGCGCAGTCGACAGGAATTCTCCGGTACTCAACTGCACTCTGACCTCGGTGCTTGAAGGAATGATGTCAATGATGCCTGTGCGCCACCGGACCGGATCATTGCCATCACCTACCGCCCTATCGAGGTCATCAAACAGCCGGTGGACCAAGCGGTCATTTTCAATGATGACGCCATCCGCTGGCAGCGATAACTTAGCTGATCCTTCAGCATCCCACACCTGCATATCAGTAAACCGACAACCGTTTTGCTGGAAGAACGCTGAATGAATGCCGAGCTGCTCGCAAAACTGTATCGAGCTCTGATTAATCGCACTCACCCGCGGAGAACGTAGGCCGATGGCATCCGTCGACGGGCGTTGCGGCATTGCCTCCGCTTGATCAATGACCTGACCGTGTAACCCTTTTCGGGTGAGCGTCAATGCGGCGGATAGCCCAACGGGGCCACCACCCACCACCAGAAAATCAAATGCTGTCATGTTGACCACGCGCTCGGCTTATCACCGCTGCCTCGCCTCAGTGGCAAGCGTGAGCACCACGATTCGAACGTATTCTACAATCTCTATGAAATCGCCCTCATTCGCCTCCGAATCAGGGACTGGCGCCATCATCCCTGCGATGGCCGCCAAATCGGACAGCATCTCTTGATGCTCGGGCTGATCGATCAGCCCCCGCGCTGATTCCGCCAGAGCCAAACCCCGCAGAAAACCGCTACACCAACAGGTCAACTCTGAAAATCGATCATCTATCGCCGCCGCATCCTCGGGTAACTCAAGCCGTAAATCAAAATCAGAGAACTCTTCGAGACTTTCTTTCGCTGCTTTGTAGCGGTCTTGAGCAAGCGCAATCAAAGCCGCATTGACCGCAGACTCCGGTATGCCGAGCTGATCTGCAAGCCATCGATTTGAAACACTCTCTTTCGCCGGATGCACGGCCGCTTCTGCCACCACCAATCCGTGAAACTCGGCCGCGCCACAATCTGTCCCTACCGTTTGTAAAATCGTTGCCGCTGATGCTGTCACATCTTAAGCCCTGCTACTTTTCTCGTATTCTAGGGCATCGGCTCGTCAGAGGCGACCATTTGACCAGCCGCGGATCAGCCTTCATTGACCTCTTAGCCCCGTGACCGATATATTAGCCTCTTAAATCGAGGACCCCCTGTGAGCCAAATCGAATTAGAAGCCAAACTGGACGAGCTCACCGCGCTGTGTGAAGTTTTGATGACGGAGCGGCAGCAATTGGCAACAGAAAATCAAAAACTGAATCAGGAACGTGCTCAGCTACTGGCCCGGAATGTTGCGGTCAAGAGTAAAGTTGAAGCAATGATTGTCCGGCTTAAAGCCTTGGAGCAAGAGTGATATGGCGACCCCAGAGACCATCACCGTGTCCATCTTTGATAAAGACTACCAAGTGAGTTGCCCCCCTCAGGAAGTTCAAGCCCTGCGTGATTCAGCCTTCTTTCTCGACCAAAAAATGCGAGAAATCAAACAGGCTGGCAGTGTGCTAGGCCTGGATCGCCTTGCGGTCATGGCGGCACTCAACATTACCCATGAGCTCCTGTCTTCCACCGAGGCTCAAAAAACCGCCGAAACGACGCTGGCAGAGCACGCCGCCCAATTGTCTCGGGGAGCAGATCGAATTGATCTATTGATCAACGCGTTAAAGTCTGCCAAGGCCTAGGCACTAATACTTACGAGCTCTCGCTCCCGCCTGCTATACTCTGGTCTGACGCCCTGGGTTGTTTGCCAGTCGATATGTCCTCGACCCTTTATGCGACCGTTAGGGGGTCTTTTTTCGATACCTGTGCGCACATCCGTCCTGCGGGGAGCCTTCGGGTCGATAGAGACCACCGCCTTGAACCGCAGGGTTCAAGGGCCTTTCAGACAGCGGCAATTTGGGGCGTCGCTTGTTAACAAAGGCTCCGTGCTGAGCGCGATTGACTGTGCCAGTATCCGGCCCCACTTTGGTAACGTTCTGTTATGTCCCATAGTCTACGACAATCCATCAGACGGCAACGACGGGGGATCAATGCCGCGGAGCAGCTAAAGGCAGCCACCGCCACAGCAAAACGAGCGGTCCACCTTTTGGGCCCCTTGCATCGAAAAACCTTAGCCGCTTACTGGCCGTCTGACGGCGAACTATCGCCACTCCCAATTCTCAGCTTTGGGCTGAAAATTGGCGCGCGCTGCACACTTCCGGTGATTCGCCAAGATAAGACCTTGTCTTTTTGCCCAATCACAGCCACCACTCAATTTGTGGCCAACCGTTTTGGCATTGCCGAGCCGGCGGCTGGGCCTCATGCCGGGGTCCCGCTGCAAGCGCATGATGCGATCTTCTTACCTTTGGTTGCTTTCGATCCGCAAGGCCATCGTCTTGGTATGGGCGGCGGCTACTATGATCGAAGCCTAGCCGCTTTACTCAAGGGACCTCGACCTTGGTTGATTGGATTGGGTCATGATTTTCAATCAACCCAGCTAGAGCCCAAGTCTTGGGACGTCCCGCTCGATGCTATACTCACCCCAACCCAAACCATCGCGCTCCACGCAACGCTAAAGACATCACTGTAACTTTGTCGCAACGTATATCGCATGGGCCTCTCTGAAGGAGACACACAATGGCCGTTAAACCCATTTTACGCATGGGCCACCCTGTGCTTCGAGTTCCCGCAGCTCCCTACCCGGTCTCAGAAATCGATACCCCTGAATTTGCGGCGCTCATTCAGGATTTGCGAGATACCTTGGTTGATGCAGGAGGCATTGGCCTTGCCGCACCTCAAATTGGGGTTTCTTACCAAGTGGTTATCGTCGACATTCCTGCGGGTCCCTCCCGCTACGGCGAACTCAGCGCCCTAGGATTTTCGGTTTTTATCAACCCAAAGCTGACGCCATTGAGCACAGAAAAACAGTCCTATTGGGAGGGTTGCTTGTCGGTGCCGGGTCTGCGGGGCTTGGTGTCGAGACCCAGCGTTGTTCAAATCGACTATCTAAGCGACGAGTCTGTCAACCAACGCCGAACCTTTACGGGCTTTCCAGCGACCGTAATTCAACACGAGTTGGATCATCTCACAGGGACTTTGTATATCGACCACATTGAGGATCGTTCTCTGATTGCCTTCGAGTCCGAATATGAGACCTTTCATTCCGCTTCGACCCCGCCCACGGGAATTTAACCGGAAGCACAGCAACCACTTCAGTGGGGAAGCTTCTCGGTCGGGGCCGTCGAGGCACTGTGGGGTTGGATCAGACCTAAAAGCGCGCACTGGCTAAAGGCATCGCTTGCAGCCGTGTTCCGAGTCATATTTTGCCCAGCCAAGTTTGAAAGCTTCAAGCATCCGAATGGATGCGCGGCGCAGGCTCGCCTCGGGTCGAGCCTTCTGGAGCGGGAGCTTGTCGCCTTCGCTGTCAAAAACTACACCCGCCCATCAGCACGCTCAACAAGCATAATCTGTCAACTCAAATCGACCCCGCTCTCAAGCAATCCCCCTACTTATGCTCTGCCTATCCGGCAAGGGCTCGCTGATCGCCGCAAACCACCCAATTCACCTGTCTAGCCCCTTCTTGGTGACGCTATCTGGTAACATCGCCCTAACATCGCTTCAACAAGGAAACTGCCAATTCCATGGGTCAGGATCGAATCAAGCAACTACTGGGTCAGGCCGCCGCAGAGGCCATCAAGCCGCTGTTAACCCCTGAGACATACATTGGCGTTGGCACGGGATCAACTGCCAATTACTTCATCGACGCCCTCTCCGACCTTAAACTTCACTTTGCAGGTGCAGTTGCCAGCTCGATCGTTTCAGCGGAGCGTCTGCAAGCGCAGCAAATCCAGGTGGTATCCCTCAACGAATCTGGTCCTCTCGGTGTTTATGTTGATGGCGCTGATGAAATAGACCCAAGTTTCAGTATGACCAAAGGCGGAGGCGGCGCCCTGACTCGAGAGAAAATCGTGGCCAGTGCGGCAGCGCACTTTATTTGTATCGCGGATCAAACCAAATGGGTAAAACGCTTAGGTCAGTTTCCGCTTCCTATCGAGGTCATTCCAATGTCACGCTCAACCGTTGCTCGACAACTGGTCGCACTCGGAGGCACGCCTGTGCTGCGCGAAAACTTTTTGACAGACAACGGTAATGAAATTCTCGATGTGCACGATCTTGAGATCGACGATCCAGCGGCGCTCGAGGCAGCGCTCAATCATCTTCCGGGGATTGTGACCAACGGCCTTTTTGCTCTGCGTCCGGCCGATCAATTGTTGATGGATGTTGACGGTCAAATTCAAACGTACCGCGTAGGGCAGCGCTGATTACAACACCTTTCCAGGATTCATTAGGTTCAGCGGGTCAAAAACCTTTTTGATTTGCTGCATTATCGCTCTTTCAGCCGCTGTTTTTGAATAACCCAAATATTGTCGCTTTAACAATCCGACCCCATGTTCAGCCGAAACGCTGCCATCAAACCGTTCAACGACTTGCATGATTTGCTGACCCAATGGCGCGCAGGCAGCTTCAAACGCCTCAATCGACCAATCCCGAGGGCACAAAATGTTGAGATGCACATTACCGTCGCCAATGTGACCAAACCAAATAACCTCGAAAGGCAATGCGACATCAGCGATCACAGCCGATACTGCGTCAAGAAATGCCGGTGCTTGACCAATTCGCACCGCCAAATCGTGCTTGTAAGGCGTCCGCGGTGTAATGGCTTCTGAAATGCCCTCCCGGTAAACCCAAAGACGCTGGTTGTCAGCCAAACTGCGCGCAATCACGGCATCAGATACCCTTCCGGAGGACGCAAGGGCTGTGTAGACAGCTTCGGCTTGTAATTGGCCTTCGACTTCGCCACTTGCTTGCTCAAACTCGCACAACACATAGTAAGGAGAGATCGACAGAGGGCGCTCAAGATTACGATGCTCGCAGACTGCCATCATTGCTTCGTCGGAAAAAAACTCAAAGGCGGTGACCGACAACCTGCGTCTACTCTCGGCGAGCACAGTCAAAGCCGTTGGCATATCTGGAATTGCCAGCAACATAACACGCAACGGCGCAGGAGGATCGGTAAGTTTTATCCAGGCCTCGGTAATCATCCCCAAAATACCTTCCGACCCGACAAAGAGGTGTCGTAGGTCCATACCGGTGGCGTTTTTCTGCAGCCCTTGGTTCAACACCATCGATTCGCCGGTACCCGTGACAACTTCGAGGCCGCTCACCCAGTCTCGCGTCAAACCGTAGCGTAATACCTTGATGCCCCCCGCGTTGGTCGCAATATTTCCGCCTAGGTGGCTTGATCCCGAGGACGCGAAATCTACCGGGTAATAGAGACCTTGATCCGATGCAAATTGCTGGAGCTGCTGAGTGATCACACCGGGTTGCAACCGTACCAATCGCGACTGCGGATCAAAATCGAGGATTCGACGACAGCGCTCAAAGGAAACAACGATCTCTCCCTTTGCTGCCGTCGCGCCTCCTGACAAGCCGGTTCGACCGCCTGATGGCACGAGCGCCATTTTTTCGCTTTTTGCCAGCCTAACGAGCTGCTGCACTTCGTCTCGTTCTGTGGGGAAGACAATCGCCGCAGGTTTGGGTTTGACAAATTTCGACCAATCCTGGCCGTAGAACGCTAGATCGTCGCCGGCGACAGACACCCGCTCGGAGGTAAAGAGCTGCTCGAGGGCTTGCAGCTGGGCGTCTGAGATCACGCCTTGAGCATACCCTGCTGGTAGCGATCAGCCATGGCCTCTAAAGATATCGGCTTGATTTTTGACGCCTGCCCAGCTGTGCCAAAGGCTTCATAACGCTCAATGACGATTGATTTCATTGCCTCAGTCGAGGCGGCCAGATACTTGCGGGGATCGAATTCAGCCGGGTGTTCTGCCAAGAATTGTCGCACCGCGCCCGTCGAAGCAAGCCGAAGATCGGTATCAATGTTTACCTTGCGAACACCATGACGAATCCCCTCTTGAATTTCCTTTAAGGGGACCCCGTAGGTCTCAGGGATTTCGCCACCATTCGCATTAATAATCGCTAACCAATCTTGGGGAACACTGGAAGAGCCGTGCATCACCAAATGCGTATTGGGCAGTTTCTGGTGAATGGCTTTGATCTGCTCTATGGCTAAAATATCCCCCGTCGGAGGCCGGGAAAACTTGTAAGCACCATGAGAGGTACCGATCGCAATAGCTAAGGCATCGCATTGCGTTTGCTCGACAAAGTCTGCCGCTTGATCAGGGTCGGTGAGCAGTTGATCCATCGATAGCGTGCCACTGGCCCCCACACCATCTTCTTCGCCGGCTTCACCGGTCTCTAGCGACCCTAGGCACCCGAGCTCGCCTTCGACCGTGACACCACAGGCATGCGCCATCGCTACGGCTTGTTGGGTTACCGCCACATTGTATTCATAACTCGCAGGCGTTTTTTGGTCTTCAAGCAAGGAGCCATCCATCATGACCGAAGAAAAACCGAGTTGGATTGAGCGCTGGCAAGCAGCAGGCGATGCCCCATGGTCCTGATGCATCACCACGGGGATATGCGGAAACTCTTCGATGGCGGCCAAAATCAGGTGTCTCAAAAAGTTACTACCCGCATACTTTCGAGCACCGGCAGAAGCCTGGACGATCACAGGGCTGTTGGTCGCATCCGCGCCTTCCATGATGGCTCGCATCTGCTCAAGGTTGTTAACGTTGAATGCTGGCACGCCGTACTCAGCCTCGGCCGCGTGATCCAACAACTGTCGCATACTCACTAATGCCATGATGCTCTCCTAAACGCGTTATCTCTGATTGTCGATACTGTCCCGCTTGGCCCGGGCCTGTAAGGCAGCCAGCGCCGGCAGCGTTTTACCTTCAATATACTCTAAAAAGGCACCGCCACCGGTTGAAATATAGCTGATGTCATCAGCCACACCATACTGGTCAATCGCCGCCAAGGTATCGCCGCCGCCTGCCAAGGAAAATCCGTGGCTCGCCGCGATGGCATGGGTTAACGCTCGAGTCCCTTCGGCAAAAGGAGGAAATTCGAAAACCCCTACCGGACCATTCCAAATAATGGTTTTTGCCGAACTTACAGCGCTGATGACGCCGGCCATGGTCTGAGGGCCTAAATCCAGAATCTGCTCGTCAGGACCCACTGAGTCAACCGGTTTAATCGTGGCTGTTGCGTCCTCTGCAAAGCGATCCGCCACCACCACATCGATCATGGGCGGCATTGCGACTTGCTGAGCAATCTGTTGGGCCGACGGCATAAGATCGGGCTCATAGAGTGACTGGCCCACCGATGCGCCTGTCGCGGCAATAAAAGTATTTGCAATGCCTCCTCCCACAATGAGGGTGTCGACTTTGCCGCTCAACGCCTCAAGTACTTCCAGCTTGGTCGAGACTTTGCTCCCCCCGACAATAGCCACCACCGGCGCCTGCGGCGCTTCAAGCGCTTGCGATAAAGCCGATAACTCCGCCTCAAGCAAGGGCCCAGCGCAGACCGCGGGCGCAAACTCTGCTACGCCTGCGGTGGATGCTTGTCCGCGATGGGCGGTGCCAAAAGCATCCATAACAAAAACGTCACACAATTGCGCTAATTGCGCCGCCAGTCTGGGATCATTGGCTTTTTCGCCGACGTTAATTCGTACGTTCTCGAGCAGCACAATGTCACTCGACATCTCCGTCAGGCCGTCTAAGTAATCACTGATCAAAGGCACCGATCTGCCCAATTGCGCAGACAAAACTTCGGCGACGGGGGCAAGACTGACCTCAGGTTGGTGAGTCAGCGCAAGACCTTCTTTCGGTCGCCCGAGGTGGGACATCACAAGGACCTTCGCACCGCGCGCCAACGCTTCGGTCAAGGTCGGTAGCGCGGCGCGGATTCGAGCGTCGCTGGTCACACGACCCGCTTTGATCGGTACGTTAAGATCCTGCCGAATTAACACCCGCTTACCCGCGAGATCCAGATCGGAAAAGGTCGGTATCGACATTACACCAACCCTTTGACAACACTGACAATGCGATCGGCGCTAAAGCCAAAGTGAGCCATGACCTCAGCACCTGGCCCTGACTCCCCGAATCGATCCAGACTGACGACCGCCCCGTCTAGCCCAACCCACTTGCGCCAATAATCGCCATGTCCCGCCTCGACGGCGACCCGAGTCCGCAGCCCGCTGGGCAAAACGGCCTCTTGGTACGCCTCCGGCTGCTGCTGGAATATCTCTGCAGAGGGCATTGATACCAGACGGGTTGGCAAACCCTCCGCCTCAAGCATCGCTGCAGCTTCTCTGGCTATTTCCACCTCAGAGCCCGTAGCGATAATAATGGCCTTAGGTTCCGCCGTCGCTTCTTGCAAGACATAGCCACCCTGATGAATTTGTGCGACTTGTGCTGCGGTACGAGCCTGATGCGCAAGACTTTGCCGAGACAACACCAGCGCCGTTGGACCGCCGGCATTTTCAATGGCTGACTGCCAAGCGGCAACGGTTTCTACAGCATCACACGGACGCCAAACCTGTAAATTCGGCGTCGTTCGCAGATTGGTGAGCTGCTCTACTGGCTGGTGCGTGGGGCCATCCTCACCTTGGCCAATACTGTCGTGGGTATACACGTGGATATTGCGAATCCCCATCAACGCCGACATACGTACCGCATTGCGCGCATACTCCATAAACATTAGGAAGGTTCCGGTAAACGGGATGACGCCACCGTGCAACGCCAAACCATTGGCAATGGCGGTCATCCCAAATTCTCGAACGCCATAGAAGATATAGTTGGCATCTGCCGTCGCCGAAGTCACGGTTTTGGCTGCCGGCCAAACCGTGTTGTTTGACCCGGATAAGTCCGCCGACCCGCCTACCAGCTCAGGCAAGGTAGCCGCTAATTGAGCAATGACCTCCCCCGACGCTTGTCGACTGGCCAGCACTTTGCCTTCGGCTTGGGTTTGATTCAATAGGGCGTCAATGGTTGCCGGCCATTCAGCAGGCAAACGCGCCTCCATACAACGGCGATATTCGTCAGCAAGCGCTGGATACTGCCGTTGATAGCCTTCAAACCGAGACTGCCAAGCAGCTTCTGCCTGTTGCCCTGATTGGGTGCAGTTCCAGTCCGCGAGCAACTGTTGTGGCACCTCGAAGGGGGCGTGCGGCCAATCAATCGCTTCCCGGGTCAGCGCGATTTCCGCCTCGCCCAAGGGCGAACCATGACTACCCGCCGTGCCCGCTTTGTTAGGCGACCCAAAGCCAATGGTTGTCTTACAGCAAATCAAGGTGGGTTTTTGAGGCTCAGTTTTTGCCTGGGCTAGCGCGGCAAAGACAGCCTCGGCGTCATGACCATCGACATCTGCAATGACTTGCCAACCATAAGCCGAAAATCGCGTCGGGGTATCATCGGTAAACCATCCTGACACCGGTCCATCGATTGAAATCCCATTATCATCGTACAGACAAATCAACTTGCCTAATCCAAGCGTGCCCGCCAGCGAGCACACTTCATGTGAGATGCCTTCCATTAAGCAACCATCCCCCGCAAAAACATAGGTTGCATGATCCACAATCGTGCCGTCGGGTCCTGGCTGATTAAACCGATCGGCCAACATTTTTTCTGCAAGCGCTAGTCCTACCGCATTGGCCAGGCCCTGCCCCAATGGGCCGGTGGTCGTCTCAACGCCTGCCGTATAGCCGTACTCCGGATGTCCTGGCGTTTTCGAGCCTAACTGGCGAAAAGCTCGCAGGTCATCCATCGACACATCGTAGCCAGTGAGATGCAACAAGCTGTAAATCAACATGGATCCATGACCGTTCGACAGCACAAATCGATCTCGATCCCACCACTCTGGATTGGCCGGGTTGTGCTTTAAGACGCCTCGCCAAAGGACCTCGGCCATATCGGCCATGCCCATGGGCGCCCCTGGATGGCCCGACTTTGCGGCCTGAACCGCATCCATGCTCAGTGCTCGAATGACGTTTGCCCGCTCTCTCGCTGTGCTCATATCCACCCTTGGCTGCCTAAAAGGTCATTGTCGCTTACCGACGACGATGGGGCAATCAGCTCCGGAAATTTTCGTTAATGATTGCCCCGGGATCGGGGGTAAACCCGGCGAGGATGCCTTCAGAAACCGAGTCCTCAATGGGAAAGACCGACAGCCGAAGGGGACGATCTGGGAACACCCGCCTGCGTCACACCGCGCCTTACCGAAGATCGCCGCACGACTCTTGCGCCAACAATCCGATAAGATAACCACACCCTCCACATCCCGCACATCCCGCACATCCCGCACATCCCGCACATCCCGCACATCCCGCACATCCAATGATGAATGGTGCTTGTCTTTCTCGTGAGACAATTTCAAGTAATAAACTGGAAAAAAACGATGCGTATCAGTAACATCCCCGCTCTTTACTTAATTCGAGGTGCTCGTGAGCAATAACACCATCTTTACTTCTGAGTCCGTATCCGAAGGCCACCCTGACAAAATGTCCGATCAGATTTCGGATGCCATTCTCGATGCCTTGCTTGCCCAAGACCCAAATGCCCGCGTTGCTTGCGAGACAATGGTAAAAACAGGAATGGTGGTGCTGGCCGGGGAGATCACATCTTCTGCTCAAATCGATTACGAGCAAATCACACGCGATGTTATCTTAGATATTGGCTACGACAGTTCAGACGTCGGTTTCGATGGCGCCAGTTGTGCCGTGATGAATGCCCTCGGCAAGCAATCTCCTGATATCGCAATGGGGGTGGATGAGTCCACCGATCATGAGCAAGGCGCCGGCGATCAGGGTTTAATGTTTGGCTATGCCAGCAATGAGACCGATGTTCTCATGCCCGCACCCATTACCTACTCACATCTGCTCGTCAAGCAACAAGCTGACGTGCGTAAGAGTGGCAAGCTCGGCTTTTTAAGACCCGATGCCAAGAGCCAAGTAACCTTTCGGTACCATCAAGATGGAACGGTCCAAGGAATCGACGCGGTGGTATTGTCAACCCAACACGATCCGGACATTGCGATTAAAGATTTGCAAGAAGCGGTCATGGAAGAAATCATTAAGCCCATCTTGCCGGCCAATTGGTTAACCCCCGAGACAAAATACTTCATCAACCCGACTGGGAACTTTGTCATTGGTGGCCCGGTCGGCGACTGCGGTCTCACTGGGCGAAAAATTATTGTTGATACCTATGGGGGTATGGCTCGCCATGGCGGCGGCGCTTTCTCGGGCAAGGATCCATCCAAGGTTGACCGGAGCGCCGCCTATGCTGGCCGCTACGTGGCTAAAAACCTAGTGGCCGCCGGCCTTGCGGACCGTTGCGAAATCCAAGTTTCCTACGCCATAGGCGTTGCCGAACCGACTTCCATCAGCATCAACACCTTCGGCACCGGAAAGCTCTCCGATGAAAAGATCGAAGCCCTGGTTAGGGCGCACTTTGATCTGAGACCGAGAGGCTTGATCGACATGCTAGACCTCAAACGGCCCATCTATTTACCCACGGCCAGTTACGGCCACTTTGGTCGCTCCGAGCCATCTTTCACCTGGGAACGCACCGACCGAGCAGATCAACTCGCTGCTGAACTGTAATGTCGGAGGCCTGCAAGACTCCGATCAGCTTTGAGTTCTCGGCCCCCAAAACGGAGGCCGCCTTCTCAAGTCTGCGACGCGCTTACTCCCGGCTTTCTCGGTTTCAGCACGAGTTCATCAGCGTCACCTATGGCGCAGGGGGCTCTACACGAGACGGCACCAAACATGCGGTCACTGCGTTAAGTAGTGAGGGCTTTACCGTGGCGCCCCACCTTTCTTTTGGCGGCGATGATGAGGCAACCATCGCCGGCTTACTTGAGGATTATCAGGCCGCGGGTATCAAGCAACTGGTCGCACTTCGAGGCGACCGGCAATCCGGGCAGGGCAGCGCAAAAATGGTGCACGCAGCGGAACTGGTGGAGTTCATCCGGGCACGCACCGATGATTGGTTCACCATCCATGTAGCCGCCTACCCTGAGATCCATCCTGAATCAATCTCCGTGGCCACGGAAATTGAATTTTTTAAACAAAAAGTCGACGCGGGCGCTGATTGCGCCATCACCCAATATTTCTTCAACGTCGATGCTTATCAGCAGTTTCTAGCCGAATGTCACAAAGCCGGCATCACCACACCGATCGTGCCTGGCATCATGCCGATTACCAATCTCGCCGGACTACAGCGTTTCTCTTCGATCTGTGGTGCTGACCTACCGCGTTGGTTGACCAAACGACTCGAAACCCTCGATGGCGATGACGTTGCTGTCAAAGATTTTGGCTGCGAGGTGGTGACGCGCCTGTGTGAACGATTGATCGAGGCAGGTGCCCCCGGGCTGCATTTCTACACCTTGAATCAATCAAAACCGAGTGCGAGGATCCTAGAAAACCTCGGATACTAATTATGTACATCCCTCGGGTCTTTATTCCTCAGGCTCTNGCCTTAGGGNCGAGCATCACCGTCGGTGAGACCAAGCACCACCACCTTAGCCGAGTGCTCAGGCTGAGNNCTGGNGCTCAAGTGATCCTGTTTAACGGNGAGGGTGGGGANTTTGTTGGCCACGTTACCGCCACCTCTAAACACCAAACCCTCATCTCCATCGAGGATTTTNATCNGATTTCTCGCGAACCCAAGCTCAATATCACCTTGCTGATGAGTGTATTAAAGCGAGACGCCATGATCTCTGCCTTGCAGCGCGCAACCGAGTTGGGCGTCGCTGTGATCATCCCCATGCTAACCCAACACCTCAGCGAAAAACGGACGCAAGTAGAGAAACGGTTTGCCGCCTGGCAAGGTGTGATCGAGCATGCCAGCGAACAATCTGGACGAACTTGTCTGCCCCACTTAAAGCCCCCAATGCCCTTTGAAACCGCGCTCGCTGATGTCGAGGCGGCTGCGATTGATCATAGGCTCATTGCCCACCTTGGTTCGACGAACCCACCCGATGCTCAATCCAAGCGCGTGGGTGCGCTTGCCCTCGCCATTGGTCCAGAAGGCGGCTTTAGTGCTGATGAAGTCGCGTTGGCCGAAACTCGGAACTTTGTACCCTATAGTGTCGGGCCAAGAACCTTACGAGCAGAAACCGCCTCGGCGGCCCTCCTGAGTCATCTTTATACGGCCTTTGGTGAATATCGTTAATCCGGTCTGCCACATTAAAATCCTAACACCCCAACAGGGTTTGGTTTACACTCTCCTCTTATTGCTGAGGCAAACTGAATGGCGCAACACGAAAATCAAAAACTGATTCGCTGCGGCTTGACCCCGGCCGAGGGCAGAACCCAGACACGGTTTGTCGAATTTGAGTTGTTCAAATTGTGGCAATACATGATGCAAAGCAAACATGGAATGCACGTCTCTGACTTGGCGATGTGTCTCTGGGTCAATGAACAAGACTTCCTTGCTAAACAAAGCCTCTACGAACGCAGTGGCAACATTGAACCCGTCAATAAATTGACCGTGTCGATTTTTGATGAACGCAACGGTTTTACCCATATTACCAATCGTTTCGCCCTGCAATCTGACACCGAGCAAGTCAAGGCCGTGCTCTTATCCCACGTGCCTGATTCCCTCGAAAGCAGTGACAACTTTACCTTAACCCTAACGCCCGGAAGAGCGATTGAAAGAGGCGCCATTTCGGGTCTCAGTGAAATCAGTCTCGGGCTATCTAACGACTAACCCTGAGTTTCATCTGACCTCAGCCTGCCCCTATGGCTCCGCTCGATAACTCGATACAATAATGGCTACTACGCTTCGGAGTCGGACTTGATTAAACATCTCGGGATTGTCATGGATCCCATCGCGTCGATTAACCCCAAGAAAGACAGCAGCTTTGCCATGATGCTTGCCGCTGCGCGGCGTGACTGGAAAATTTCAGTGATGACCCTCGACAACTTGTCCTTGGACAAAGATCAGCTGAAGGTCAATTATCAAACGATAGCGGTCAAAGACGATCCTGATCATTACTACGAGAGCCTTGCAATGACCGAAGGCGACGCTCGAGACTTTGACTGCATCTTGATGCGCAAAGACCCACCCTTCAACATGGATTATATCTACGCAACTTATCTGCTCGAATTCGCTGAGCGTCAAGGCGTACCTGTCTTTAACAAGCCTGGCAGCATTCGAGACTGCAACGAGAAACTGTTCGCCCTGCAATTCCCCGAATGCGTCCCGGAGGTTATCGTCTCGTCAGACCCTGATCAGTTAAAAGCCTTTCATGCCCAATATGGGGATGTCATTCTTAAGCCCCTTGATGGTATGGGCGGTCAATCCATCTTCAGGATTCAACCCAAAGACACCAATCGTAACGTCATTATTGAAACCCTCACCCAACTCGGCACCCAAAAAATCATGGCGCAACGTTATCTGCCACAGATCAGCGCAGGTGATACTCGAATACTATTGATCAACGGCGAGCCGGTGCCAGTGGGGCTCGCAAGGGTTCCTTCGGCAGGTGAGACTCGCGGTAATCTTGCCGCAGGGGGCAGCGGAGTACCGCGGCCGCTGACCGATAGAGATCGTTGGATCTGTGCGCAGATCGGGCCCGAGCTAAAAGCCAAAGGCTTGGTGTTTGTCGGGATCGACGTAATCGGCGATTACCTCACCGAAATTAACGTAACTTGTCCCACCTGTATTCGCGAACTAGACGCGAGCGAGGGCTTTGATATTGCCGGCGACTATCTTGACTACTTATCCGGAGCGCTGGGGTAGTCTCAATGCAAGATCACCTTGCACTCTCTTCAGACCGCCTAGCCTTTGCCCTATTTTTGGCGATTGTTGTCCATCTTATCCTGCTCACCGCCATAACTTTTTCGCCGGAGCGGCCTGGGGGGACATCACGGGTCCTCGATATCACACTGGCAACCGCTCCCTCCGAGCAGGCGCCTAGGGCCTTTGATTTCGTCGCTGATCAAAACCAACGGGGCGAGGATGAACAGCCCGCTGAGGCCTATCCAACGACCGCCACAGGGGCCCCGACAAACCAAGAGCCGGACTTAACCTCCGCTGAATCAACGGCGCCCGCAGTAGCGCTATCGCCTCGTGATACCCCTCGACAGTGGGTAAGTGACCTCACCCAGTTTCGAAGACCCAGCAACGACTTTAGCGCGCCAACCACACAACGATTTGAGCGCGTACAGCGTCTTACCCAAGTCAACGCCGCTGCCAGCCCAGAGGCCAACTACTTGCGATCCTGGCAGCGAAAGATCGAAACGATTGGTAACCTTAACTATCCTCGAGCCGCACGCCAACTTGGCATTTACGGCGAGCTTAGGCTGCTGGTGGTTATCGACGCGAGCGGGGGACTGAAAGACGTTCGTGTCTTAGCCAGCAGCGGTGAACCGGTGCTGGATCAAGCCGCTGAAAACATCGTGCGACTGGCAGAACCGTTTCCCCCTTTTTCAAAGGCTTTGCTGGCAAAAACGGACGTATTGGAGATTGTTCGCACTTGGCAGTTTCGCAAGAACAGTCGGTCTCTCAACGTCAGCCAATGATCGAACAAACCATCAACAACAGTTTACTGCTCGCGCATCCCTTGGGTGGTGACGATTTTTTTTCAGGCTCCGTTGTCTGGATTATCGACCATCAGTCTTCTGGCAGTATGGGTTTCATACTGAACAAGCCAGCAGAAATATCCCTCGAGCGGCTACTACCCAAAGCACCCGCAATCCTTAACCAAAAGCGCGTTCTGATGGGTGGTCCTGTGCAAACTGACCGTTTGTTTTTTCTGACCATTACCGATCTGGGAGGCCGTCAGGCTAATGTCGATTTAGCCGAGAACCTGCAAGATGCCATCAAATGTGCCCTTGATGCTACCGCAACCGTCATACCCATGATCGGATACGCAGGTTGGTCGGCTGGACAATTGGAGACCGAGATTCAACGCGATGTCTGGCTGCTGACCCAGCCAAATTTGTTGGATCTGCTTGAACAAGACTGTGAGCATCGGTACTCAGCAGCCCAGGCCGGATTGGGTTTTGATCCCCTGCTGATGGCCCCATCTCGGTCAGATTACCAATGAGCGCCGACGTCATCTTTGGCTTTGACTATGGCACCCACCACATCGGTATCGCCGTTGGGCAACGAATCACTCGGACGGCAACACCGCTGATGATTTTGCCTGCCAAACAAGGCATTCCCAACTGGCAATCCCTGGCAGAGCTCGTCGAGACTTGGACGCCAGAACGCTTCGTGGTTGGTCTGCCTTTGAATATGGATGCGAGCGGCAGCGAAATGTCTGCTCGAGCAGAAAAGTTCGCCCGGCGACTTACCGGGCGTTTCAACAGACCCTATGAAATGATCGACGAGCGGCTGAGTAGCATTGAGGCTAAAGCGCTATCCACCCAACACCGGGTGGACGATATCGCGGCAGTGTTAATTCTAGAGACCTGGTTCAGCCAGCAAAGCGAACCGTTGACACCCAAAGTTTAGGCAAAATCCTCGGGGATTTTTGCTTTTTCCTGGGCTTGCTCGCGCGTGATTAAACCCCTTTGGAGCAGGTCCTTTAAACACTGATCGAGCGTTTGCATCCCTAACTGGCCGCCGGTTTGAATAGCAGAATACATTTGAGCGACCTTGTCTTCGCGAATCAAATTCCGTATGGCAGGGGTTAGCAGCATGATCTCGTGCGCAGCCACCCGGCCCCCGCCAACCTTTTTCAACAAGGTTTGGGAAACTACTGCCTGTAGAGACTCAGACAACATGGACCGCACCATCGCTTTCTCGGCCGCGGGAAAGACATCAATGATTCTATCGATGGTTTTGGCTGCTGATGACGTATGTAAGGTCCCAAAAACCACGTGTCCGGTTTCGGCAGCCTCGAGCGCCAATCGAATGGTTTCGGTATCGCGCATCTCACCCACCAAAATGATGTCCGGATCCTCACGCAGCGCAGATCGCAGCGCTTCGTTAAATCCTAGCGTATCTCGATGGACCTCGCGTTGATTCACCAAACACTTTTTACTTTCATGGACAAATTCGATGGGATCTTCGATGGTCAAAATATGTTGATATCGATTGCTATTCACATAATCCATCATGGCCGCAAGGGTCGTGCTCTTCCCCGAGCCCGTCGGTCCAGTCACCGTGATTAATCCTCGAGTGCTTTGGGCGATTTTGGTAAAGACTTCACCCATCCCCAATTCTTCCATGGTTAGCACCTTGGCAGGAATGGTTCGAAATACTCCGCCTGCGCCTCGATTCTGGTTATAGGCATTGACCCGAAAGCGAGCAATTCCGGGAATCTCAAAAGAAAAATCGCACTCTAAAAATTCCTCGAACTCCTTCCTCTGTTTGTCATTCATGATTTCGTAAATCAGGGCATAAACTTCTTTCGAATCAAGGGCCGGGACATTGATCCGCCGAATATCCCCATCGACCCGAATCATCGGAGGTAATCCCGCAGACAAGTGTAAATCTGACGCACCTTGCTTGTGACTAAACGCCAGCAGTTCCGTTATATCCATCGTCAACCGTCCACCCAAAAGTTCTAAACGATTATGAGTGTAGCATTCACTACCACACCTTGCTCCTGCACCTTAGTATGCGACAATACCGTATCTGACCGTGATAACTAACCTTGATCAACGATAATTTTCAAGCCGTTAACGAAAGAATTACCGCAGCCTGCGAGGACAGTCAACGTACTCGCGCAAGCGTCGCTTTACTTGCCGTTTCAAAAACCAAACCCCTTGAACTCATCCGCGCCGCCTATGCCTTGGGTCAACGCGATTTCGGGGAAAACTATTTACAAGATGCCTTGCCTAAAATTGTTGGTTTACCTGAAGCCAATTGGCATTTCATTGGCCACATTCAATCGAATAAAACCCGAGACATCGCCACCCATTTCGACTTTGTCCATGGGGTTGCCTCAGAGAAAATCGCAACGCGACTGAATGCGGCTCGGCCTGATCATAAGCCTCCGCTTGGCGTCTTTTTGCAAATTAATCTCGTTGATGAAACCGCCAAAAGCGGGGTGGCCCCCGAGCAGGCAGCCAGCCTCGCTGCTCATGTGATGGGTTGCGAACAGTTGTCTTTGATAGGATTAATGGGGATGCCACCAGCAGCTTTTAGCTTATCTGAGCGAGGACAATTTTTTGATCAACTCAAAACGTTACAGCTCGACCTGAAAAAAGCGTTGCCCACCGGGGTATTATCTGAACTGAGCATGGGCATGAGCGAGGACCTCGAGGTTGCCATCGCTTCAGGGGCAACCTGGGTAAGAGTCGGTTCAGCTCTCTTCGGTCGTCGAATTCCTAAGGAGAAACTATGACGCTCAAACTGGCTTTTATCGGGGGTGGGAACATTGCTCAGGCCATTATCGGCGGACTCATTCAGTCAGGCTACCCAAAAGATAACATTGGCGTTGCCGACCCCAGTGAGGAGCAAGGCGCACACATTAAGGCTTTAGGCGTCAGTTGGTTTACCCGTAACCAAGCGGTCGTGCCGAGCGCCGATTTAGTTTTGCTCTGCGTTAAACCGAATCTTATTGAAGCCGTATGCAACGATTTGGGACCGAGCCTCCGTGATAAACCATTGGTTAGCGTCGCAGCGGGCATCACCACAAAGCAACTGACCCGTTGGTCTGGATCCGAGCAAGTGATTCGCTGCATGCCGAACACGCCAGCATTGGTCGGTGCGGGTATGCTCGGACTGTTCGCTACCTCGGGTATGGATTCGACGCTAAAAGCACAGGTTGAGCGCTTGTTGTCCACCGTAGGCGTGATTGCTTGGTTTACCGCAGAAGCCGACTTAGATGCGGTCACTGCGATATCGGGCAGCGGGCCGGCTTACTTTTTCTACTTAATGGAAGCCATGATAGAAGCCGCAGAAGGTTTTAATATCGACCCTGATACGGCTAAAACGCTGGTCATCCAAACAGCATTGGGTGCTGCCCATATGGCGAGTCGCGGTGATGCAACACCGAAAGCGTTGCGTGAAAATGTGACCTCCCCTGGCGGCACAACAGAAGCGGCTTGTCGCTCGCTGGAAGCAGCAAACTTCGATCGCCTTATCGCCGCCGCATGCGAGGCGGCGAGAGACCGCTCGATCAGCCTGTCACAAAACTCAGCACCATAGAATCACCCAACTTCCAAGGACATTTAACGCGTATGGATTATCTTGCTGACAGCGGCATTTTTTTAGTTCGTTCGATCACTGGCTTAGTCGTGCTATTGCTCAACCTCAGATTCCTAATGCAGGCCAGCCGAGCCGACTATTACAACCCAATTTCACAGGGCATTGTGACCGCAACCAATCCGATCATTGCCCCATTTCGCAAACTGTTGCCTACCCTTGGGCGTTTTGATTTGGCCAATATGCTGGCAGCAATCCTTTGCCAAACCGTCGGTATCGGACTGATCGTCTGGCTCTCTGGGGCGTCCTTATTTGCCCCGGTATATTTTTTATGGGCAATGGTTGGCATTTTGGCTAGCCTAATAAACATTTATTTCTTTGCCCTGCTGATTATGGTGATTGCCAGTTGGCTCGCACCCTATTCGAATCACCCGGCACTCGCCTTAGTCAGAGAACTCCCCGAGCCGGTCTGTGAACCCGTGCGACGCTTGATTCCTGCCGTCGGTGGGTTAGATTTTTCGATTATTGTGGTCTTCATCGGATTGAGCTTGATCGAAAATACGATCTTGGTAAAGCCGCTGGCTGTCATCCTAGCCATGCCTAGGGGTCTTGTCGTTGGACTGTAAGTTATGGCTACAAGGGCGATTGATGGTACTCATCGTCGTCTGGCTTCTTAGCGCATCAAGTAACGCGGAGCAACGCCAACAATCCGGGCCTTACGACATACATTACACCGCACTTTCATCCATGTTGGTGCCAGCCGACACGGCATTGCAGCATGGTCTCACTCGAGCGCCTAACCGTCTGCTGGTCAATATCGCTGTGAGACGCGATGCGTTGCCTGTTAACGTCATAGTAACTGGCGAGGCGGCAAATTTGCTGAATCAACGTCAACCGCTTGTATTTACTGAAGTCACGGAACAGAGGGCCATTTATTATCTGGCCGAGGTCATCAATCACGAGCAAGACACCCTTCGCTTCAAGGTTCAAATTCAATTTCCAACGGATCATCCGCCTTATGAGCTCACCTTTACCCGTCAGTACTTTTGATTTAGCGCGCGATAAAATTGTCCTTGCCAGCAGTAACGCGCACAAAATTCAAGAATTCAAATCCCTTCTCCCCGAAGCAGAACAGCTGATTGGGCAAGACGCCCTAAAAGTGCCCTCCCCTGAGGAAACAGGCCAAACCTTTATCGAGAATGCCTTGCTCAAAGCCCGACATGCGTCGCTGCTGACTGGCCTGCCGGCGTTGGCAGATGATTCGGGCTTGGTCGTCCCCGCACTGAACGGCGCCCCGGGTATCTTCAGTGCACGGTACGCCGGGCCCACTGCAAGCGATACCGAGAATTGCAATCGGCTCCTTTCCGCGCTATCCGGCGTTACCGATCGACGAGCCTGCTTTCACGCCAGCTTGGTCTTCTTGTTGCATGCGGATGACCCCGATCCCATCATCGCCCAAGGCCACTGGTTTGGGGAGATCCTTACCCAAAGCCAGGGGACCAAAGGCTTTGGGTACGATCCCCTCTTTTTAGTTCCTGAACTTAAAAAAACCGCAGCGGAACTACCGGAATCAGAAAAGAGCGCCATCAGTCACCGCGGTCAGGCCCTCAGACGGTTGACCGACTCGCTTGCGGCTCGCTATCCACAATGAGCCATTCTGGTTTCAGCCTCTACGTCCACGTCCCTTGGTGCGAGCGAAAATGCCCGTACTGTGACTTTAATTCTCACGCCCTACCCGCTGGACACACCCTTGATCCCGAAATCGAGCAAGCCTATGTTCTTCAGTTGCTCAATGACCTTGATCTGGACCTCGAATCTCACAACTTAAGCGGGGAGATAGACACCCTATTCATCGGTGGCGGCACCCCGAGCCTCTTCTCCTCAGATGCGATTGACCAACTGCTTACTGGTATCCATCAGCGCTTACCTATCGCGAGCCATGCCGAGTGCACGCTGGAAGCCAATCCTGGTTCCAGTGATCACGCTAAATTTGCGCGTTTTCGGGCCGCAGGGATTAATCGGTTAAGCTTGGGGATTCAAAGTTTTTCCGATATTGCCCTCACGGCGCTGGGTAGAGTTCATCATCGAGACGAGGCGATCGCGGCCATCGAGTCAGCCAGAGCCGCGGGCTTCAACAACATCAATCTCGATCTGATGTATGGGCTACCCGGTCAGCTACCCGACGACGCCCTCAAGGATTTAGCAGAGGCCCTAAACTTTCGGCCTGAGCATATTTCTTGGTATCAATTAACCATCGAGCCCAATACCGTTTTTTATCGGACGTCTCCCTCTTTGCCCCACGAGAACCTGTTGCTTGAAATCGACAAAATCGGTCTTCAATGCCTTAAGGATCATGGTTACCAGCGCTACGAAGTTTCGGCCTTTGCAAGGAACCCGCAATTACGATCAAAGCACAACCTTAATTATTGGCAGTTCGGCGATTATCTCGGCATCGGCGCCGGCGCTCATGGCAAGATTACGACTCACGCTCCTCATCACCGGGTAATTCGAACGCAAAAGACTCGAGCGCCTCAGCACTATCTTGCCGCTGTCAATCCATCACAACGTCAGATCGAGACACAGGATCTGCCGCTCGAATTCTTGATGAATGGCTTGCGATTGGTTGACGGATTTTTGCTCAGTCAATTCGAAGCCACGACGCGATTACCGGTCAGTACCTTAGATGATTTCATCAAGGCAGGCGAAACTCGGGGATGGCTCACCAGAGACAATGGCCAGCTGCGCGCGACGCCTCGGGGTTACCACTTTTTAGATTCGCTGCTGACACTGATCTAGCGGCGGGTCCTTGCGGCAATGTCGGTCACCTCATGACCGAGTCTACGTCCCCGTTGTTCATATTTCGTGATGGGCCTTCGCGGCGGATCAGAAAATTCAAACGCTGGATGCGTTTGCAAGGCCTCTTGCATCACCTCCGCATAAGGCACCCAATCAGTGGCCAAATGTAAACAGCCTCCGAGCATCAATTTATTGGCGACACAGTCTAGAAATTCTTGGTTCACCAGTCGCCGCTTATGATGCTTTTTCTTGTGCCAAGGATCCGGGAAAAACACTTGCAAGACGCTTAAACCATTATCCGGCAGCTCTGGGAGCACCGACCAGGCATCGCCGTTAATGACTTTAATATTGGTCAATGCATGCTGTTCGGCCTTGAGCATCAAATGGCCTACTCCAGGTCCGTGGACCTCTGCACCTAAAAAATTTTGCTCCGGCGCGTCCACGGCCATCTGGACGAGGGAGTCTCCCATTCCAAAACCAATTTCCAACGTTAAGGGTTGCAATCGAGGAAAGCCAAATTGAGGCTGGGACCACTGCTCGTCGCTGAGCGCGTATCGAGGATAAAGTTCATCGAGCGCCCGACGCTGACCCTTTGACAACCTGCCCTGTCGCATAACGAAGCTTCGAATTCGATCTCTGAACGGCTCGGTGTGGCTCACGATTTAGGGTAAAGGCCGATCGATACCTGGGACGGCACTCGAGAAGGCGCCATACGCCAGCGCTAACCAACCAGCAATGAATAAGACTCCACCAATGGGTGTTACCGGCCCGAGCCAGCGCAGATTCCAGATGGCTAGACCGTACAAGCTGCCAGAAAACAAACAAATGCCCAGCAAAAAGCCGGCACCAGCCCAGAAGAAAATCGGTTTAGGCTCTAGCACCAACATGAGCAAACCGACCAACAACAGGGCCAAGCTGTGGGTCATTTGATACTGGACTGCGGTTTCAAACGTTGCGCGGCTGGTTTCCGATAACACCGCTTTGAGCGCATGAGCACCAAACGCCCCGATGATCACCGACAACCCAGCGCTTATGGCGCCTATACTCAGCATGATTTGAGGAGACATGCCTTACGCCGGCTGAAACTTGTGACGCAATTTTTTCAGAGCACCTTGTTCAACCTGTCGGACGCGCTCTGCTGAAATACCATACTCATCGGCAAGCTCTTGCAGCGTTGCCTTCGGTTCCTGTAGCCAGCGCTTCGTGACAATATCCCGAGCCCGGCCATCGAGATTAGCCAGTCCGGCTTGCAGCTTCGACGTCTCGGCGTTTTGAGTGCTGTGCAATTCCACGATTTCAGCGGGATCATTCCCAGCCTCGGTTAAAAATTGCGCCGGCGCAGCGATAAAGGTGTCGTCATCGTCAGACTCGGGCAGGTCAAAAGAGGCGTCCTGAGCACTCAGGCGGCCCTCCATCTGACGCACGGTCTCGGGTTTAACGCCAAGCGCTTCTGCAATATCGGTGACTTCTTGTGCCCGTAGCCATCCAAGCCGCGGCTTTTTGCTACGCAGATTAAAAAACAGTTTGCGCTGAGACTTTGTCGTCGCTACCCGCACGATACGCCAATTACGAAGAATGAATTCGTGGATTTCTGCCTTAATCCAGTGCACCGCGAAAGAAACCAATCGAACTTGGTATTCAGGGTTGAAGCGTTTAACGGCTTTCATCAGCCCAACATTACCTTCTTGAATGAGATCCGCTTCTGACAGACCATAGCCTGAGTAACTTCGGGCAATGTAGATCACGAAACGAAGATTGGCTAGAACCAACCGCCGAGCGGCCTCAACGTCTCCGTATTCGTGCAGACGCCGCGCCAATCGCTGCTCTTCTTCCGCTGACAATACAGAAAGGGTATTGACGGCACGCACGTAGGCCTCGAGATTCGAGCCCGGCGCCGAGATGTCGAATGGGATGGGAACCGCAGTCATCGTCTGTACCCTCTTTTTGGGGTCGCAAATTTTAGCATCGTCGACCCGAACTGCCAATATTACGCAAAAAGCGCTATTTCGGTTGAATTTGCTTTAAGTGACGCCAGACGGACAACCAGGATGCCGATATGCCCAGCCCCGCGCCGACCAAGAGCAACCACAGAGATTCATCGACACTGAGGACCCCAAGGGCAAAACTACTGCGGTAGGCTTGTGCCATCTGCTCAACCGGCGCCGCCAAAAAGCCGAGGCTTAACTGAACAATCAGCCAAGCAAAGCAGGCGCCCCCCAAACCCAACCAAAACCCCCGATAAATAAAAGGCCTTTGCACAAAACGATCGCTGGCTCCAAAGAGTTTGGATATTTCAATCTCGCTGCGCTGTGACTCGATGGTGAGTCTCAGGGTGTTGCCAATAATCAAAATGACACCCAGAGAAAATAGCAGTCCCATAGCGATGACCAACCGATTGAGAATCCGCATCAACGCCTGCAAGCGAGCCAACCAAGCCGCATCGAAAACCACCTCATCAACGCCAGGTAATTCATCCATCCAGTTCACCAATAGCTTAGCTTCAGCGCCGCCGCCTACCAAGGGCTTAACATCTAACATTGCGGGCAAGGGGTTTTCGGAAAAAGCCCTAAGAATGTCACCAAACCCCGACTGGGCGGCAAAGGCATTGAGGGCTTGTCGCTCGGTAACTAGCGTTACTGATTGTATCTGGGACGAGCCTCGTAGGGTGTTGAGCAATTCCTGCGCCTCGGCACTATCACTCGGTACCGAAAGATAAACGCTCACCGAGGGCTCTATTGACGCCTTGGCATCCGCGACCGCAGCTTCTCGCAGGCCAAGGCCCAACAGCAAAGGTAAGCTGAGCGCAATACCAATCACAAGCCAAGTCGTGATCAGACTACCAGGCGCGCTCATCAGGGCGGCAAAGGTTTGGACGAACAATTGTCTGTGATGTCTCCCCCAAGCGCGAATTCGCTCAGACCGAAGAATTACCCTCGCTTCGGCTCCCCCAGCTCGTGGATTACTGGTCAAAACTCAGCACCCTCCCCGCTTCAAGTTTTACCTGTCTTGCCGACATGACTTTAACCAAGTCTAGATCGTGCGTGGCGATTAACACGGTCACGCCTAACTGACTGAACTGGGCAAATAGGCCCATAATTTCTTTACTCAGCGCAGGATCTAGATTTCCAGTGGGCTCATCAGCCAGCAAAAACGGGGGTCTGTGGACAACCGCACGTGCGATCCCGACCCGCTGCTGTTCGCCCCCTGATAACATTTCGGGCCAATCCAGCTCTCGTCCTTCAAGGTCAACCTTAGCCAAGGCTGCACGAACTCGGCGGGCGATATCGCTTGGCGGCATACCAGCGATACGCAAGGGCAATGCAACGTTATCGCCTACCGTTCGATCAAATAACAATTGATGATTTTGAAAAACCACGCCGATATTCTGCCGTAACTGGGGTAACCGCCTCGCGGCAAGTTGGGTAATGTTCTGACCGGCAACAATGACTTGACCTCTCGAGCTACGCTCGATGCCATTGATCAATTTTAACAACGTTGACTTTCCTGCCCCAGACGGCCCGGTCAAGAAGACCAGTTCTCCTGTATCGATCTGAAGCGACACGTTTGACAAGGCCTCGTGGCCATTGGGATATCGCTTGGAAACTTGATCAAGAATCAACATTATTCGGAGGTATCCAAAATGGCATCTACGAACAGTTCGGGATCAAACGGCTTCAAATCGTCGATCGCTTCACCGACACCCACAAACTGAATGGGCAATCCCAAGGCTTCAGAGAGTGCAAACACTACTCCCCCTTTGGCTGTGCCATCCAGTTTGGTCAGCACAAGTCCAGTCACCGATACGTCTTGGGTAAACGCTCTTGCTTGCTCAATTGCATTTTGCCCTGTGGTCGCATCAAGGACTAGCAGGACGTGCTGAGGTGCCGCTTCATCTTGGCGGCGCAATACCCGAACAATTTTTTGCAATTCCTGCATCAGGTTCTTTTTGTTTTGCAGCCTGCCTGCGGTATCGGCAATCAGCACATCGGCCTGTCGCGCTTTGGCTGCAGCCAAAGCATCGAACAGCACCGACGCACTATCGGCCCCCGTGTGCTGCGCGATCACCTCGATCTCATTGCGCTCCCCCCAGGTTTTTAATTGTTCAACCGCCGCCGCTCTGAACGTGTCGCCCGCGGCTAACATCACCCTTCGTTGATCGTGCTGAAAATATCTTGCAAGTTTACCTGCAGTGGTTGTTTTGCCCGCACCATTTACACCCACCATGAGAATAACTTCCGTACCCTGGCCACCCAGCGCAAACCCCTGGCTTGACGGTGCCAACAACGACAATAAATGTGACCGTAAGGCTAATTTTAGCGCTGCCGGATCAGCCAACTGATCCCGGGCGACCATTTTGGTTAAGGCTTCAATTGCCTCCTGGGTCACTGTCATACCAAAATCGGAGGTAATCAATAGGGTTTCGATGGCATCTAGTAGATCATCATCGATTGCCTTCGCGCCCAAAAATAAAGTTGAGACTTGATCTGAAACCCCGGCCCGAGTCTTTGCTAATCCACGCTTTAAACGAGCCAATAGCCCTGGCTTGCCTTGCGCGCTTTGATCTGCAACATTGTCCATCGTTTTTAACTCGTCTGAGGTTGGTTGCTGTGTCTAAGTCTTTTGCAACTTCGACTGTCCGGATTATCGGTGGAAATTGGCGCGGTCGCAAAGTTTCCTTTACGCCAGAAAAAGATCTCAGACCAACTCCTGATCGTGTTCGAGAAACCTTGTTCAACTGGTTGCAAGGGCGCATCGCCGGAAAACGTGTCCTTGAACTGTTTGCTGGCAGCGGTATCTTGAGTTTTGAAGCACTGTCCCGAGGCGCCCGTCATGTTACCTTGATGGACCAATCGCATCGAGTCATCAAGATGCTTGAGCGCAATCGAGATGAGCTGGGTCAATCGAGCAATCACTGCGTCATCGTACAGCAAGATGCCTTTGCTCAACTGCAGATTCCTGCCAAAGAGCCTTTTGACATCGTTTTTATTGATCCGCCTTTTCAATCCGACGGTCATCTAGAAATTATTCCCCGTCTGCTTCGCCAGCACTATTTGAGTCGAGATGCTCTGATTTACATTGAGTGCCCTTCGGCCAGCTTGCTCGAAGCCATGGGGCAACAGCAACTTTCGATCATCAAGCAAAAGCGCGCCGGCCAGGTGCACTTTGCTTTGCTGTCAAACCAAGACGCGTTTTGAGCCATTCCCTAGGTGCGGTATCATCAGCCCCTGATGACGGAGACCTCATATGACCACAGTCCTCTATCCAGGCACATTTAACCCAATCCATAATGGGCATGCTGATCTCGTTCAACGAGCAGCGGTGCTTTTCGATAAGGTTGTTTTAGGGATAGCCACAAGCCCTCAGAAAGATCCGAGCGTGTTGAGTTTGCGCGTGGAATTGGCTGAAGAGGCGCTCTCGCATTTACCCAACGTAGAGGTCATCGGCTTCAATCAACTGACCGTTGATTTTGCCAAAAAAATCGGCGCTAACGTTATTCTCAAAGGCATTCGCACGGTCACTGATTTTGAATATGAGTTTCAAATGCTGAATATGAATCGAGCCTTAGCGCCTGGGCTTGAAACCATTTTCCTGGCGCCCTCTGAAGAATACTCTTACATTTCTTCGACCCTTGTCCGACAGATCGCGTCCTATCAGGGAGACATCAGCCAATTTGTCCATCCCTGCGTCGCCCAAGCCGTCGCGGAAGGAAAAATCGTCTAACGCTGACAAGCGGCGCAATAGACCGTTGCTCGTCCGGTAATCTTGAGACCTTTAAGCCTGCTTCCGCAGGCGTCACAGGGTTCTCCTTCCCGGCCATACACTTTGAGTTCGTGTCGAAAGTACCCGGGTGTACCATCCTCCCGTAAAAAGTCTCGCAAACTTGTGCCGCCCGCGTCGATGGCTTTGGCCAGCACCGCTTTTATGGCATCAACCAGTCTCAAATACCGCGAGAGAGAGATCTTCCCAGCAAGCACCGTCGGCCGAATTCCCGATCGATACAATGCTTCGTTCGCATAAATATTACCGACACCGACCACAATTTTAGCATCCATGATCAGCCCTTTGATCGATCGCTGCTTTCCCCGGGATGCTTCATATAAGTACTTAGCCGAGAAAGCTTCGGATAACGGCTCCGGACCCAAACTATCCAACAGAGGATGAGATAAGTCCGGCAACCAGAAGACCGATCCAAACCGCCGGGGGTCTCGGTACCGCAGAAGTTGGCCACTGTCGAGCACCCAATCAATGTGGTCATGCTTCTGTAAGGCCGCATCAACAGGAAGAATCCGTAAACTGCCGGACATACCCAGGTGGATCATAAAAGCCCCTCGCTCGAGATGAACAATCAGATATTTAGCCCGCCGGCTGACCGTATGCACCCGCTGACCGGTGGCCATCTGTGCCAGCTCCGGCGATACCGGCCAACGCAAACGGGGCTCTCGAACGGCAACAGCCGTGATCGATGCCCCTTCGAGATGCGGCGCTACCCCGCGCCGGGTGGTTTCTACTTCAGGCAATTCCGGCATAAGGTTTAGATCATCTCTCTCAGGTTCACTGCTTATCGCCCGTTGTTAGCCGCTCTTCCTCGGATTCTGCTACATTGGGTACTTCACAGATTATTACACAGCTCATGCCAGAACATTATCTGGGTATCGATACCGGTGGCACCTTCACGGATTTTGCATACCTACACCAAGACCAACTGATCACCCACAAACGGCTTTCTACCCCCTCTGCGCCGGAGGTCGCGATTCTCGACGGTATAGAGCAGCTTGGTCTCACCCAATTGTGCGAGCAAGGTAAGCTCATAATCATCCACGGTACGACTGTCGCAACGAACGCGGCCTTAGAGTCTCGAGGCGTCAAAACTGCCTATATCTGTAACCAGGGGCTTGGCGACGTGCTTGAAATTGGCCGTCAAAATCGCCGAGACCTCTATCAACTATTACCCAGTAAAGATCGTTTAAACGTCCCCGGCGACGCTATCTTCGAGCTTGATGTTCGACGAGATGCAAAGGGCAAGATCAAACCCCCGCTGAAAGCAACCGACCTCGAAGCGCTCAAATCGGCGATCCAAGCTTACAAGCCCAGCGCTATCGCCATTAATCTGCTCTTTTCCTACATCAACTCGGATGATGAGCGCGCCATCGCCGATCAATTAAGCGACGCTTATTTTGTTAGCCGATCCTCCGAAGTGTTGCCCGAAATCGGCGAATACGAACGCGGAGTAACCACCTTTTTAAACGCCTCACTCGGTCCTTTGGTTGCCCGTTATCTCGAGCGACTCCAGCACGCAATTGCGCCCAGTCAGCTGGCAATCATGCAGTCGTCTGGCCTGACGCTCGCCGCCGATCAAGCAGCCAAGCATTCCGTTCGGTTATTACTATCGGGCCCTGCAGGCGGTCTGATCGGCGCTCAAACCACGTTATCGGCATCCAATATCATGACCTTCGATATGGGGGGCACCTCGACCGATGTTTCACTCATTGACGAGGATCTTAGTATTGGCCAATCACTCACGATCAACGGCTTGCCGATACCTGTCCCTGCTATTGATATCGCAACCATCGGTGCCGGAGGCGGCAGTATCGCTAGTATTGATCCGGGGGGATTACTGAAAGTTGGCCCGGAGTCTGCCGGTGCGGACCCTGGCCCGGCCTGCTATGGTATGGGCGGCCTAAAAGCAACGGTGACAGATGCCAACGTGGTGCTCGGCCGGTTACCGGTCGATCAACCGCTGGCCGGCGGTTTGCGATTGAAGACCGACCTTGCCGTTGCTGCAATTTCCGACTTGGGGCAGCAACTGAACCTGTCAGTCGAAGAGACAGCCGCCGGCATTATTACCCTTGCCAACGAGCGGATGGCCGAAGCGCTCAGGTCGATTTCTATTCAGAAAGGCCACCACCCAAAAGATTTTACGCTGTGCTGCTTCGGTGGCGCCGGTGGACTACATCTTTGCGAGCTTTGCGACAGACTGGGCATTCCGCGAGCGTTGGTACCTGCAGAAGCAGGCATTTTCTCAGCATTGGGCATGCTGGCAGCACGCCCTGGGCGAGAGAAGACGCAAGGTATTAATCAGGCCAGTGATCAGTTCTCCGATCAAGATCTCTCTCGGGTGGTGCTCAGCCTCAGCAACGCTAGCCGCCAAGAATTAGCCCAAGAGGGTATCTCCGCGACCGAGCAGGAAGTATTCCTAGATTTTCGCTATTTGGGCCAAAATCAGACCTTGAGTATTGCCTACCAAGGAGACTTGCACTCCGCCTCCGATCAATTTGAAGCCCTTCATGAGGCCCGATACGGCCATCGATTAGCAACATTAACTGAGCTGGTGTCGGTTCGAGTTCGGCTGGTTGGTCGTCCAAGACTGACCCAATTGGCCGGCTCTCCTGCGAGCAGTGATTCACCGTTATCCAAGGGCAAGTCTGAGGGCTCAGAGCGTCGTTCTGGTAGGGTGGCATCTAACTTAAACATTGGATCCAAGATAGAAGGGCCCATCGTCGTGACCGGTCCCCATACCAGCATCTGGGTTGCAGAAGGCTGGCAGGCGGAAAGATTGTCCGAAGGACATCTTCAATTGACGCGAGGCAGACCTCAAGCGTAAGACAAAAAAAAGGTGGTTGAAACCACCTTTTCTAACACGTCTTTAGGGCGCCGTTTTACTTTATTTTTGCTTCGGTATAAATCACATGCTTGCGAACCACGGGATCGAATTTTTTGATTTCCATTTTATCCGGCATGTTTTTCTTATTCTTGCTGGTCGTATAAAAATGTCCCGTTCCTGCTGATGATACTAATTTAATCTTATCTCGCATTGGTTTCTCCTAATCTTTCAATACTTTGGAAAAGGCGGGGTCTGACTAAACCCGTTGACCTCGACTGCGAAGATCAGCAATGACCTGTTCGACGCCTAGCTTATCAATAATGCGCATGCCCTTAGCGGAAACTCTGAGCTTCACAAAACGCTTTTCGCTTTCCACCCAAAATCTGTGATCGTGGATATTGGGCAAAAAACGACGACGGTTTTTGTTGTTGGCATGAGAGACGTTGTTCCCGGTCATCGGCCGCTTACCGGTGACTTGACATACTCTAGACATGATCATTTCCTTATTCTGTACTGCTAAACTATTGTGCTTAATGGCACCTTGGTATTCCCTAGAGCGATTACACCCGCTCAAACGCCATAACGACTCTTCCGGTGTCGCTCGCTTGATTTCCTAAGGCCGCCGCGACGATTTTCTTGCGGTTTCCAGCGGCGAGCGAGGGCTTAGCGCTTAGAGCGCGACTTTATACCAGAAGCACTCGCCTAATTCAATCACATAACCGCCTCCCAGTGGATGCTCGGGTTGGTCAGGCTTTAGCTTAGGCTAGCCGGCAAAACGTGAGCAACCGAGGCAAAAGAAGCTAAGCGCTTACGGCCTGATCGCTACCGGCCTTGGATGCGAAGCGTAGCAAAACCAAGTAATATGCCTGTTGTTTCACGCGAACGATCCTTTTAAACACCTGTCGGCGAACGTCATGGAACCAACCCCTATTAACTTAAACAATCGGCGCATCTTGTTGGGTATTACCGGCGGTATCGCTGCGTACAAAGCCGCTGAGCTTACCCGTCGTTTCCAAGACCAAGGCGCTGATGTTCGCATTATCATGACGCGCTCAGCCACCGAATTTATTACACCGCTGACCATGCAGGCCTTATCAAAGCATCCCGTGCATCTTGACTTGCTCAATCCCGATACCGAGTCGGTCATGGGGCACATCGAGTTGGCGCGCTGGGCCGACCTCATTTTAATTGCACCCGCCAGCGCGAATTTTCTTGCGCGTTTTGCCAGCGGACATGGAGATGACCTATTAACCACGGTTTGCCTTGCTGCTGAGTGTCCTGTCGCGATTGCGCCGGCGATGAATCAAGCCATGTGGTCGAAAGCCGCAACTCAATCCAACCGCTCTACATTACTATCCCGCGGCGCGCATATCTTGGGACCCGATGAGGGTTTACAAGCTTGTGGCGAGACAGGCGCAGGCCGACTAATGGCGGTGGATGACTTGGTGCTGCGCGCCAGCGCCTTGTTTAGCACCGGTGCATTACAAGGCAAAACGGTGGTGATTACTGCGGGCCCGACTCGAGAGGCTATTGACCCCGTCCGCTACATCAGCAATCACAGTTCAGGCAAACAAGGTTATGCGCTCGCTGCCGCGGCATCAGACGCGGGAGCCCACGTCATCCTCATCTCCGGACCGACGCACCTCGCGGTACCTGATCGCGTCACAGCCATCAATGTTGTGTCTGCCCTTGATATGCACGAGGCCGTGCAATCAGTGATTGATCAGGCCGACATTTTCATCGGTGTCGCCGCGGTTGCCGACTATCGTCCGACCATCGCAGCAAATCAAAAAATAAAAAAGAATCAAGATGGGCAACGCTCCTTGACCCTCGAATTCATCGAAAACCCAGACATTATTAAAGCGGTTGCTCAACGCCCCGATCGACCCTTCACGGTAGGCTTTGCCGCTGAAACAGAGCATTTAGAGACGCACGCAAAACAAAAGCTCGTCAACAAACAGCTCGATCTGGTGGTAGCAAATAACGTCGCAAACACCGACATTGGTTTTAATGCCGATGACAATGCAATTACCGTGGTCTATCACGATGGCTCAAGGGTTCTGCCTATGATGTCAAAGCGAGCCCTGTCCGAACGGCTGGTTGAAATTATCGCACAACGCTTGAGCAGCACATGATGAACATCAATATTAAACGCCTCCACAGCAAGGCGCTCAATCCGAGTTACGGCACTCCGGGTTCGGCAGGACTCGATTTGGGCGCTTGTATCGACTCGCCATTAACTCTAGAAACCGGCCAGACCGAATTAGTACCCACGGGACTGGCCATTCACATCGATGATCCCGGTTATGCGGCAATGATTCTACCGCGCTCTGGCCTTGGTCATAAGCACGGCATCGTATTGGGTAACCTAGTGGGTTTGATTGACTCAGACTATCAAGGAGAATTGATGATTTCCTGCTGGAATCGCAGCGACCAAGCTTTCACGATAACGCCCGGGGATCGTATCGCACAGTTGGTGATCGTTCCTGTGATGCAGGCGACTTTCCAATGGGTAGAAGAATTTGGTTCGAGCGATCGGGGTGAAGCCGGCTTTGGATCCACTGGCCGATCTCAATAACACGACAGACTTTTGGAAAAGCAGCATGACCGTTACCCGAGATGAAGCCCTCAATATCGCCAAGGTGCTGACCGAGGCGCTCCCTTACATTCAATCCTTTAAAGGCCGAACCATTGTCATCAAATATGGCGGTAACGCGATGACGGAAGATCGCCTCAAAGAGAGCTTCGCCAAGGACATTGTGTTGATGAAGCTGGTGGGTTTAAACCCGATTATTGTCCATGGGGGCGGCCCACAAATTGGAGAGTTGTTGGCGCAACTGAACATTGAGTCCCACTTCGTCGGCGGCATGCGCGTCACCGACAGCGCCACGATGGATGTGGTTGAAATGGTGCTGGGCGGTCAAGTCAATAAAGAGATCGTCTCGCTGATCAATCGAAGTGGAGGTCGGGCGATTGGCCTTACCGGGAAGGACGCCTCTTTGATTCAGGCCAAGAAATTGGTGGTCGAGCAACCCTCTGAGGTCCTTAACTCACCAGAAATTATTGATATCGGACACGTGGGCGAGGTTACTGCCATCAACCGTGAGGTCCTCGATATTGCCACGCATAGCGATTTGATTCCTGTGATCGCGCCGATCGGAACCGGTGACCAAGGAGAGTCGTTCAACATTAACGCCGATCTCGTAGCCGGAGCTATTGCCTCGGCATTGGGTGCCGAAAAGCTTATTCTTCTGACCAACATTGAGGGCATTCAGGATGCCCAAGGTTCACTGTTAAGCACCCTTGATGAGAACGAGGTTAAGTCCCTGATTGACTCGGGAGTTATCCAAGGGGGTATGCTGCCCAAAATCCAATGCGCTTTGGATGCGGTGGCGAACGGCGTCACCAGCGCCCATATTATTGATGGTCGGGTTGAGCATGCCGTACTGCTCGAAGTGCTTACCAATGAAGGTGTCGGCACAAAAATAGGGGGCTTAGTATGACGCCTCCCCAAGGCAAAAAAGACCGCAAAGCTGACATTCTCAATCACCTGGCGCAAATGCTTGAGTCCGAACCCGGATCGCGCATTACTACGGCAAAACTCGCGGTGCAGGTCGGTGTTTCAGAGGCTGCGCTTTATCGCCATTTCGCCAGCAAAGCCAAAATGTTCGAAGCCCTCATTGCCTATGCAGAAGACATCATCTTTGAGCGGATCAATCGTATTCTCAGCGAGCAGCGAGGGCCCTGGCAGAGCAGCCAACTGATTATTGGCTTAGTACTAACGTTTTGTGAAAAAAATCCCGGCATCACTCGCCTTTTGATGGGGGACGCCCTGCTCGGTGAAGCCCCTCGACTCAGGCCTCGGGTCGCTCAAGTATTTGAGCGATTAGAAACTCAGATTCGGCAGATTTACCGACAAGCTAACCTCACGACGCCAGAACAAGCCCGCTTGTCACCGAGTGCTAGCGCAGCCTTGATTGCAACGTTGATCGAAGGGCGCCTGGCGAGATTCGTGCGCAGTGCGTTTGAATTGACCCCCACCGAGGGCCTGGAGGATCAAATGAACGCGCTAAGCCAGCTCTTGGCCCAGCGATAATCCGGTTATTCTGAGCCAGAGCTCGTAACCCCCCATCAATCTCTCCTTGCTTCCAGCATCATGCCAAGAGCCACCTTTACCCTTTTGCCCCATAGGTCTCTCGATAACGCATCATCCGATCAAGATCCGAGACGTCACCCGATGATTTCACAAACGCGATGATTTGATCGAACGTGACCAAACTCAACACCGGAATTCCAAAGGTTGATTCAACCTCTTGAATCGCGCTCTGATCGCCATGCTGGCCCCGCTCTTGTCGATCTATCGCGACAATGACAGCCGCCACCTCCGCCCCCGCGCTTTGAATGATGTCGATAGATTCCCGAATCGCCGTCCCCGCCGTAATCACATCATCTACAATCACGACTTTGCCTTGCAACGGCGCACCGACCAATTGGCCACCCTCCCCATGGGTCTTTGCTTCCTTACGTGCATACGCATAAGGCGCTGCTTGATTAAATTCGTCTGCCAGCCCTATTGCGGTGGCTGCCACCAACGGAATGCCTTTGTAGGGTGGACCAAACAAAACGTCGAAAGAGATTTCAGCGCTGGCTAACGTCTCCGCATAGAAATGACCCAAGCGACTGAGCGACTGGCCGTCCGCAAATAAACCCGCGTTGAAGAAGTAAGGGCTCATTCGGCCCGATTTCAGCTCAAATTCACCAAACTTCAAAACCCCTGCGGCCAACGCGAACTCAATGAAAGCCTCTGTTTGCACCATAAAACTCCTTAAGCTATGCGAGCGGCCTTCTGCGCCTCAATCAGTTGACGAATACCCCCTTCGGCCAAATCGAGCAGGGCATTCAATTCGGAACGATCAAAGGGTGCTGCTTCTGCCGTTCCTTGGACCTCGATGAAGGTTCCCTGTTCTGTCATCACCACGTTCATATCCGTGTCAGCACTGGAATCTTCAACATATTCTAGATCGAGCATGGGGTGACCACTGACCACGCCAACCGAGACAGAGGCGATGTGCGTGCGCTCAACGAGAGCGGCGTTAGGTAACTGATCTAATGCGTCAAACAAGGCGACACAAGCACCTGTGATCGATGCTGTTCGAGTACCGCCATCCGCTTGGATCACATCGCAATCGATTTTAATGGTGTATTCACCCATGGTTTCAAGGTTTACAGCCGCTCTGAGTGATCGCCCGATCAAGCGCTGAATCTCTTGAGTTCGGCCCGACTGCTTGCCTCTGGCAGCTTCTCGCCCCATTCTTTCATGAGTTGATCGTGGCAACATACCATACTCGGCAGTCACCCAGCCTTGTCCTTTGCCCCGCAAAAAGGGAGGCACCCCTGACTCCAGGGACGCGGTACAAATCACTTGCGTATCGCCGAAAGCGACCAATACAGAGCCCTCCGCATGCTTATTGAACTGCCGTGTGATCGTCACAGGGCGTAACCCATCGAAGGGTCGATTTTCGCTTCTTGTAAAAGAGGGCATAGTTATCCAACGTTGACGTACCAAAACGCATTATACTGGCGTTCTATCTTTTAGCGAGCTAAGCCATTGACCCTCTCTAGTATGACGGGTTTCGCGACCCAGAATTTCGCCGAATTCTCTTGGGAGATTCGATCCGTGAACCATCGATATCTTGAGACCCATTTTAAGTTGCCCGAGGATTGCCGCGCCTTAGAGCCAACGCTGCGAGCACGAATCAAGGCCAGCGTAAAAAGAGGAAAGGTCGATTGCACGCTACGGCGATCGAATCGCTGGGTTGATCAAATTAATCTCGATCCTGCAGCGCTTACGCGTCTGCTGAAAACACTAGAAGGCATCGAGCAACAGAGTGACTTAAACCTGACAATTGATGGTCTTGGTCTGTTGTCGTGGCCCGGGGTTTTAACCGAAACCTCGCAACCCCTCAATGATGATCGCCTGCTATCGAGTTTTGAGGAAACCTTAGGGGCGTTCAACGAATCCAGACTTCGGGAGGGACAGGCGACCGCGCTAGACCTGATTGCAAAAATCACAGACCTTAGAGGATTGGTGGCTGTCATCAAAAAAGCGACACCAACCCTGATTAAAGAGGCTCAGTCGCGCCTGATGGACCGTATTGAAGCCCTTGATCTTGCTGTCGATGCTGAGCGTTTACATCAGGAAGTCGTGCTTCTGACCAGCAAAGCCGACGTGAATGAGGAACTTGAACGTCTCACCAGTCACATCAACGAAGTGTCTCGATGCCTTGAATCCGGAGGAGTCGCGGGCCGCCGCCTCGATTTTTTAATGCAGGAACTCAACAGAGAAGCCAACACGCTTTCCTCGAAATCCATCGCCGCCGCCTCGACCCAAGATGCGGTGGAACTTAAGGTTGTCATTGAGCAAATGCGTGAGCAAATCCAGAACCTTGAATAACCTTGGGTGACTCGTCAGTGCGTTTGCAAGCGCTTCTCCCTTCTTTTACCATCGTCCGCTCAACCCAACCCTAACTTAGATCAGCAGCATGACCTCTTCCCCCAAGTCAAAACAAGGTTCGGTTTACGTGGTTGCCGCTGCCTCGGGAACAGGTAAAACCAGCCTGGTCGCAGCATTGCTTGCCGATCACGATCAAGCTGCGGTTAGCGTCTCTCATACAACCCGGACTCAGCGCCCTAATGAGATCGATGGACAGCATTATTTTTTTGTCGATCGCGCGCAATTTACGGCGCTCTTGGCTGAGGGCCATTTTATTGAACATGCCGAGGTCTTTGGCAATCTGTATGGCACCAGCCTGCAAGAAGTGCATCGCATCACTGAGACCGGCCAGCAACTCATCCTTGAAATCGACTGGCAAGGTGCCCTTCAGGTTAAACAGGCTTTACCTGCAGCAAACTTAATATTTATTCTACCTCCCACCCTCGAAACGCTTCGAACTCGACTCATTGGCCGAGGTCAGGATGACCCAGAGACAGTTGAAACGCGGTATGAAGGCGCAATCAAAGAAATTGCCCAATGTACCGCTTTCGATTTTTTGCTGATTAACGATGATTTCAAAGTTGCGCTCAAAGATTTAACCACCATTGTTTTTGGGAACTCGGCTGAATATCGCATTGAAACTCAATTAACCCGTCACGCGGCGTTGATCGCGCAGTTGACCCACGGGCATCAATGAACCGACGCTTGCCTGCGGGCGAATTTACCGCTAACATTCGCTGCCCCTGACCGCCTCTTTTCGGATATTTTAACTTTAAGGATCGCTTTATGGCCCGCGTTACTGTCGAAGATTGCTTAGAAAACGTAGACAACCGTTTTGAACTGGTCATGGTTGCCAGCAAACGCGCCCGGCAAATCGCCACCGAGGGGAAAGACGCGTTAGTGCCTCTTGAGAATGATAAGCCCTCTGTGTTGGCGCTGCGTGAAATTGCCGAAGGTCTGGTCGGTCCAGAGATCCTCACTGAAAAGCCCAAGGAAGACTTTGAGCCAATGAGCATGGAGTTGCTGGCGGAATCCTTTGAAAAGGCCCCCGACACCGAGTTCTAACCTCAGATTGACACAGGCTTTCCCTCAATCTTTGATTTTATCTCAAGATTTATTCAAGACTATCTTCACTTCCTAGGAATCGTTGGTATAGTCTAACTATGCAAACCATCGAGACCTTCGCGACGCAGCTCGCTGACTATTTGGCTCCGAACCAAATTGAACAGGTCAAACGTGCCTACGACTTTGCCAAGCATGCCCACACAGGACAGTTTCGAAAATCGGGTGAACCCTACATCAATCACCCGCTTGCGGTAGCGGGCATCCTGGCCGATATGCATATGGACCATCAATGTCTGATGGCCGCACTTTTGCATGATGTCATTGAGGACACTGGGGTCGCCAAAACTCAGCTCGGTGACGAATTCGACATCCAGGTCGCCGAACTGGTCGATGGGGTCAGCAAGTTGAGCAGCATGTTTCAGTCGAGAGCCGAGGCTCAAGCTGAAAATTTTCAAAAAATGACCTTGGCCATGGCTAAAGATATCCGGGTCATTCTCGTCAAACTCGCAGACCGCCTGCATAATATGCGCACATTGGGACATCTTGCGCCAGAAAAACGCCGAAGGATTGCCAAAGAGACACTTGAAATTTATGCACCCATCGCCTTGCGATTGGGCATGAATGCGATTCGAGTTGAATTTGAGGAACTCGGGTTCAAAGCGCTCTATCCACTGCGGTCTAGCATGATTGAAAAGGCTGTTCGGCGAGCTCGGGGCAATCGAAACGAAATACTGACCAAGATACTGGCCTCGATAGAATCCAGTCTGGACCGGAACCGTATCAACGCCCGGGTTTTCGGTCGTGAAAAACACCTCTACAGCATTTATGACAAAATGCGAGCGAAGCGTAAATCCTTCACTGAAATCATGGATGTCTATGCCTTCCGAATCGTTGTTGAGGATGTAGACACCTGCTATCGCACCCTAGGCGCCGTGCACAACTTATATAAACCTGTCGCGGGTCGTTTCAAAGACTACATCGCGATTCCCAAAGCCAACGGTTATCAGTCTCTCCACACCACCCTTTTTGGCATGCACGGCCTACCGATAGAGATCCAAATTCGAACCGAAGAAATGGAAGGCTTTGCCAATCAAGGTATCGCCGGGCACTGGTTGTATAAGAGTCAAGACGCAGGTGATGACTCCGGTCATCGACGAGCACGAGAGTGGATGAAAGGCTTGCTTGAATTACAGCAAAGTGCCGGCAATTCGCTGGAATTTATCGAGAACGTTAAAATCGATTTATTCCCCGATGAAGTTTATATCTTTAGCCCCATGGGCGAAATTTATGAACTCCCTCAAGGGTCAACGCCGATCGATTTCGCCTACGCGGTGCACACGGATATCGGCAGTTCCTGTGTCGCTTGTCGTATCGATCGCCGCTTGGCTCCGCTCAGCGCCCAACTGGAAAGTGGTCAAACGGTGGAAATTATTCGCGCGAACGGCGCTCGACCCAACCCGGATTGGTTAAGTTTTGCAGTGACGGGTAAAGCCAGAAGCGGCATTCGCAGCGCCTTAAAAGCCCAGCAAGACAACGAGTCTTTAATGCTAGGGCGCAGGTTGATCGAACGAGCCCTATCGAACTTAAATTTTCACTTCGATCAGGTCACCCAAGCGGCAATCGATCGAGTGCTAGAGAAAGCCAAGTTAACGCATCTTGATGATCTCTTGGCAGAGGTTGGCCTCGGCAATCAAATGCCGAACGTTGTTGCCCGTCGACTGATTGAAGATCAAGCATCGGCTGCTGCACTATCGGAGTCAGATCAACCCAGCCCTTTATCGATTAAAGGCACCGAAGGCCTGGTGGTTACCTATGCACGGTGCTGTCGTCCTATTCCTGGCGATCCCATCACCGGTCACATCAGCGCTGGTCGCGGCATAGTGGTGCATCTGGAGTCTTGTAAAAACTTGATCGAGCTCCAGGGTAAAAACGAGGAAATCATGACTGTGCGTTGGGAAACCAACTTAACCCAAGAATTTGCCGTCGAGCTACGGATTGAATTAGAGCACGAACCGGGATTAATTGCGGTGCTTGCGTCTACCATCACTACCGCTGACGCCAACATCGAGCGAATCAGTATTCTCGAGCGAGACGCGCATTTGGCGACAGTTAACCTAGTGGTTAATGTTCAAAACCGCGTTCATCTAGCGAGGGCCATTCGTAAACTCAGACATATCCACAACATCAATAAAATCGTTAGGGTACGCAGTTGAAAGACTCAGATATCGAGGCAATCCAGACCGGTGAAGCGCCCGCTGCTATTGGTCCCTATAGCCAAGCGACAAGCTTTGGCGACTTCACCTTTGTCAGCGGTCAACTTGGACTCGACCCGAAAACCGGCGCATTAGCAGGTGAGGATATCAGCGTCCAAACGCAGCAAGCGATTGAAAACCTTGATCGCATTGCCATGGCAAGCGGGCAGACCCGAGCCGAAGTCGTCAAGTTGACGATCTACCTGGTAGACCTGGATCACTTCGAAACGGTGAATACTATTTTAGCGCAAGCCTTTCACCCGCCATTCCCCGCACGAGCGACCGTCGGCGTGGCTGCACTTCCAAAAAATGCGAAAATCGAGATTGACGCCATCATCGCCAATCGCAATGACTGATGCGGTACGTCACATTCCCATTACTCGCCTCAAAGGCGTTGGGCCTGCACAAAGCCAAAAGCTAGAAAAGTTAGGCATCAGAACGCTTCAGGATTTACTTCTCCATCTACCTCACAGGTTTGAAGACCGAACCAAGATCACGCCGATCTTTGACTTGAAATTGGACCAAGGGGCGGTCATCGAGGGTGAAATTATGACGTCTAAAATTCAGTTTGGGCGTCGCCGGAGTCTGCTGGTTACCTTACGCGATCCATCTGGCCAGGTCGGCATTCGGTTTTTTCACTTTTCAAAGGCCCAACAGACAGCAATCAACCAATTATCAAAAATGAGATGTTTCGGTATTCCCAGGCGAGGCCAAAGTGGGCTCGAGCTGTATCATCCGGACTATTCAGATGCCGCTAAAGCAACCTTAGCCTCAACCCTAACGCCTGTGTATCCGGTAACGGAGGGAGTTAGTCAGAATCTGCTTCGACGATTGATTCAACAGGCCATGACATTACCAGAGATAAAAGCTGGGCTGCCGACGCTTATTCCTTACAGTCCCTATCCTGACTTAATTCCCTGTATTCAGCATCTGCATATGCCTCCCAAGGAAGCTGATACCGAAGCGCTGACGCTCGGGCTCGATCCTCGGCAACGCGTTCTAGCCCTTGAAGAACTCACGGCGCACCAAATTGGTTTGCTCAGCTTTAAACGTCAACTCAGCTTTCGGGTTGCACCCGCCTTAAAGCCTGACGAAAAACGCATCCGTAATTTTAGTACGCACTTAGGATTTACGTTGACCGGCGCGCAACAACGAGTCATCGAAGAGATTGCTACAGACCTCGGTCAAAATCATCCGATGTTGAGGTTGATTCAGGGTGACGTGGGTTCAGGAAAAACCGTAGTTGCCGCCTATGCTGCCCTGATCGCTCTCAGCGCAGGGCACCAAGTTGCGGTGATGGCGCCGACAGAGATACTGGCTGAGCAGCATCTGCAGACCTTTACCGCCTGGTTTGCTCCGCTGAGTATCGAGCCGGTTCTGTTGACCGGGAAACTCAATTCACCCACTCGCAAAACGCGCTTAGCGTCCCTGGCAACGGGCGAAGCTCAGCTCCTGATTGGCACTCATGCGCTGTTTCAAGATGAAGTCCAATTTCGCGATCTAGGTTTGATCATCATCGATGAACAACATCGATTCGGGGTCAACCAGCGTATGGCGCTACGAGACAAAGGGCGACGCAGTGACTCAACGCCTCATCAGCTCATCATGACCGCAACCCCGATTCCTCGAACCTTAACGATGACGGTTTATGCCAGCATGGATTGTTCGATTATTGATGAGTTACCCCCGGGTCGCCAGAAAATTCAGACCAAGGTCGTTGCCTCGACTCGAAGAACCGAGATTATGACCCGACTCGAAATCGCCTGTCGCGATGGGGCGCAAGCCTATTGGGTATGCACTTTGATCGAGACGTCTGAAACGTTAAGGGCACAAGCAGCAGAGGTTGTGTTATCGGAGCTGCAAGAGCGGTTACCGGCATTGAAAATAGCGATGGTTCACGGCCGAATGCATCAGCGAGAAAAAGCGGAGGTCATGTCTGATTTTCAAGCCGGCAAAATCCATATCTTGGTCGCCACGACCGTGATTGAAGTCGGCGTTGACGTTCCTAACGCAAGCTTCATGGTCATTGAGAATGCCGAGCGGTTGGGATTAACGCAATTACACCAGCTGCGGGGTCGAGTCGGCCGCGGTCAACAAGAAAGTTACTGCTTGCTGCTCTATGACCCACCGCTTGGCAAGCTGAGTAAGCAGCGTCTCGCGGTTCTCCGAGATTCTCAAGACGGCTTTCATATCGCTGAACAGGATTTAGCCATGCGCGGGCCCGGAGACGTTCTTGGCGAACGTCAATCCGGAGATGTGGTGTTTAAAATTGCTGATCTCAGGAGAGACGAAGACCTTATACCTAAGGCCCATCATCTGGCCCAGACGCTGATTGCATCCTCAGAGAATCAAGCCGCCGCCCTCATTCGACGCTGGGGCGGTGCCATTGAAGAGTACCAAGAGGCTTAAACTTTGGCGAGGGAGCTTCCTTCTTCATTATTGAAGGTTTCCAAATCGAAGGCCTCCTCGGACCGCGCGACGACGCTCGCAACGGTCGCGTCACCCACCACATTAACGACCGTGCGCGACATATCGAGCAGGCGGTCAACGCCTATAATCAGCGCAATTCCCTCTACGGGAAGCCCGACCTGGGTCAACACCAGCGCCAGAGTGATGAGGCCAACCCCAGGAACGCCTGCCGTGCCCACCGACGCCAAGGTGGCGGTTAAAATCACCATCAAATAACCCATCAAACCAATGTCCACATTATAAGCTTGCGCTATGAAAACAGTGGCAACCCCTTGCATGATTGCTGTGCCGTCCATATTGATGGTCGCTCCAAGCGGAATCACAAACCCGCTAACACTTTTTTTAACGCCAATTCGACGTTCAACGGTCTCGAGGGTTACTGGCAAAGTCGCTCCACTTGAAGCCGTACTAAAACCAAAGGCCATGACTGGCAGCATGCGTTGATAAAAGGTAAACGGGTTAACGCCCACAACAAACCGCAGCAACAGTGAATAGGTAATCATGAAATGCAATAGCAACACCAACAAAACGCAAAAGAAGTAACCCATCAGATCGCTGATCGCACTGTATCCCAGCTTCGCAAAGAGCGTCACCATTAAGCAAAAAACGCCCAACGGAGCCACCTGCATCAGCATGAGAACCAACTGCATGATCACTTCATTCCATCGTGCCATTGACTGACTGAGATCTTGCCCATGTTTGCCTGACCGGGTCATTGCCACACCCAACAGTAACGCAAAGACAATCACCTGCAGCATGTTGCCTTCTGCCATGGCTTTTACTGGATTGCTCGGAAAAATATTCACAATGACTTCCGTCAAAGGCGGGCTGTCTTTCGCGGCAAAACTGCTGGTCTCGGCTAAGTTAATGCCAAGTCCTGGGTTAATCACATTGGCCACACCGAGGGCTAGAATGATCGCCATGGCCGTGGTCAGTAGATACATGGCAACGGTCTTAATGCCGATTAAGCCCATATTCTGATTACCCGAGAGATTACTGGCCCCACAAACGAGGGAAACAAACACCAGAGGGACAACCAAAAGCTTTAAGGTGGCAATGAAAACCTGTCCACCGATATCAAATAAACCTGAGACGAAATAGGTTTCGATAACACCCTCTGACGAGGGTTCGAGCCAATGAATCGTCGAACCCAACGCAAATCCTGCGATCATTGCGATCACGATCGATCGCGTTAATTTGCTCCGATCCATAGCGTACCCTTGTAGTGTTTAATCGATTTCGATCATTTCAAAATCAGCCTTGCCTACTCCACACTCTGGACAAACCCAATCTTCTGGGATGTCATCCCACGCCGTACCCGGGGCGATCCCTTCTTCTTCCAAACCTTCGGCTTCGTCGTAAATAAAACCGCACACAATACATTGCCACTTTTTCATAACATCACATCTATTTAAATTACTCTTTAAGTTCTTGGCGAGACACTGGTCCCAAGAACCGCTCTTGCGCAGTATACTACCGTATTCGAAACCAAAACTGCATCGTAACGCATGAATCGAGCGCTAGATTACTTTCGTGACCCTAGAACCCAAGCGCTTCTACAAGTTGCGCGTTTGGACAAACCTGTTGGCACCCTGCTGTTACTCTGGCCGACGCTGTCGGCATTGTGGATAGCCAGCGACGGCTGGCCAGGATGGCACCTTTTCTTGGTGTTTGTCCTGGGCACCTTTTTAACCCGATCAGCAGGCTGTGTGGTCAACGATATTTCTGACCGGTCCTTTGATGGGCATGTGAAACGTACCGTAAATCGCCCACTTGCGACGGGGGCTCTGACGGTAAAAGCCGCGGTCATCTGGATGGGAGTTTTGCTCACCGGCGCCCTGTTGCTCGTGCTGACTACCAACGTGCCGACGATTATCTTGGCCGGTATCAGTGCCCTGATTGCCGGGTTGTACCCGCTCATGAAACGGATTACCCATCTTCCCCAGGTGGTATTGGGGGTCGCGTTCTCTTTTGGGATTCCTATGGCTTTTACGGCGGCCTTGGGCGAAGTTCCCCCAGCCGCTGGATTGTTATTTTGTGCCAATCTAGTGTGGGTTATCGCCTATGACACCGAGTACGCCATGGTTGATCGGGATGATGATCTCAAGATTGGCATTAAATCAACGGCGATCTTGTTCGGTGAACTGGATCGTTTAATCATCGGCATTTTACAAGCAATGCTGTTGATTCTCTTGTGGCAACTGGGGAAACAGCTTGACTATGGCCATCTTTACACCGTGTTTTTAATTGCCATTAGCGCTTTGTGTATTCAGCAACAATGGCTAATTCGACATCGCCACCGTGACCTGTGTTTTAGCGCGTTTAAGAATAACCAGTTTTTGGGTCTGCTATTATTCAGTGCCATCTTTATCGAGGTATCCGTCTTGTCATGAATCGTGTTGCAGCTGGGTTAGACAAGATCTCGAACGCCCTTGGGCAGTGGATTGGGTGGCTTATTTTTATCATGATGCTCACCACCGCCGTTATCGTCGTGATGCGATATTTTTTGAATCTTGGTTCAATTCCATTACAAGAGACGGTGCTCTATCTTCACGGAACTGCGCTCATGCTCGGTATGGGCTATACCTTAAAAACCGACGGCCATGTGCGGGTTGATGTGTTACATCGCCGTTTAACCCCTCGACAAAAAATCTGGGTAGACCTCGTAGGTTTTGGTGTCTTTCTCCTACCTTTTAGCGTTTTTTTGCTGGTGACCAGTCTGCCTTACGTCACTTTTTCGTGGTCCGTGTTGGAAGCTTCAGGGGCACCCGGCGGGCTTCCCGGAGTTTTTCTTCTTAAAACCCTCATTCCAGTCATGGCGGTTCTATTGTTGTTGCAAGGTCTGTCCGAATCGCTCAAAGCGCTGTGCCGCTTGAGGCAACGCTGATGGATTACGCTGCATTGCTGATGTTCCTCGCCGTCTTTATCTTTTTATTGCTGGGTTACCCAGTCGCCCTGACCTTAGCAGGGACCTCGCTGATCGCCGCCGGCTTTGGTGTCCTCTTTGGGTTCTTTGATGCCGCTTTTCTCTATGCCTTGCCCAGCCGGTTGTACGGCATCATGACCAATCAAACCCTCATCGCAGTCCCATTGTTTGTGCTTATGGGCGTTATCCTTGAGCGCTCCCGCATAGCGGAGGACTTGTTAGATGCGATGACTCGGGCTTTCGGCCGGGTGCCTGGAGGCCTCGGTCTGGCGGTTTGCCTCGTTGGGATGATGATGGCTGCCAGTACCGGTATCGTGGGTGCGACGGTGGTAACCATGGGGCTAATGGCCTTGCCCACTATGCTTAAGGCTGGCTATCACCCAGCCCTTGCCACCGGTACCATCTGCGCAACCGGGACCCTCGGGCAAATTATTCCGCCATCGATCGCCTTAGTGCTGCTTGGCGATGTCATCGCCAGCGGTTATCAACAAGCCCAGCTGAGTCTCGGGATTTTCAACCCAAAATCGATATCCGTTGGCGACTTATTTGCCGGGGCAATATTCCCCGGTCTGCTGCTGGTCGCGCTTTACAGTCTTTACATCTTAGGCATCGGTCTGCTGCGGCCCAGTTTAGCGCCATCGGCGGACCTTCCTCGGGTGCCGGTCAAACAATTACTGAGTAGTGCGGTGCCACCGCTGCTCCTGATTGGGCTCGTGCTTGGAGCGATCATCGTTGGCGCGGCGACGCCAACAGAGGCCGCGGGGGTAGGCGCCCTGGGCGCCCTCATACTGTCGGTACTACGCAAATCTTTAAACCGTAACGCGCTCCAAGTGGCTCTGGTGTCAACGACCACCACCACTTGCATGGTCTTTTTTATTTTGATCGGGGCGTCCCTATTTTCTCTAGTGTTTCGGGGGTTAGGTGGCGATGAGGTGGTCGCCCATTTGTTCGATCAAATGCCCGGCGGCGTTTTCGGCGCCATGATGATCGTCATGGTCGTTATTTTTTTACTCGGGTTCATCCTCGACTTTATCGAAATCACCTTTGTAGTGGTGCCGATTGTTGGCCCAATTTTGATGGCAATGGGGGTTGATCCCATTTGGCTTGGGATCATGATCGCCGTTAACCTGCAAACGTCTTTTCTGACACCGCCCTTTGGTTTTGCGCTGTTTTATCTGAGGGGCGTCGCAAAAGATACCATTCAAACCGTGGATCTCTATCGAGGTGTTATACCCTTTATCCTCATTCAGATCGCGTTGCTGATTATCCTCGCTTGGCAGCCCGAAATCGCTACCTGGTTACCCCATAAAATCTACGGCTCTTAGTCTTTAAGATCGGCTCGGACATTAAGAAATGCTCGTTCCGAAAGCTCACTGTAGTTCATCACACCCTGGCGGTATGCGGTGTACGATTCGTAGATTCGTAGGCTTAATGGATCATCGCCCACCAACTTTTTAACTCGCTCATCAGAAATTTGTTTCAGCTTAGCCAGCACATCATCGGGTAGTCGCCTCACTTCAACGCCATGCACCTCAACCAATTCAGTCAAGGCGCGATTATTCCTTGCGGTATATTCCGACAAAACATCATTGTTGACGGCTTCAGCGGCCGTCCTAAGCATGACTTGGAGATCTTTTGGCAGGGAGGCGAAGGCCTCTTGGTTGATAATCATCTCGAGATTGGGCCCCGGTTCCTGCCAGCCGGGATAGTAGTAATATCGCGCGACCTGATGAAAACCCAGCACCAAATCGTTAAACGGCCCAACCCATTCCGCCGCATCAATCACACCCGTCTGTAAACTGGTAAAAATTTCTCCTCCGGGGATGTTCACCGCGGTGCCACCAGCCGCTTCGAAGACTTCTCCGCCCAAACCTGGAATGCGCATTTTAACCCCTTGTAAATCCGCTAGACCTTTGATTTCTTTGTTAAACCAACCGGCCATCTGTACCCCAGTGTTGCCACCAACCATCGGCACTAAGTTGTACCGGGCATACAGTTCTTCCCACAGGGCCATCCCGCCACCATGCATTAACCAGCCATTCATTTCTTGGGCAGATAACCCAAAGGGGACCGCCGTAAAAAACTGTGCGGAGGGTACGCTACCTCTCCAATAATAGGCCGCACCATGACCCATTTGCACCGTGCCGCTGGACACAGCTTCGAAGGTCTCTAAAGCCGGCACAACTTCTCCGGCACCATAAACCGTAATATCCAAGCGGCCATTGCTCATGGCGCGAACTCGATCAGCAATCCGTTCTGGTGCCATTCCCATCCCTGGGAAATTCTTTGGCCAAGTGGTCACCATTCGCCACCGATAGATCTGTGCTGGATCGGCAACCGTCTCAGCCCCAACGGTATCGTTTTCTGTCGCACCACACCCCGAAAGCAATAATGCAATCGTTAATAACCCTACTATTTGTTTACTCATCACCCTTCACCATTACACTGCTTCTAACTTCGCAAATGCCAACATCAGCCACTTTGTGCCGACGTCATCAAATTTCACTTGAACCCTAGCCTGTTGTCCATGTCCCTCATAATTCGTGATCCAGCCCTCGCCAAACTTGTTATGCATCACTTTTTGACCTAATTCAAACTGAGTCCCAGAAACCTCTTTGGCAACCCGTGATACTTGATGGCTAGTTTGGTAAGCCGGGCGCACAATTTGCGTTTGGGGACGAACTTCTTGGATCAGCTCAGGCGGAATTTCTTGTACAAATCGGCTGACCCGATTATAGCGATCTGTGCCGTTCAGTCGTCTGGTTTCTGCATAAGTCAGAAATAATTTTTGCATCGCTCGGGTAACGCCGACATAACAGAGTCGGCGCTCCTCGGCCATTCGCCCGGGTTCTTCCACCGACATTTGATGAGGGAAAAGTCCTTCTTCCAAGCCCGCAAGAAACACCACCGGAAATTCCAAACCTTTCGCGCTGTGCATGGTCATCATCTGCACACTGTCTTGGTTGATGTCACCTTGGCCCTCTCCCGCTTCTAACGACGCGTGACTCAAAAACTCGTCCAAGAGGGTCATATCAGCTTGAACCGTTTCATCAAACAGCGGCACATCATCTGGATCAAAAGTTTGAGCGGCGGTCACCAGTTCCTCAAGATTTTCGAGCCGAGCCTGTCCCTTTTCTCCGCCTTCTTTTTCATAAAATTGTTTGAGGCCAGAGCTCTCGACCACTTCTCTCACCAAGTGGGCCAGGTCCATATCCTCGGTAGCGGCATCAAGGGTATCAATCAGGTCTATAAACCCTGAAATTGCCGTTTTCGCTCGTACGGTCAACCCCGCACTTGCAACCAAGTGATGCGCTGCTTGCCACATGGAAACATTGTCGGCTCTTGCCGTTTCCCGAATGATCTGAACCGATTTGTCACCAATACCTCTCGGGGGCAAGTTCACCACGCGCTCAAAGGCCGCATCACTGTGTCGCTGACTGAGGATCTTGAGATAGGCCAGCGCGGAACGAATTTCGGCTCGTTCAAAAAAACGCTGACCGCCATAAATTCGATAAGGTAACTGAGATCGCAGCAATGCTTCTTCAAGAACTCGGGATTGAGCATTAGAGCGATATAAAATTGCACATTCTCGAAAGGCTCGACCTTCATCGGCATACTGTTTGACTCGATCGACAATGTATCGAGCTTCATCGATCTCGTTATAAGCAGCATAAAGCGTAACCGGTTCACCTTCGCCGAGCTCGGTCCAAAGTGCCTTACCGAGCCGATCATCGTTGTGCTCAATGAGCGCATTCGCAGCACCCAGTATGGTTCCTGTTGACCGGTAATTTTGCTCCAACCGGTAGGTCACTGATTGCGGGTAGTCGTGTTGGAAGCGTTGAATATTCTCGATTTTAGCGCCCCGCCAGCCATAGATGGACTGGTCATCATCACCCACGACCATTAGCTTGTTGTCGTTACCCGTTAGCACCCGTAGCCAGGCGTATTGGATGGCGTTAGTGTCCTGGAACTCATCAACCAGAATTGCCTTAAAACGGTCCTGATAATGAGCCAATAAGGACTGATTATTGAGTAGCGTCTCATGAGTCCGCAGCAACAGCTCAGCAAAATCGACCATCCCGCCTCGCTCACAGGCTTCTTCATAGGCCCGGTAGATGCCTAAGTGTGTTTGAACAAATAAGTCACCTTCATCTTGAATATGATTCGGCCTAAGCCCCTCATCTTTTTGTGCGTTAATCCACCAGACGGCCTGTTTTGCCGGCCATTTTTTGTCATCAATAGCCAGGTTGTTTAAGACTCTTTTGACCAACCTCAGCTGATCGTCAGCATCGATGATTTGAAAATTTTGCGCCAGCTTGGCATCCATCCAGTGCGCCCGCAAAAACCGATGAGCCAAACTGTGAAACGTACCGACCCACATGCCTCTAAGCGGCATCGAAAGATGCTCTTCGATCCTCGCTCGCATTTCTGCTGCTGCTTTATTGGTGAAGGTCACCGCTAAGATACCAAACGGCGATAAACCCTCGGTTTGAACAAGCCAAGCAACTCGCTGAGTCAGCACGCGGGTTTTACCGCTACCGGCACCCGCTAAAACCAGGGCGCTACCTTTTGGCGCAGTCACTGCCGATCGCTGTTCACGATTCAGTGCTTCTAGAATTTCAGTGACATCCATGGCAATTCAGTCCTTACATCTGATTTAGGCGCTGCTGCTGTCATCAGGGTTTACTATCCCCACCGGGGCCTAGTTAGTGTAGCATTTCACTTCAACATGAACCCTCTAATCCCCGCTCTTTTTAACCGAAAAAACCTAGGAAAGTAGAAGATGAATGTAATAGAGAAATGGCGGCTGTCTCTTAGGAAGCGTTCTAAAAATTTCTTATTCGATGGAGATGATAAAGCTTTTAAAGCTTTGGTTCGCAACGCCAAGGTTTATGCCGAATACGGCGTTGGAAAATCGAGCATCTGGGTGCTTCAGAATACTCAGGCAAAAATTTTGGCCGTCGACACCTCACAACACTGGATAGACCACGTAAAATCCCAATCACCCGATCATCATCGCTTTGAGATCGCTTGGGTCAATTTAGGCCCCATCGGTTGGGCGGGTCGTCCTCGCGGCTATAGCTTCCGAAACCAATTTATGGACTATGTCGGATCACTTTGGAACCGATCCGAACAGCCGGATTTGGTGCTCATCGACGGCCGTTTTCGCGTAGCTTGTTTTTTGTTCAGTCTCGCAACTGCTCGCCCCGGCTGTATTATCCTTTTCGACGACTACACTAACCGGCCTGAATATCATTTGGTCGAGGAGTACTTGGCGCCAACCAGTTACTGCGGACGCCAAGCCAAATTTATTGTGCCAGAGGCGCTAGATCGTCAGACGGTTTTCGCCGAGGCCCAAAAGTTCGCCTATGTGATGGATTAAGGTCGCGTCCGCAAAAAAAGATGTTGCATCTTATGATTATTGATTGGTTTTTTGACCCCAGCGAACAACCTGTTTAAGCGTTGCACGGCTAATCGCCGGCGTCAGTTAAGCTCCTAACGAAAAATTGTCGTATACTTCATCGCGTTGAATTGGCATGACCAGAGCAGGAGACTCAAGCCCCATGTATAAAGTTGTTTTTAACCACTGGCAGACGGGCGAAACCTTAACGGTCTCGGGTATTATCGATCCAAAACTCAACAACGACGCGTCAGATCGGTTGGTTGTCACTAAAGCAGATGGGTCTTTCGAAGATATTATCAAGTCCACCATCATCGAACAAAGCGAGATGGCCGGCACTACTTCCTAAAGGCAAGCCCTTCGCTTCAGCAGTCGATGATCGTTATCGGTACCTGGATAACTTCTCGTTTGCGGATGGGTTTTTGAGCCTTTAAAGGGCTGATACTGGGCAGCCTCATACAGATCCTAGCGGCAACATCACTTTAAGCAGCACCTTCCGGCATAAGCTTTTTCACGACACATCGAATGTCCTACTAAGCCGCCTCATTGAGTCAAGGCCGATCCTACAGAACCCAGGCTCCTCCCGGGATTAATGTATGTGTTGACTTTCTACTCGCGAAGCAGCGCCGGTCACTTTTATCCTTGGGGCTCCCAGGTAGTGT
>NZGC01000097.1 GCA_002689445.1 Gammaproteobacteria bacterium
CTGTTGGTGAGTTGCAAGCCCACCCCACCTCCGGGGGGGCTGGGGTAGCCACAGGCTGCCTTCGTGAAGAAACGCGGGATCAGTGCGCGGGCAAAAACCACTTTCTTGAGGTCAAGGTCGCTTTAGAGAGGCTTTAGTAACTTGAATCACAAACCGTGGTGACTCAAGTCTTTGTGGTGCCTGCGGGCTGAAAATCCGGTTAGTCGCAAACTCATCAGACGTCGATGCTTATTCCAAGGGATTGCTCTATAATCGGGTCTCCCGATCGGGGGGCTAACGTTGAAAACGGTGTTCAAAAGACACCGAAACAAGAAAAAGTGAAGATTAAATGACTGATATACCAAAGATTATTTATACCGAAACTGACGAGGCACCTAGGCTCGCAACTTACTCCTTACTTCCTATTATCAAAGCGTTTACTGACACCGCAGGTGTCGAAGTTGACATGCTAGACATTTCTCTAGCAGGAAGAATCATCGCTGCTTTCCCAGAATATTTAACAGAGGCTCAGGTGATTCCAGATCATCTAGCGGCTCTGGGAGAAATGACCCAGCGCCGGGATGCCAACATCATAAAGTTACCCAACATCTCAGCATCTAACCCTCAAATGCAGGCGGCAATACAAGAGCTTCAAGCCCAAGGATATGCGCTACCGGACTATGAAGAAGACCCCCAAACCGATGAGGCTCGCGCGGTTAAGGCGCGTTATGATCGAGTTAAGGGCAGTGCTGTGAATCCGGTTTTACGAGAGGGCAACTCGGACAGGCGTGCGGCAAAGGCAGTGAAAGATTATGCCCAAAAGCATCCTCATCGGATGGGTTCTTGGTCAAATGAGTCAAAATCCTCGGTGGCTCACATGACCGCAGGAGATTTTTATGGCTCGGAGCAGTCAAGCGAAATGCCTGAAGACCAGCAGTTGTCAGTACAATTTGTGTCCTCTCAGGGTGATATCAGCACCTTAGCAGCAGAGATCGCAGTGACCAAAGGTGAGGTGGTCGACGCAGCGACGATGAGCAAACAAGCTTTGTGTGAATTTTTGGCAGAAACGCTCAAAGATGCCAAGGCCCAGGGCGTTTTATGGTCGCTACACTTGAAAGCAACCATGATGAAAGTCTCTGATCCCATTATGTTTGGTCATGCTGTCAGAGCTTATTACGGCGATGCTTTTGCAGCGTTTGGTGACCTTTTCACTTCGATTAATGTCGATCCTAACAATGGTATTGGCGATGCCTACGACAAAATTCAACAACTCCCGACTGACCAGCAGGCGGAGGTGCAAGCTGCCCTCGATGCCTGTTTAACGACTGGGCCGGCCCAGGCCATGGTCGACTCGGATCGAGGTATTACCAATTTACATGTCCCAAGTGACATTATTATTGATGCGTCGATGCCTGCCGCCATTCGAGAGTCAGGCAAGATGTGGGGGCCTGATGGAGACTTACACGACATGATGGCGGTCATCCCGGATCGTTGTTATGCCAAGGTCTACGATGAGACGATTAGAGACTGCCAAATCAACGGGGCCTTTGATCCAACCACCATGGGATCGGTTCCTAATGTCGGCTTGATGGCGCAGAAAGCGGAAGAATACGGTTCGCACGACACCACCTTTGAAGCGCCTGGGTCCGGGGAAATACAAGTCCTCGATGGTGCCAATCAAGTCCTGATGCGCCACCCCGTGGCAACCGGCGATATATGGCGGCTGTGTCGGGTTAAGGATGCGGCTGTTGTGGACTGGGTGAAATTGGCGGTAAACCGTGCGCGAGCGACGGGTTGGCCGATCGTGTTCTGGCTAGACGAGGCCAGAGCGCATGATCGGGTTTTGATCAGTAAGGTGAATCAGTGTTTGGCTAACCATGACCTGAACGGCATCGATATGTCGGTGAAGGCGCCCGCTGAGGCAACTCGGCATGCGCTTGAGCGAATGCGACGTGGCGAGAATACGATTTCAGTCACCGGTAATGTCTTGCGAGATTATTTGACCGATTTGTTCCCGATTCTAGAGTTGGGTACCAGCGCTAAGATGCTCTCGATTGTCCCTTTGATCAACGAAGGTGGTTTGTTCGAAACCGGCGCCGGGGGCTCAGCACCGAAGCACGTGCAGCAGTTTGAGAAGGAAGGGCATCTGCGGTGGGACTCATTGGGTGAGTTTTTAGCGCTCGGGGCATCATTGGAACATCTTGCGGCTATTTTCGATAATCCTCGAGCCAGTGTCTTGGCCGAGACCCTCAATGACGCCGTGGCGATGTTTTTAGAGGAAAACAAGTCACCCTCACGGAAGGTCCATGAAATCGACAACCGAGGCAGTCATTTTTACCTGGCTTTGTACTGGGCGGAAGCCGCTGCAGCGCAGACCAAAGATGGAGTCTTACAAAGCACCTTTGATCAGGTCGCTAAAGAGATGCGAGCGAATGAACAGGTGATCGTTGACGAGTTGATTGCGGCCCAAGGTGACCCTCAAGACGTTGGCGGGTATTATCAGCCTGACCCGGCGCTAGCAGGCAAAGCGATGCGTCCCAGCGTGACGCTGAACCGCATCATCGATGGCATTAGTGCTTAATCTTTAAGGTTACGCTTTTGGGGTTAGGTTTGGGTGGCGTCAAAGCGCCGCTCGGCCTTGGCCTCAGCTTAAGACTCCGAGAAGGTCAGAGGCTCGCGAAAATACCACGGGATGGTAATAAGAGCCCAGCATAGGCGCGAAAAGTTACTAGAAATCACAAAAAACGAAATAAATGTCGCTAGGGAGGCAAGGTCATGAGTCTGTCTGTGATGTTACTGGTGTTGATCTTATTGATGCTTGGCCTGGCGCGGTTGGAGCGTCGAGGGTGGTCGCTGTCAACTCGAGTCTTGGCTGGGCTCGTAGCTGGGTTAAGTTTTGGTGTGGCCCTGAATGTCCTGACCCAATACTTAGGTGAGAGCAGGGACAGCTTCCTTGAATGGAGTCGTCTTTTAAGCGAGGGTTACATCAGCTTACTCAAACTTATCGTCATGCCCTTGGTTTTGGTGTCGATGATAGCGGCGGTGGTGCGTCTCGATGCGGTCTCTACCTTGGGCCGTTTTGGGGGATTGGTGATCGCCTCACTGTTGACGACGACCCTGATCGCCGCGCTCGTTGGCGCGTTAACCGCCGGGTTTTTCGATTTAAGCGTATCGGAATTGTTGGCCGGCGAGGCGGAAGAAGAGCGGATCAGTTTGCTGGTCGATCGGCAGCAAGTGGTTCAAGGGTTGTCGGTGCCGACCTTGCTGCTCAATCTGATACCCAGCAATATTTTCTCAGACCTTACTGGCGCGAGGCCGACTTCGGTTATCGCAGTTGCTATTTTTGGCTTGCTGCTCGGCCTCGCTGGGCTCCAGGTTCGAGCTGAGCACGAAGAGACTGGAATAAAGCTGCTGGCAGGTGTTGAGGTTGTCCAACGTCTGATTATGGCATTGGTGCAGCAGGTCATTAGATTGACACCTTATGGTGTCTTGGCCCTGATGATTGGGGTGTCAGCCAGTGCCGATGGATCTGCGGTGCTGAATTTACTGAATTTCTTAGTGGCGTCCTATATCGCGATCGGGGTGATGTTCTTAGTCCACGTGTTGATCTTAAGATCGCTGGGGCGTAACCCAAAGACCTTTTTGATCGCGGCCTGGCCAGCGCTCAGTTTTGCATTTTCGTCGCGTTCATCGATGGCAACAATACCGCTGAATGTCGAAATTCAGACCGAGCGATTGGGACATCAACCGGCTGTAGCAAATTTATCAGCGACTTTTGGGGCGAGCATCGGGCAAAATGGTTGCGCTGGGATCTATCCCGCAATGCTCGCAGTCATGGTCGCACCCAGTCTAGGGATCGATCCCTTGGCGCTCAGTTTTCTACTGCCGCTGCTGCTGGTCACCACCCTCAGTTCGCTGGGGATTGCGGGTGTCGGCGGTGGTGCTACATTTGCGGCGCTGGTGGTGCTGCCCGCTATGGGGTTGCCGATNACCGTGGTGGCATTGTTAATCTCGATAGAACCTTTGATNGATATGGCGAGGACGGCGCTCAACGTCAGTGGCGCAATGGTCGCTGGGGCCNTAACACATCGCTTTACTGCAACGAAATCGGTCTAGAATAAACGAAGATAATCGANGGAATTTATCATGCCTTATGCTTTTGAAGACGATCATGTCATTGCTCCGGATTGGTACGGTGAATTCGGGCACCCCTTAGAAGCGTTTGCCTGGCTTAGGCATAATGATCCCGTTCGCTGGGTCGATCCTGAGGGTTTCCGTGGCTTTTGGGCAATCAGCAAACATGCAGATATTGTTGAGATAGAAAAACAACCCGAGCTTTTTGTCAGCGAGCCCAGGCCGATATTGATGCGCGAAGCGACATCCCCTCAGTTGCGTCAAGAAGTGATGATGGAAATTTTCAACCGGCTCCAGGATAGCCCGAAGTTGCTCGAAGTTCTTGCGACGGCAGGCAAAGGCGGCTTGATTCGATCGTTGGTCCAAATGGATCAACCCGATCACACCCAATATCGGGCGCTCGTTCAACCCTGGTTTAAACCGACAAATATCAAAGCGTTAGAAGATCGCATGACGGCAATTACCGACAAGATATTGGATGACATGCGAGGCGATGGCGGCGAACGTAGGCTTGATTTTGTTCAAGACGTAGCGGTCTATCCGCCCTTGAAGTTGATCAGTGAACTGCTGGGCGTGCCAGAGGAAGATGAATGGCGGATTTTAAACCTGACCAACGAACTATTCGCCGGTGATGATCCCGAGATGAAGAGAATGGCAGACGACCCGCTCTCGATTTTTGATACGATCAAAGACATTTATGATTATTTTTCTGGCTTAACCGATCAAAAACGCTTAACCCCGACCGAGGACTTGGCCTCGTATATTGCCAACGGAAAAATCAACGGCGAATATTTACCCTATAAAGAATTGGTGTCTTACTACACCATTATTGCCACCGCAGGTCACGATACGACACGTAATGCGATCTCGGGTGGCTTGCACGCCCTATTGAACAACCCCGAACAGTGGCAATTACTGCAAGATAATATCGATGACGAGGATGTTGTGAAACTGGCTGTTGAAGAGATGTTGCGCTGGACAACACCCGTGGCTCAATTCTCAAGAACGGCAACCCAAGATTATCAATTGCGCGATGTATCGATCAAAGCGGGAGATCATCTCGGGTTAATGTATGCCTCCGCAAATTTTGATGAGGAGATCTTTGACGCACCTCATGAGTTCAATATTTTGCGCAAACCGAACCGTCATTTAGCTTTCGGTACCGGTCCGCATCAATGCTTAGGGTTGTTGCTTGCTCGACTTGAGATGCGATTATTTTTCAAAGCCTTCATTCCTCGGGTAAAGTCGATGTCGATCGCTGGGGCGCCTGAGCGTCTAAGAGCAAGCTTTGTGCATGGATTCAAGCATCTACCGATTCGGTTTGAGATGCGCTAAATGGCGGGTCTTGGAGGCCCGTTTACGGGGTTGGGTATCGCACCGCATCAGCCTCCAGCGACTCGAGGCTAAGGTGGATAATTGGGTCGGCCATTAGTCAGTCTAAAGGATGTGTCGAATGTGATTTCTCCGCTCACGCGACTGATGTTGAAAGGTTTTGAAATATCGATCGATGATTTCGGAACGGGTTTTCTTCGATGGAATAGTTGCGCCGGTTCCCTTTTACCGAGCTAAAAATTAATCAAGCCTGTGTTACTGGGGCTGCCGATAAACCGGCTGCCCGCACCATTCTTGAATCGAGTATTGATCTTGCCCGAAGGCTGAATATTCGCTCGGTTGCCGAGGGTATAGAGACTGAGGAGGATCTTTCTTTGTGGCGGCGTTTGGGCGTTGATCTGGCCCAAGGCTATTATCTATCCTAACCGATGGCGCCGCTCAATGTTGAGGCGTGGATGGGAACGCATAACGCAAACCTCGAGAACGATTTGTCTTAAGACGTTAGGACGCCTAATTCGACCAATCGTTCGTGTAAATATTCTCCTGCTAGGTAACGCTGAGAGAGTCGTACCTCCTTTCGCGGATGTAAAAATAGCGGCAATGACATCCGGCTTTCGGATGCTGAATCGTAGCTCTGGACGGAAACTCTATGAGTAGTCGAGGGGAAATGCCCTCCGCTTGCCTCTGCTAGCATATCGCCGGTGTTGATTAAAATTTGATCATCCCGATCCTCTATCTGAATCCAACTCCCATTTTTTGCCAGAATTTCTAGTCCGGGACCGTTCGAGGCAGGGAGTATCGTTAACAAATTGATGTCCTCATGGGCGCTGGCTCGGGGTTGAGTTACACCTTGGGGCAGTGGGGGATAATGTAGCACCCGCAGCAAGCTGGATTCGCTAGAGTGGATCATGCTGGAGAGCGGTTCAAGATAACCTTTGGAAATTTCCGGTGGAGAGAAAGCCTCTACCCAGGTGAGCAACTGTTTTGCAAAGCTTTCAGCCTGCGCATAGTAGGTTTCGAGATCCTGTTTGAGNTCGGTTGGACACTGTCCCCAAGGATAATAATGAAAATANTCCTTGAAGTCCTGCTGCTGGCTGCCCTTAGCNGACTCCGCCTCTGCAAGNCCGAAATANCCGTCCTGTGTTTCCACGTGATATCGNTAGTCAANTTTTTGCTCGGTNNTAAANAATNCCCGCCANGACTCATAGATTCGATACACCAACGTCATNTCAATNGGGTGGTCAGTNAGNGCCGCAAAACCATACTCACTGAGCGATTCAACAAAAGCGCGATCCGCGCCCGATGCTTTCAGTGATAAGGTGGGTAGTGTCTTATTGACCATGACTGTTTGCCCCAGTTAAAAAGAGAGGAAAAACCCTGCCAAAGAAGCACTCATCAAATTGGCAAGCGTCGCTGCCAGCAAGGCTCGCAATCCTAGACGAGAAATATCGTTCCGTCGGCTGGGAGCGAGAGCCCCCAATCCTCCCAGTAAAATAGCAATGGATGAAAAATTGGCAAAGCCACATAGCGCAAATACCACCACGGCTTGAGAAATGGGGGAGAGCGAATCGGCGAGGTCTAGATAAGCGATGTAAGCAACAAATTCGTTGAGGACCAGTTTTTGGCCGATTAAGCCACCCGCAATACTGGCTTCTGCCCAAGGGACGCCAAGAACATAGGCGATGGGCTGGAACAGATAGCCAAGCAAGCCCTCAATGGTAATGGTGCCAAAACCGACTAACTCCCCAAACCAGCCTAGCAGTCCGTTCATCGCTGCAATGAGGGCAATAAACGCAAGGAGCATGGCGCCGACAGCCATCGCCATCTGCAAACCCGTCATCGCACCTGCAGCGGCAGCATCAAAGATATTGACGTACTCAGTGCCTTCGTCCGCGTGCTTATCGCCAGGCTCGGCCGGTTGTTCCGTTTCCGGCACCATTAACTTAGCCATCATCAGGCCACCGGGTGCGGCCATGAAGCTGGCGGCAAGCAGGTATTTCATTTCGATACCGAGGGCGGCGTAGCCGGCCATAACCGAGCCTGCAATCGAAGCCAGCCCACCCACCATAACGGCAAACAGTTCGCTTCGAGTCATACCAGCGATGTAGGGTCTCACCACGAGAGGAGCTTCGGTCTGACCAATAAAAATATTGGCCGCTGATGCCATGGATTCGGTATGACTGGTTTTTAGGCCCTTGCGCAGCGCCCCGCCAATCAATTTGATCAGCCATTGCATGATGTTGAGGTAATAAAGTACGGCGATTAACGCTGAAAAGAAGACGATCACCGGCAGCACGTTGAAAGCGAAGACAAAGCCAGCGCCCTCGGCAACCAGAGCACCAAACAAGAAATTAATCCCCTCCTCAGAGTAACCCAGCATGGCAACGACTTTTTCGGCTAGCGCTTCGAGCATTTCTTTTCCCAAAGGCACATAAAGAATAAGGCCCCCTAGACCTGCCTGTAGGGCAAAAGCGCCGATGACGGTGCGAGGGGCAATGCCTTGCCGATTGGTTGAAAAAAGGTAAGCGATTAAAGGAAAGAGAACAATCCCTACTAAACTCATCATAATCGTGTGCCGATAGCTTTGTGCCGAATCATATCAACCTAGATAAAGGCTTGCGACGTGTTTTGACCTATTCGGTCATTCGTTGCACTCTAGAGGCACGATCGATTACTAAGAGGTTTTTATGCTATCCCGAGGCGATGATTATCCGCTGCACCAAACCCCAGAGCCTATCGCCTATGTGGGCGGTAATCGAAATTTCTATGACCGTTATTTTTTCAATGGTTACAACGCCGAGGGCTCGCTTTTTTTCGCGTTTGCTTTAGGGGTTTACCCTTACGTAGATGTCATGGATGCCGCTTTTTCGGTTGTTATCAATGGCGAGCAATATAACGTGATCGCTTCAAAGACCATGTCGTTGGAGCGTCTCGACACTACGGTGGGCCCGTTGGCATTGGAGGTGGAAGTCCCGCTCGAGCGTTTGAGAATTCGCTGTGATGACCCTGAGTCGGGGTTGCACTGCGACCTGGTTTTTACCGCACGAATACCTGTCCATGAGGAGCCGCGGTTTGTCCGACGAGTTGGCGCCCAATTGGGTATGGATTTGACGCGAATGATGCAAAATGGGTCTTGGTCAGGGACTTTGACGGTAGCCGGCGAGACCCATCGACTGAGCGATGCGTTATTTCAAGGGACTCGAGATCGGTCCTGGGGGTTGCGGAATATAGGGGCACCCGACGCTCAGCCGAATCCGGCGGCAGGTGACTTTCAGTTTTATTGGATTTGGGCGCCGATGAATTTCGAGGACTTCAGTATTCATTACTTTGTTAATCAAGATGCTGAAGGGGCTGCTTGGAATGAAAATGCGGTGCTCATCCCGAAATGGGGTGGAGGGTCGGAAATATCGATGACATCCTATCGTTATCAATGCAGCTACTCGCCAGGTACGCGGTTTGCCAGCAGCGCTCAAATTCTGATGTCCGACGCTTCCGGAGAGGCCTATGAAATTGAGCTTACACCACGTTGGAATTTCTACATGAAGGGGCTTGGTTATGGTCACGAAACGCATCGACATGGTAGTTATCATGGTCCTTTGTCGGTGGTGCGTGAGCAGTATTCCACTGCCTCGGTGCCACCTAGCAATATTCATGTCCAGGCATTTTGTGATGTTTCATTAAAAACAAGTCAGGGGGTGGTTCATGGTCAAGGGGTGTTGGAGCAGTTAGTCATTGGTCCGCACAGACCCTCAGGATTCAGCCAATTGATGGATTTCGCCCCCTAGAGTGCCCTTGCCGACGTTAGGGGGCTTTTGCTGAAACCACGGCCCGCAAAGGCGCTGGATGACCCTCTATGGTGAGCTCAGGGGCTTTCGGATCTAAAAAATCCGAAAGCGATTGAAAATGCATCCAATCTGTTGCACGTTGTTCTAAGGTAGAGGTTGGGCTCAGATCAACAACTTGTGCGTTCAAAAAACCGGATGCGCTCAGCTGCTTGAATAATCGCGCCACGCTAGGCAATTCACCGACGTTTCGCATTTTGGCGTATCGACCTTCAGGTTTGAGGTAGGCTTCCCCTGGATGGTCGATGATTAATGTTTCAAGGATGAGCTCTCCGCCCGGAACCAAGGCTTGCCGGCAGATATCGAGGTGGACCTCAGGTTGTTTTCGATGGTAGAGCACGCCCATCGAAAATACGGTGTCGAAGCGATGGGTGATCGGTAAATCCTCATCCAACAATGGGAGCATGGCTGCGTCGTTTTGAGGCTGTAGGAGCTGTAGCGCCTGAAACTGATAACAAAAGAGTCGAGTAGGATCGATTCCCAGCGCAAGTTTCGCGCCAGCGCCTAACATGCGGTATAAGTAGTACCCATTACCACAACCGATATCCAACACGTTGCGGTCTCTGAGCGGCTCAATTTGATCGATCAATCGCGACCACTTCCAATCAGATCGCCATTCGCTATCAATGAAGACATCGAAAATATTGAAAGGCCCTTTACGCCAAGGATGTAGCTTCGCAAGGGTTGATCGAAGTTTGTCGGTATCGACGGGCCCAGGTGCAGTCAGGCGAACCGCTGGCTCGTTCAGAAGCGCTATGCTGTCTTTAGGCGGGGTAAGATCAGCGATGATCTGGTCCCAATCGTCGGCCCGTCCGTGAGGGCGAGCGGCCAGTCGTTGATTCACTGCCTGTCTAAAGGCCAAATGATGTTCCGCCAAAGGCGTGGATTCGGTAAGTCGGAAAAAATCTTCAAAAATCGGTAAAAACGGCGATGCCACTTAAGCCGCTCGCTTCCAGCCGACCATGGCCAAAAAATTAATAGCTCGTTGTAGCGTCGCCGATTGCTCAAAGCCCGCTGAATGAAGTCGCGCAAGATGTTGCTGCTCAGTTTCAGGAACTAAAACTGCCTCGAGGGCAGCCCGTTTTTGAGCAATTTCAAGATCGCTGTAGCCTTGCCGCCTCTTAAATGCCAAGTGTAGCGCGGTGAGTTCTGATTGTAGCTTGGGGTCCGTTTCAATCACTTTCTCGGCGAGAAATACTACGCCGCCTGGAATCAGGGCGGAATAAATTTTTGCCATGAGACGATCCCTTTCAGCCATGGGAAGAAACTGCAGGGTATAGTTCAATACAATGACCGAGGCATTACTGAGTTCGCAGTTCAGCAAATCCTCACAACGCAGCTCAATTTTGTGATGGGCCGCATCGGTGGCAATTGATTGCTGGCAACGCGTGATCATGGCGGGCGAATTGTCGATACCGATGATCGCACAATGAGCAGGTGTAGCCTCAGCCAGCGCTCGCGTAGCAACACCCGAAGAGCAGCCAAGATCATACAGCTGAGTGTTATTTTGACCATATCGCTGAGCAATCAGTCGTATGAGCTCGATGCTCAAGGCGTATCCCGGCACTGAACGAAGAATCATGTCGTCGAAGACTTCGGCCACCTCACCGTTAAACTCAAAGGGAGCGACTTCAACCTGGTGCTCAGCATAAACCGTGTCTTTGGACGGGCGTTTTATTTCAGGGGAGGATAAATCAGGTGTATTGGTCATGGAATCGTCTTGGCGCGAGAACGGGGACAGGGGTAGTTTAAGGGACTTCAGGTGAGGGTTAAATCCTCTTAGACCTTCAACCTAAAATTTTTGGCGATCAGCTAGGGGTCAGTTCTTGAATTATGTAGAAAGACGTCTATGATCAAAATAGAGTGAAGATGGGTGATGCGCTTGCTATTGACCCATTGAGCAGTCTGTCTTTTGGCCTTTCTAGGAGCGGATCCTTGAGCGAACATTTTCTAAGACTAAATACTGCAGGTATGCCAATGGCTTGGTTGAGTTGGCAAGAAGCGGTGTTATTACATGCCAGAGATTTAGTCAGCTGGACTTATGGAGATACCCTTAAAGTCGTTCGGGGTGGTATTGATAAACGCGGGATGCGCACTCGGCTACCTCTAAAAAGTGTGCTCGCTTGTAAAGGTAAGGTTGTCAACGAGACCCAAGCCAGCTTGTCTAATGCAACCCTGTTTCGACGGGATCATAATACTTGCTTATATTGTGGGTTGAAATTTTCGAATCGAGATTTGAGTCGAGACCATGTGATTCCTGTGTCCCGGGGAGGGCTTGACGATTGGATGAACGTCGTCACCTCGTGTAAGCGCTGCAACACGCGAAAAGGCAATCGCTTGCTGTCAGAATCGAGCTTATCGTTGTTGGCGTTACCTTATCGTCCCAATCATGCCGAATATTTGGCGCTCACCCACAGCGGCCGCATTAGGGGTGACCAGATGACGTTCTTAAAGAGTCAGTTTTCGGCACAAAGTCGGCCACAGGATTTTTCAATTTTACATTAGTCCCAAGACAGGCGGTTCAAGCCGGGTGGGGTGCTCAAGACGGAAATCAGTCAGCGGAAGGCAGGACAAGGGGTTTAAGATGCCAGTTCATTACGAAATGAATCAGAACACAGCGATCATTACCATCGATCGGGTCGCAAACCTCAATGCGCTCGATGAAGCGGTCATTCAAGGGCTGAGAGCGGCCTTGATCCGTTATCGTGATGATCCCGAGGCTCGGTGTGCGATTTTATGTGCGGCCGGTGAAAAGGCATTTTCAGTCGGAGCAGATATCAAAAATGGGCCCAAAGAGATGTGGCAAGGCGTGCCATCCGTTGGCGTCGTTTTGGATAAACCCATTATCGCGGCGGTGCAGGGCTACTGTGTTGGCGGTGCCTATATTCTTGTACAGATGTGCGATCTGGTGGTCGCAGCAGAGAATACGAGGTTCCGTTATCCGGAAGCGCAGGTGGGGTTTACGGGCGGCTTAATCGCTGGTTGCGCTGCAAGAATACCGCACAAAATCGCTATGGAGTTCATGCTGCTAGGTCAGGATCTTAGCGCCAATCGTGCTTATGAGGTCGGTATGGTCAACCGAGTAGTGCCGACAGGCGAGCAGCTATCAGCGGCACTTGACTATGCGCGGATACTCGAGAGAAGTGCGCCGCTCGTGGTTCAAACAATCAAAAATTTTGTCGGTCAAACGGTCCCTAAGGGGCCTGCAGAACTGGCAGCCCTCGCCCGGGATCCTTTGCTTAAAGTTAGGGACTCTGAGGACGGTGCAGAGGGGCGAGCCGCTTTTAAAGCCAAGCGGTCACCTAACTTTACAGGACAATAGACCGTCCTAGGCGCAGGCCCGAGGAATACTGTGAAAGGGCATGCCAGGGTTCATGCTAGGTTGTCTCGATTTCGGATTGGCTATCAAACGCAACACCCTGTGCAATGAGCGTATCAATTTGCGCTTGAGTCAGGCCTGCTTCCTGCAGTAATTGTCTTGTGTGCTCTCCGTGTCGAGGCGCAGGGGACCTCTGCTCCGGTGACGATCTGGAAAATCTTGCAGCAGGTCTTGCTTGCCTAATCCTTCCCGCAACAGGGTGTTCAGTTTCAAACAAGAGTTGGTTAGCAACAACCTGCGGGTGTCGGATCATTTCATTTCGAGTGAGAACCGGTGCACAAGGAACCCCAGCTTCTTCGAGCCGAACAAGCCAATCTTCCGCCGTCCTTGTGAGCAGCGCATCTTGGGTCATCTGTAGGCGGATATCGGCATTTCTATCTCGCAGGGCCGGGGTCTTAAAGCGTTCGTCCTCCTTCCATTCAGGGTGGCCAACAGCATCACACAGCCCCAACCATTGCTTGTTGGCCATTGCCGAAACAGAGATGTAGTGGGTCTTGGTCTCGTAAATGAGATCAATAAAAGTAGCCGCCCGCTGTTGACTGACCTCGTGATCAACAAAGGTTTGGCTGCCCATGTCGGATGACCAAAGAAAATTGACGACGGCATCTAGCATCGAGACTTGTACGTGTTGCCCCTCCAGGGCACGAAGTCGATGCACCAAAGCGCTACTGATCGCTTGAGCCGTCACGATCCCCGTCAGCTTGTCGGGCAATATGGTTCGCACCAATCTTGGTCGCAAGGTATCTGAGCCACCTTGAATGGTCGCTAACCCACTCACCGCCTGAATAATAGGGTCGTAGACAGGCTTGTGAGACAGGGGTCCTTGTTCACCAAATCCTGAAATGGAAACGTAGATGACTTCGGGGTTAACGGCTTTGATGTCGTCATAAGCGACGCCCAAACGTTCGACGACACCGGGGCGGAAATTCTGTATGACGACGTCGGCATCCTTGCAAACCGCCAACAAGGCCGTTCGTCCTGCTGCTGCCTTTAAGTCAAGCGCCAGCGCTTGTTTGTTTCGATTATTATTTAAGAAAACAGACGTAAATGTCTGGTTGCCATAGCCTGCACCTCGAGCATGGTCAGGCGCAGCGATTGACTCGACTTTGACAACATCTGCGCCTTGGTCGGCAAGTAACATCGTCGCTGAGGGCCCTGAGATGACCGTGGTTAGATCGACAATTTTGATTCCCGTCAGAGGTCCTGCCATGTTCGACTCCCTAATTGTACTTGCGCATAATGTAGCAGTTTTTGAGGATGCGCACGCAGTCTCTGATCGGCCCGGGAACAGTCGCCAGGGCAGGCGCCTCAATTGAAGGTCCTCGCGGCTGATTGAAGCTCGGGACTTCGCCGCATGGTGGGGGAATCTGCCATCGACTGCATAATCTCTACTTCCTTGATGTCAGCAAATGCCTCCTGATCAGTGCGTCAGCAAGCCCGAGCTGAGACATTGATGAGAGGGTTGTCTCTTTGCGGCAGGACCAAGGCTGTGACGCAGGTAGTCGCCCTTAAGCGCAATCAACCCATAGCGCAACTAAGGACCCGTGCAGTGTCAACGGTGCAGCACCGAATCAACGCGACGACACAGTCCCCGCCGCAGACAGTTGGTTGATCAGGTTAAGGTTACCGCTGAGTCTGAATAACCGAACACACAGCAAAATACTGGCTGTGCCAACGCCTGCTGCGAGTCCGTACCAAAAGCCATAAACCTTAAGCGCTGGCATGAACCAGCCAAAGCCCAGGGCGCAGCCGAGGGGTAGGCCAATCACCCAGTAGCTGATGAGGGCGATCCGCATCGGTACTTGAGTGTCTTTATATCCACGCAGGGTACCAATGGCCGTTGATTGGGTCGCATCAAACAATAAGAAAAACACGACGAACAGCAACAATTGGCGGGCCAGGCTAATGACCGCTTCATCGACCGTATAGAGACTGATCAACGTCTCGCGAAAATTAAAAATCAACAGGGCACCGATGAGAGCCAGCAAAATGCTGCCAGCAATCGCGATCGCAGCGGTGCTGCGAGCCGCCAATGCTTCACCTTCTCCAATTCGATATCCAATTCGAATGGTAGCCGCCATGCCTAACGCCATGGGTGGCATGAACAGGACGGCGTTAATGTTCATCGAAATGTTGTGTGCGGCGACAACCTCGGGGCCATACCTACCGAGCAACAACGTGGTAAAAGCGAATAAGCCCATTTCCGCAAAAATGGTCGCGCCGATGGGCAGACCGACGATCAAGAGAGCTCTAATCCTTTGCCAGTCCGGGGGCGTGATGCTCCGTAACCACTGGGTTTTTCGGAAGCGGGGGCGAGTCACCACGAAGATGACAAGTATCAGTTGCAGCCACATGATGATGGCCTGCGCGACCCCACATCCTACCCCGCCCATCTCCGGGAAGCCGAAGGCGCCATAGATCAGAGCATAATTGAGGGGTATTTTAAGCAGCAACGCTGAAACTGCGATTAACAACGCGGGTCGAGTAAAGCCCATACCATCGGCAAGAAAGCGCAGGGCAAAGAAACACATCAATGCAGGAATACCTAGGGCGCACATTTTTAGATAGTTGACAGAAATTCGGGCCGATTCAGGTTCCACCTCGAGGAGCGTATAGATGGGACCAATCACATTGAGTAGCGCTGCCGCGGCAAGCCCACCAATCAGTGCCATCCACAATCCTTGACGAATGACCTCGCCAATTTCGGCATAATTTTTTGCACCGTTGAGCTGAGATACGGTGGGGGTCACCGCTTGTATGCAACCCATAAACAACAGCATTACGGGCCAGAGTACGCTGCTGCCGAGCGCTACCCCTGCCAGATCAGTTGCGCTGTACTGCCCTGCCATAATGGTATCCGTAACCCCCATGCCCATCTGGGCGAGCTGTGCGCCCATGAGAGGTAATGCAAGATGAAAGAGTTTTCGGATCTCAAAATGAAGTGATGTCAGGTGGCGCATGGTCAGTCGTGCTCGACAAGTTTTAGATCAGAGTCACGCGGATATCTGAGCCGTAGGTGTTAAAGAAAATCGTATGAGACCACCATAGTGAAAGATGCTTGAGAGATCAAAACCCCTGTTGGTGTTTTTGTTTACGAGTCGCTCGAGATGACTGGAGGAGACAACGGGTTAACATCCAAACCACAGATTGCGGCTTCTGCATAGGGCAATCGGCAGCGACTGGTTAATGTCATGAGCCAGGTGGGGGTGTCAACTACCAGTATGAATGGTGGCATTTTACGTTGGCATCCTTGCCTTATCCGACCATCTACTTTGACTTTCCCGCGACTGCGGATTAGGGCTATGTCCTGGCAATCAATCGTGGGCTGACAATCAGGGGGTAGGCTTCCCTTCGCCATAGCCCAATTGATCCAAATTTGCATCGTGTCGGTTGCGGGTGATTTCGTATTTGGAGAATAGGTAAAGGGCAAGCGAGGGCAGGATCACACTGATGATCACAATAGCCACCGCCAGTTGCTCTACCGCGGCAATTTTCTCGAGACGGGTAGCTTCGGCTGAGAAGCCCACAACACTCAACAATATGCCTTTAATCATGAGGCCAATGCCGGACACCGATTTTTGGATCAAATTTGGGCCCGCAAAAAATAGTCCTTCGGCACGACGTCCGGTCTGGGTTTGACTGTCTTCAACGACGTCGGCTGTCATAGAGCCAACGAGAATCCAGGCCAGCACCGCCACCGCAGCCGATACCAAAGAGTGCACCATCATGATCCACCACAAAGTGCCATACTGCGCACCATTGGCAGGCAATAACTGGGTCCCCAAATGCAGGTCTGTCAGCCTAAGTACGAGGAGTAAAGGGCCAATCAGGATCGAGAGAATAAACAAAGTAACGGCGAGGTTTTTCTTATCGAAGCGTTGGGCTAACGGCCCGGCAAAACCGCTAATCAGCATTGCGGCAACCAAGTCGACAATGGCGAAAATAGCGACGTCTGAAGGCTTCCAGTCCCAAAAAAAACTATTGAAGTAAAAGCCTAAGCCGCTCGTCAAGCCCACAAAGACCGCAAAAATGACGCCGGAAAAAAACAACATCAGCCAAGATTTATGATTAAGGGTTGACTTAATTTCGCGCCATATCGCGTGCATTGATTCTGGACGATCTTTTTTCGGTGGCTCAAGATGAGGGATGTCTTTGATGGTGCCCAGCGCAAAAATAGAGCCCGTTAACAGTATCAGTCCACTGCCCCAAAGCGCGAGCTCCTGATAGCCGTCAAAGTTGTCGTAGGAATCTTTTAGAAAGTACTTTTGAGTTGCGTAATAAATGCCAGCACCACCGACCCAGCCGAAAAGGCTACTCAACCCATGCAGCTGGGTGCGCTGATGATAGTCTTTGGAAATCTCTGCACCCAGGGCTTCTCGAGGTATCTGATAAAGCGTCCAGGAAACGCGCAGCAAGGTAATGAAAAACAAGAGTTGGAAAAACAAGCCAAGTTGAGAATCGGCCAATTGCCAAGTGATGAGTAAAAAATAAAAGAGAGCGCCCGGAATGATGCTAGCAAAAATATAGGGATGTCTTCGTCCGAAGCGGGTTCGAGTGTAATCTGAAAAATATCCAATGAGTGGGTCAGTAATACCGTCAATCACCAGGGCAATCGCGAGGGCTAGGCTAACCAGCAATGCGTCGAGACCGAGAACGTTGTTGTAGTAATAGAAAATTGGCGCACCCAGGAAATTACCTTTGATAGCGGGCGACAAATTACCAATACCATAAAAAATGAGACTCGAGAGAGATGCGCGCCGCTGGGTCATGTTAGGTTCTCCATTGGATAACTTGACGTTAGCACTAATGGTGAGCGATAAACCATCAAAAAGAGACCGGCAAAGTTTTTAAATTGAGTGAATGGGCTACAGTTTGGATGCTGGATTAGATTGAGCATGAGAAAATAAATCTAAGTTGAAAGGAGTGACGACCTTGAGCATAAGACAGTGACAATGGAAGGTCAGCAGGGCCGCGGTTGGCGAGGGCTTGATCCCAACAGTAAGTCAGTTAAAGCGCTGCAGCAGCAGTTAGCAGCTGAGGTCGGGTTGCCAGCCTTTGAGGTTCATCGGCCTGAGGATACCCAAGCCATCGCCACGAGTTTTCATCGAGATGGTTTTGCGGTGGTGAAAGATGTTTTATCGGAATCCCAAGTCAATGCGTTGCATCGAGGTTGCCTTCGGGTCATTGATGAAATTTTGACGTTGGATCCAGAAGGTCGCGGCAATCGAGGCTCGCATCGTTATTCTTTTGGGAGCGCGTCGCTGACCGATGCTCAGTTACACCAGCCAGAGTGGGTGGCGCTGCTTGAGATCCCTTCAATCATAGCAATGATAGGAACCGTATTTGGTGGGCCAGATTTTTTGGTGCGAAGTGCCGGCGGCGATTTTTGTTTGCCCGGCGCTTGTGATTATCAACCCTTGCATTCAGATATGTCTGACCGACAAAGCTTCGAATTAAAGCCGGGAAAATCGCTGGTCGTAGGATCCTTTTTTGATCGGGAAGCGCGATTAAATTATCGTGATCTGCCATGCCCTTATATTGCCTGCAATTTTATAACCAGTGATTGGACGTCACAGAATGGTCCAATTCGCCAGGTTGCAGGCACTCAAAATAGTCAGGTTCCTATGCCCAGTCTGGCAGAAGAGCCCACTTGGATGCGGTCGTCTAGACTCTATCCCCTCTCCGCGGGTAGCATTATTTTACGAGACGTCAGGGCTTGGCATGGTGGTACGCCCAATGTATCTGATGAGGTAAGAGCAATGCCCAACGTTGAATTTTTCGCGCCTTGGTACCGAGAACCTTTGGTGCGTAGCTTGCCGCTTGCGCTTTATCGCGGCTTAGGTCCAGAGGCGCAGCGACGGTGTCGATACATCGTCGAGCGTAAGGGAACGCCGTTGAAGCTGGGTTATCGTCGTCACCTGGGGGGCACCCCGGAGAATTCTAGGAGCAGGGTGACGAACGCCTCAATTGATTGAGCCAATTCTCTGCTCGATCTCGCTATGATGTGGCGAGTTCGGGTAGAATCCGCGCCTTAATGTACAGTCAAGGAAAGGCCAGTGACGGAATACGACGAAATTTTGATTGCTTTGCGAAAAATCACCCGAGCAATTGATTTGCATTCCAAAAAGTTGCTCAAAGCATCCGGGCTAACAACCTCACAACTACTGGTTATGCAAGCAATACAAAAACTCGATTTGGCAGCGCCCAGTACAATTGCTCGTGAGGTGATGCTGTCTCAGGCGACGATTTCTTCACTGCTTGACCGACTAGAGCGAAATCAGCTCGTCCGTCGGTCGAAAGGTAATGCAGATCGTCGTTTAACGCGCATAGAATTGACCCCACTGGGTGAAGAAAAATTGTCGAGCTCGCCGTCACCGCTGCAGGCTGATTTTATCGAAAACTACCAAGCGCTGCCGGATTGGCAGCGCCATATGCTGGTCGCATCGATGCAAAAAATCGCAAGCATGATGAATGCTGAAGCATTGGATGCCGCTCCTATATTGGCGATGGGAGAAATTCACTCAGTCTCTAACCCCTAATGGTTTTTGGACAATGGTGAAGGGCAAGTAAGCCTTAACGAGCGTGCCATCATAGCTGCCTAAGAGAAATTCGTTTGAATTTAAGGGTAGCCAATCTTTGAAATAGTTGGATGGCTGCCTTGGGTTTCGTCGCTGTTCGTTAGGAATGAAGTCCACCGCTAGCTTAACGGGTCGCTCAATGTGCAGCGCGAACCCGCCCCAATAAAAGTACTGAAGCGCACCAGATCGCATAAGTACGCCTACTGAACCTCGGTCTTCCTGACCTAGAGTCACGAGGCGTTGATTGATTCTGATTCGTATACTGTACATTTATACAGTATAATGATTTTTCTGGGCACTGGAACGCAAAGGACAGATTGCCTATACTACGCGCTCTCGCGCAAACGCGAAATTAACCGCTCGTAGCTCAGCTGGATAGAGCACCAGGCTTCGAACCTGGGTGTCGGGAGTTCGAATCTCTCCGGGCGGGCCATCTCTCTAAGCATCTTACTGTATCATTGCATTGATCGTGCTCATCGATGGCTCTACTTTAGAGGGAAATATTTGACAAGTCTCGCTTGCTTTATCTATAGTCGCGCGATGCAGCAGGCACTAAGAAAAATCGCTTTCCTTTTTGGCCTCGCCCTTTTGGTCGTCAACTTCAATGCTAACGCGTTGCATGCCCACACTGATGGTCTTGAGCGAGACTGTGTCGCCTGCGCCCATACGGGCGACGCCGATGGTCTGGTCTGTGAGCCCTCGGTCGATCAAATCGTCATCTATCTTGATGGCTTTGATTCCTACCCTACTCGGGGATCCGAGGCTGTAAGCCATCACCAACCTCCCGCGAGAGCGCCCCCCGCAGTTTAGCAATACCGTTGTTCAAGGAAGGGGCCGTCATTGGCCTGCGAAAGAGTTCGCTTTGCTGCCAGCACAGCCCCAATTTTGAAAAATGTATCCCAGTTTGACTGTGTGAGCAGTTTTGCCTCGTGATCAAGATCTCGAAGCCCGCTTCATGACTGGGTGGTTGGAGCTAACAATGCAAATAATGAACAGAATAAGTATACGTCGAGGGTGGACGGCACTCATCTTAGCCGTGTGGTCAAGCATCGCATTATCAGATGAAGGTAATGCGGCTCAAGCGGATATCGAGGAAATTGTGGTGACCGGCTCGTTGCTGCACAGGAATGTCGACAGTAACGCAAGTCCTTTGCATGTAGTGGGCACAAAGAGGTTAGCAGAGCTACCGGTTCTGAGTATCGGAGAAGCGATTAACGGGCTACTCGGGGTATCGACAGCCGATTACGGCAGCGGCGTGGGGCAACCGGTGATTCGAGGATTGAGCGGGAGTCGGGTGCGAGTTTTACAAAATGGCTTGGTCGCTCGGGATGTTTCCATCCTAGGGGGCGATCATATCAACGAGGTTGATCTCACCGATGCCCAGCAGGTGGAGGTTATTCGTGGTCCTGCTTCGCTATTTTTTGCTAACGGCACCATCGGTGGTGTGGTTAATGTGGTAGACCATTCGATTGCTCGGGAAGATATTGTGGTGCCCGAGTTTCGTCTTTCGGGTGAAGCGCAAGGGGTAAACGATGGTGATGCCGTGTCCCTCGCGTTTCGCAATAACCTAGGAGGGATAAACTTCAGCTATGCAGGCAGTTTCAGTAATCTCAATGACTACGAGATTCCGACCGGCGCACTGGCTGACGAGTCGCATCACGAGGACCATGACGAAGCAGAACATCACGATGAAGACGAAGATGGTGATGAGGATCATTCTGAAGAAGAATTTTTATCACGATTGGCCAACTCCGACACTCAGCGCGAAACGCATCAAGTGGGTTTTTCAAAGACCGGCGATTGGGGTTATGTAGGGTTGTCTTATGCCCAGCAAGAAAGTGTCTACGGCATCCCTGTGCATGCCGATGAGCATGGTGACGAGCACGACGACGATCACGAAGGCGACGATCATGACGACGAACTCGCTGATCATGATGATGACCACGAGGATGATCATGACGGGGAGCATGGTGAGGATGAACGTATTTTTTCCTCGACGGAGTCGAAAGTCACCACGTTGGAGGGTCGTTTTGACGTTGCAGCAAGTTTGCTCAACAGCGTGAGCTTTCACCTTAGAAACAGCGATTATGAATTGGTTGAGCAGCATAGTGAGGAGCACGAAGGGCACGAGTCTGATGACCATGACGAACATGAAGGTCACGAGGAAGGGCCAACCGCCTTCTCTAATCAATCAAACGAGTTCGGGTTCAAATTTAATTTGGACAACGATAATGCCTCTCATCGAGTCGTTTTGAATTTTGCAGATGAAGACATCGCAATTATTGGTGAAGAAGCGTTTCTGAACCCCAATAAGTCCCGAGAAATGACAGCGGGGTATTACTTTAGCCGAGAATTTGCCAATTCGGTTCACCTAGATTTTGGGGCAAGGCTAGACAAAATTAACCGTCGAGGCTCTTTGGTGCATCACGAAGAGGAACATGACGAAGAAGGTCATGATGAAGAAGATCATGACGAAGAAGAACACGACGACGAAGATCACGACGATCATCACGAAGAGGGTGAAGTTGAGAAATACAACTTGGACTTTACCACCACCAGTTTTGCTGGGACGATCAGTCGATCGATAGGTCAAGACATTGATGTATCGTTCGGGCTTGCCAGCGTCGAGCGAGCGCCGTCTGCGGTAGAGCTGTTTATTGATGGTCCTCATTTGGCGGCACAGCGCTACGAGGTGGGAGATGTAACCCTCGCTTCTGAGCGCTCTCGCAATGCTGAATTGAGCATTGCGTATCAGCGGGGCGCAGTGTTCAGTAAGTTTACCGTTTTCAACAATCAGATTGATGATTACATTTATCTGCGAGATGAGTCAGAGCTGGACCGCGACGACGATCATGACCATGATCATGGATCACTGATACTGGGAAATTACGTTCAAGCGGATGCTCGCTTTACAGGCTTTGAATTCGAAGTCGGCACTGAGTTTGAGTTTCCCCAGGGGCTGATCCGATTGTCGCTTGGTCGTGATCAAACGAAAGCAGAATTCGATGATGGAACCTATGTTCCCCGAATTGCACCGGCCCGGAATCTGTTAGAAATTGAAGCTAACTTTGGCCGGTTTGATGCGTCGATTCGATATCAGGATGTCGATCGGCAAAGCCGAACTGCCCAAAATGAATTGGCAACCGCGGGTTACGAGTCACTGAACATGAGCCTTGGTACCACCCTGGATCTTGGGTCGGTGGCCGTGCAGGCAACCTTGTTCGGGCGCAACCTGTTAGATGACATTGCTAGGCGCCATACATCCTTCGTGAAAGAGCAGGCGCCGTTGCCAGGGCGTAATATCGGGTTGAAATTGACACTTAAACGCTAACCGACGGAAGCGATAAGCGGTAGATCCAAGAAGCTGGGTTGCCCGCCGGGTAAAATCAGGCGGGCAAGGCCACTAGGGGCGAGCATGATTGAATGCTTCTGATTTGGTCAACTGCTCTTCCAATGATTCGGTCAACTGCCCTTCCAAGCCATAATTTAGGAGGCTGACTTGGAAGCGCTGAGCGAAGAGATAGGTCGCTTGCTATTCGCCTGAATGGTGCCAACATCCCACAAGTTCGCGAATTTAAACGATCGAGGGCAATGAAAGTAGGCTTCGTCAACCTGGATGATGATGCCTTGAACAAACTGGGCTTTTTCGTCGTGCCATTCGAGCTCAGGGTCCGACACGATTGCTTTGACTTCCTCTGCTTCAAGAATGGCGACTCGACCATTCACTCGCACCGTGACATCCATACCAGGAATCATGAAAATGAGGCCGATTTTGGGATTGACGGCATAGTTATCGAAACTCTGGAAAAGATTATTGCCAGCGATGTCAGGCATCATCAAGGTACGATCATCTAAAACCTTGATAAAACCGGGTTCCCCGCCTTTGGGTGAAGCATCGCAGTCACCAGCGGCATTACTGCTGGCCACTACGGCAAAAGGGGACTGCTGGATAAAGCCGGTTACGAACGGCTCAAGAAAATCCTTTACTTTGGTCTGAGCCAATGGATGGATCCCGCCTTGAGCAGCTCTTAAGTCATCTAGTCGTCCCATCGATTATCCTTGTCGTGATTTCGTTTGGTGACAGCACTTTGGCCCCGTTTTGGCGGGGTCATGCTTCAGCGGGTTAGGGTTGGTCAATAGTATCCTCTTTTAGATCAAGGTCTATCGAGAGCGTCTTGAGAGCCCTCAAGAGACAATGGGGCTGATACGTGAAGTCGTTTTCACCGGGCGTAAAACGAGCCTGCTCGACTCGATCCAAAAAGGTTTTAAAGCCCCACCAAAGTTCTCTTCGCGCCAGCGGAGCACCGAGACAGTGATGAATTCCGGAGCCAAAAGCCAGATGCGCACCTGGTTTTTTCCGTGCCAAATCAATGTCAGCCGGACACGAAAACTGTTGCTGGTCCCGGTTGGCTGCTCCGTAACGCACGCCAATGAGTGCGCCCTCGGGTATGAGCGTGTCACCAATGTGGGTCTCAGCCGTTGCCCGCCGCAGTAGCATTTGCACGGGGGACTCAAGTCGCAACACCTCTTCAATAAATGGGCGTAACGTTGCATCTTGATCGGCCTTCAGCTGATCCCAGACGGATGGGTTTTCAATAAGTAGTTTGATCCCGGCGGATAGTGCATTGGTGGTTGTCTCACTACCCCCGACGAAGGTGTCTGCCATCATTTCTGCGTGCAGTTCTTCATCGGTCAAGGTGCGACCCCACTCCGGAATGGGTTTATTGACCAAATCAGACAACAAGGTATCGTCGGGTTCTGCTCTTAAACGGTCGAAGATGGGCTGAAAATAATGCTGAGCCTCGATCTCTTTTTCAATGCACTCGATTTCTTCCTCTTCGGTTAGCATCATGCTGATTCGCTTGAAGAAAGCATCAGTCCAAGATTTGATTCGCCATAGGTCAGAGGCGGGTGCGCCCATTTGCTTAACGATGATAGTCAAGGGCAATGGCACGGCCATGGCCTGAACCCAGTCACAGTGGCCGGCGGCGGCAATGGGTTCGAATAAAGCCTCAGCGGTTTCCTGCACGAAAGCATCCATGGCTTCGATTTTTGCAGGCCGAAAAGCTTCATTAAAGAGCGCACGCATCTGTTTATGATTAGGATCGTCCCGGCCAATGAGGGTGGAGGCGGGCAACCAGCCTTTGTCTTTAAACAGTTGGTTCACGCGGTGTTGTCTGGGCGAACCTGTATCCCGTGCGCTCCGCGTTTGGCCGCTAAAAAGCTTAGGGTTTTGTAAGACATGTCTTACATCATCGAAAGTTGATACGTGGTAGATACCTGTCATGCTGTCACGATAGACCGGTGCTTGCTCACGCAGATGCTGATAGTACTCGAAAGGGTCGTTTTGTAGGTCTTCTGAAAAAAAATTGATCTCAGTCATGGGGCAAATCAATAATATAGAGGCCCCAACGTTACCGAGTCTTGGTCGAAGCCACAAGGGAAGTTTGCCGCTGAGGAGGCGCGTTGCCGGGTAAAACCAAGCGCCGCTCGCGCTCTATCGAGGCATTCGGTTAATCAGGCAGGGTGACCATTATTCCAGAAGTCTCGACTTGTGCCCTGTAGCGAGTGATCGGTTGCTGGGTGGGACCGCCCAGACATTGCCCTGAGGTGATGTCAAAGCGAGCACCATGTAGGGGGCAAATGATCGTAGTCCCACGTAATTTGCCTTTGGACAATAGCACCCTAGCGTGGCTACAAATATTTGATGTGACGTAATATTCGCCGTTAATCCTGGCGACCAACAGATGCTGATCATCAACCTGAACACCCTGATGTTGGCCGTCTTTAAGATCAATATTGAGAAAAACTGTTTTGCTCATATCAGTACCGTAAGGGTTCCTCACCGCGCCAATCGCGAGCGGCCTCTGCAATTTGGGCAAATTTAGCTTCGACCTTCGGCGTTCGAGGGACGATTTCCAGCATACAGCCAAGGGATGCTCGGGTGTCAAGATAGGCGAAAACCGTGCTACGAGTTCTACCGCGAGTCACGATGTCATAACCTAGGCCTTGGAAGTAGGTCAGCTCGTCCTCAAACTCATCTGACCATTTGCACATGTGATGAAAGCCTGAGCCTGAGCCGGTAGGAACACTCTCTCGATAGACAGATTTTCGGGTTCTGGGTTCAACCAACTCGATTTGAAGGGGGCCTGCCTGGGCCAGCGCGACCCGCATGCTCAGTTCAGAAGGCGTACCACGATAGTCGATTGCCTCAAAAGCGCTAGGCTGATAGTCGGTAATAAAAAAAGGACCAACGCCAAAATGCGTGCTCCAGTCGTGGCAAGCCGCTTCTAAATCGTCAACCACCCAGGCATTTTGAAAAATTGTTGATGCAAATCCGGGGTTCATAAGGATGGGGCCGTTTAAGACGTTGTCGAGTCTATCAATAATTTCAGGCTCAGTACCAGAGTGGGCAATCTTGTGTCCGGCGCTGATCCTGCTGTCCTTATGCGATGGCTTTACGCCAAAGTGACAACCAAAATCGAACTATCCTTTACTCCCTATTTGGATGAAGAGAGACTTACTGCATCCGGTGAAATCATTGAGTGATCAAGCCGGGTACCGAAGGACTCCCATTAGTCACCAGTGCGCCCCTCCCTCTTGCACCGCTTTTGGGAGTCCTTTTTTCTTGCTGTTGTTGTTTTCTGTAGACCGATAGATGACGCCTGTTTGAGTGATTCACAGAGCGAGATGCTTGCTTGCGCTCAGGGAAATTCAGAGTTAAAACAGGGGATGAGGTTAGGGATAACCTTCGCGTCAAAAAAGCTTCAAGAGGGTAGGAGTCTTGCCAAAATTTACGGATGTCAATCAAGCCCAAGACCTGAAAGTTGATCTTAAGGATACCGACAGACCGTTGTCTGAAGTCCTTAATCCACATTTCAGATACGCGTTGTTCTCGCCTATCGCTCAAGGGGGTAAATCAGTGATTCAATCCTGTACTGACCTCTATTTGGCGCGCAGAGTTTGCTACAAGCAGCTCAAGCGTAGCTTTGCTGATGACGTTGTTGAACAAAAGCGATTGCTCCGAGAGGCCCGAGTGACGGCGATTCTTCAACACCCCAATATCGTGCCAACCTATGATCTGGGTCGAGATGCCAAAGGCCATTATTTTTTTACCATGAAATTGGTGCACGGCTATACCCTGCGTGAAGTCCTCGACTTTAGAGATCGGTATGATTTGACTCAATTGGTGGATGTTGTCGAGCAGGTCGCCCAAGCGCTGTCTTATGCCCATTCGAAAGGCGTCATTCATCGTGACGTGAAACCGGAAAACATTCTGGTGGGTCCCTTTGGCGAAGTCGTGTTGTTAGATTGGGGGTTGGCGAAGGTTTGGGCAATGACAGAAGACGTTGACCCCAATAAGCTGGAACTAGAAGATGAGCAATTGCCTTTCACCATGACCCATCATGGCAAAGTTCAGGGGACGATCAGCTATATGTCGCCGGAGCAGTTGTCGAATGATGCTGAGATCGATCATAGAACAGACATCTTTAGTATCGGCGCAATCTTGTACGAGATTCTCAGCGGTCGAACGGCGGCAGAGGGAGAAACCATGGCGGAGTTAGCACGCAGTGTGAAAAACGATACGCCACAGCCACCATCGAATTTCACCAAATTAAAGATTCCCAAATTACTAGAAGATTTGACCATGCGCTGTTTGGTGAAGGATCCGAAGGCTCGGCTAGACCATATGGACGAGTTGATCCGACTGTTATCTCAGAACTGGCAGCTTTCTTAGGCAAGCTTTCTTAGGCAAGTTTTCCTAGGTAAAAGTAATGTCAGCAACCATCAGAGAAACATTATCAGGTGCACCCGCCGAGGTTGCATGAGCCATTAAGGCATCTGCCAGCAGTTCAGAGTTCTTTGGATATTGACTGAGTAGGGCTTGGATGATTTCTTCTGGAACAACCTGCGTGAGGCCATCCGTTGCAAACAACAGACGGTCAGTGGTTGCGACGGCAACATTACCGCAATCCGGCTCAAATACCTGATTTCCCCCAAGACTTTTCGTCAGGATGTGCTCGTCTCCTTGCTGGACAGGAGTCCCTAATCGTTTTTTGTGCATTGCCCGCGTGTGATCTTGGGTCAATTGGGTCAACGGTCGGTCCGTGGTTGATTGGTAGAGCCGAGAATCTCCCGCCCAACAAAATGCCAGCCGGTTGTTGGGTAACAATTGAGCGCACACCATAGTGGTGCGCATATTAGCAAAAGCCGGATAGTCCTTCTGGTGGTTCAGTAGAGCAGTATTACAGGATCTTAATCGTTCATAGAGGTCTCTCTCAGAGACAATAGGCGTCGTGGCAGCACTGTCAGACAAAAAATCAACGGCCATTTGGCTGCAATATTGACCATGCGTATGTCCGCCGAGACCGTCAGCAATGGCAAAGAAACCATGCTTGGCATCGCCAAACAGGCAGTCCTCATTTTTCGCCCTCACCAAACCTGGGTCGGTTCTTGACGTCAATCGCACCGACCAACCTCGAGCACGATCTCTTTGCGTACCCTTGATCAAGAGAGCAATCTTCGCGTAGAACAATCAGTAGACAGCATGAAGTGGAGCGCTAGTGGGTGCTTTGTCGGCGAACTAACTTCCCAGGCAAAGCGCCGGTAGGCGCGCCATCGCGATAAATGATTTCTCCTGCCACCATGGTCATCTCAACGCCTTCTGCATTTTGCAAGAACCGCTTGCCACCAGCCGGGAGGTCTTGAACGATATGAGGCGTTTTCAGCTTGAGGGCATCTAAGTCGATGACGTTCAGGTCTGCTTTCAAGCCAACGGATAATCTTCCCCTGTCAGTCAGCGAGTAAAGCTCTGCGGGCTGCTGGGTGAGCATTGAAATGCCTTGGCTGAGTTCAATTTCCCCTTTTTGCTTTACCCACTTGGTGATCAAGTAGAGATTGGCGCTGGCGTCGCAAATGGAACCCACGTGGGCTCCACCGTCTCCCAGCGCCGCTACCGTGTGCGGATGATTGAGCAGCTCTGGAATGCCGTCAGCGTAGTTTGCTGCAGGAATGTAAACGAGGTTCGTGCCTTCGTTGCCAAGAAAATAGTCATAAAGCCAGGATTCAGGTTCTTTGCCCTCGCGATCTGCTCGCGCCTGTACCGAATCGCTTGGTGCGGGTAAATACTCGATGGGATCCACGAGGGGATACATTTTGTCGTACTTATTATTGAAAATGCGGACAAAGATGTGCGGATTTTCGTTGTCCTCTTGCAGAATCTTGGCCTTAGTCTCCGGGTTTCGAAATGCTGCTAGACGCTCTGAGTGAGGTAGGCTCTCGAGCGCCACATAGCTGGGTCTGCGATAAAACGGGTTCATTGACGAGGGCATGCCCATCATCATTCCGACCGGCCGTGATAGCACCTGGCCACGGATATCGAAGCCTCGCGTTTGGGCGGCTTCAATAAGTGCCAATTGTTCTCGCCAGAGTTCGGGTTGGTTATCGAGTTGCAATAAAGTAAAGGTGCCTTTTGCGCCTGTCGCAGCACAGGTGTCTTCTAAAATGCTGAACTCATCTTGCGGATCATCCCAATCGGAGATTAGCTGGAAAACATGGCCGGCCTCGCCCGACAGCTTTTGCCCCAAAGCTTTGAGTTCAGCAGTTGCCGCTTTGTAGGTGGGTATCAGACTCCCGTCGCTGCTTCGGTGAACCAGCGTCCTGCTGGTTGAGAACCCAACGGCGCCGGCTGCCATACCCTGCTCGAGTAAGGCTTGCATTGCTTTGATATCATCCTCGGTGGCGGGTTCTCGTTTGACGGCGCGCTCTCCCATCACAAACACGCGAAGCGGCCCGTGAGGATATAAGGCGGCGATATCTATGTCTCTTGGTTTTCGGTCCAGACTATCGAGGTACTCAGGAAAACTTTCCCAATCCCAGGGAAGTCCCTCATTCATTGCTGTCTCTGGAATTTCTTCTACCCCTTCCATCAGTTGGATCAAAACCTCGTGGTCGGTTTTCCGACAGGGTGCAAAGCCTACGCCGCAATTGCCCATCACCACAGTCGTTGTACCAAGATTTGAAGACGGAGCAAGGTGCTGGTCCCAGGTCGCTTGCCCATCGTAGTGGGTGTGCACGTCGATAAAGCCTGGGGTGACAATTTTTCCTGATGCGTCGATTCGCTGATCGCAGTCCTCTGCCCCAAGGGCCCCGATGGCTTGAATAACGCCATCTTTAATGCCGATATCAATTTGCTGCGGCGGCGAACCCGTGCCGTCATAAACTAAGCCATTGCTAATGATTGCATCAAAGGTTGCCATGAGCTGCTCTCTCAAACATAGGGCTTAAAATGTAGCGGGTAATGCGAAATAAATCCAGTTGCCGGCAGACGCTATCCTGGAGGTTGAAACCGGGGAGAATTCGATGAGTCGGATTGGCTTCAAGTGTTGAGTAGATCCCAAGGATTGAGTTTGTACCCGATATTAGAGATTGCTGAGAAGGCATGCGGTAGCTGACTGAAGGCGTGGCATCTGCCAGGTCGACCGTTGCAGGGGATTCAATTGAACTCTGGGTAGGCATCGATTAAATCTTCGCCAATTGCCTCACGGAGCGGTTGAAGATGAGTGGCAAAATTGTGCCACTGATCCAGCCCTGACCGATAAATCGGTTGCCTAACTTGTTCAGAGCTGGGCGTACGTACGCTTCGCTCGGTTTTATGAAAATTAAGGCAATTTTCATGAAATTCCAGGCCACAAAAGTCGAGAAGGCGTCTGACTTGTCCCTCAAGATCCGATACTACCGCTTCATGATGAACCGTTAGGATATGGTTGGGGAGTACTTGGTGCCAATGATCCATCAGCAATTGGTAGTCTCGGTAATAGCGACCAATGTTGTCTAAGCCGTAGCTAAACTCTTGTCCGCTGGCAAACAACTGTTTGAAACCGCTGAAGCAACAAGCCATCGGATGCCGTCTAGCATCGATAATTTTGGCCTTGGGAAGAATGAGTCTGATGAGCCCGATGTGCCGAAAATTATTCGGCATTTTGTCGATAAAAAAGGGCGCTTTATCTCGGTGAATACGGGTGTCTTCAAGATATTGGTTTCCAAGTTGGATCAGCGTTTCATCGGATAAGTTTTTAAGGCATGCAGGATATTGAGGTGTGTCCTGAATGCGACGACGGCCATCCAGATCAAACGCGAAGGCGGCAATATTCGGCAGCTCTTGGGTGCCTTCCACTAAAGGATGGGATGCAAGAATCTGTTCGAGTAGCGTGGAGCCGGATCTCGGTAAACCCAAGATAAAAATAGGGTCTGGGGCTGGATTGCCTGTGTCCGGCCGATTTCGAAACAGCGTTTCGTCACAATGCTGTTGTTGTAATTGCAGACGATCGCTGAGCAGTTTTCCATCGTAGGCGGTTTGCTGCTGCTTCAGGGTATTGCCTGTCTCATAATAGTAAAATGCCTGGTCAAAAGCTTGTTGATCCTCGTAATGTTTGCCCAACGCAAAATTGAGATGGATATGGTCAATGCTGGGCAGGCTTGGGTCGTCAATACCTGCAAGCATTAGGCTCACTTCCTCTGGGGTAAATCGGTAGGTCTTTAGGTTCGCAAGACTCCAAAACGCATCACCAAACCCCGGCTTTTCGAGATAAGCGTCTCGGTACGACACTATCGCTTCAGCGGTATGATCGATCGTCTTTAAGGCATGGGCTTTGAGCAAATGCACCGATGCAGCATCGGGAATTAAGGGGATGACCTGATCATAAATCTTAATGGCTTCGTCAAATTTGCCGACAGCAACACACTGGTTCGCATAGACGGTGCGATGCCTCACATTGTCAGGATCGGCTGCAACAAGGCGTTCGGCTTGCGAGAAGGCTTCACCGTACTTCTGCCGTTTGTAGAGCACGCCAATGTAGTCGTATCGTGCAAGTAAATTATGAGGCTCAAATTGAACCGCGTGTTGTAACAAAATTTCCGCGTCGTCGAGCACTTCGGTTTGCACGCCAATGTGGGCAAGTAGGCGCATACCCTCAACATGCTTAGGGTATTGTTTGAGGAATTGGCGGCAAAGGTTCTCAGCAGGCAGTAATCGGCCCTCATTGACCCAGTCTCGAACTTGTAACAGGGGTTTGGGTAATCCAGTAAGGTTGGTGAGTTGAGTCTCCGCTTCTTTGAATAACTGGGGTGCATCTGTAGGTTGAATCAGTTCGATAATCCCTCGCCAACTTCCTACAAGGGCGTCATTGAGGGTGACGGCAGCTCGGAAGGCTTTCATGGCTGCCCCTGAATTGCCGAGTGCTTTTTGGGTATATCCCAGCTCTTGATAACCACGCGCAAATCTCGGGAATGTTTCGAGCATGGTTCGGATATGGGTTAGCGCTTGTTCGAAGTCGCCCAAGTATCGATAACAGACCGCCAAGTAGTATTGGGTTTCGCGATCTTCGGGGGTCAGAGCAAGTTGAGTAGCAAGCTGTTTAGCCGCGCCGGCAACATCGCCATCGGCGAGGGTTTTTTTGGCGAGCTGGGTCGCCTCTGGGATGAAATCTGATGGCATGTTAGACCGTGGTACTTGGAATCAAGTACCACAGCTTAACATGGGTAGAGACAAGATTAATTGACGTCGTAAGAAACTCTGAGGCCAATGGTCCGAGGACGGTTTGTCGTGACCCGCTCGAAGAAATCCTGACGGTTAATATGAAGTTGTGCTCTTTCGTCGGTTAAGTTACTGACGAACAACTCAACGCCCCATCCTGCACCGTAGTTCTCAAAACCAACGGAACCATCGACAATGCCATAACTGTCCTGCATGGTGTTAGGCTCATCCGCCGTATCAACGATCGAGTTGAGTGCTTCTCCCGCATACTTGTAGCCCAGTTGCCAATGAGCACCCATGTCATTGCCCATATCCCACTCATAGCGCGCTCTGAGACTGAATTGGGTTTCAGGTGTTAATGGCAACATGGAACCTGCATCGGCAACCACGATGTCAAAGGCGGGATCAACAAAGACTAACTCGGTGTCGTTGAACGAAGCTGCAGCGAAGAGGGTAAGGTTATCGTTGACTGACCAAATTACGTCACCCTCAATACCCATAATCTCCGCGTCACCGCCGTTATCAACGATGGTTAGAATTGAGATATTCTGTGAGTCAAATTGTGAAACTTGAATGTCCTCCCAGTCGATCTTGTAGATCGAACCGTTAAAACGCACGGCACCATCGGCAAGGGTGGTTTTCCAGCCAATTTCCATGTTTTCAAGGGAGTCTGAGTCAAACACATAAGGTAAGCAGTAACCCGGGAAACCTGAATCGTTGCTGTCTATCGCTACTTGGTTGCCACAATTGGTGCCGTCATCGCGGATGTTTTGCGCGCCGGCATTATAAACGCCGCCTTTCTGCGCAGCTGCCCGGTTGAAGCCAGGCGGCCGGTAGCCTTCTGACCAAGTTGCAAAGATCAAGGTGTCGGCATCTTCTGGCTGCCATGAGGCTGTAAAGCGCATGATCGTATCAGATACATTCAGCGGCTGGAGCTCAGCGAAATTGGTTTGGTAGTCCCGTCCACCGGTACGAGCAGGCCGGATATCGTTGGTAGGGTCTGCATCATCAATGAAGAGGGGCCGGTTGCCGTAACGCCAGGCGCCGTAGCCAGTAAAGCCATAGTCGAGATCGTAATAACGTGCGCCGACTGCCACCGATAGAGTGTCTGTGACATCTAAAGTGATTTCTCCAAAGACGGCGGTTTGTTCCTCTGTCCGAGTATTGTCGTTTCGGAACTGAGTCGAGTCGGTCAGTAGACCTCGGGCATTAGCCTCTGAGTTATCAAAGGTGCCAGAAGTTCGAATATCGATGGGCGAAAAGCCTGCTTCCAACGGTGCCTGATAATTGAAATCACCCACGTGCAGGATTTCGAAGTCTTCAAAGAACACCCCACCTTGCATGTTAATGCGACCATCCCAGTTGGTTGCAACGCGCAGTTCGTGGGTCCATCGAGTGTTTTCGTTCTCGATCCTTGCTGCGTTGGCCGGCGTACCACATTCGATCACACCAGGATCACCACCGATGGTCGGGTCAAAGGTGTAGAAGGTGGTAGGGTCATAATCAGTGTTATAACCGGTACCGAGACCGTTATAAAAACCACCGACTAAATACTCGCATTGGTAACCCGAAATGAAGGCACCAATATTGGTGTAACCCGTGTAGTCAATATTTGCCGTTACGTCACGGTCTAAAAAGGCGCCGGTGTAAACAACATCAAGATCACCGAATTGGCCTTCAAGGGTCCACGCTGTTTGATTGAAGTCGTCATTCAAAAAATCATCCGAGAAGCGAGAGACTTGCAGATCATCGAGCCGCGGATCGTAGTCAAAAACACCTTCTGTCGATAGGCTCTGAGCGGTGTGTTGAACCAGTAAGCTCCAGTCATCATTGATCAGGTATTTAACTCCCAAACGAACCCCAGCATAGTGAGCATCGTTGAAGTCGTCCTCGACCATGCCCGCGTTATTGGCAACGGTTTTGATCACAGGAACGGTGAGTCCGTCTTCACCAACGACGGTTCCATTGGCAAAAACGGTGCCGGCGGCATAGGTGACTGAATCACCAGGGAAGGTTGGGTTGATCGCATTGTCTGCCTGAAAGGTTCCAGCGACGTTGTCGATGAAACCACCTTGACGATCGTTGTACAACGCAACTCGAGCGGCGAGTTTGCCTGTGATAATCGGGAAGTTCAGCATCAATTCGGCTGAATTGCTGTCTTCACCTTCCGCAGTAGATGACCAACTGCCGTTGAAGCTGGCATCGAACTCATCCATGACCGGCTTATTCGTAATCAGTCGCACGGTACCCGCCATTGAACTGGCGCCATAGAGTGTACCTTGAGGTCCTGGAAGCACCTCAATGCGTTCCATGTCACTGATGTAAACGTCTAAATTTCGTCCACCGGCGGTGACCGGTTGTTCGTCAAGGTAGAGGGCGACGTTCGGCGCGGAACCTTGGGATTCAGCAACTGTGATGTTAATGGCATCGACCGCAGCGCCACGAATATAAATCTCGTTTTGCCCTGGGCCTCGACCACCGGCATTGACGTTAGGTAAATACTTAACGTAATCCGAGAATTCTTGGATATTTTGATCTTCTAAGGTTTTAGATCCGATTGCCTGAATAGTAACCGGCGCATCCTGTAGCGGAACAGCACGCTTCGTGGCTGTAACCACAATCTCCTCGATTTCAGCCGTTGCTTGCTGTGTCGTTGCGGCGAGGGCCGCGAGGATAGCGACGTTTAACTTCTTCTTCTGAAACATAGTGAGCTCACTGAGTTAGTTCGAGGGAAATTATAGAAGGATTTAGAGAACAATGCACCTCAGTCGCTCATCTGTCTGCAATTGTCTGTAAGTTATTGTATTAATTATTTATTTTTATTCAATATTTGATTCGTACTCAAACTAACTGCCCCTCAAAGTGGCTATTGTAAGGTTCAATGGACGCAAGCCTAGGTGGGGTAAAAAAGGCATCTAGGACATACGATCGGCTCTTGTTTAAACGTTGGCTTAGCCGAAAGCTTCTGGATAGGGGCAGTCAAGGCGCCGAAGGATCGGTTGAGGTTCTGCAGCAAGATCTTTGAGAGCGGGTTCTCTGAGGCGCGATTGGGTCCTTTTCGCCTCGGAGTACCACCGCTTGATCTTCAAGGCGCTAGGGTTGATCGCTGAAAATCAGCATCGGATGCAACACCGGTTGGCTAGCTTGGTGATTCGATGCCAATACTTGGCAGATTGCCGAGGTGGGCAGCCTCGCAGGGGCTAAGGATCTTTTTTGCTTAAGCTGCCTGATCTTTCGATTGCGATGTGTTGTTTGCAGAAACCAGTAATCGGCGCTCTCTGATCAATCCCAGTAGCAGGCTCACCACCATCAAGATAATGATCAAGGTAAAGGGAAAAGCACTGGCCAGCGATAAAGCCTGAACAGAGGACAGCCCGCCGCCTAACAGCAAAGCAATCCCAATCATACCAAGGGCAACACACCAAAATACTCGCTGGAACAGCGGCGTTTTGATTTTGCCTCCAGCTGCCATGGTGTCGACCACTAAGGATCCAGAGTCCATTGACGTCACGAAGAAGATGATCACCAAAAAGAGTCCGATAATTGAGGTCACTAGGGTCATAGGGAAATTTTCAAGAAAAATAAACAAGGTGAGCTCTGGCTGAAAGTTCCGAACGCTCTCAGCAACACCGCTAATGCCAAGATCAAAATATTGGTTGATCGCGGTGTGGCCAAAGATGGTCATCCACAACATAAAAATCAGGGAGGGGGCAAGCAAAGCCCCAAACACGAACTCTCGCACTGTTCTGCCGCTGGAAATTCTGGCGATAAACATCCCAACAAAAGGCGAAAAAGCAATCCACCAGGACCAATAAAAAGTGGTCCAATCATGCATATAGTAAAAGTCTGTTCTGCCAGACCAACTGCTCAATACCGGCAAGTACTCAAGGTAAGCGATGATGTAATTGAAAAAAGCCAGGAGCGTATCGAGCACTGGAGTCATCAGTAAAACGAAGGTTCCAAGTATCGCGGCTAGAATCATGTTGATTTCACTTAACCGTTTAATGCCGCCGTCAAGGCCTCTGACGACCGATATTAAGGCTAGGGCCGTGATCACAAAGACGAGGGCGATATTGGTGTAATCGCCGGTGGGTAAGTCGAACAAATAGTTAAGGCCCCCTGCAGCCTGCTCGGCACCATAGCCAAGAGAAGTCGCGAGTCCGAATAAGGTTGCAAAGATCGCCAAGATGTCAACGATATGACCTGGCCACCCCCAGATCCTCTCGCCAAAGATCGGATAAAGAGCCGATCGCATCAGCAACGGTAGGCCCTTGTTGTAACAAAAGAATGATAGCGATAGCCCGATGACGACATAGACGGCCCAAGGGTGAAATGCCCAATGATAAATGGTCCCAGCCATTGCCAAATTCCGTAGTTCCTCGCCAGAGAGATTTTCGGCATTCAAAGGCGGCGTCAACGCATGGTTCATCGGCTCTAAGACACCGTAAAACATAATGCCAATACCAATGCCAGCGGCGAACAGCATGGACACCCAACTCAGCAGGCGATATCGAGCCTTGGCGTCTGGCCCGCCAATACGGATAGACCCTAGGGGCGACATCGCAAGCGCTACCGAAAAAATCAAAAACCCGTTCATGCTATACATAAAAAACCAGTCTAGTTCGGCAGTTAAGTAAAGCCGTATTGCGCTGAAGGTGCTTGCAGCGAGGTCCGGGGCAATCAATGTAGCGATGACAAATACAACGATCGTGATGCTGCTGATCAGAAAAACGGGGTTATGAATATCTAGCCCGAGCCCCCTTAGATTGTCCTGACCTACTTGATAGTCTGATGTGTAGATATCCTCTGGAGGGGCGGTTGATTGATCATCTCGGGAGGCAGGATTCAAAGGCTTAGGCTCGCTAGGAAAGCAAGAACCGTAACATGCAGGGCAAGCCCTGTCACGAAACGACGGGCATGGGTTGTTTGAATCCAGCTTAAAGCTGGTCTCGGAATTTGAGTTTGAAAGTTTGGGCTCGGCCGCAAGTGCGTGTTAGGAGTCGCTTGCTGGCGGTTTTTCCTTTGGGCTCAGTAACTGCTGGGTAACAGCTTGATGTTTCCTGAGCGTATCCTGAGCCAAAGCTTCCCAATCAAGAGTTGACTCGCCAACTGACAGCTCGGGGTAATCTGGGCCTCTTTTCACCGGCGCTTGCATGGGGGAGCCGCAGCAAAGGGTGATGGACTTGCCGGCGGAGTTAAAGCCAAAATTAAGCCTTTTGATGCGATTGTCTTTCGCCTGTTAGCGCTTGCTTTGAACAAATTCTTCAAAGTCTCGTAGTTTATCTTTGCCAAAAAACATCTCATCATCGGCAAAGAAAGTGGGTGACCCAAAGTTACCGCGCGCAACAGAAGACTCTGTGTTGCTGATTAAGGTGGCTTTCACCTCGGCATCTTGTATCCCCGATAAAATAGCGTCAGCAGGCAGGTCAGAGGCGGTAAGCGCTGCCTCAAAAATTGCTGCGTCATCCATTTTTTTGGGTTGGCACCACATGTGGTCGTAAATTTCGCTGACATAGTGTTCAAAGAAACCCGCCTGTTGAGCGTATATGGCGCCGCGCATCAGCATCAAGGTGTTGACTGGAAAATGTGGATTGGATTCATAGCGAGTGATGCCGTGGGCGAGTAAAAAGCGCTCAGTCTCTTTTGCAGCGTAGGCTGGTTTGTTCAGAATGCCCTGCATCGCAACGCCTGGAGAGACATTGTTGGTGGCTTTGAACACACCGCCGAGAAGCACAGGAACATAGTCAATCGATTGGTTTAGACGAGCCTCGACTTCCGGCACCAACAAGTGACAGAGATAAGCGTTTGGGCTGCCGAAATCAAAGTGGAATTCTAATTTCATCAGGGTCTCCTCCCTAGGCGACAGGAAAACGAAATCCCTCGTTTAATCTGCCATGGTTTATCAAAACAGTATGCTTGGGTTTGCACCCCTTCGCAATTTCGGCTCTTAGCCAGGAAAAGGCGCCACTCTGCGCATTGTCTAGCAATGATGAAGCGTCAGGATTTGGCCGAGGGGTAGGCGCTTCGAGATGCTTTAATGCGTACGCTGCAGCCAGGGCGGGTAATACAGGTTATTGTTTACACGAAGCCGTTCAATCACTGCTGTTGAATCAGCGTTGGACGAACCAATATCGAAATGCAATCAAAGGAGGGTTAAAGAATGAGTGAAAACGAGCAGATAATTCAGTCGTTTATTGCCGCATGGCAGAGACTCGATGCTAAAGAACTTGCCAGCTACTTTGACGACGCGGGGTGCTACCACAATATACCGGCCCAACCGGTTACCGGCCGGGCCGCAATCCAAGACTTTATCGCGGGCTTCATTAGCACTTGGACGGAAACCCATTGGGAGATAATCAGTTTAGTTGGTCAAGGCGATCGTGTTATTTGTGAGCGTCTTGACCGGACAAAGACAACGGCAGGAGATGTCGATTTACCCTGTTGCGGTGTGTTTGAGCTAGAGAATGGCAAGATTAAAATGTGGCGCGATTACTTTGATATGGGCACGTATGTTCGGGCGATGAAGGGTTAAGACAGAGCATAGGTTTGGCCCTGCTGAACGGATTAGGTTGGGCTGAGATTGCACTTCCGAAGTGCGCGGATGTGATAGGAGATAAGCCCATCATGTGAATCGAGGGGAGACTTGAAATTGCCTCCTTCAATCGCCTTGAAACAGCGGAGTGCGCTTTTCTAAGAAGGCGTGAAGCCCCTCTTGACCGTCTCGAGTCATTGCACTTTCCGCGATGCCCCGGGTTTCGAGTTCCATCTGGGTCTCGAGGCCGTGATTGAAACTATCATTCAGTAAGCTTTTGACTCGACCGAATGCCAGAGTTGGTCCCTTCCGGAACTGTTCAATGAGGCGTTGCACAGTTTGTTCAAGGGTTTCGGCAGGTACTGCCTGATTGATGACCCCCCATTCGGCGGCTTCTGCAGCGGTCAACACGCGATTAGTGAGCATCAATTCTCGGGCGCGTCGATCACCAACCCGGCGAGGTAAAAAATAAGTTGAGCTACCATCCGGTGACAGGCCGGCATTGGTGTAGGCCATGGTGAATTTTGCATGCTCGGCAGCAATACTGATGTCAGCAGCAATCGCAAGGCTAAAGCCCGCGCCCGCTGCTGTGCCTTGAATCGAGGCAATGACCGGGGCATTCAGGCGGGTTAATCGGCTGATACCCTGGTGCAAATCGCTCGCCATTTGGCGTATCAGGGCGCCAACTTGGTCGCCAGCGGCAACGAACTCGCTGATGTCGCCTCCTGCACAGAATAGCTTGCCCTCGGCATTGATGAGTACAGCTCGCAACCCAGGATGCTCCTCGCAAACAATGGCAACTTCGCTCAATTCTCGTGCCATCGTGGGGTTCATTGCGTTAGCAGCGTCGGGTCGAGCCAAAGTAATGGTCGCCAATCCGTCTTCGATACCGAATTTCAACGTTTCAAGTTCATGATTCATAGCGATGATCCCACAAGCATTTAGGCAGACCATACCGTAGTTTTCATCGAAACGTCGAGGCCTCGGGGCTGATGTTGTCGAGGGTAAAGATTGTGTAGACTGAAAGCACTGCAATTCTTGGAGTTCCACTATGAGCGAAGTGCTCGCGAAACCAGAGAGACCTGATCCTGAGACGGTCGCCTTGAGTGATTTAGACTTAATGCTGCCGAATTTGTTCCATGATGATTACCACGTAAAGGTTTTTGAAAGACTCCGAGAGGAGGCGCCAGTTTTTCGGCAAGAGGTCGAAGAGCTGGGGACAGTTTGGAACGTCACGAAGTATCAAGACATTATGGCTGTCGACACTGACCATGAAACCTATTCCTCGGAAGGGTCGATTGTGGTGACGGACCAAGAAGAAGATTTTCCCTTGCCGATGTTTATCGCGATGGATCCGCCGCGACACGATGCCCAACGTCGTGAAGTCAATGGGGTCGTCGCACCAAGAAATCTGGCAATGATGGAAGAGACCATCAGAAGTCGAGTGCAAGGCATCTTGGCTGAGTTACCCGAAGGCGAAACCTTTAACTGGGTGGACACGGTTTCAATCGAGTTAACCACTCAAATGTTGGCGACGTTGTTTGACTTTCCTTTCGAGGATAGAAGAAAGCTGACACGATGGAGCGATGTTGCCACGGCTGATGAGGCCTCAGGTATTGTTGACAGTGAGGAGCAGCGGCGTGAGGAGTTGGCCGAGTGTTTGGGTTATTTTACGGAGCTGTGGAACCAGCGGGTGAACGAACCGCCTCGAGGCGATTTGGTCTCGATGTTGGCGCACGGTGAATCCACGAAAAATATGGATCCGATGGAGTATCTTGGGAATTTGATTCTCTTGATCGTTGGGGGCAACGACACGACTCGCAACTCAATCTCTGGTGGGGTCAGATTCCTGAACCAGTTTCCCGATGAGTATCAGAAACTCAAGGCCAATCCCGGTCTCATACCCAATATGGTCCCCGAAATTATTCGTTACCAAACCCCACTTGCTTACATGCGTCGAACCACAACGCAAGACGTTGTCCTCGCCGGTCAGAAAATTCCCAAGGGAGATCGTGTTTTAATGTGGTATGTCTCGGGAAATCGTGACAGCAGCGTCATTGAACAGGCTGATCGGTTTTGGATCGACCGCCCCAAGGCAAGGCAGCAGCTCAGTTTTGGGTTCGGTATCCATCGCTGTATGGGTAATCGGCTTGCAGAGATGCAGTTGCGAGTATTGTGGGAGGAAATCTTGAAACAATTCGAGTGGATTGAGGTTGTTGGATCGCCAACCCATGTGAATTCGAATTTTGTTAAGGGCTACGCTGACCTACCGGTTGTGGTCCGGCGCCGATAGTCTCCTGGGCAAAAAGGTTTGGCGAGCATTTGCCGCCGAGTAGCTTAGCTCAACGCTCACTCGGGTCGATTCACTAAACGACTTTGGGTCTGAGGTGAATCTGCTGTCCTACCCGACTTTGGGGCTGCTGACCGCATTCTTGATCAGCAGGGAATTCGCCAGCATCACCAGTAGGTTGNTGAAAATTGGTTGTGCATCGCGAAGGACCNGGAACGTAGCCCTTNAGACAGTCCGGCGGCTCGGTCGATGGGCCGATTTGAAAACAAGGCGCTTGCCTGCTTTGAGCGGTTTTTTGGNTGTGCCGGTAAAGAGGCCTGAGATGGATGATCGNGCNATTGTCTTGCCGCTGGCCAAGTCGCAGAAGTCGCAGTAGAGTTTGTTCAGTATTAAGGAGTACTCAGCATGCTAGATTTGCACTATTGGCCAACGCCGAACGGCAAGAAAGTCACGATTCAATTAGAAGAGTGCGGCCTCGATTATCGGATCGTCCCTTGCAATATTGGTCGTGGAGATCAATTTACCGAGTCATTTTTATCGATCAATCCTAATAACCGAATGCCCGCCTTGGTTGATCACGCGCCATTGCAAGGTAATCAGCCGATATCGGTGTTCGAGTCCGGGGCGATCATGCTTTATCTCGCTGAGAAAACCGGACAATTTTTGCCGACAGATCCTCGAGAAAAGTACCAAGTTATTCAGTGGGTGATGTGGCAAATGGCCAATCAAGGGCCGAAGACAGGCGAATGTGGCCACTTCCGACGATTAGGTGATTCGGAAGGAGATCAAAGTTATGCGGTGACTCGGTTTACCGATGAAGTGAATCGATTCTATGGGGTTTTGAATAACCAGTTGTATCAACAGCCCTATCTGTGCGGCGAGACTTACACCATTGCCGATATGATTTGCTATCCCTGGTGCGTCAATTGGGCCGGGCAGGGCCAAGACATCAACGACTTCAAATATGTGAAGCGCTGGTTTGAAGCGTTGTCGGCTCGGCCTGCAGTGCAACGAGGTATGGCGGTTGGTGATGAGCTGCGCAATGATCCAGCGTCCTTATCAGAGGCGGAACGAGCAGAGCTCAAGGCTATGTTGTATAACCAGCGGGCTCGTCCAGCCCCAGAGACCGGCGGCTTGTTGTGAGTTTGATTATTCGAAAGCTCTCGGCGTCCACCAGGGAAAGTACTCCGGCATATCGGTCGAGACCTTCCCGGGAAAGGTAGGTGCCCGCTTTTCAAGAAAGGATTCAACCCCTTCGATTGCATCCGCAGATTTTCCGCGGTAATAAATACCCCTTGAATCGATTTTATGGGCTTCCATCGGATGATCTGCACCCAGCATCTTCCACATCATTTGACGAATCAGTGCCACGGAGACTGGGGACGTTGATTCTGCAAATTCGTGGGCTAAGTCGATGGCAGCGGGCATAAGATCATTCGCTTTATGGATGCTACGAACGAGTCCACCGCGTGCGGCTTCTTCAGCATTGAAAACGCGTCCGCTAAAAGTCCACTCCAATGCTTGTTGAATGCCAACGATCCTTGGCAGGAACCAACTAGAGCAGGCTTCCGGCACGACAGCGCGCTTAGAAAAAACGAATCCATAACGAGCTTCTTCCGATGCTAATCTCACGTCCATTGCACACTGCATCGTTGCGCCAACGCCGACGGCGGGTCCATTGCAGGCCGAGATGATTGGCTTGAGGCATTCAAACAGCCGCAAGGTGAGAATACCGCCACCGTCTCGACGTAATCCGCCTTCTCGACCGGGTGCATCGTTGTTAAAGGTGTTGCCTCCTGCTGACAGATCGGCACCGGCACAGTAGCCTCTGCCGGCACCGGTCACGATAATCGCCCGAATATCGTCATCGGCATCCGCTGCGTCTAGCGCTGCAATCAATTCTGTTTGCATTTGTTGGGTATAGGCATTGAGCTTGTCGGGCCGATTAAGGGTGAGGGTAAGAATGGGTCCGTTTTTGTCGTACAGAATTTGTTCGTAGTTCATAATAGTTCCTTCTGGTAGTGCTGACTGACGTCGAAAAAAAGTTCGCGTTGCGCGTGAGAACCCCCAATGAGGTGCAGTTCAGGCAGCGCTTTTGCGAGCACCTCCAGTCCCCTTGCTTGATGACCGGAGGTGAGATCGACAATGGCTGTAGCGATCGCCAGACCCACGGTATTACAAACTTCTCCCTGCTCGATCGGCCTGAGAGACCACGCTTTAAGGTTACTCATGGCTTGATCAATTGCTCCCTGATCGTGATTTTTGGCGGCAACAATCAAATAGTGCAGACTGATGAAGACCAACTCCTGATCGTGGCATCGGTGCACATAATCCAAGAGCACCTGCCACCGCTCTCCCAGCGCGATGCCAGCGAGGTCGAGTCGCCACAACAGGCTGGCCGCATTACAGATGTCGAGATAAAAATCGTCCTGCAAACAATCGAGGAGTTCTCGGTCGTAAACCGCTAGAGCCGCCTCTGTCTGACCTCGAGCAAGCAGCATGAGCGCTTTATGCCAGGTGAGATGATGGCCAAAGTTATTGGTATGCGTCCACTGCTTGCCGCACTGTTCGATCCAGGTAATGCCGTCGGTGTAGGTTCCCTGCATTTGATGAACATGTGCCACAGCATGGGCTGCCCACATATCAAGTGGCTCGGCATCGACCGCAGCTTCACCGTAGTGTTGGGCCGCCTTATAATCGCCGCATTCTTCATGACCAAAGCTCAGCATCCCGAGCACAAAATTTCGCCAGGGATGATCCTTGGGCCAATGGGGTAGGCTGGCCAAGATTTCGGTACGCATGCCCTCGGCATCGCCTCGGTAAAAATGTAAATGATTCGCGGCTTTGAGTGCGATCAAATCGGTGGGGTGATCGGCTAAAATGGTCGCTAGGGCATCGCTTGCTTGACGACTGTTGTCCCGACGCCAAGCATCGAGCACCGCAACATGGGCTTGCTCTCGAGGATGGCCCGCGCTAGCTCTGGCTGCTGCGATGCTTTGATCGAGCGCGGGTAGTAACCTCGGATCACTGGCCATTTTCAATTGATAGCCCTTGAACACATGCCCCATAGCAAACTCTGGATCTTGCTGATGCAGGGTATCAAGGAGAGTCAAGGTATCAGGGCTATATCGCAGGTAGTGATCTATGACGTTATCGAAGTCATCGAGGCTTGATGACACGCCTGCGCTGCAGGACATTGCTGAGTTAATGAGTGCCATGTTGTTGTCCGAAGTGGCGAATTTGGGTGTCTAAGAATCGCTGCTCTGCATCAGAACTCTTCCGTCCAAGGGTCCGATTACGATGGGGAAATCGGCCGAAACGTTCAATGATTAAAGCGTGCTCTTTAAAAGACTGCAAGAACCCTGTCAGCGCTGTTTGCCATGGCAGATCCAGCGAAGTGATAAGGCGCTGTAGTCTATTGCAGCCCTCACGCTGCAGGTGAAGGTCCTCTGCATGATGGAATGGATGTAGCAGAAAGACTTGTTCGATGGGGCTTAAGTCTTCAATATTTGAGGTTGAAAGTAACCGCTGTGTGACAGCTTGAGCGCCTTCATCAAAAGCAAAGGCTGTCTTTGAACCTCGGAACAAGTGACGGCTGAACTGATCCAGCACAATGACGCAGGCAAGAGCATCGCGGGAGTCGAGTTGTTGCTGCCCCATCGACGCTTCTGCGGCAAGCGGATGGAGGCCGCCGAAACGTCGTTGAATTTCCAGATCGAGGTGACGTCCGCCGCGATACCATTGTCGCTTCATTCGTCTAACGTTGGTCGGCTGGTGGGTGCAGTGCTTAAACCAAAATTGTAGAACCTGATCAGTGCTCGCTGATGCCATAGCCGACTTCGCCCTCTTGAATACCAAGGTAGGGTCTTAAGTAGTGAACGCACAGATAAAGCGGGATGGTATCCAGCAGAGCCACGGTCAATTTAAACAGATAGTTGCTCGTCATCAGTCCAAACATGGTGCTGAGGGTCATAGCGCCGGCCAGAAATTGCGCGCCAAAAGTCACAGCAACGACCATGAAAGAATCGACGCCTTGACTCACAATTGTGCTGCCATTATTTCTGAGCCATAGGTGTTTACCTTGCGTTAAATTTTTCCAGAAGTGGAACATAAAAACGTCACAGTACTGGGCTGCAAAGTAGGCAAGCATCGAGGCAAGCACGGCGCCGGAGGTTGTTGCATACAGGAGCCCGAATAATTCAACCTGGCCGCTGACTGTACTTCCATCCGGGAGGGCGACGGGTTCAGATAAGTTTAACGTTTGCCACGGCGCTTGTATTTCGGCAGCCGGGAGGGCGTTGCCTAACCACATAAAGCCCAAAATAAATAAGTTAAGGCAAAGACCAAAGGTCACCAAAAAGTTCGCCCGTTTGCGACCGTAAAGCTCCGAGATCAAATCCGTGCACAAGAAGGTGATAGGGTAGGGCAATACCCCTACAGCCAGAGTCCATGGTCCGAGGTCGATGAATCGAGTGATACCCAGCAGGTTGAGCATAGTCATGGCGCATAAGAAAATCCCTGCAAGGATAAGAAACACCCGCTCCCTTCGTACTAAGAGGATGTGATTTTCTGGGGTCATAGAGTGTCCTTAGGGCGAGTCGGCAGTAATGTCATGATTCGATCTGACCGAGGTTCCCATGTAGAACCGCGCCATTAATGACTGGGTTTTCGGCCGCATAGCGCAAGAGCGATGCCATTTCTTGAGGGGTAACTAGGCGGCCAAAGCCGTTGCCACTGGCAATGGATTGCAACACTGCTGGGTCGTCGCCAACGTGGGCTCTGAGCATTTCTGTATCGGTGAAGCCAGGGCAAACGCAAGCCGTGTGGATGCCCGAACCCACCAGATCTTGGCAGGTCGCTCGCATCATGCCCAGCATTGCATGCTTGCTGGTGACATAAGTAAACGAGTTGGCGACTGCTTTTTCAGACAGGGTCGAACCGGTATAGACGATTGCGCTGCCTGGCGACATCAGCGGTAGAACTTTTGCATTAAGACGTTGTGGCGCGGTGACATTGAGATTGAGGATCCGATGCAGCTCGTCGCCACTGGTGTCCTGTAGGCGGCCGGAATTGAGCTGGGCCGCATTGTGAATCAAAATAATTGGCGTTGAAGGCGTCAGCAGCGGTATCAGTTGCGTATCGATTTGATCGTCGAGGTCAGCAGCGCTCAGGTCTAGGGAGAGGTCTCGAACTTGATCGAGCCCTGAGTGGGTGCGAGCAATGTTGATCACGTTATAGCCCTGCTCACAGAACAGAGCCGCTGTCGCTTTTCCGATACCTTTGCTGCCGCCGGTTATGATTAACGTTTTCATGTTGCACTCCATTCGGCACAGCCGTCTTGACCGGGACTGCTTGAGACCTTAACCGTGATGGCTGTCAGCCCATGGCTCATGATTGAGGGGAGCTCGAGGATTTTGGTCAAAAAATAATGGGAGAATTCTTCAACCGTCGTGTTCGCAATCGGAAGGATCATGACGTCTCGAGGTAAAAATGGAATCTTTTCCCCATTGAACTCAGCGACCACATACCCGTCTGCCTCAGCGATCTGAAGATAGGGTGAATGCTGCGGTAGCAGCATTTTTTCATCAATTTCATCACAAAGCGCTCGTAGGGTCCGTTTTATGACCGCATAGTCGAACATCAAGCCTGTTTCGTCGACGGGGCCTGTCACCGCGCAGGCGAGTTGGAAATTGTGGCCATGAAGGTCCTCTCGGTCGGTTGCACTGAAAATCGTAAAATGTGCAGCGGAAAAGTTCATGGCTTGTTTCGAGACTTCAATCCTCGCGAGTCGTGGGGCTACCGTCATAAAAGATCCTTATTGCATCAACTGAGTGTATCGCAGTCACCCAAAACCTGCGACCTCTGGTCAAGGCTTTGCGCTTTTGAGACACTCGAGTCGAACCAACGGGGGAGTAACAGATGACTCGATTAAGCACACTAAGCCGCTCGATAGCGAATAGAGTTGCGATTGTAACCGGCGCCGGTAGTGGTATGGGGCGGGCGACCGCGCATTTGCTGGCTGATGAGGGCGCCCAAGTGGCGTTGATTGATGTCAATGAAGAGGGTCTTCGTCAAGTTGAGGGGGAAATTCAAGCGTCGGGATATCCGTGTCGCGCATGGGTCCTTGATTTATTGGACCGCGAGGGGATTGCTCGAGTGGTCACCGAGATTGCAGAACATTTCGGTGGCATTGATATCTTGGTTAACAATGCGGGTATTTCAATTCCTGCTCCGATAGAAAGCGATCACTACATTGAAGCTTGGGATAAGGTCGTTAACGTTTTGTTGACGGCGCAAACACTCATGGTACGGGCGGCTTTACCCTATCTAAGAGCATCCGACGCCGCCCGCATCGTTAATATTGCGTCGACGGAAGGCTTGGGAGCGACAAAGTACGGTAGTCCTTATACGGCGGCCAAGACGGGTGTTATCGGATTGACGAGATCAATGGCAGTTGAATTCGGTCGCGAGGGCATCACGGTGAACTGCGTTTGTCCTGGCCCGATTAATACCGGTATGACCTCGGCGATAGATGCAAGCGACAAGGTGGTTTTCGCAAAACGACGCACCGCGATTGGTCGTTACGGTGAGCCAGAGGAGGTCGCCCATGCAACGTTAAGCCTGGTGTTACCGGCGATGCGGTATGTGACTGGAGTGGCACTTCCGGCAGACGGCGGACTGACCATCAAAAATGCCTAGCCTACTACCTTGACCCAAATCCAGCGGTTGCAGCGCATTGATAGGCGCTTCATTGCTGAACCGTAACTAAATGCTCGAGAGCAACTCCTCGGGAGCAACTATGGTCTTCATTCGCAGGTATTCCCCAAAAGATTTTGCTTGACCATCGATGCGATTGTTGGACGATACGCCATCTTTGAGGATGCCACGAATATAAAAATTGAGCGCCCGCATGTTGGGCAATTCATAACGCTCAATGTCGTATTCAGCCACGTCAGGGCAAAGCTGTTTGAACTGGTCAACGGTTAGGTAGTGGTGCAAAAAAGCATAGGCTGCATCGGACTTTGCCCAGACACCACAGTTTGCGCAACCGCCTTTATCGCCCGATCGGGTGCCAAAAAGTCGCCCGAAGGGAACTGAGGTCGTGGGTCCCGATGGCAGGGGCGCAAGTTGCTGAGGGTGTTGCTGATAAGACTGTTCTGGCAATCCAAGGCGTTGGGTGGGGAGCACCTCTATGGTCTTGCCTTCAAAGTGTAGGCGTTCAGTGACCTTTTGGCTGTCGATCATGGCGGGCCAGTAGACGATAGTTGGGCTGCCACCGCCCATGCTATTGCCTCGACCGGTATTGCCGGGAATGGTTGCCAAGGCAAGTTCAGTGATTTTTGCTTGGAACAGCCGACCCACTTTCTTGGGATCCTCTGAGGAGCAGGTGATTCTGAGTGCCGCGTGCGCTTCTTCATTGCTATTGGCTTCGGCTTTATCGGAGCGAATCAATTGAATGTCGACCTCGGCAAATTGAGCTTTGCCGCCCAAATTATGAAAAATTTGTTCCAAATAAAGTTCTGCTTTGCGCTCAATGTCCAGTCCTGTCAATAAAATTTCAACCCCGTTCCGATACAGACCTTTGGTATTGATACACACTTTATGGGTCGGTGGAGGGCTACTGCCTCGACAACCCGATACATGCACTCGGTTTTCTCCCACATCCTCAATCTTTAAGGTATCAAAATGTGCAATCACATCGGGGTTGTAATAGGCGGGGGTTGAGATCTCATACAGGAGCTGGGCCGTTACTGTGCCCGCTGAGATCAGTCCTCCGGTACCCTCATGTTTTGTGATTTCAAAGCTGCCGTCTGCTGCGATCTCGGCGATGGGATATCCGACATTAATGAACGAGGGCACCTCGTCGATGAAACTGTAATTGCCACCACAACATTGCGCGCCACACTCGATAATATGTCCTGCCGTCAGTGCACCAGCCAACGCATCGTAATCATCTCGTTGCCAGTTGAATTTCCAGGCGGCAGGTCCGATCACAACCGCTGCATCCGTCACGCGAGGACAAATCACGATGTCGGCTCCGAGATCGAGGGCCTCTTTGATTGCCCAGGCACCAAAATAAGTATTGGCAGTTACAACTTCATGCTCGCAATCAGCGAGCGGGATCTGTCGATCAATGTTGATAAAAGCCTCGCCCTGCGATTGTAGTGAGGCGATGTCCGGCATCAAGTCATCGCCATCGATATAGGCCACCTTCGCTTTGAGGCCTCGCTGGCTGAGGAGCTTCTCAACTTCAATGGCCATGCCCGCTGGGTTTAAGCCACCGGCGTTGGTCACAATTTTGATGTTACCGTCCAGGCAGGTCTCTATGACGTCTTCAAGTTGCTTTAAGAAGGTGCCGACATAGCCAAGATGGGAACCTCGTTGTTCACGTTGATCGTAAAGAATTTTCATGGTCAATTCAGCGAGGTAGTCCCCCGTTAAGACATCGATGGGCCCGCCCTCAACCATTTCTTTAGCCGCAGCCAATCGGTCACCGTAGAAACCGCTGCAGTTGCCAATTCTGATCGTACTGTTCATAGATGTGTGCTCTTTAGAGGTGGAGGTTGATGAGGTCGAGGTGGTCCAAACTCATGAATTGCTGTTGTTGGCCACCCAAGCCGGATTCCGTTTTTCCCTGAAGGCAGCCATGCCCTCAGCGCCCTCGTCGGATTGAAACATTCTAACGCTCCAGGATGCGGCGGTTGCAAAGGCCTCGTTTCGGTCCCAAGTCCCAACGGATCGCACCAGTTGTTTACAGGCTTGGACTGCGTTAGGCCCTCCGAGATTAATCATCGCCAGCATCTCATCCACGCTGCTGATTAAGTCCTCGGCTGGGACCGCTAGGTGTGCCAATCCAATGGCGACCGCATCATGGCCGTTAAAGCGTTCGCCTGTAATAAACAGTTTCATGGCATGGTGTGGGCCGATTTTAGGCAGGCAGACCACGCTGATGACAGCAGGAATGACGCCGATACGGACCTCAGAAAAGCTGCACTGAATGTCATCCACTGTAATCACGATATCGGCCGCTCCCACCAAGCCCAATCCGCCTGCAAAGGCGGCGCCATTGACAGCAACAATGACCGGCTTTGGACTCTCCTGAATCGCGATAAGCACATCGGCATAAGGTACCGATTGAGTTCCCGAAATCGTTGAGCCGGGAGGGCTCTTAAGATCCGCTCCCGCGCAGAAGGCCGGGCCATTGCCGGTGATAACGATCGCTCTCACGCTGTCATCGCTGTTTGCAGCGTTGATGTGCGCGAAGAGTTCGTTGACCAACTCTGCAGAGAGGGCATTTCTATTTTGGGGACGATTTAAGGTGATCCAAGCGGCACCAAGCCGGACCTCATAAAGTGTGGCTGTCTGCTCCGTTGCTGTTGTCATGACGCAGCTCCCTCTGACGCGCTGGTTTGCTCGGCTTGCAACTCGATTAATAGTGCACCATTACCCACTTGATCGCCGGCTTCGACCTTGATGGTATCGATGACGCCATCCCTGGGTGCGACGATCTGATGCTCCATTTTCATCGCTTCTAAAATCATCAAGGTGTCACCTTGGCTGACGGTTTGACCCTCTGTTGCTTTGATGGAGAGCACTTTGCCAGGCATGGGGGCCGTTAGGCCGCCGCTCGTATCGGCTTGGTCTTTCCTCGGGAACCGGGAAATTCGTTGTAGCGCGACGTCTCCATCGGGTCCATGGACATAAACCTCTTGCTCAATGAAATCGACTTCGAATCGTAGTCGCTGAGTGTCGATTCTGCAGTCTACTCTGCCGCGTCCAGCCTCATAAATTTTACAGTGGTGTTGATCGCCTCCGATTTCGAATAGCAGGGTTTGGTCCCGCTGGCTTCGATAAGCGAGCTCAAGCAACTGATCATCCGCTTGAAATTTCACCCGTTGCGGTGGTAGGTGTGAGTTCCTAAATCCCGGTGGGACGGTGGTCAACACTTGAGCTCGCAATTGACGTTGGGCTCTGGCCTCAACTGCGGCGGCGATCGCGGCGAGTTTGAGAGTGGGCGTCTCGAGCGCTTTAGCACGAGCAGGTTCGACTCGCTCTATGAAGTCGGTGGTGGTGTCGCCTGCCAGAAAAGCCTCGGTTCTAAGCGTGGCTACTAAGAAATCGCGATTGGTGGTTAAGCCCTGAATCCTTGTGGTCTCAAGCACTCGAGCAAGTCGAGCGATGGCTTCTGGGCGAGTCGCAGCGTGCACAATGACTTTGGCAATCATAGGATCAAATTGTGTTCCAATGACGCTCCCCGTCTCTACCCCTGAGTCGAATCGAGCGTTGGCCACGGTTGAGGGTCGCCAAGCTTTCAGGGTGCCTGGTGACGGTAGAAAGTTTTTGGTTGGATTTTCAGCATAGATTCGAGCTTCAATTGCATGCCCAGTGATACTCAGATCGTCCTGAGTGACGCTCAGCGCATAACCCTCGGCAATTCGAATTTGCTCTCGGACAAGATCAAGACCCGTAATCTCCTCGGTAATCGGATGTTCAACTTGTAGACGAGTGTTCACCTCCAAGAAAAAAAACTCATCGTCAGCCAGTAAAAACTCAACCGTACCTGCTGAGTAGTACCCAAGCGCTTTGGCAGCCGCTACCGCGGCATCGCCCATGCGGGCTCTTAGGGTTGAAGTGACAGCCGGTGATGGCGCTTCTTCAATAATTTTCTGATGACGGCGTTGGATTGAACATTCACGTTCAAAACAATGGATAACATTGCCTGCTTGGTCTCCGAGCACCTGAATTTCCACATGCCTTGAAGCGCTCAGCCATCGTTCAAGAAATACCGTGTCGTCACCGAATGCTGATCCAGCCTCTCGACGTGCGGAGGCGACTGCAGAAGTCAGCTCATCCGGCGCAGAAACGATGCGCATGCCGCGACCGCCACCACCGGCTGAGGCTTTGACCAGTACGGGATAACCGATTCGATCTGCTGCAGCCAGTAAGTCATCATCCTCTGAAATTTCTACGGCTTCCAAGGTCGGGACCCCGGCTGCTTGCATCAGTTTTTTGGCGGAGAGTTTGTCGCCCATCTGATCAATAGCCGTGGTGGAAGGTCCGATAAAAATGATGCCTTCGTCACCAATGGCTTGCGCGAAGGCGGTGTTTTCTGACAGGAAGCCATAGCCTGGGTGAAGGGCGTCCGCACCACTAATGCGACACGCCTCGAGGACTTGGTCTGTGTCGAGATAGGTTTCAGCCGGAGATGTGCCCTGCAGGGCGATGGCGCTGTCAGCCTCCACCACAAAAGGCGCGTTTGCATCAGACTCGGAATAAATCGCAACGGTTGCGATGCCCATGTCTTTGGCGGTCCGAATGATTCGCCGCGCGATTTCCCCTCGATTGGCGATAAGGATTTTGCGAATTGGGTTTACATTCTCCATGTGCCGAACTCCTTGGTACCTTCAATCTTATTGTTATGGCAGGTCGACAGGGTTATGCCGATAATGTCTCGGGTGTCTCGAGGATCGATCATCCCATCGTCGGTAACGCGAGAGGTGGCATACAGGCCTTTAGATCGCTCTTCAGCCCAGTATTCTGCGACCTCGGCCCGGGCAGTATCCGCCGCCTCGTCGAAAGTCTGGCCGCGTCGCTCGGCCGATGCGCGACCAATAATGGTCATGACCCCAGCCATTTGTTTGGGCCCCATCACGGCAATTTTTGCGGTGGGCCAAATAAAGGTAAACCGTGTCCCGAAGGCACGCCCGCTCATGCCGTAGTTGCCTGCACCATAAGAGGCGCCGACAATAATGCTGATGTGAGGCACCGTTGAGTTGGACACGGCATTAATCATTTTGGAGCCGTTTTTGGTGATGCCCCCCTGCTCGAAGTCAGTTCCCACGATGTAACCAGTGATATTGTGTAGAAACACCAAAGGCGTATGAATTTGGTTGCACAGTTGAATAAACTGCGCAGCTTTTTCGGCTGACTCTGAAAACAGTGCCCCGTTATTACCAAGAATGCCAACAGGATACCCGTGGATCCGACTCCAACCACAGACTAAGGTAGGCCCATAGAGCGGCTTAAACTCCTCAAATTCGGATCCGTCGGTTATTCGAGTGATGACTTCGCGGATGTCAAAGGGGGTCTTCAGATCTTTGGAGACAAGACCCAGTAAATCCTCTGGATCTGCCATCGGTGGTCGCACCTCCGACAAGGGTTCGGGTCCTAGCTTACGCCAATTGAGGTGAGAGACGACTTGGCGACAAATGCGAATTCCATCAAGCTCATCTTCGGCAAGATAATCGCCTAGCCCGGAAATCGAAGTGTGCATTTCAGCCCCTCCTAGGCTTTCTTCGTCAGCGTCCTCTCCGGTCGCCATTTTGACCAGCGGTGGTCCGCCCAGAAATACTTTTGATTGTTTCTTGATGAAAATATTGTAATCACTCATACCGGGTTGGTAGGCGCCGCCGGCGGTCGAGGCACCAAATACCACTGAAATTGTAGGAATCCTTAATTTTGATAATTCGGTGATTTCATAGAAAAGGCGGCCTGACTCGGCAAAATGTTCAATGCCTCGGCGAATCGCGGCCTCCGGATCCTCGCCTGAGTCCCCACGTAAATCGGCTCCAGCAGATTCAACCAGTTGAATGTAGGGCAATCGATTTTCACGGGCGATCTCAAGACCACGCATCAGTTTTTTTTGGTTGAACTCATTAAACGCGCCTGCACGGACCGAGGGGTCGTGACCCAAAATAAGGCACTCAATGCCAGAGACAACGCCAATCCCGACGATAAAGCCCGATCCAACGGTCACGTTTGAACGCCAACCCGCAAGCGGGCTGATCTCTAAAAATGGCGCATCCTCATCGAGCACCAGCGCGATTCTTTCTCGCACGGGCATCTTCTGGCGAGCCTTCAGTCTGGCCATCGCCTCTTCGCCGCCACCCGCCTCGACCTCGGCATGTAAAGATTCGACCTGCTCCATGAGGTCGAGCATGTCCTGGGTATTTTGAAGATATTGATCAGATCTGCGATCAATTTTGCTGTCTAAAACGGTCATATAAGATCCTCAGCGATGCTGTTAGCGTGCATTGTCATCGATAGCCTAATGGGTGTTAGCGCGCAGGCCTATAAGGCAACGAGCCTAATTTTTCTCGTGATTGACGAGGCGCAGGGCGGCTTCTCTAGATCGAACTCTGCACGCAGTTAAAGCGATCAACTTGCTGCCCTCGGATGACAGTACCAAATTTCTTCTGTGCCAAACACCGATTTTTCTATGCCTGCCGTAGCTGAGGCTGAGCGCAAGAGTGGATCCGTTTAGTCGACAAGCTTGCGGGTGTTTGATGGCTTCGAACTTATTGGGGTTCATGAAATAGATGAGTTAGAGGGGCTTTATTTGCTAGTCTGAACCCGTTGTAGCGAGAGCAAGGAGGTTTCATGCCATATTGGCAGAATTGGTCAGGTCGATTGGGCGAGAAGGTCAGGGACATTCATTTTGCCCGCAGTCAGGGTGATATTACAGGATTGATTGGTGGCCTGGGGTCTGCAGCGGCCCGTCTACGAGTAGCGGGAGCCGGTCATAGCCATGCACCGCTGGTGGTGGGAACGGATAGAGTGCTTGATTTGTCGGGTTTGTCAGGCGTCATAGCCTGCGACCAGGATCGTATGACCGCGACTATCCGAGCCGGTACGCCAATCTACACCCTTGGTGCTGTGCTACAAGAAGCGGGTATGGCATTAAAGAGCCAGGGTGATATCGATCGACAAACCTTGGCGGGAGCTTGCGCAACCGGGACTCATGGCTCTGGACGCTACCTACAAAATTTATCGGCGTCGATTGAATCGCTGACGTTGGTCGATGGTCAAGGCAAGGTGAGGGTTTGCTCGGCGAGCCACCAAGGGACCGACTTTGAGGCGCTGAAGGTGGGCCTTGGGGCCTTTGGCGTTGTCACCGAAATTGAAATAGCTGTCCGTGAGTCGTTTAAGTTAAAAGAACAGGGTTTTAGTTTGACCGGTGATGAACTGATGGCGCAGCTGGAAGGGTTTGACGATAGCCACGACCGCTTTGAGTTTTTTTGGCAACCACAACAAGACCAAGCGATGGTGAAGATTATGGTGGAGACCGATGAGGAGCCAGTCTACCCGGTTGCTGAAGAGGGCAAACGTTGCGCTTACAATTATGAAGTTCTCCCGAATCATCGACCGCATCGTCACACTGAAATGGAGTATTCGATTGCGGCTGAGCACGGTCCCGCCTGCTTTGCCGAAATTCGGGCCTTGTTGCAGACGGAGTTTCAAGAGGTGGCTTGGCCCGTTGAGTATCGTCGAGTAGCGCAGGACGATGTTTGGTTATCCAATGCGTACCAGCGCGATACCGTCACCATCTCAGTCCATCAGGATGTGAATGCGGACGAAACGCAATATTACCAAGCATGCGAGACGATTTTTAAGCGTTATCGCGGTCGACCTCATTGGGGCAAGGTACACTACCTTGAAGGGGCTGCGCTCGCAGATCTTTATCCCAAATGGCGAGAGTGGTGGCAAATGAGAGACACGTTTGACCCCAAGCAGCGCTTCTTGAATGACTTTTTAAGGGCCGTACGTCCAAGTTAGGACCCTTAACTGAGGCTGCAGGTAAGGACACTCACTTGATTGGGCCAGCCGGCGACGTAGCCTTGCCGTCCGTGCGCGGACTACAGTAGTCTAAGGGTCAAAGACAAGAGGGCAGAGCAGTGGCAAGCGTTAAAATTTATGGAACCGCAGGTTCAAGGGCTTTCCGATCCTTGTGGGCGGCGGTAGAGATGCAGTTGGATTTTGAACACGTACCGACAAATTTTAGAGGCGAAAACAAGGAGCCTGAGTATCTGGCGATCAATCCCAATGGTCGTATTCCTGCGATGGTCGATGGCGATTTGGTGTTATTCGAGTCGATGGCGATCAATTTATATTTGGCCAAACAGTATGGGCCAAGCCTTGTAGCAGCGGATCCAGCAGCAGAGGCGAAGGTCGTTCAATGGTCAGTTTGGGGTATCAGTGAAATCGAACCCTTACAAATGCAGATTGTCGTGCAGCGTTTTTTTACCCCCAAAGAGCAGCAGGATGTCGGGATTATCGAACAGGCAACCAAGGGGCTGCAGCGACCTCTCGCAGTTTTGGATTCCGTGCTTGCGGATACTCCCTATTTGCTAGGTTCTGAATTCTCGCTGGCAGACGTCAATGTCGCAGGCGTGATGGATTTGTTATCGAGTCTACGGTTTGACTTCTCGGCGCAGCCGAACGTAGGGCTTTGGTTAGAGCGGTGTCAATCCCGGCCGAGCTACGCTAAAACCAAAGCGCTTGCGAGTTAGCCATAGAAGGGGTTGAACCGATCAAGCGCATCCGAGCGTTCACGCCGCAAGACTTTTGGGTCTTGATGCGTCGAATCTGAGGCTTAATGGGTAGACAAATACCTGATCCAAACGAATTTAATCGTTGCGACAGCTCAAGTGACGAATAAGGATACAATATGAACGCGATACCCGGCGCCAATCAGTACCCGTCTTGCCATGGTGGCTTGGAAAACCTCGATCAAGAGTTTGATTACGAAATCACAGAAATAGAAGGTGCAGTGCCTAGCGACCTGAAGGGGACTTTTTTTCGCAACGGGCCGGGTAGGCAGCGTATCGGCGAGACCGCTTACGGACATTGGTTTGACGGCGACGGCATGATCTCTGCGTTCACGTTTGATGATGGACGTGTTCATTTTAAAAACCGGTACGTTAGAACTGAAAAGTACTTAGCTGAAACCGCGGCCCAAGCAGTTCGTTATCGAGGGTTCGGTACGCAGATACCTGGCGGACTGGGCAAAAATTTTTTGAAAATGCCGGCAAATCCTGCCAATACCAGTATTGTTCATCATGGCGGGCACTTGTTGGCGCTGAATGAGGGTGGCCGACCTTGGGCACTTAACCCTGAGAATTTAGAGACGTTAGGAGAATTTTCCTATGATGGAGGGCTGAAACCCGGCCAAGTGTTCAGCGCCCATGGAAAAATTCATCAGCGAACCGGAGATTACATTAATTTTGGCGCCGGGGTCTCCGGTTTTGGCCTAAAAGGCCCCAAGCCCTGCCTCAATCTCTATCGAATCAATGCTGCTGGTAGGTTGGTTCAAAACAAGCAATTGCCTTTATCTGCATTTCCTTTTTGTCATGATTTTGCCTTGTCGGACCGATATGCCATTTTCTTTTTGGGTTCGATTGTTTTTGGCAACATGCTACCTGTGGTGTTGGGAACAAGAACGATCTCTGATCAAATTAATTTTGATACGTCGATCGGCATGCGCGTCTTGGTGTTGGATTTAGAGGATTTCTCGCTGGTTCGCACATTTGAGACAGCGCCAGGAGCGATTATTCACTTTGGTAATGCGTTTGAGTCAGGTGACGAGGTTGTCGTTGATGGAATGTTTCAAGATAACTTTGAAGCGAATGATACGTTAAAAGATGTGTTTAATCCCGAGGGCCGCTTTGGGGGCGGCTACTATTTTCGCTATCACATGAATCTCAATGATGGCTCGCTGCGAGCCGAAAAGGTCGTCGAAACTGAATCTGAGTTTCCAACCATTAATCCCAGTTACGCCGGTTCTCGGCATCGTTATACTTATACAGCGTGCTCCATCGATAATGGTGCGGACAGTTTTTTCAACGGGATTGCAAAGGTCGATTTTGATGGGCATGCCGAAACCATCACTCTACCGCCGGGTTACTATGGTTCAGAACCGGTGTTTGCACCGAGCTTGACCCGTGAAAGCGAAGATGATGGTTATGTTTTAGAGGTCATTTACAATGGTTTCGATCACTTGAGTGAGCTACAAATTCATCGCGCTCAATCATTGAATGATTGTGTTTGCAAACTCCGATTGCGGCATCATCTGCCGCATCAGTTTCACGGACTATTCAGTCCCACGGTATTTTAAGATAACAGCCGTTGGATGATCAGTGGGATGTATCACGACAGCAAGGGGCGACGACATTCATTTTTGCTTTGGACGGGATCGCTTAAATCGCCTCTCCAATGGGTTCTTCCCCCATAATTGTGCAACGATATCCGAGTCGCTCAGCAGGGAAATAGTCGAACGCCGCGTGGTGTTGAACAATGCGATTATCCCAAAAAACGACGGTGTTGGGCTCCCATCTAACACGAGTCTGTATAGCAGGCGTATAAGCAACATGATCGTAGAGAAGACGCAATAAGGCTTGACTCTCGCGATGGCTGAGCCCATTGATTCGAGCCACAAATCCATCGTTAACAAATAAAGCCTTTTCTTGAGTGAGTGGGTGGATGCGGACAATTGGGTGATCTGAGACGGATAAGTCCTCAAAGGCTGCTACGCCGCTGAGGAACAAATAATGTCCTCTGGGTTCGTGTCGGGCTGACAAGGTCTTGAGCAACGCCTGTAATGGTTGAGACAAAAGGTTGAAGGCTTGGCGCATATCGGCGAACAAAGTATCCCCCCCGCTCTCGGGCACTTCTTCCATTCGCAGCATCGATAGCCCAGGAGGGCAGGGTTCACTGGAAACATCGGTGTGCCAACCCTCTCCAGCAGCGACTTTGGTTTTAGGGCCTGATCGAATCTTTATCAGCTCTTCAGGAATTGACGGCGGGTTATTTGGAAAGCGCAATGGCTCTCCCAAACGATGCGCAAAGCCGGCCTGCTCCTCGAGGGTCATTGGTTGATTAGGAAAAACCAACACCCCTCGTTGGGCACAGAGGTTCACTAGATGGGTAACTGCCGCTTTCGAAAAGTCGAGGATCGATCCCTCGGTTTCAATCAGAGAACCCAGCGCAGGCGTAATTGGAGCCTCTTTCATGAACGTCTCCTGATGCTTTTGATTGAGGGTCTCACAGCGAGTCGGTAGCAGCAAGAGTGCAGGCGGGATGTTCCCGCGCAGCTGGCGATTTCTGTTATGAGGACGATGACTGACGCTGAGTCAAGCGGTTGACCAGCCAGTCGGCACTTATCAAAATTCCTGGAACCCGGCGTTGAGTGACAACCGCTTGATAAGCGTAACCGCAATTTACCAAGGTCAGATGCGCGGCAGTCGCGAAGGGCAAAGCACTTGACCCGAGCAATCATTGTGCAACAGTGGAACGCTGGATGAAGAGGAGCGGTTATGGACGATAAAGCGGCGATTGAAGCGCTCATGTATCAATATTGTATAGCCATCGATCGGGCGGATTTTAAGGCCTTCGCTCGTTTGTTTGCCCATGCTGTTTGGTTAGTTGAGGGCGTTGAACCCGGTCCTGAGTCGGCCGGTAATGTCATCCTTTATGAGGATGGTACGCCAAGAACGAAGCACATCGTGAGTAATGTGACGATTGAAGTCGATGCTGCAGCCGATTGTGCTAGGGGGCATTCTTATGTCACGGTCTATCAGCAAGTCAGCGAACGGCCGTTACAAGTGATCTTCGCTGGAGAATATTTCGACGAATTTGAGCGGCAGGAAGGCGCTTGGCGGTTTAAGTCCAGAGACATCAGACATCCGCTGATAGGCGATTTACGAGGACATCTCAAATTACCCAGCGCGACTTTCCCAACTGCCGGCGGGTACGCCTGAGCAGACGGTAAGGTCATAAGGCGAGAGGTGCCTCGAGGAGGGTGCTGATAGTCTCCTGCGGCAATTGCTGAGGCGAGGCCAAACCCTGACACCTTGCCCCAGACGTTTAGTCGAGTCTGCGCTTAGGCATGTTCCAAAAATTGCGTGAGGCAGCCAAGATAGCGATCGAATTGCTCTCGGCGAATGTTGTGCCCAGCCCCTGGGACGTGGGCTGCGATTGTCTGGGGCGCTAGGTTCAGGATTTCTTCGACGATGGACGGCGTCAATAATGCGCCAGCCTCTTTGTCGCCATAAAGCAGCAACGCCGGGCACGTAATAGTCGGTACCAATTCTCGCCAATTTGCTCGCTCGAGACCGCCCGCGGCCATGATATGGACTTGTTGTTTGGCCGTTAACCAATCGGGAAATTCAATCTCTGACCAGTCAGGGTGAAGCTGCCGACCAAGCGCCATGAGTTGCTTTTCGGTTAGGGCAGCAAGGTCCTTTAAATGCTTCTGCGCGGCGGCTAAATGTTTCTCTGATGAGTGGGTGCTGTTTTTCAACGGTGTGTCGAACCAGGCAGGGTCTTCCAACACAATGCGTCGAACGGACTTGGGGTAGCGACTCGCAAGTAACGCGACGATCCCGGCCCCCATCGAGTGGCCAATGAAAGTTGCTGGCGCTAATCCTAAAGCCTCAACAAATTCCGCGAGATCTTCCACTAAGTCGTCAGCGGTGGCCTCGCCGCTGCTGGATTGACCATGATTACGGGTGTCAACCAGGATAACGTCGTAGTTTGGGGCCAAGGCCTCGGCAACTCGGCGAAAACACAGGCCGTTATCGCTAAAGCCGTGACAAAAAACAAGAGGGGGCTTGGATCGGTTTGTTGCACGGCGGTAAAAATGCAAGGTCGCATGAGCAACAGGTTGATCATAATGTGTCCAAGAAATCAAAGAGGGGCTCCATTCCTACCGCTTTCATTCGATAATAGTTTAAATCGCAAAGCGTTTCGAAAAGATTGGCTCGTGCAATTATTGGGCTCGAATCTAATTACCCCCTCAATTTGATCGGGCTGAGGCAAGGGGGGTCAGAATCGGTTGGGTTGTAGTTGTAGCCAGAGGTTTTCTATCCAATCCTTTATCAGTGTGCTCTCTCTCCATCGATCAGATAACTCCTGTTGCTGGGCATCGGTCATGGCGTAGGGGGGCGGTCCGAGTTCGATCAGAAATCGAAAGGTTTGTGGCTGTTTTTGTCGATTCAGCCACTGATAAATACCCTGTTGCCACCAATCCTTAAACTGTTGCTCCCAGGCGGAGAATTGCGGGAACCCCAAAGGTACCTGGATTTGTTGATTACTGGAAATACGTCCTTGCAGCGAATCGGTGTGAGCAAGTATCCGATCCATTCGGGCTTTGTCCGTAGCATTCAATGGCAGTTGCATTTCTCTATCGACCACGAAATGTGAAAGGTCGCCGCACAATTTTAGATCGGGCACCTCTGCCAACACCTCAAGGGTAAAGAACAGGTCATTCAAGGTCGCATTGCGGTGCGTTTCCCACAGGACAGGAAAGGAATAGTGTTTGGTTTGCTCGGCCCACCGGTGGATTAACTTTGACGCCTCAGCCGGCGTCATGGGCATGACACCACTGATCAAATTAACTTGCTGAGCCTCTAATGTCCGTGCCATTTCTAGTAAAGGGATCAAGTCTTCATCTCGATTGGGGAAGGCATTGATCATGCACTTCAGTTCAAATTGGCGAAATAAAGGTGCGAGTGCTAGCGCATCAGCGATTTCCCCAACATTGGGATCAAGGCAAATGCCATCGTAGCCAGCATCAGCTATTTTTTTGAAATGAACCTCGGGGGATGGCTCAGCCTGATTCGGCAGTCGAGCCTCCATAGCCCAAAGTGATTGATAGATCTCTAGCGTATGCACGGGTGGCTCAAAATGCAGTCAAAAAAGAGGCCGCGTTGCCACCCGTCAGCTTGGCCGATTGGGCGGCCCGAAGGAATGCTTCGCCCTCAGCATGCTCAGTCCCAGGCGCGTCGTGAAAAATTCGGTAGATTCGATATCGGTGATACATTTTCAGTTGTGGCCAAAGTTGAATGACACTCTCGGGCCTATCGCTGACTAGCTCGCGATGCAATTGAGGGAGCTCGAACCAGGGGGCCGTGGGCTTTGCGTGATGGGCATTGTGATAGCCAAAATTGAGGATGAGCCAGTTCACCCAATCATAACGCCACGACAATATTGGGCTAAAGGTGTGCCGTTGTTCCCACTCGAGATCACCTTTATGCGGCGACACATCATCGGTAAATAGGTTGAGATGGTAGGGGTAGTCGTGCTCTAGGCCGTCAACGAATCGCAGCACGATGATCATAATGAGATACGCTGTGATATAGCCTATCAGTGCACTTGGGAAGAAATACCCTAGCGTGATCAGGGCCGCACCTCGGACGAGAATAATGCTGACGTTGCGCATCATTTGGTCACGGCGTTGAGGAATGATAAAAGCGGTAAGCACCATAATTCCATGCATGAGTACATCGTGTGCAGGAATGTAAAACCACTCAAGTAATCGTGTAGTTTGGTACACCCGTGGATGGCGGATGAAGAACGCTTCGTAGTCAAACCAAACCACGTCATCGTTGTCAACATGATGCCGGAAGTGTTTGTAGCGAATATCCTCGAAGCGACCATAGCAAGAGCCACATACCCAGCCCAACAACTTGCCGAGCTGGGCGTTGCTTCGATTGATCTTAAATATGGTGTTGTGGGCACATTCGTGGATGAGATAGGCGGCAATGATCATACCGTGGCTGAGCAAAATCACACCCAGCAAAAAGGCTGCTACGTTGGCTTGCAATAAACACCACCAACCTATGCCATAGGCAGTGGTTGAATACATGAGGGCTGCGCCGTGATACCGCCTGCCCTTAGCATTTTTGAAAGACCAGAACGTCATAAGGAAAGAGTGTCTCGATTTGCATTGTGTGAAGGAGCTGAGTATACCGTCGCCGCCCCTGTTTAAAAATAGTCGTAATTGCCAGCCCGGCTAGGCCAAGGCTGCAGGTTTAGGTTAAGCCTAGCTCAGGTTGTGATCCTTTGATTGCTTGATCCTTTGATTGCTTGATTGTGCACTGAGGTGTGCCGAGTCGATCGATCTAAAGCCCCAAGCGCTAAAACCTCCAAGCGCCAGTGTCCTTTAGGATCGACTTAAGAGCCGTTTTTCTCGGAACCAATCTGATCAGCGAGGGCATAAAGATAGCCCAGTGTGTCCCCTATGACGCCGAGCTATCGGCTTTGCTCCGAGCTGCTTTAAAGTCGGGCGGACGTTTGGCAATAAAAGCATTGATTGCTTCGTGGTGCTCAGCACTTTGATAGCAGGTCTCAAGGGCCGCGAGCTCTCTTTGCTGCACCAGGTTCAAATGTTGTTCGGAAAGGTTCTCGGTGATCAGTTGCTTAACCATACGTAAGGCAGCCTGAGGGTTATTGCCCATTTCAAAGGCCATGGCCTCCGCCCGAGGCAGCAGCGCCGCGGCATCGTCAACGCATTCATCAACCAGTCCAATAGCTTGTGCTCGGTCTGCATGGATGGTCTCTCCGGTGAGCATGAGCCGGTTAGCTTGGCCGAATCCGGTTCGGGCGGCGATATAGGTAGAACTCGCGAGTTCAGGCACGAGGCCCATTTTGATAAAGCGCGCGCTAAATTTAGCTTCGGGCGCCGCTACGATATAATCGAAAGGCAGTATTTGGGTAAGACCAACGCCGATCGCAGCACCATTGACCGCTGCAACCATGGGCTTAGACGAGCGGATTAATTCAACCCAATTGCCTGGCCGGTCTTGCGCCTCGGCCCCGTTATCAGCATTTTGAGCCTGAGCCTGAAACAAGTCTTTAACATCTGCGCCAGCACAGAACCCACGTCCCGCGCCGGTTAACACCATGGCAATCACGTTTTCGTCCTGGTTGCCCAGGGTGATCGCTTGGTGTAGCTCACGCCCCATTTGATAAGTCCAAGCATTGAGACGGTCAGGTCGATTTAAGGTGAGCGTGAGTACGCCTTGTTGTTCGCTCAGGTGGATCGTTTCATACGCCATGAGGTGCTCCTTCATGTTGTGAGTCAGATTCAGAATTCGACGGGACTGGCGGGTCTAGCGGCCTCCCCAGTAGCATTCTCCAGAAGCGATCAAGGGTCTGTGCGTCTGCGCGTCGATTGGTTTGGTAGTCTACGTGGTCTTCCGGGATGTTCTGGTCAAAAGCAATGCCCCACAGAGGCCGGATTTCATGAACATTCATGGAATAACGCACGTCGACAATAAAGTTTGGGCGCTCAGGATCTAAGGCAAGGTAATCGTTTGAAAACCAGCGAAAGCGATCAAAGTCCTTGCGCAATTGACTACCAGCGGGCAGCTGTTGATCGGCCCAGACATGATCAATCTTTGGGATGCTTGCACCTTGATAGATCTGAATGTCATAGCCGGCCCGCACGCCGTCGACATAAAAGGCCCCGTCCCATTCATAAACAGTTTTCCAAACTAACAGCTGTGCAAACCCGGGTTTTGCCTCCAGTCGGAGTGGAAGATGCCCTCGACTGGCGGCAAGGTCCAATCCGGCAGTCATGGCTCGCTGCCGCTGGAATTCCCCTAGGCCGAGATAGCCGCAAAGCCATATCAGGGCGAATCGTTGAACGAGAACGGGCCGCCAGCGAGTCATCACGAGGATTAACGCCGTGACCAAGGGTAAGGTGAACAAAGGATCAATGATCGAAATGATGTGCCACGCAAATCGGTGATCGGTTAAGGGCCAGAGCAATTGGGTTCCATAGGTGGTGCAAGCATCAAGCAATCCGTGACTGGCGTAACCCAGAAGACAGGCAACCAAGACCTGTCGATAGGTGAGCTGCCGTTTGAAAAAAGGATGCAGTACAACGGATACGAGCAGTGCCCCGAGAGGGGCGAACAATAACGCGTGGGTAAATTGGCGATGATACTCTAGAAACAATAAAGGATCGTTGTTTGAGCTGATCAATACGTCGAGGTCGGCCGCCATACCTGCTAAAGCGCCCACCGCAATAACGCTGGGCATTGTTCGACGGTTAGCGCTGGTACTGGCAATTGTCGCGCCAACAACAGCTTGTGAGACAGGATCCATAAGTAGATACTACATGAAGTCGAAACTATGTGTTGAGCGGGTTTAAGTGATTGATGGGAAGTTAAAAGTCTGTATTGATTTCAAAAGCCCCTATGCGTTCGTCGCCCATCAATTCATCTGGTCGATTGAAACAGAATATGGTTATGAAATAGATTGGCTGCCGCTCACGCTCAATATTGGTAGTTTCCTAGGCACTGCGACCAAACAAGCAGGAGGGCAAGTCAGCGCGAGTAATCGTTCTCCTCAGCAGTGGTCAGTGGTGAAAGAAGCGTATCGTGATGCCAGGCGGTATGCTGAGCATCAAGGTTTAACGCTGAAGGGACCGTTAAAAGTTTGGGACTCTTCTTTTGCTAGCATGGCGCTAATTTGGTCGCAATCCAAAGCCCCCACTCGCCATCACTTACAACGGTTTATGACAACACTTTTTCAGCGCTTTTGGATACGAGATTTCGACCTGCAGGACATCCAAGCGCTCTGCGCACTGATGCAAGCGTCGGCAATCGAAAGTGACGGTTTTAACCGATTTTGCGCTGAAGAGGGACGCCAGCAGCATGATGCGTTGCAAGAGCAACTGCTGGCCCAAGGCGTCTATGGAGTGCCGACTTTCTTGATTGATGACGAAGTCTTTTTTGGCCGCGAGCAAATCGATACAGTGTTGTGGCGGTTGCAAGGCTCGGTGGGACCCATGCCCCTATTACGCTACCCTTGGGGGGACAAAGGCAGTGCTGCAATCTGATCGTTGTTATCTTTTGGTGGATTTGCGAACGGCAGAATCGCTGATAGCGCTCAAGTCAGTTGGCCTATGGTCGATGCAGTTCAATGTCCCACTTACGGTGCTGCCCTTTATCAAACCGCCTTTGAACACGGCCAAAGATGTACCCAAAGGTGCGGCGGATTTGGAGGCCTACAAAGCACTTCGGTCTGAAGCCCGACGACGTGTGCGGCACATGGAGTTGCAAAGAGACATGCAGCGACTCGAGCTTGCAACCATGGAGGGGCTCGATGCCTCTCAATGGCAACAGCTCAATAGCGCCTTACTGCATACGAAGGATAATCCTCTCGCGCCTATGGTGCTGTTCAACGCTCTGCATGGGTGCTTTGTTGCTGCGACTAAGGCAGAACGCGATTCAGCACGACAAGCGCTCAGTGTGCTGTTGAAGGCGCACTACCCCTTGTATGGTGAAAGGTTCGGACCAGCCGTGCAGGCGGAGTTGACCAGTCTAAGCGATCTTTTAGAAAGCGAGGGGGTTTTGTCCTCGCCGTCGATCTGGTTTCAAGGTGAGGTCTACAGGGGCGCCGCTCATCTTCCGCTGCTTAGTGCTCGAGCCAGCGCATTACAGCGCTCTGAGTGGTAATTGCGTGGGCTCAAGGGGTTTTGTCTGGAAGCAAAGGTAAGGACGGAATCTATTTGCGAGACCACCGGCCATTGGCGGCGTTGAGAATCAATCATGCTGGATGCCGAGGGGGATGATTATCCATTGAATGATGGCGAAAAGCTGGCGCAGGACGGTGAAAGCATAGCGCAAGTGGAGGGAGGGGATGTATGAACGAGGCGGAACAAGTTGCTTGGGCAGAGCAGATAGAAAATGCAGCGAGGCAAGGGGTACCAAAGCCTTGCCTGGCTGATAAGCAACCATTGTCGACGGAGGATGCTTACCGTATTTTGCAGTGCCGGGCCGAAATGCGTTCAGCGGACAGGATCATTGGTTTTAAGGGTGCCCTCACGAATGAATCGGCGCAAGCGACTTTTCGTACCGCTGAGCCGGTGATAGGTCTGTTGTTTGAAAGCGCTGAGCGGGTCAGTGGCGTTATTGACAGCACTGAGTTTAAAAAAGGAATGATTGAAACGGAATTGGGGTTTCGTTTGACGAAGCGCATAACGGAGCCGCTGCGAGCGGTTGATCAGTTGCAGGCAGTGATCGATGAGATGGCGCTTATGGTTGAACTCGTAGACTTAGACTTCGCTCAGTTTCCACCCACCTTGGCTGATTTAATTGTGCACAACGCCGCAGCCAAATCTTTTATCCGTGGGCAGAGTAAACCGTTTGCAGAATTCACCAATCAATCGCAATTGCGACTTGAAGAAAGCGGAATTTGCTTGCAGGAGGGCACAGCGAGTGAGGTTTTGGGCGACCAACGCCAGGGCTTGATGTGGATGATCAATACAGCGATGACCCTAGGTTATCGGCTGGATGCGGGTCTCTGGCTGATGACGGGATCTGTGGGCAGCGTTTCCTTGTTGCGCCCGGGGCGCTACGGACTTGTTTGTGACGGGTTCGAGACCTTGACCTTTGAGGTTGTGTGAGGTTTCCTGAGTCTCAACGGCCTCGTCCAAGGCGGCGAATAGGTGATGGTGGTGAGGCTCGAAGCCTTGACTCAAGAAGAGTCAAGGCGCTTGCAAGTCGCCAGTGGTAGGGGAGTGAAAGCGCTAATGGCTGGGGAAGGTTAAAGTCTGAAAGACGGTAGGCAAAGTTTAAGAGAGAGGGTTCAAAATCGCCTGGGGTGATGCCTGCCCGGTCAAACGAGGGCGCAATGCATCCGAATAGGGTCATACGTCATTCAGTCACTGAATGATCGAATGAGTGATTGTGTCGTTGAGCGTTTGAGTCATTGAGAGCCACAGAGAGAGAAAGACAGAATCAAAGAAAGGCCGAACCAAAGAAAGACAGAACGACAAACAAACAGACAGTCTAAAAGACAGAAAGACAAACAGATAGAAAGACAGAAAGACAAACAGACAAACAGACAAACAGACAAACAGACAAACAGATAGAAAGATAAATAGAGAGACAGATAGAAAGATAAACAGAAAGACAGACAGACTAAAAGACAGAGAAATACTGAAATAGAGAAATAGAGAAATAGAGAAATAGAGCGATAGGAGAAAGTAATGAATTTCGAATTACCCAGTGAATTAACCGCTTATTTAGATGTCTTGGATGAATTCATC
>NZGC01000098.1 GCA_002689445.1 Gammaproteobacteria bacterium
CCACACTCATCCCAAGCGTGGCGTTTGGATCGGTAGTCGCGACAATCTTGAAGTAGGGGACTCCGGCCAATTGTGCTGCATGAGGAATGAAATCTACGGGAATCAAATCCATCAGATTCATCAAAAACACCCAGACCAAAATCGTCAAGGATAGCGGGCCAATCAAAGCGTTAGGTCGGTTACCAAAGACTTGAGCAATATTGGTTTCGACAAAATCAACTGCCATCTCACACAGGTTTTGCAAGGTGCCGGGCACACCGGCTGTGGCGTGTCTGGCGGCCGTAATAAACAGGCCTAAAAAGACAAAGCCTAGACCCACAGACCAAATCATGGTATCCAAGTTGATCGCGTAAAAGCCCATCTCTGCTATGTCATCTGGGCTATGGGCGATTCCCCACGATCCATCTGCGAACCGGCCATAGGTGAGATTGGTTAAATGATGCTGAATGTATTCTTGCGATGTAAGCGTTTCGCTACCGGCCATATCGACAATAACCCTTTTCTTGCTTCCGTTGCGCCGTTCATCTGTCGAACGGCACTCTCATGCTGCCTTACCCCGGTTTGCGGAGCCTTCCCGCTCGACGCATTGCCACCACCAGCCAGAGGACTTGACTGACCACCATCGCCAGAACAAAGCTTGGCCAATGCAATTCCTTGTAGAGCTTCAGCAAGCTGACCCCTACCGTGACCCAAACCAGCCACTTTAACCCTTGCGACCACCAGAGCCCCTGCTCGCCCCAAGTCTTTAAGACCCAACCTTGCAAGCTGGTTGCGGTCACAGCGACCAAGAGCCCAAGGCACCAAGCGATGACTACCTGGATGGAAATCAGGACACCTACGCCCCCTCCCAAAATCAAAGAGGCTAGGTGCGCGCCAACAATCCCTCGGGTCCAGTTGCGCTGCATCATAACGTCTATCTACCCAGTGCCTGTCGCGCAGTTATCCTTTGCGTCGCTTGCCTTTTTTCGGCAGGTCATTTTGGCGGGCAGAGTATAGAGATATTAGGAGTGCGCTTCAACTCAATCGGCTATTAAATCGAATATTTATCTTGCTGGCTTAAAAATCATCAACCGCTGTAAACCCTGACCGATTGAGGACTCCCTCTAGCTCTTCTAGCGAATTATAGGTGATGATGAGCTCACCCTTGCGAGCACCTTTTTTCTTGATCTTCACGGTTTGCCCAAAGTAAGCGCCCAACCTCTGCTCAAGCTTGGCGACATCCGCATCTGAAGCAGCACCTGCCGTTATCACTGGCGCTGGCTGCAATTGGCGTTTAACCAAGTTCTCGGTCTGCCGAACCGACAATTGTTTGGCAACAATCTCTCTGGCCGTCGTTGCCTGGGTTTCGGCCTCTAAAGTAAGCAGTGCTCTTGCGTGTCCCATTTCGATTTGACCCAATGCGAGAAATTCAGCGGCAACCTTTCCCAATTTAGATAACCGAATCGCATTTGATACCGCTGCTCGACTTTTTCCGACAATCTCTGCAACTTCCTGATGAGTCAGGGAAAATTCTTCGATCAGCCGGGCTAAAGCAAAGGCTTCATCCATCGGATTCAAATCCTCGCGCTGCAGGTTTTCGATGATAGACATAGCCAGTTGATTTTGCGGGGTGGCTTCTCGAATAAGACAAGGTACCTTTGGTAGTCCCGCAATTTGAGCTGCGCGCCATCGGCGTTCACCCGCAATAAGCTCGAATTGTTGATCACCAGTTTTCTGGATTACCAACGGTTGCATCACACCATGGACCTTAATGGACTGAGCAAGCTCTTCGAGCGAATCTTGGTCAAACTGACGCCTCGGTTGAAATCGACCAGGACGCAGCCATTCGACTGGCACCTGTTGTAGTCCTCCAGCATTGGTCTCTGGCAGGCCCGATTCAGCGGTGTCTGCCATCGGATTTGCCGGCCCAGACGACGGTCCTAGCAGCGCATCAAGTCCTCGGCCTAACCCTCTTTTTTTCCCTGCCATAGCCTTATCCTATTATTCTCTGCCCGTAGTCATCTAACATCGTCACTCCATGGCGGGCGACGGCGCAGGCGACTCCGCCGAAGATGGATTCATCGTTGCTGTTTGTCGGCGTACCATCTCACCAGCCAACGCCAAATAAGCCCTGCCACCCGCAGACTTCGGATCATATTCTACAATGGGCAAACCATGGCTCGGTGCTTCTGCCAATCGCACATTTCTTGGAATCACTGTCCGGTAAAGTTGCTCTCCAAAATAGGTCTGCAATTGGGCGGAGACATCTTTGGTCAGACTGTTTCGGCCGTCGAACATGGTTCTCACGATCCCCTCTATGGCAAGGTCTGGATTCAATTGCCCGCTCACGCGTTGAATCGTTTCAACCAAGGCAGAAAGTCCCTCTAGGGCATAATATTCACACTGCATGGGTATAATGAGACCCGATGCAGCGGTTAAAGCATTAATCGTGAGTAGATTCAGAGCCGGCGGACAGTCTATGAACACATAGTCGAACTGATTCGACACGGCCGTTAACGCAGATTTTAACCGATACTCCCGCCCCGCCATTTCAAAGAGATCGATTTCGGCACCGGTAAGATCGGTATTAGCCCCGAGCACTTTCAAACCAGCGGCCCCATCGATTACCGCCTCGGCGATGGGTCGATCAAGGATCAAAACATCATAAATCGAAGCTTCGAGAGTCGCCTTATCGACGCCGCAGCCCATGGTTGCATTACCTTGAGCATCCAGGTCGATCAGTAAAACTCGACGATGCATGCGCGATAAGCATGCGGCGAGGTTTACCGACGTTGTGGTTTTACCCACACCGCCTTTCTGATTCACAACTGCAAAGATGTTCAGATGAGCCTCCTAACCATCATTTATGCTCATACACCGGCTGCTCGGGATTTCGGCTTGATTGTTAGCAGAAATCTCGTCGCATTCAGTCCCGGTACCGTCAGCGGGATCAAAGCGATTGTCCCCTGTTGGGACAGTTTTGCTTCCGCCTCTCGGTCTGGCGGCTTACCTATCATCGCCAGTATAACGCCATCAGCACTCAGCAGGTGGGATAATGAGTCAACCAATTGGTCTAACGGCTTGAACGCTCGGCAAATGATTTGATCAAAAGGCCCCGTGCTGAGTGTCTCTACGCGATCATGGATGACAGTCACCTGGTGCAGGTTCAAGTCTAACTTTACTTGAGTGACAAATCGGGTTTTCTTAGTGTTGCTATCGATTAGCGACCATTGTCGCCTTGGGTCGGCAATCGCAAGCGGTATACCCGGAAGACCCGCTCCAGTGCCAACATCAGCGATACGATCGGCCTCTAAGTAAGGCAACAAGACCAAAGAATCCAACAGATGTCGTATCACCTGATCCTCGGCATCTCTAATTGCCGTGAGATTAAAGGTTCGATTCCACTGTTGAAGCAATTGTAAATACCGCTCAAAGTCCTCGGCGTGATGTTGGCAGGGGTAGTTTTGTAAAGCGGGCAGCTGCGCTAGCGCTTGTAGACCAGTCGATACCGAATCAGAAAGCGTCACACCGCTGCCGCGGAGGCAAAGCGTCCACCCTTTCGCTTCAGATACACCAACAAAAGCGACAACGCCGCCGGTGTAACCCCTGAAATCCGAGCCGCCTGACCTAAGTTCTCGGGTCGAATATCACCCAATTTTTGCCGAACTTCGTTCGACAATCCCTGAATATTCGAATAATCGAAATCAAGAGGTATCTTCAAATTTTGCTGAGACCTTAAGCGCTCAATTTCCTGCTTCTGACGATCAATGTAGCCTTGGTATTTTATTTCTATCTCTACCCGCTCAACGACCTCTGCCGCTGGGCAAGACTGCTGATTGGCGATCAATAAATCCGCTAAGCCAACCTCTGGACGCTTAACAAGATCCGATAACCGATAAGCCTTTTGCATCGGTTCCTTTAATAAGGCATTCACAGCAGGGTGTTCCATAGCAATCGTAGTATCGTGTACCGCTGCGCTCAACTGAGCCGTTGCCACGTGTTTCGCTTCAAAGGCTCGACGTTGTTCGTCGGACAACAAACCCAAGGTTTCCGCCATAGGACAGAGTCTTTGATCGGCGTTATCCTGTCTTAAGATTAACCGATACTCTGCTCTTGATGTGAACATACGATAAGGTTCTAACGTTCCCATGGTGATCAGATCATCCACCAGCACCCCGATGTAAGCTTCCGACCGGCTAGGCGTCCAAGCCGGCAGACTTTGCGCTTGTCGAGCAGCATTGATTCCGGCCAGCAGTCCTTGCGCACCGGCTTCTTCATAGCCTGTTGTACCATTAATCTGACCCGCGAAATAAAGACCCGGCATCGCTTTAGTTTCTAGGGTTGCTTTCAATCCCTGAGGCTCGAAATAATCATACTCTATTGCGTAACCCGGCCGAGTAATGTGGGCTGATTCAAAACCCGGTATGCTGTGCAACAAATCAACTTGTACGTCATACGGCAAGCTCGTTGAGATGCCATTGGGATACAATTCGCGAGTGTTCAATCCTTCCGGTTCAACAAAGATTTGGTGCGATGATTTATCCGCAAAGCGCACGATCTTGTCTTCAATCGACGGGCAGTAACGAGGGCCAATACCATCGATGACGCCCGAATACATTGGCGACCGGTCTAACCCAGCCCGAATGATGTCATGCGTTGCTTCGGTTGTGTGGGTTATGTGGCAGGGCACCTGTTTCGGCTGACACCCCTCAGCTGACCAGAATGATAATCGCGGCAACGGATCGTCGCCTTTTTGAAGGTCTAATTTAGAAAAATCCACTGAGCGGGCATCAACTCTTGGTGGGGTCCCGGTTTTAAGGCGACCGACACCAAACGCCATATCCCGCAGCCGGTCGGCAAGGCGGTTAGAAGCGGCATCTCCTGCTCTACCCCCACTGTGCTGATTCAAACCGACATGAATGACGCCGCCTAAAAAAGTGCCAACCGTCAATACGACCGCTGGTGCCATGAACCGTTGATCCATTGCCGTCACGATACCGCGTACCCGACCGTCTTCCACCACAAGATCATCAACCGACTGTTGGAAAATCGATAAGTTAGGCTGGTTTTCAAGTTGATATCGAACAGCCTGCTTGTAAAGCTGCCGGTCAGTTTGGGCTCTGGTGGCTCTCACTGCAGGGCCTTTACGAGCGTTTAACACTCTGAAATGAATACCCGCCATATCCGCGGCGCTCGCCATAATGCCACCCATCGCATCGATCTCTCGGACCAGGTGACTCTTCCCAATCCCTCCTATAGCGGGGTTGCAAGACATCTGACCGAGCGTTTCAATATTCTGGGTCACCAACAAAGTACGAACGCCCATGCGTGCAGCTGCTAACGCCGCCTCGCTGCCTGCGTGACCTCCACCAACAACAATCACATCAAACTTATGATGCACAAGGCCCCCTCTTTAACGTCCCGATTTTTCCTGTTTTTTGAAACACAAAAAATTCCTACTCCAATCTTATTTCGTCGCCAACACTTTGTCCGGTTTACGGCTGATGATAAAGCCTTCTACCCCATTTTGCCCGCTCAGACTCATGATTTAGCGAGCAAGGCTTTATCGATTTTACGCCATTGCAGACCCTCTATGGCTCACGACGCAATTATTTACCAATACAAAAGCTACCAAAAATTTTTCCCAACAATTCATCGCTGGTGACTTTTCCCGTAATTTCACCCAGTGTGTCTTGCGCCATCTTGAGCTCTTCGGCAACCAACTCGCCTGGATGCTTTGCTTCTATCAGATCTTTTGCCGCGGCTAGATACCGCTGGGCTTGCTTGAGCGCCACAATATGGCGGGCTCTCGCAGAAAACACAGACTCGCCAACGTCAACATCCAAAGCCATTGCTTTGATCGCATCGAGCAAGGTTTGCCATGACTCTCCTGTCTTCGCGGAGACCAAAACGGCCGCGCCTTTGGGTCCCGCCCGCTGGTTGATTTGCTGCTGCTCAGTTGCTGAAAGCGTATCCATTTTATTGAGCACAACGACTGCTTTGGCAGGTGCTGGCCTTTCTCCAAACAGTTGCTTTTGCAACGCCTTGATTGCTTGATCAAACGACCTATCGTTATCTTTACTGGCCAAAATCTGGTGATCAGTAGCATCAAATACGATGAGACTCACATCGGCCGCTTCAGCCACCTGCCAGGAGCGCTCGATACCAACCGCTTCAATGGCATCGCTGGCTTTACGAATGCCTGCTGTGTCCGATATCACCAAAGGCAGCCCGTCGATTAATATCTGCTCTTTCACCACATCTCGCGTGGTGCCCGGTATATTCGTTACAATCGCGCTATCATCCCCTGTCAAGCGATTTAAAATGCTGGATTTACCGGCGTTGGGCGGCCCGATTAAAGCGACCTTTAACCCCGATTGTAATCTTCGGCCCTGCTCTGCTTGCGCTAGCAAAGCGGTTAAATTGATCACGAGTTGATTAACCTGCTCCGCCACAATCGGCTCATCCAGAAAGTCGATCTCTTCTTCGGGGAAATCGATGGCCGCTTCGACATAAATCCGTAACTCTGTTACGCCCTGCACCAGTTGATCAACTTCTCGGGAAAATACGCCCGATAAAGACTGATACGCTCCTCTCGCCGCTTGTTGAGACGCGCTGTCGATAAGATCAGCGATCGCTTCGAGCTGAACCAGATCCAATTTATCGTTCAGAAACGCTCGCTCGCTAAACTCACCGGGTCTCGCAAGGCGTGCGCCTTGCTGCACACACGTTTGCTTTAACAAATCAACCACAACAGGGCCACCGTGACCCTGAAATTCGACCACGTCTTCCCCGGTGAAGGATGCAGGTCCTTGGAACCAGAGCACCACGCCCTGATCAAAAATATTTTGATCGATGTCCTGAAAATGCCGGTAGTAGGCTTGTCGAGGCGCTGGCAATCGGCCCACTACCTGCTCGGCTATGGGCAAAGCTCGCCCTCCTGACAACCTTACAATCGATACGCCGGCTCTACCTGTGGGCGTAGCCTCAGCAACAATGGTCTCTGTGTTGACGCTTGGCGAATTACCGGGCGTTTTCAAGTTGTCGTGTGACATAAAGCTGCTGAAGCACAGAAAGTATATTGTTCACGAGCCAATACAACACCAACCCTGATGGGAACCACAAGAAGAAAACGGTGAAAATAATGGGCATGAACTTAAAAACTTTTGCTTGTACAGGATCTGGTGGCTCAGGCTGCATCATCTGCGTCAAATACATGGAAATCCCCATTAATATCGGCAGCACAAAGTAGGGGTCCATCACTGATAGATCTTTGATCCAAAAGATAAATGGCGCGTGCCGCAATTCAACACTCTCCATCAAGGTCCAATACAACGCTAGAAAGACCGGCATTTGCAATAAAATCGGCAAACATCCGCCCAATGGGTTAGCACCTTCTTTCTTATACATCTCCATCATGGCTTGACTGAATTTCTGGCGATCATCGCCATAACGCTCTTTTAATCGAACCATCTCTGGTTGCAATTTACGCATTTTGGCCATTGACCTAAAACTGGCGGCGGATAAAGGGTACAGTAATGTTTTAACCAAGACGGTCAGCAAAATAATGGCTATACCCCAGTTGTTGACCTGCTCGTGAATAAACGTCAGTGCGACAAATAAAGGCTGGGCAATAAACCAAAGGAAACCGTAATCCACGGTGAGATCGAGGCCCTCGGCTATTTGCGCTAAAGCCGTTTGGTCCTTGGGACCGATATAAAAAGAACCCCCAAAAGTTTGTTGGCCGCCAGTATCTATCGTGGTTAACGCCGCGGTATAGCCCAGCAAATAAACATCCGAACTCGTATCTTCAGCAACTTGTAAGGAACGCGCATAATAGCGAGCCGCTTCGTTTTGGGGTGGTGCCCAAGCACCCACAAAGTAATGTTGTAAGAACGCTATGTAACCGCCGGTGAAATCAAGTTGGTAAGGCGCTTCCTGAACATCATCCAAATCGATTTTGCTATACCGCTCATCAACATTTCGGGTGGCAATCCCTAAATAGGGCTGAAGCCCCATGGCATTATCGACCTGAAATAAAGGGGGTCTACCGTCTCGTTTAATCTGTCCAAAAAAGGCCATTTCCAGCGGTTTTAAGCCTATATTTTGCACTTCATACCGAACATCGACCAGGTAATCACCGCGTTTGAAGGTGTAAATTTTCTCGATAAGACGGTCATCAAAGGGTATAGCAAGCGAAAGTCTTACCTGAAGCTCATCATCACTATCCCGCAATGTAAAGACGCTTCTTGTTGCCGTGAATTGAGGCCTGATACCACTTTTATCGAGCCCATCAGGACCAATTAACCCGCTTTGGGCCGAGTATTGATTCTTGGGATCGATCAAGATTAAAGGATTGTCGGGCTCCTCTATGTTCGCTGGATAATCGGGTAGAGACGCGAAAACAATATCGCCTCCATTCANATCAATTTTGACGTTCAAAACGTCGGTATTGATCGCTANGGTTCTCNTCGTTGTCGATTCAAGGGCCGGCAACCGAGCGTCCGCGGCGCCANGAAGGGCATCGACATCAGGGACATCGNTAACGACCTGTGCTGGCGTCTCCTGCGGCACTGCAGAGCGATTTTCCGAAACCGCTGATTCGAAGGCTGCGCTGTCGGCAGGGGCGTTTCGACCATAATCCTGTTGCCAGGCCAAAATCAACATATAACCGGTTACAGCTAGTCCCATGAATATAAAAATTCGCTGAAAATCCATTAACGTACCTTCTCTTTTGCTGCTTCCCAGGTCTCTGGTACCTCGTCAATTCCACCTTCATGCAGTGGATGACATTTGGAGAGGCGCCGAACGGTTAATCGCAGCCCTTTCCAAGGGCCATAACGGCGCAGACTCTCTATCGAATAATTTGAGCAAGTTGGATAAAACCTGCAGTTCTGTCCCAACCATGGACTCAACGTCCATTGATAAATTTTTACTATCAATATCAATATATTAGACAATGTCAGGCCACTTGCATTAACGTCTGAAAGGCGTTGTCCAGCTGCTGCCTGAGCTCACTATTGGATTGTGATTGTTGCCTTTTTGTCGCCAGTACAACGACCTGCAAATGCTTCGCTTTATGCCGTCTAAAACTTTCCCTGACATGTCGTTTAAAGCGATTTCTAGCAACTGCTTTGGGGAGATTTTTTTTGCCAACAACAAGGCCGAGTTTGGATTCAGCGGCTAGATTTCGCCTGGCTAATATCAAGAACCCTTGCCCATGGATTTTTTTCAAAGGGTTCTTAAATACTTCATCGAATTCACTGCTGTGATGCATTCGATTAGAGGCCTGAAATTTTTGCGTTGGTTCACTCATGCGGGGGCAATACCGCTCAACAACGAGGGGTGACTGTTAGGCAGATAGCACTTTGCGACCTTTGGCTCTGCGTCGTTTCAGCACCAATCGGCCGTTTTTGGTGGCCATTCTTGCTCGAAAACCGTGAGTACGTTTTCGTTTAAGCACGCTGGGTTGAAAAGTACGTTTCATAACAGGGATCCGAAGTTCTTAGGACGCGCGATTCTAAAGAGTCTATGCTATGGCGTCAATCGCTTTGTGGGATTTGGACGAGCAGGGTTTCGACGCGTTTCTATAACTAATAAAACTTTATATATATAAAGATTTATTGTTATTGCTCTTATTAAGGGGGTCTTTGTTGTGGGTATGTGGTTTTTTTTAAGCATTTCTAGTGACTTAGGCGGATAACAAAATGGTGGATAAGTTGTGAGATATAGCTGAAGATCTTGTACGCTAGCGCAATTTTTTCTTTGAGTTATTCACAAAGATTCGGCGGTTGAATCAGAAAGTTTTCTCATGCCCAATTAATTCACAAGTTATCCACAGCTTTTGCAATAAACTATTGAATTAATTTCAGTTTTTTGTTTAAAAAAACCTTCTTTCTCTGGTTATGTTGGCCGGTTTAAGGTTAGTATCCCAGAATGCTGTCGGGGCTGGTCTGAGGTGAGGCTAGGCTTTTGGGGTTGAAGATCGAATCTAAGAAGGGGCGTTGGCGTTTCAGTGTCGGTTAGATCGGGTTTAATTATAGGTCGTCTAGGGTAGAGAGAGTCTTGTGGTATCGTTGATTTGGCAGAATTGTTTGTTGTCGTTAGAGTCGGAGCTTTCGGCACAGCAGTACAATACGTGGATAAAACCCTTGCAATTGTCCGGATCACCGGATGATGCCGTTGTCTACGCCCCTAACAAGTATATTTTAGATACGGTAGAGCAACAGTTTTTGGCGCGCATCAGGGTGCTACTTGCGGAAGAAGGCATGGCGCAAGTTGAGTTAAAGATTGGCAGCCAAAGAGTTAACCCGCCGCTACAGGGCCGCAGGGTAAGCCAACCCCCAGCAGCTAGGCAGAATAGTTTTTCTGAAAGAGAAAACTTTTATCCTCTGCTTGATCTTAATAAGGCCTTTACGTTTGATTCTTTCGTCGGGGGTCGATCGAATGAAATGGCGCGAGCAGCGGCAATACAGGTTGCAGAAAACGTCGGCGGTTCGAGTTATAACCCGTTATTGCTTTATGGTGGCGTCGGTCTAGGTAAGACCCACTTGATGCATGCAGTCGGTAATGCTATCGCCGCTAGGCACCCGAATCTTAAGGTCGCTTACATGTATTCTCAGCGGTTTATGGAAGATATGGTGCGGGCCATCGAGCACGGCACCATGGCGGAGTTTACTCAGTATTATCGTGCGGTTGACGTGTTGTTGATGGATGATATCCAATTTCTTGCCAAGGGCTCGAAAAGCCAGGAAGAGTTTTTTCACGTATTCAACCGGCTTCAAGAGGATGGTCGTCAAATTGTCCTCACCTGCGACCGTTATCCTAAAGAAATTCAAGGTTTAGAAGAACGTCTGGAAAGTCGTTTCGTTTGGGGCATGACCGCCGCTGTAGAGCCCCCTGAGCTTGAAACCCGGGTGGCAATCTTGTTGAAGAAAGCCGAGCAAGAGGCTGTTTATATACCGTCGGATGCGGCCTTTTTTATTGCCGAGCGCGTCCGATCGAATGTCAGAGAACTGGAAGGCGCGTTGCGACGTGTGATCGCTAATGCGCGTTTTACAGGTAAGCCCATTTCTATTGATCAAGTAAAGGCGGCGTTGCGTGACCTGATTGCCATTCAAGCCCGACAAGTGGGGATTGATAACATTCAGAAAACCGTCGTAGATTATTACAAGATAAGGCTGGCAGATTTGTTGTCTAAAAAGCGTAACCGATCTTTGGCTAGGCCAAGGCAATTGGCGATGGCGCTCGCCAAAGAATTAACCAACCATAGCTTACCGGAAATTGGCGATGCCTTTGGTGGGCGAGACCACACAACTGTGCTTCACGCGTGCCGTAAGGTCGAGGAGCTTCGAGAGTTGCATCCAGATATCAAGGATGACTATCGAACGCTCAGACGAATTTTAACCAGCTGAAACACCGCTTGGATCCTATTGGTTGAGGTTAGGCAGAAATCAGCAGTTGATAAACGGGATGCGGACATTTGGGTCAATGGTGTTCAGTCCAGAAAATGTCAGCGATCATTGTTGTCGGTGGATGCGAAAGCGCGCAAGTCGGTGTAAGTCGCTGCAGCATGTCGCTACAGTATAGAGCAATAAGCTAGAGCAATGAGTAGAGAACGCATTACGCAGGATGACAGGCGGTGGTTTTCAGAATGCTGTGTTCTAGAAGAATAATGTTTAAATAGATACCCGTGAGGTTGGTAACTGGGTAGAGGTCGGTATGGAATTTAGCCTAAAGAGAAGTGACTTATTAGAACCTTTGGCGAAGGTTGTAGGGGTCCTAGAGAAGCGTCAAACATTGCCGATCCTGTCACACGTGTTGTTATCGGTGGAAGCCGAGCGAGTCACGCTCTGTGGTACTGATCAGGAAGTGGAGCTGCAAACCCAAGTTGATTTTGAGGCAGGAACGATACAGGTTCAGGCGGCTGGACGCTGCGCCGTGCCGGGTAGAAAACTGCTAGAGATCTGTCGGCACTTACCGGCCGATGCTGAATTATCCTTTTCGTTAAGCGATGCACGGTTAACCTTAACCAGTGGCGCGTTTGAATCACAGTTTTCGACTTTGCCAGCGGAGGAGTTTCCATCGTTGGATGGTTATCAGCCACCCCAACAAATGCTCACCGTGAATGCGGTTGATTTGGGCCAGATGTTAGGCAAATCAGCCTTTGCAATGGCCCAGCAAGATGTGCGCTATTTTTTTAATGGTATGTTGTTTGAGTTGGAGGGTTTGCAATTCAAGGTGGTGGCGACCAATGGTCAGCGTTTAGCGGTCGTCGCGTTGAAGCAGGCAATGACCGAACACCAGGCAGTCGGCCGGCCGATTGTCCCTCGAAAAGGGGTCCTAGAGCTTGTGAAGCTCTTAGACGGGGTCGAGGGTGAGGTTGATCTAGGGTTTTCAGACACCAGTATCGTCGCTCAGATGACAGGCAAACGATTTGTTTCGAAGTTGATCGACGGTGAATATCCGGATTATACGAAAGCGATTCCAGATCAGCCTGACAAGAGGGTGACCTGCGATCGGGGGTTGTTACGAGACGCCCTTATAAGGACGGCGGTCATGTCAAATGAGGTGTACAAGAATGTAAAATTGTCGCTCCAGGAAGATAAACTCATGTTATTTACAAATAACCCGTTGCAAGAGCAAGCGGAAGAGTCTTTGAGCGTCGAATATCAGGGCGAAGCATTGGATATTGGGTTTAATATTCACTTTCTGATTGAAGCGCTGGGCGCGATGTCAGGAAAGAATGTCAGTATGGGGTTTTCTGGCCAAACCAGCCCGTGTTTAATCACGGATCCGGACGATGCCCAAGCAACTTTTGTTGTCAGCCCCATGATCATATAAAATAAATATATTAGTGATAGTAAGTACTCACATATTGAGACAGCATTATGAAATTTTCAATTAATCGAGAGTCGTTATTACGACCGCTTCAACAAGTCTCGGGAGTGGTAGAGCGAAGGCAAACACTACCGATCTTGTCTAATCTTTTGCTCCGCGTTTCCGGGTCTAAACTATCGATGACAGGGACAGACCTAGAAGTTGAAATGGTGAGTCAATTAAATGCGTCAGTGGATCTAGAGGGAGACATTACTGTTCCAGCAAGAAAATTTGTTGATATTTGTCGAGAATTACCTGATCAGGCGGAAATTGATGTCACGTTGAAGGAAGACCGCTTGGAGATTCGTTCAGGTCGATTTCGATCGAATTTATCAACCCTGCCGGCAGCGGACTTTCCCGCCGTCGAGGTCGCAGATGCCGAGCGGCAGGGGACTATTCCTGCTTCAGAAATGAAGTCGTTGTTGGATTTGACCGCTTTTGCAATGGCCCAACAGGATGTTCGTTATTTTTTGAATGGCATGCTCATTGAAGAAACGGGTGGAACCCTAAAATGTGTGGCGACCGATGGGCATCGTCTCGCGATGAATTATCATGAGTTGGGCAATGGTGGGTCAGAGGTTGATCAACAGGTTATTATTCCTAGGAAAGGTGTTTTGGAGCTGCAACGGTTGTTGAACGATTGTGACGGCGATGTTGAGTTAGCATTCGGTGGTAGTCACTTAAGGCTCTCAACGGGCGCCTTTGAATTGACCACCAAACTGGTCGATGGGCGATTTCCAGATTACGAACGGGTCATTCCTCGGAATGGGGACAAACATGTTCTGGCAAATAAACAGGACCTCCGCCGAGCCCTCAACCGAACAGCCATTCTCTCTAACGAAAAATTTCGTGGAATCCGAGTCAACTTCAGTGAAGGCTTGGTCACATTGAGCACCAACAACCCCGAGCAAGAAGACGCAGAAGAGACGGTCCCAGTTGACTATCAAGGAAGCCCTTTGGAGATCGGGTTTAACGTTGGATACTTGTTAGATGTGTTGAACGTGATTCGTGGCGACACCGTCAAAATCACGGTTTTTGATGGCAACAGTAGCGCCCTGATTGAGGATCCCTCGGTTGAAAATGCGCTGTATGTGATAATGCCGATGAAGTTATGACCTTAAGCCGGCTGGAGGTTCTGACCTTCAGGAACATACAGCGGGCCGTGATCGAGCCAAGGCCGGGCGTCAACGCGTTTTTTGGCGGTAATGGTAGCGGCAAGACCAGTTTACTCGAAGCGATCTATTTTCTCGGTAATTTTCGATCTTTTCGCTCATCACAAGCCTCGGCGGTGATTTCGGATGATTCAGAGTTTGCATTGATTCGAGGGCTAACCGATCAGGGCGATCAGTTGGCGGTTCAGCGGGCTCGAAATAAACGTCATCAATTAAGGCTCAATCAAGCTCCTTTGGTGAGGGCGAGCGATTTAGCGACGGCCCTGCCAACCGTGGTGTTTGATCCCAATACCATTCTTTTGGTGTTAGGCGAGCCAGAAAGGCGTCGCCGTTTCCTCAATTGGGGATTGTTTCACGTGAAACCTCATTTTGCTGAGTCGTGGCGATCCTGGTCACGTGCGCTTGACCAGCGAAACCGATTGCTCAAAGTGGGCTACGCCAGCGATTCACTCAAAGAATGGACAGCGTTGTTGGTTAAATACAGCGAAACGATTGATTTTTGGCGTCAACAGTATGTAGAGGGTTTGCAGACCGCGTTTGTACAATTGATTGCCCAGCTGGGAATCGATCAGCCCTTAACGCTAGAGTATCGTCGAGGCTGGCCCCAGGACCGAGACCTCAAGGCTGCGTTAGAAGAGGATTTACCAACAGATTTGAAACGAGGGTTCTCGCAAAAAGGGTTACATCGGTCGGATCTTCG
>NZGC01000099.1 GCA_002689445.1 Gammaproteobacteria bacterium
GTGTCGTCGCGCCGAGAAATCTTGCCAACCTCGAACCTTTGATCCGATCCAGAACCCAGCAAGTGCTCGATAGCTTGCCCGAGGACACGCCGTTCGACTGGGTGGATACGGTATCGATTGAATTGACAACCATGATGCTCGCCACCCTTTTTGACTTCCCATTCGAGGACCGAAGAAAGCTAACCCGCTGGTCCGACATCACTTTTGCGATTCCACAGCCTGGGGGCATTATTGAGTCAATCGAACAGCGCAGGGATGAATTGCTTGAGTGTTTGGAATACTTTATGCGACTCAAGGAAGAACGGTTAAAGAACCCCGGCGATGACTTGGTGTCCATGCTGGCGCACGGCGAGAACACGCGCGATATGCCGCCGTTTGAATATCTAGGCAATTTATTGCTGCTGATTGTGGGCGGCAACGATACTACCCGCAACACCATGTCGGGCAGCGTTTATGCGCTCAATCAATTCCCTGAGCAATATCACAAGCTAACGGCAAACCCCAGTCTGATTCCCAATATGGTCGCGGAAGTCATCCGCTGGCAACCCCCCCTAGCCTACATGCGCCGAACCGCCAACTTCGATTGCGTGTTGGGCGATAAGGAAATTCAAGCCGGGGATCAGTTATTGATGTGGTACGCCTCAGGCAATCGAGATACCAGCGTCTTCGACCAACCAGAAAGCCTCGACATTGAACGCAAGAATGCTCGCCAACACTTGTCCTTTGGATTTGGTATCCATCGGTGCATGGGCAATCGATTGGCAGAGTTGCAACTTCGTATCCTCTGGGAGGAGATATTGGAGCGATTTGAACGGATCGAGGTCCTCGAAGAGCCGGAGCGGACGCTGTCCTCGTTTGTCAAAGGCTATACTTACCTTCCGGTGCGGGTGATCCGAAAGACCTAAAGTCCGATGAAGACTGCGCCCGCTGCTGAATTCTACCGAGTTCTAGAGCGGGCCCTACGCCTTGTTAGGACGACTTGACCTGAAATCCGGGTGACACCTCAACCCCTCGAGGTGTCCTCCTGAGTTTGTCCGTGACTGCTTGTTCTGACCTTTCATACTTAGACCGACGGTCACTTTATTCACCGAATTCTTTCAAACGATCAATCATTCGCGGCTTCCCTCGCCAGGCACACTACGACCTGTCGATTGGTATTGCCGCGATAAGGGTATCTGCCATGCATCACTCGATGATTATCGACCAATGCTATGTCGCCCTTTTGCCAGGCCAAAGGTTGGGTAAAGCGCTTCGCCAGCTCAATCAACACCTCGATCGCCGCACTAGGAATGAGACTCTCATCGCCGAAGGTCACCGGAGGCTGCCCCTCCCTTGCGGCAGATTGCCAGCCTAGATTGGCAGCCAACACCTGGTTATAAAACGATTCAGCACCACCCGATAAACGCTTGACCGCGGGTAACACCGGGGTTTGCGTTACCAGCCCCCCATCCTGCTGCCATTGCCAGCGATACCCCAGCTTAATCAGTTTTTCCTCAGCGGCGGCGCGCGTTTGAGCGCTCAAGGTGCTTGCCCAACTTCTCCCTTGCCCAGATCCAGCATTATCCTCGGCCGGCATTTCCATCCGATATCTCAGACCCAACGCTCGAAATTGCTCTGCCCAGGGCGGATGTTGGGCTTGAAATTCAGACCAGAGCCAATCGGATCGGCAGAGTGGCGTGGCGCCTCCGCTCTCCGCAGGTTGCAAACAACAGAAAAACAGTTTTTCAGGTGAGATCGGCGTTTGCGCCATTTCGTGGTGAAGATAGATTTCAACCTCAGCCGGCGCCTCATTGGCGGTAAAAACACGAGGCGTCAGATTGACCCGAACGGCATTCGACAGCGAATCTGCATAGGTAAATTCGTCATAGGAAAAGGCGCTCGCAAAGGCATCGAAATGCGCAGCCGTGGTCACTGGAAAGCCTCGAAACAGTATCGCTCCGGCCTCCGCTAGTAGTGCTTTAAGCCTAACCTCATGAGACTTCGCCCAATCGAACAACTGACGCTCATCATCAAGGCCATCCTCATTTTCAATGATCCGCGGAAAATCTGATTCAGTCATAGATAGGATACAAGGTATTGAAGGCTTGTTCACAGAACTGACCCGGATCATTGTACCTTCGCCCCCGGTTGAGGCCAGAAATCTCGCTCAATTCAATCTCTGAAAGCCTAATATCGACTGCGCCCAGGTTTTCTTGCATTCGTAGCGAATCCACACTCTTAACGACCAGCGAAGTCCCGCGATGAAGTCCCCAGGCGAGTGCAATTTGAGCTGGCGTCGCATGGTGCCGGTCAGCGATCGTGAGCATCACCGGATCCTCGAGCAGCGACTCTTCCGGCACAGCCATATCGAGTTCAACGTAGGAAGAGGCACCTAGCGGAGAAAACGCCGTTACTGAGATTCCATACTGTGTTGCCATCGCAACGAGGCGATCTTGAGTCAAGTAAGGGTGCGACTCAATCTGTAACACCTCAGGCGCATACTCAGCATAGTTCATCAAATCATGGAGTAACCCAGAGTTATAATTGGCAACACCAATATGTCGAGCATTGCCCTTGGATTTCAGCTGTTCCATCCCGCGCCAAGTATCGGCCAAGGTGACTTTTTCCGGCACCATTACTGGTATCACGGCCTCTGGATCAAACGTCCATTCAGGTGGATAACGAGTTTCAAAAGGCACAAAGGCTAACGCGATCGGAAAGTGGATGAGGTACAAATCCAAATACTCAAGGCCCAAGTCAGTCAACGTTCTCTCTAGCGCTTGCTCGATGCGATCTGGATGATGATAGGTGTTCCAAAGTTTCGAGGTGATCCACAAATCGGATCGTTCACACAGCCCTTCGTTGAGGGCTCGTTGAATACCCGCCCCCACGGAGCGTTCATTGCCATAATCGCAGGCACTATCAAAGTGCCGATAGCCAACCTTGATGGCTTCATAAACCACTGAAGCCGCCTCAGCCTCCGGAATTTTCCACAACCCAAAACCTAGCTTTGGCATCTCTTGAATATTAGCAAACGGCATTCTCAATCCTTTTAGTTCTCAATCCTATTGGCTCTCAATCCTATTGGCTCTCATTTTTTTGCACTCAATCTCTTTCGCAAAGTGACAGCCGACCTTCGTGCCCCATGCTAACAGTTGCGCCACTGAATGCGGAGTATGACGACCCGATCCAGCCGGCTAACCACCTAATTGAAACGAAATCTGCAGAGCTTGGGGGTAGATAGCGCCACCGCCACTTCGCTCAAGCCGAGCGAGGCAACTCAATTTCATCAGTCAATCCTGCGTGGCGAGGATTGGAGCCGGCGTCTAAACCCAATCCCACCCTTCAAACGCCGCTCAAACAGCTTAACGGTGCTTGTGGACCAATAAGACTCGCTCGAAGGGCCTAAGAGGCTCTACCTTCTGACTCAGGAACGATCAACCGCGCTGGATTCATTGAGATCGTCTCTTGGCACGATCGTTGCTGTCACCCTACCAAAATCACTGTTTTCGTTTTCACTGAACCAAAAAGGAGCAAACCATGACCAAACGTCGACTGATTCGCATGACCACCGCCTCTCTTGAGTGCACGCTGGTTCTCGCCAGCCTTGTTGTCGCTGGGCCTTTCTTCTTATGAAACGGCCTGTTGCTAGACGGCCTGGCGTCTCCTGCCGAATTTCGACCCAAGCGTGGATGGCAGCCCAGGTCAATCTAGGATGACTTTCAGGTCAAATTTCAACAACGAGGACATTGACCCGACTTCATGATGAGATTTGCCACTATTGCACCCTAAGGGTTAGCCACGCCACTTTTGATCACCGTCAAACGGCTCTCATCCTGCAGCACAGTAATGTCATCCAAAGGATCTCCTGCCACCAACACCAAATCAGCGATTGAACCCTTCGCCAAAGTACCGAGCGACCCACTCGGATCGAACGCCTCGCCACCATTACGAGTAGCGCATAACAAGGCTTCGGCGGGTCGCATATCGAACAAGGTCACAAAGTATTCAAGGTCCTTCGCATAGGTGCCATGAGGGGCGATACTGATGCCATAGTCACCACCCACCACCAGCTTAATACCGGCGGCACGCATTTTCTCGACCGACGCGACAGTGGCTTCGATTTCCCGCTCATAACCCTGGGCTCTGACCGTTTCCTGGCTGACCCCTAGAGACTCGCATTGAGCCAAATATTGCACTTCCCACGCGATCGCAGGTCCTACAAACACTGGGGACTTTGACCCGGCCAAGAGATCAACCGCTGCTTGGTCCAAATAGTTCGCATGGCCAATAAAATCGACTTGAGCGCTGACCGCTTGCTTGACCGCCGCCGCAGAGCGCGCATGACAGGCAACCCGCATTTTTCGCCGGTGGGCCTCGTCCACAACGGCAATGACTTCTTCATCACAAAACGACAGTTCACCCGGTGGATTGCGAGGGTTAATCGCCTCACCATCAATAAAAACTTTAACCACATTGACACCATCTCGTCTTTGTTCTCGGACTGCCTTACGCAGCGCCCAAGGTCCATCAGCAATCTGTGAGAGTCCCCCAGGAGAATCGACATTACTTGAGGTTGCGCCCAGATCTCTACCCGCTGCCAAAAGCCTGGGGCCGGAAATTCTTCCGCTATTGATGGCCCCTCGCAGCGCAACGTCAATCTTGTAGGTTGAACCAAAACTAATCGCCGATGTAAAACCCGCGCGCAGCATCTTATCTGCATTGCCTACCGCAATAATGGTTGCATCCTCGACACTTGTATCGCCGATCGCAAAAGGACTGGCATCGGCAAAAGACAGATGCGCATGAGTTTCGGTCATGCCCGGCATCAAAAATTGGCCTGCTAAATCAATTGAGGCGCTATCGCCCGCCGCCGCGGGCAATCCATCCTCCGGCCCTACATAGGCGATTCTCCCATCACGAACCCAAACAGCCCCATTGTCGATCACCGATTCATCGATCGCTGGAAAAATTCGTCCGCCGGTGTAAATTTTATCTGGTTGCATTTACAAGACCTCTAATCAGCAAAAAACGCTGTTTTCTTCTCGCCATTGGGACCATAGACCGGTTCACTACGCTCGGTGAGATAAGCTTGGTTAATACTCTCTTTCACATTGGCATTGCCCAATAATTCAACCATTTTCAAATAATTGGGATGCTTAAAGTGGGCTGACAAGGAGTCACTATCCTCCCACAATTCATAAACTTGGATACGGGTCGGCACCGCAGGATCCGGCGCAAAACAGTAATCTATGCAGCCGGCTTCTTGCTCTCGCGTTGCTAGCTGCACCTCCGCTGTGATTGCGACCGCATGATCACGGTCGGCTTGGTTTTCAAAGCCTAAGGCGGCTACAACAATAATCATCATGATGCTCCTGTTTCGTTAATTTCAGCTCGAGTCCAGCGACGGTGTGAGGGTCCTTCTGGCCCTCGAAGCGCACCGGCATGCTCTGGATAGACCGACGCGGTATACAGATCACCATGCCCATCAACCGCGAGCTGGTGAATGTAAATAGCAAGATCCTCTATCCGCCTTTTTACCGCGCCCGTATCTTCGTCCAGTATCGCCAAGTGGCTCATTTGGTCGCTCGCGTAGATTTCGTCGCCATAGCACGCAAGACTCAAGGGGAGCACGTGCGTCCATTCATCGATATATTGACCGTCCCACGTGAAGCGCTGAATCCGATGCTGGCTGCCTGGCTCCACCTCAGTGCGATAACTTTTGATCTGGCCAGGCACCGTCATGTAATCGTGAAAGTTACCGCCACAGAGATCCGCGACTAAAATACGACCCTTAGAGTCGATCGCCAACGCATGAGGAGTATTGAATTCGGCAGGGCCACGCCCCCAGCCACCCACCGACTTGATAAATTGACCCTCGGGGGAAAACCAAACTAGCCTCGAATTCCAATAACCATCGGCAACGACAATGTCGCCATTTGCCTGCACCGCCACTGCCGTTGGACCATTGAAATGGGTTTCATCGTCGCCCCATTCAGCAAAGGTGCCAAGCTCCAGCAATAATTCCCCATTGGGATGAAATTTTCGCACCACATGACCATCACGATCCGTAGTCCAAAACATCCCATCTTTTTCGATATAGAGCGTGTGGCCTCCCAACGCAAATCCACGCTCATCAGAACCGCCCCATTTGCCAAGATAATCGCCGGCGCGGTTAAACATCGAAATACTACTCTTCCCCATTTTATCTTTGAGTGCGAGGGGGTGAGCTGCCCAGTGTTCGATATCTCTGGTGAACAAATAAATAATCCCCTCTTTATCAACTGCCACTCCAGAGCCCATTTCAAATTGCATCTCTTTGGGATACCTTGGCCAATCTTCGACTCGCCTATACCCCTCTCGCGGGTCGGCACGATCGGTATTGTTCTCTACATCATGGGACGTACACATACGCTCACTCTCTGATTGGCTTTCATGAGAGTATCTAGCCGGACAGGGCGCTGCAAGTCAGGCGTCTTAGCAGCCATCCAACAACACGGCCGACAAAAGAGCGCTTATCCACCGACTCGTCTTCGGCTCTGTATTCGCGCATCTGTGACAACCTGGGCGGGCACCGACCCCGTGGAGGCACGACAGACCTCATTTCTTGAATGCGGCCAAGCACCCTAAATCCACTTTGGCGATCCCCAGCCACCTGGTTATCAAGCCCAGTATCTCTATCGAGCCTGACCACACAGGATTGATGATCGAATGAGCATTTTAAAGCGGCTCTCCTAAGACACCGGCGACACCTCTTGCTCGATGCTTCAGGGATTGAAAAGTCTCTACCCCCAAACCCGCTCCGGTTACGGTTTACAGAGGTGGCTCGAAAGCGTTGCCCAGCCATGCGTTGTCAGGGAGATGGAACAAGCACACTAGGAAGTGCTACTCTCAGGTGAACTCGATCCATGATAGGTGCGCCCTTGTATCTAACCTATACTTTTGTCTGGTGCACAACCGGCCAACACCGCCCGCCTGCGAGCAACCCTTGACCACCCCTGACCCGAGCCCTTTAACTTGGCGAATTCGATTCATGTTTGCGGTGGGCCAAATCCCGGAAGGTGTGCAATCCACTTCCTTCGGATTTTTCTTATTATTTTTTTACAACCAAGTGCTCGGACTGTCAGGATTTTTAGCAAGCCTAGCCATTATTCTCGCGATTTTAGTTGATGCCATCGGCGATCCCGTCATCGGTGCTTGGTCTGATGGCTTTCGTCATCGATGGGGACGACGCCACCCTTTTATGTATGCTGGGGCTATCCCCTTCGCGCTATGCTTTTACTGCTTGTTCGCACCTCCTGACGCGCTATCAGAAACCCAAACTTTTTTTTGGCTATTAACCTTCGCAGTCCTCACTCGAACCACCCAGTCAATTTACTCAATTCCGCACACAGCCTTGACGGCGGAGCTATCAACCGACTACCAGGAGCGGACCCGTCTGTCCTCGCTGCGTGGCATCTTACAATCCGTCGGCATGTTGATGGTCTTTTTGATTGGCTTGCAAATTTATTTTGACAGCACACCCGCCTTTCCTAATGGTCAGCTCAATCCCGATGCCTACCCGCGATTTGCTTTTACCTTCGCCCTCATTATTTTTGTGGGTGTTGCATTAACGGCCTATGGCACGCACAGCCACATCCCCCATCTACCACAAGGCAGCGACGAGCGGAAACCCTTTAGTCTTCGACAAGTCGTCAATGAGGCACTAATGGCCTTTAGTCTGCGTTCGTTCAAGACAGTGGTGCTCACGGGTGTCTTATTTGGCATGACCATGGGGATGGTGTCCGCGCTTTCAATTTATTTGGGGACACTTTATTTTGAATTCAGTCTCGAATTGATTGGACTCTCTTTCCCTGCTTCGGTCCTCGGTAGTTTCGTCGGCGCTGGACTTGCAACACCGCTAGGGAGACTCTTCAAAGAAAAGAAGACTCTGCTGATGTCTGGCCTTTTATGGTACGCAGGTTGGAATACGTTGCCCATTGTGCTCAGTCTAGTAGGTCTTGCGCCTGCTGCAGGGGATCCCGCATTGTTTTATCTGGTCATGTTCGCAAACGCGATTTGTAGCATGGGAATCGGAGTTCTCACCGTCATGATGGGCTCGATGATTTCTGACATTACCGACCAGCACGAGGCCCTCCATGGCGATCGCAGTGAGGGTATCTATTTCGCTGCCTCGAGCTTCGCGTCGAAAGCGATCGGCGGTTTCGGCATCGTTATTTCCGGGGCGGTTGTTGACCTCGCAGGGATCCAGAGAAATGCAACAGTCGAAACCATCGACCCCGAGTCTCTACTGACCCTGGCCTTGGCAATGGGCCCCGGCGTTTTATGCTTGATCGGCATCACTGCCTTTGTTGCGAGCTTCTACGATTTATCATCACAAAAACACGCCGAAATTCGAGAGGTCATCGCCCAAAGAGCCAAACCATCCTAGACCTCTGACGGAGATCCCAGGATCGACAAAGCGTCAATTGAGAAGAACGAGGGAAACGGTCAGCTTTACCGCCATGATCGACGGCACGGCTAAAGACTATCGCCTGTTAGCGAACTTGGAGCGAGCGCGTAACAATCAACTGCCCAAACGTATCGTCAAAGCCTTACTGAGCCTAGAAACAGGTCTGACCGGCTACAAAATATCTCGCTTACAGCAGGCTTTGCAGGCTGCAGCTCGAGCCAAGCACGACGGCGCCGATATTGAATGGATCGTTGCCGCTTTATTGCGCGATATCAGCGACGACCTGGCCCCCGACAATCATGGCCAATTTGCTGCCAGTATTATCAATACCTTACGTAAGCAGACCCGTCACCTGGACTGTTAACATGCACGGACTGTTTCAACAGACCTATTACGCACGTCATTTGGGACAAGACCCCTGCAGCAGCGATCGCTATCACAATCATCCCTATTTTGAACATCGCGTTAACTTTTGCGCCGAATGGGACCAACCGTCTTTTGATCCGCACTATAAAACGCCCCGCTCGAGCACTTTATCCCTGTGGTGGAGACGATTCTTACTCGTCAGGCTTTTGATCACCGTATCTTGTAGCGAGACCGCAACAACTCGCCTATGGGCAGAAACCCTTCAATCGGCGTGCTTTAAGGTGCGCCACTCGACCTCGATGGAGTCTTCCATCGCGGCAATAAACGCGGACTGGTCGGTTACTCCAATGCTCAATGACAAGGTTCGCTGGAGCAGGCCCTTAAACTGCTGAAGATGACTCCAATCGAATTGGATGATCGAGACATTTGGCATCTGGGCTTTTGCTCCGACACGAGCCCACCAAAGATCGGATTTAGTATTAAAGCTGTAAACCAATACTTCACGGGCCATTCGACTGGCTTTTCGAAGCCGGTCCAGACTGGGTTCACCGACATCAATCCATTTGATGACCTGACCATCCAATCCGCGCAGCCAAATATCTGGCTCTTCTGCCGAGGCCAACCCTCCTGCAAAAGCCAATCCAGCGTCTGCGTTGAGACAAAATGCCAGGAGTCTAGCCATCATGCGCTCAGCGGTTTCAGAGGGGTGCTGAGCAACCGTCAAGTTTAGATGCTCATAGCGACCACAGTCGACGTCAGAAAGAGAAACGTCAAACTTAAAAATCGTTGGCTTTAATGCCATGAAGGTATTTCTGTTTGAGCCAGCAGGTCCCCCTTTAACGAGAAACCAGCAACACCAGCAATTGAAATACCGACTCCACCCCGTCATCAATGCCCGGAACGAACCAAACCATAGCGCTGGTAAAGACAATGACCCCTAACCCTTGAACACTCCGCCGCTTCATGGTCTTGCTCCTTGTACCATCTCCGTCGGCTCTGATCTTGGTGCCAACTCATAAACCCAAACAGCGCCAGACTCTACTGCTGCCCTTGAGGTTCGAGAGGGGTATTTCTCATTGATTATCGCCGTGAGGTCATCCAGAACAGCACCTTCCCGAACGCGGACAAGTTGCCGCTTATAACGTTTACCATCGATTCGAACAACCGCCCGATTATCGCGTTCAGCTTGGAGCGGCCACTGTTTCCAAAGTTTTCCCATGAATGAATCCATATAGCCGGACCAAACAAATAAGCGACCAGACACTGATGCCACCCAGATTCGTCTCGATTGTTCCGGTTGAAGCAACTGCAATTCAATCGTCGCGATTTCATTCACGAAGCTCCAATCCGGTTCCGGGCCTTGATAGAGCGCTCCTTGAATCAATGCACCACCGGAAAACACCCGATTGGGACCATCCTCAAATCGCTGTTTGACGGCCGCGGTAATGACGGCAACCGAGAACACCAGCACCAACCAGAAGCCCACAACACTCAATCTCTTAAACCACAACAATGACTCTCTCCTTGTTCAGCGCTGTCAACGCTTGAGACAGCAAACTCTGGTGATCACTAGGGCTGGCTATTCCACCAACGCCCTGCTCTTTTAGTTTCCTTAATCATCCAACCGCCAACCTCTGCTCATTGCGCCGACACTCTGAGTGACTGAAATCGAGATAATCAGCAGCCAGGATTATCGTTGGCAATGGCCTCGATTCAACCGTTGCTTATGATAGGATTTCACCCGACTTCACTACCCTTGTATGCATACAAGTTCGCGTTACTTTGCTGTCTCGCCTCCTGGAAGCCTGCTCAGTCTTCTTGGGCCTTCTTAGCAAATTCTGCGTAGGCTGCGGCAGTTCCGGCGGCCATCTTATCCCCATCAAATGGGATCGATAATTCAGATGTAAATTCTAGGACCACCCGTTCTGGCGTGTCGAGAAATTGTACAAACCGGTCAGGATCCAGGTTCTTCGTGAATTCATTGCCATCGTCATTTCGACCCGCCATACCTCGAGCCAATAATTGGTAAAACCACGTCTTTGTTTCTTGATCACTGTGGATCACGGTATGACCTTTGTAGGTTACCGTCTTACCTCCCCCCATCGGGGTGCCCTTACTGGTAAAGACACAAGACGACCGTCCGTCTCTAGCAATGGCTTTGATCCGAACTCGATCTTTGGTCGCCGTCATCCAAATCTTTCCTTTGACGGGAACATAGGCCGTGATGACGCCAATAGGATGGCCTTCTTTGTTGGCCCAAATGAAAACGCATTCTCCAGCACTGTTAATCAGAGCCTGCTCTCGCTCAGGATCTAATCGATATTGTTTGACATCATCATAATTCACGGATTGGTCGTTCACAGCGTATCCTTCCCTCAATAGCTACTGGGCGCAGACCTTAGCACATTGCCTACAGTAAGTAAGATCTTATGCGCTCACTCATCGCTACTTTCTCTTTGAAAGCGCTCCCTGTTGCACTGTCTCCTTTCGTTGGCAGCATTATCTTTCTACGCTGACACGACAACCTTAAGGTGCTGTTGAGCGACTTGGCTGTCATTTAATCTAAATCTGGAAAAAGACCAAAATCGAACAATCGTTGCGTCCACTGCTTTTGTTTGGAACATTAACGCTCATTGCAATCGATAACCCATCCATCAACTAAAACCGATTCGGTCCAAAACAGGAGCGCTTATGTTGCCCAAAAGACTCATAGTATTCGTTACAACCCTCGCCCTATTGGCCTCTGCTCAAGCCGATGACCACGGTAACACTTGGCGTGGCGTCAACCTTGACCAGCAGTTTGGTATCCAGTTTGAAATCTGTCAGCTAAAACCTGGTAAAGCTTTGAGCGATATCGCCAAACTCGATGATGAGGCCCAACGTCTTTTTGGTATCAATGCGCCCGATTTATCGTTGATGCGGCTGACGCCGATGTTCAGCCACGGCATGCCCGGTGGGACGACAGTCAGTTACATTGATGTCACCATGGGCTCCATTGAGTCGTTTGGCAAGGGTTGGGATAATTGGATGGCTTCTAAAGATGCCAGTAAGCTCATGGCCAATTCAGATAAGGTTGCAAGCTGCACCTTCAAATTTGCACGCGCTGTGAATCGCTTTGTTAATCCCGAGGCGTTAGACGCCTCTGATGATCGACTGATTTCAATGAACTGGTGCTCTAAGCGAGAGAACGTCTCTTGGAATCAACTTAAGGCCAAACATGATGCCTGGCAAGCCGCCTATGAGGACGACAGCGCCTCAATGGCTTGGAATATCGTCATACCGCGGCTCGGCGCTGGCAATCAAAATGGACGCTACATGCACATGGTGTCTTACGCCAATACGCAACAGCTGATGGCCAACGAAAATTGGGTCGCCAATGGTGACGGTGGCGCTGCATTACAAGACTACTACACGGCTTATGGCGACTGTGATGGTGAGTCGATTTGGAACGCCAGCTACCTTTACAAAGGCGATAGCTAGTCGGTCGAATCCTTATGAGAGAGGTCTTGGCTGAGTCCAGGCTTCTCTCTTTGCTCACCCATCACTCAACCACTCTGGGTCGTCGATAGCGCTTTATCTAGATCGCCCATAGATTCGTGTTCAACTGCTTTGCCAAGCGCATAAGCCGGCGACACCACCTCAGGATGCTCACCGGGTGCACCCGGTGGCGTGTAATAACCCAACGCATACTGCCCCATGGCATACCCTGCTAGCTTCTGTAGGGTATCGGGCAACTGTTTTGCCAACGCCGGCGGGCAACTGAGATATTGGTTTTCTTCCTGCCTTAACCAACCCAACGCATAGGTGATATTGATCCCTATTCGATCTTCTTGACTGCGATTTTCACCACCGCCATGGAACACTGAGCCAGAATAAATTAGTACCGAGCCAGCCTGCATTTCTGCCTGGGTGATTTGGTCCTCTCTGATCGATTGATTGTCGGGCCAGGTGGGGCTACCCGGTACGACCCGAGTTGCACCATTCTCGGCGGTAAAGTCAGTCAACGCCCAAATCGTATTAAATTGAGGTTCCAGATGAGACAAATGTTTTCCCCAAGCCCATTTGTCTCGATGAATTGCCTGAGCTGTCTCACCCGGCTGAATTCTGATGATTTGCGTGAGATGCAGTTGCACCGCTTCACAAAAAGGCGCCAAAAACGTTTCGCAGGCTGAAAGGATATCAGGCCGGGTAATCAATTCCTGGCATTTTTTCGAGCGGGACAGCAAGCCGCCGGTTCGGGTCGTTTTGAAGCCACTGAAATCATCCGCTCCGTTACTGGTACCTAACATATAGGGATCAGTTTCTTCGCGAAGCGATGCAATGAACGCGTCGCTCACCACATTATCTAAAATTAACGCTCCATCTTCGGCCAAAATAGATGAAATGATTTGACTGTCGGTGTTGCTCGGCAAATGCTTGATTGTTGGCATCTTCACATTCCTCTGCTGTGTTATACGTTATTTGATCGCCGGTTTCTGGTGTTCGTGTCTGCTCCAAAGGTGCTGTTCCTGCAGCGCTGATTAAACCTTAATCGGAAAGCTACGCCGAGTCCAAACGCTCGCTAACCAGCCTTGGATGGGTGTGTCCTCCTGCTGAGGATTCTAATCGGATTGCATCGAGATTGACGAGACACGCCTTCGGCTGCTGAAAAACAACCCAATGCCGGTGAGCCCACTGATCAATGCCAAAAGGGAAAAAAATTTCATGGGTAGGTTGTGAATGTCATCGCGGGCGCGCCAATCCATAATGTGCAGGCCCCACATCAGATCCCAAACTCGCCAGCGCTCTGACCTCACTGCGACAATTTCGGACGTATAGGGATTGAGATAGACGTTGTACTGGGTCGCTTCAGCGTCTTCGGCGACGACACGATATAATGGCAAGGCACGACCTCGATATTCATCCCCCGGTGCAACCTTGTCCACGAATTCCACATCGATCGCGACCAACGTAGTCCCAATATGCACCGCTTCGATGGCTTCTTGAGGCGTTAACATCGCAACGGTGTTTCCGGAGGGCACTCGGTAGTGCTTTTCGCCCGCTTTAGTCACAACAACCACCGGCTGACCCAGTCTCGAGGCAAACCGCACGGATTGAGCCGGTCCAGTCTCTAGCTTAAAACTGGAAAGATCGACATTGATGGGTTGCGCCTCTCGTACGTGCTCGCCACGAACCTGTTGTATTTGATTAAAGGCGAAAAATATACCCGAAATCGTCCACAACAATAATTGAATCGACACCAGTAAACTGACGTAACGATGACCGATTCTGAGAAGTCGTTTCATCGTTTCCAAACAGCAAGCAGTTCTTTCACTTTCTCATCAAAGGTCTCATCACCTGCGAGCGAATCCCGCAGGCAAGACTCGAGGTGTTTCTGAAGGATGTTACCTTCGACTCTTGCCAAAGCATTTCTTACGGCTTTAATTTGATTCAAAATCTCGATGCAGTATTTACCGTCCTGCACCATATTTTGTATACCCCTCATCTGGCCTTCGATTCGCTTTAAATGATTTAACTGATCATCATGACAAGGGTGTGACATAACTATAAAAGCCTCGGGACCCAGTAGGTGAATATTGTCGCAACCACAAATAACGCCGTCGAGACGTAGTGGATGCGTCGAGAATTTCGTCTCGTTTTCAGGCATGCCCTACCCAATACCGGATCAGCCGGACAAGGCAATCGTGCAGTGTAATGATTAAGATAACCCGCTAAGATTAACATAAGCAAGGTGAAGCCAGTGATTTCCACCTTATAGACCGAGACCGTTATCAAAAAGGGGAATGTTGATACGATACTGGCAAAAGTCGCTCCCGCGCCAAGGGCTACGAATAGCGCGGGTAGCGCGCAGCAAATTAGCGTCGAAGACGATGCCATCAGCGCAACGAGATTTGCAGGTCTTTCATTCATTCACCTTACCTTTTTCACACAGAAACGATCTCGAGTCCGACCGCTGTCTGACCGTTGTTGGTAATTTTTGTTCTGATGTCCTCAAACTCGATCGTCTGATTGGCCCTGTAAGCGACCAAAACTCGACCCAACGCCAGATCAACGTCCACCCGAATCACACCTTCGGTTTTTTTGAAAGTTTTCTCTATTCCTCTCGCACAAAAATCGCAGACCATCCCTTGGACAGAGATAATCGCAACTCGCGCACCGACTAGACCGCTGACGAAGCGTTGATATTTTTCATCCTGCTGACCCACTTCGGCTCCGCTTGCCTCGGTTGAGGGGACATCATGCTTGTGGTCGCTGCTTGTACTGTGGTCATGATGCTGATGATCTGCATCCCTCGCGCTGAGATCGATCGAATAGGCCCACACCCCTAGCGTCAACAACATCAAAATTAGGCTTTTCATTGCTCCCTTCCTCTTAAAACCGATACATCAAATGAACATCCCACTGGTAATTTCGGCTGTAACCCATTTCCAGTAATACGTCTCCCTGATAGAACTTGAGCATCGGGTAGACTTCCCACTCTTGGGAGAACCCGCTCCGCTTTGCTTTCACCATGATCCATGTATGAAAATCTCCGTAATCTCCAAGGTACGGTGCCACACCAAACTGTAAATACCGTTCATCGCGCCGTTGACCCGCTACCCTCTTTTTCAGAAAGGAAAATCCTGAATACCAACGACGACTCTCCCAATCCCCATGAACCCCATAAAAGTAATGGTTACTCGACTCCGGACTGAGGCCCATAGCAACATAGAAATTTCTCTGGGACTTCGCCGTATTCTTGCGATGCGTCAAATAGGTCGCTCGAATCTGCGAGAACTGTTCTTGCGAGCCTTGATCATTGACATTCTCTAACCCAATCGAAAACTTGTAGCTGGGTGAATAGTGATAGTACTGACTGCTGACTCGCCTATCCTGCTTCAGCATCACCGTTGATCCCCCTGGATAGGAGATAGGGCGCGCCTCGAGCACACTGGCCAATGACATTAGGAAGGTGCCAAAAACGAATCCGCGAATTATACCCATGGGGGGTATAATACCCCAAATCCTGCTGACTCAAAATCCTCGCCGACTGCGGGGTTGACCCAAAATTTTGCTGACGGTTCAGCTCAGGGTCTCAACCTGCAATCGCCACAGATCGGGATTGCGTCTTAACTCCAGTTCGATAAACTCTTTAGATGTTCAACACCCAGCCTAGATTGCAACGGCGGATGAACCCACCGCTCTGGATGCTATGCGTCAAGTTTGCTCTGATCGCCTTCGCGGCAACCAGTCATGCTGCGCCAATTGACCGATCCTTTAAACTCTCCAAAACTCAATTCAATCAGGGGTATTGCAATATCGCCGAGGCGACCATTGACGTGCACCTGAGCGAGTCCTTCGGCGAGCCTGTCATCACAAGCCGCTTCCATTGGGTTGCAGGAGCCAATACCCCCCGAGATTGCTTGCCTCCCCAACTCGATCTTTGGGTTGAGTGGCAGAATGAGCGAGGTCGCTCCGCATACATGCCAATCACCGCCTATATCAGCCAGAGTGAAGAGCCGGGCGAAGAACGATTGTCATCGCCCACTTGGAACAAAGTGCTGTGCCAGACCGAAGCTTTTTCGTCCCGATGCTTTGACCAAAAGACTACCCTAGCCTTTATTAGCACCGGTGGAGCCACAGATTTTGAGTTAGCCCAATGGGAAACGCTGGTTGATGCAACAATCAAGCAACCCCCCAAACGGTCTGAGCCAAAAATAGACCTAGGCCTTAGCCTTGAAGACCGTCTGAACCAGTCCATAGACGATGTGCTCACCAAACAAGATGCCACCGTCACGGGTGAGTCGGCGTTAGACAGAACCTCGGACAATCTGTCGAGCGTGGCGGCACTGGTGGCGACCGTGAACCAAGAGCTGGCCTTGTATGAAGTGAGCGGAGCAGGATGCCAAGGCTTGGCAAAGTATCAAGCGACCAAGGTCAGCGAATGTCGGATTGTCCTGCAGGCGGACATTGAATGGCGTCAGTGCCAGACTAACCCAGGTCCACCTAACACTCGTCAACGTGTAGAAATCGACTTTGGCGAACAATCTATCCAGGGCACAGAGGTCGACAATCATTCAGGGCGGGCCAGTTTGCGCATCACGTTGGATAGCCCATCCGTGATTTCAGACAGCCAAGCCATCAATCTTTTTCTGCTCAGTGCACGCAGCACAGAGCGTGATACGTTACAAGAGCTTGCTCGCGGATTTTCCACCGTTCAAGAGCTGTGCTCGTTAGGAAGGAATTAAACATGTCATTACTTTGTTCTCGTGATCATTTTTTGTCTGTCGTTTGCCGATCCTTCATGGGATCGATCATTGCTCTCACGGTGGCAGCCTTCTGTTCGCTTCAGGCTTTAGCCAGCGAAGATTTAGAAACCGAAGCGTTGCCGATTGAGGTGCAGGTTGACCTCTACATGGCGGAACTGACCCGGCTGTTAGAATTTGAAGACAATGTAGGCATTGTTAACTTAGTCCCCAAAATTCGAGCGTTAAACATCAACATTCCTAACGCATTGTATTTCATCGAAGCAAGAGCGCTCTACGCAACCGGCGATGCGATACAGGCCCGGGAAAGTTTACTGGTTTATCTTAATCAGGCTGGCAGAGAGGGCCGTTACTATCAGGAGGCTACCAATCTTTTACTCGAAGTTCGTGCCTTGGCCGCAGAAAAAGAGGCACGCAATGCGGAGCTGCTCGCCGCCCGCAAGCAAGCTCAAGAACTCGCAGAAGAAAAAGCTCGAACGTTGCGTAACCGCGAAGTTCAAAGCTTACTGTTTCAGGCCGGTTTTCCTAAAACACCTGTCACTGGCGAAATTGATGGCTTAACCCGGGAAGCGTTGGCTGTTTTCCAAGTTCGACAGGGACTCACCGTTAATGCTGAGATTAATCAAAAGACGCTGACCAAGCTCCGCGCCGCAGTACCCAGCTCGCTCACCTGTGACACTTTAGCCAATCGTCCCTTTGCGCCAGGTGATTACATTAAGATTAACGATATTGACTACCAAAATGCCGTCCCTGCCTGTAACGAGGCCATTCGAGATTATCCGGTCGCTGCCAGGCTACACATTCAATATGCCCGAGCCCTCATCGCAGCGGGTCGAGCCTCCGATGCTGAGCGCGCCATACGTGAACACGTCGAAATTGGCTATCCAGGGGCGATGCACGTAATGGCTGAACTCTATCGAGAGGAAGGGCTTGGTGAGGACGGGAAAGCTGACTATGAAACGGTTGAGTCTTGGTTACTGCGAGCTGCTGAACGCGGTGATTATATGGCCCAAATGGATCTTTATCGGCTTTACGCTAATGGCGCTGCTGGGATCCGAAAAAATCTAGCGCTCGCAACCCGGTGGCTGGCGGCTGCCTCCGATCTTGATCATATACCTGCGAGCTTCCTGTTGGGTCAGCACTATGAGAGGGGCCAAGGTCTCGCACGAAATTACGAACAAGCAGCTGATCTTTATCAGAAAGCTTCTGATAAAGATCACTTAGCCGCGACGCTCGCGCTGGCTAACCTCTATGAGCGTGGTCGAGGCGTTGAAAAAGATCAGGATCAGGCGCTTGTTCTCCTCATAAAAGCTCAATCGCTTGGTGCTGAGGCTCTCGAGCGACGGATCGCCAGACTTAAAAAAAAGCGCTCGTCATAAGTTACGGCAGCAATTTTTCTAAATTACGAGCCGCCGAGGCGCTACCATTGTCAGCGGCGCGTTCGTACCAAAAAATGGCCTGATCTAAATTCTTAGGGACGCCATCACCCACTTGATAAATCAAACCCAAGTTGTTCTGAGCCGCCGCGTTATTTTGTTCAGCTGCGGCTAGATACCATTTGATTGCAGCCTCGATGTCAGCAGTGACTCGGTCACCTTTTTGATAAAAGTATCCGAGCATCGCTTGCGCATCCGCACTCCCTAACGTCGCCGCACGAAGATACCAGGTAAAGCTCACCGCCTCATTACCTCGAGCATCTTCGATACTCGCCAACCTGACCAACGCTTGCACATGATCATTTTTTGCGGCCGCTTCATACCATCGGATGGCTTCCTCAATATCTTTGCTGACGTGCTCGCCGGTTTCATAAAAATAGCCCAAGGTTGCTTGGGCACCCACATTGCCCTTGACCGCAGCATCAATATAGCGACTCACAAATTGAGAATGTCGCAGCGACTTAGAGGGAGTATCAACCGGAGCAACGCTTTGATCCGACGTTATAGCTTCCGCAGCGATGGCTTGCTCGACCTGTTCATTCTGTCTCTTCGCAGCAGACTGCTGGAGAGAAGCGCTGCCTTCACGGCTAACGGATGTTTTCGAAGGCGCCTTCGCGGCTACCGAGGCCTGTCCTGCGGCGCTCGAGGTACTCGACTCAGGCGGCGTTGCTTCCCTGGGTAAGGCTTTAACTTCAACGACTGAAGGCCCATCGTCTGTTGCGAGATTCAGTGCTGGAGAAGCCTCCCCTATGGCCACCGCGGCCTCGCTGGCTTCAGGTTGGCTTCCAGGCTCTTGAGCCTTATGGTCTATCGGTTGCTCCTTGTCCCCGGGGACGCCCACAGCCCTATCGTGGGCTTCCATTTTCGTTCCAGAATCGGTAGGCCCAACAGCGATACGCTGCGAAGCTCCAGCCGCTTGCTCAGCGGCTTGAGGCTCAGCCAGCGGCGCCTCAGACTTAGCAACTTCGGTTGTGAGCATCGATCCCTGAACCAGCGTTCTAACGTCACCGTCTTCACTTTGGGTCTGAGTTTCGTTTTGAACGGAGCTTTGATCGTCCGCAGCATTGGGACCCAAACCTTCACCCTCGCCCATTCCATTGGAGGCCATGGAAATTGCCCCAGGCATCTGACTACCACTGTCAACAACTGATGGATTACTGCCGTCTGCCGATCTAGCGATCGCATCATCCAGAACACCCGCTAACTGTGAGGACCAAGGTTCTTTGCTGCTGCGGCGATCACCCGTCGCACGCTCAACTGGATCGTCGGGACTCGAATTTCCAGAAATCGTCACTTGACCGTTGGCGATTGTTACCTCCTGCAGCGCACTCGCTTCGATGTAGCCCACGGGTAAACCCCCTATCGCCACATACAACCACGCTTCCGGATTATCGATCTTGCCGTGCAGTTCTAGGATTTGCCCGGGTTGAATCTCCGAAATCACCGCGGCTTCCTGGCTAGGATAGCCTCGCAGAGTGATGGCCCGGTTTGCAGCTCGGACACCGGTCGTCGGCTCAAGCAACCATTTCGCCAAGCCCGCTTCCGCCACCGCCCCTAAGCGACTGAGCTTGATTCGAGCTAAATTTGCGAATTTTCCCTCAGGATATTCAGACAGATACGCGAGCAACATGTCGACATCGGTTGCGTCTTGGACGGATTCCCAAAAAACCACTTCCGCCCCACGGCTGACCGGTTCAATTTTCCGGGTTTTGCCATCGAGCAAAAACACAAAATCACCTCGATCGTAATCTTTGTCCCTCAACTTCCCATATCTCGGCGTTTGCGCGGATTCGGTCAGATTGGTCACCCGATCGCCGAGATACATCCCCAACTCAGAAGCGGTCAAATAGCCGTCGTTGTTAGCATCTGCTGGCTCTTCTCCTGAGATGGCTCGGACAAACAGTTCTCTAAACTGTCCGTCGTCGGAAACTGTTTGTTCGGCATCGCCTGAGGTCAAAAACTGTCGTACAGGTAAAGTGGTTGCACGAGTAATTGCCGCAGGTGGCATCGCCCGTTGGGCAGTGAAGACTGTCCCAGCAAAACACGCATCAAACACAGCGTAGACGTGTTTGGAGGCGCTTTGCCGCATAAAAGTCCCGAAATCGCGCAGCGCCACAGAGGAGAATTTAAACTCTGTGCTCTTGGAGATCACAGGCGCATCAGCGGGTATCAAGTAGCCTTCGCCATCGACTGTCGCGCCATGGCCAGCGAACCAAACAAACAACCTCGCCTCAGGATTCTCGCCTTTTAAAATAAAAAATCGTTTAAAAATTTGAGGTAAGTCTGCAGCATTGGGGTCTTTATGCAGTTCAACCTCAAAGCCTTTTTCGTTCAGTACATCGGCAATCGCCTCGGCGTCCCGAACGGCATTGCTTAACTTAGGCCAGCCGTTGGAATAACCGTCTATGCCGATCACCAAGGCATAGCTTTCTTGATAGAGTTCACGCTCCTCAAGTACGGGCGCCGTAGGCGACTCACTTTGCCGCAACACTACTGATATACCGCGCTGAGCTGCGGTCGCCTCTACGGCGATCATTGACAAACTCAGCAGCGGTGCTAGTCGAAAAAGTAACGAGGCAAACGTAGCTTTCATGATGGTAGTGTAACTCGACCGGAAGAGATTAAAAAATCCCCCTCGCGCCTCGCAATGGCCAGTGAGGGATTCTCGGATTGCGCGTCATTGATCAGGATTTTAACGCTGTGATTCAAAGCTGGATTGCCGCTTAGCGCCTCCTACCTATTGCGGCTTTCGAAACATCCCGTTTCAGGTTTTTACCACGTCACGCAACCGGCTCCCCCAAGCCATCCTTTTTGGCCTGATCTCTGTCGGGCTTAATCTTTGAGACCAATCAAGCTAACCGAAAATGATCAAGAAGGACGACAAAGCGCCCACAGAACGGCATCACCCTTTCTTGATCCTTGTCGACGGACTATTTACTCCTTTGCAACTTATGGTTTGCGCGCTTCTCGCTTCCGCCACTCTGCTCGTCCTTGCACCTCTATTGGCTGGTGCAGCCCTGTTCTGCACTCGATTTCAACGGATACCTCATGGATTTTTCTGATCGGCTAGCCGGAAAAAGGTAGGGATCTCGATCAGATCAACTTCGCCCGCGGCTCACTGCTGAATCCGCGCCACTCGGCTAACGATAGCAAAAGCGAGATGTCGCAGCCGAGCTCGGGAGGAACTGTCTCGACTTACAATCATCGCTGAGGGTTGTACCCGAAGAATCATTATCCCTTAGGGAATATCCAGCTTCGGCAATAGGTGCCCCGCTATCGGGGGCCGCCTGCCCGATTCCTTCGGCGAGTAATGCTTCTCTAAATAATCTAGGATCGGTGTTTCGAGGGTCCCCAACTCCCATAATCCATGCTTTTCTTGCATCCAGCGAATCAGTGACCGCCACCCCTCCCGATCAGCCCGGTTTTGCGTCACCAAAGCAAGGGAGTGGCAATAACCGCACTGACTGGTCACCAACACTCTGCCTTCACCCGGAGGCAGAATCACGGTGTCACGCGTTATCGATGATGTTGACTCGGATCTCACTGGTAAGGCCAACAGTGGACCCACAAAACACAAAATTGTTAGCAAAAACCGCACCGTCTAAACCACCTGAACCGCAATTCGATGACAAGCGTTGTTCAGATACCCCTTAGGATTCCAACCCGGCACCACCATCGGCTGGGATCGACCCTGGGTATCTGTGGCCCTGGCCCAGATCTCAAAATAGCCTTTCTCAGCAACCGTCATGGGGCATTCAAACCGTTGCCAAGCGAATCGATTAACGGGCTGCGAGAGTGTCGCCGCCTGCCAGGTCGCTCCAAAGTCGATCGAAAGCTCAACCCTACTCACGACCTCATCACCGGCCCATGCAAAACCGCCAAGGCGCAAGGTATCGCCTTGCTCTACCAAAATCCCGGACTTGGGCGTCGTGATCAACGACTTAATCGGCATAGACTCAATAATACACATCGCTTCGTCGGCCACCGGTTGTCCTCTGGCCACGGGTTCGCAGGGCACCCGGTAGGCGTTGCCGGTCATCTTTGGCCCGTCGTGGACCCGATCTCTAACACTGATACGATTCAACCATTTCCCGCAAACTGAGCCTGGCCAACCACCGACCACTAACCGCAGTGGATACCCATGGGCAAGGGGTATCGGCGCATCGTTCATGGCAAAGGCCAGCAGGGTCTCGGGTTCGAAAGCCTTATGCATCGGGACCCCTCGGCTGATCGGATATTTACCCGGAGTCTTCGACAAATGTTGATCCGCACCATAATAGCCAATGTAGCGTGCATTCGGATTGACACCCACTCGGTTTAGTACGTCTCGTAAACGCACCCCAGTCCAGCGTGGACATCCTACCGCACCGGTTGTCCATTGATTTCCCGGTGCAGGCGGATCGAATTCGCTTCGACCGTTACCACCACACTCAAGGGTCATTTGCAGCGTGACAACTTCAAAGTCCCGCTTCAACGCATCCAAGGAAAAATTTATCGGCTGGGCTACGGCCTCACCATCGATTTGCAATATCCAAGCCGCCTCATCAACATCAACAGGCATCAAACCATTGTTGCGAACAAACAGCCGGTCAGCGGGGGTCACGTTGTCGTTCAATAAGTGCGCGGGTGATTCCATGTTGAGTGGACGATCATTTAACACTCGCATCTCAGCATGCTTTGCCACGCCGCTGGTAGCATTTGCCTTCGAGTCTTTCGACCCGAGGATCATCGGGGCCGCCAACAGCGCTGAGCCGCGTGCCGAGTGAGCAAGAAAATTACGCCGGCTTATGGCATGAGTCTGGGATATTTTTAGGGACATGCTCTGTTTCTCCACCTGTCAGGCCGTGCCGCTCAGGTTGCTTTGTCGATTCCGATATCTTGCCCGGTCGTCAACCGCTACCCGTTCTTGCTACCACCATTATTGTTGAAGGATCTTCTGATTGGGTCGCAATCGTCAATGGCGCGTTCATTGAACTGGGTGTTGCAGCTTGACCCCAAGCCAGTGCCAACTCTAATCCTGAATGTAATGCTGATTCGATTTATCCTCAACCAGAATCATCGGCAAGCAGTCACGCAAACAAAATTTTTCCCAAAGTCAATAAATCTCGCTTAGAATTCATACCCTAGCTTCGCGTTGTTGGGCCTTTGGCCGGGGCCCTGCTGAACCCTTCAACCGGAGAAAATTAAACGATGGTCTAGAGTTAATACCGAGGTAGATTATGCTTGCATTGGCTTACAAAGAGTTTTTGGGTAATAGCCCGCTCTGGTTCAAGAACGTTATTCTCTTATTTTTGGTGGTTTGCTGGCCGCTTAAACTGATTGCAGGCACCACCATTCTTGGCTGGTTGTTCATCGCGATGTTTATATTAACCCTCGCCATGGCCCTTAAATGTTATCCCTTGCAAAGTGGAGGGCTGATCGCCATTGCGATTCTAGCCCTTGGCCTGACGACCCCTGAGACCGTTTGGTACGAGATTCAACAAAATCTACCCGTTTTAGCGCTGCTGATTTTTATGGTCAGTTTCATTTATTTCATGAAGCCCCTGCTCAGTTTTGTATTCGCTAGAATCATCGTCGGCGTACAAAACAAAGTGGCTTTATCTATCTTGTTTTCGTTCATGGCCGCTTTTTTGTCCGCTTTCTTAGACGCGCTCACGGTGACAGCGGTACTGATCGCGGTCTTTGTCGCGCTCTATGGGGTTTACGAAAAAATCCACTCGGCGCAGGGCACCGATTACAACCAGGACAATATTGCCGATTCTCAAGAAATGGGAGAGGAAACGCTTGAGGACTTTCGAAGCTTCATCCGCAGTTTGGTGATGCACGGCGCCGTCGGCACGGCCCTAGGCGGCGTCACTACCATGGTCGGAGAGCCACAGAACCTCTTAATCGCTGAGAAAATGGATTGGGAGTTTTTACAGTTTGTTGAAGTCATGGCTCACGTTACAGTACCCGCTGTGATTGCAGGGCTTTTGACCTGCGTGCTCTTAGAGCTATCGGGTAAATTCGGCTATGGGAAAAAGTTAGATCCCATTGTGCGGGACATCTTGACCGCGTATGTTGCCGAAGAGGATGCAAAACGTACCCCAAGAGAAGTTTATGGTCTTTGGGTTCAGGGCATCTGTGGCGTTCTACTCATTATCGGCCTTGGCCTTCATCTCATGGAAGTGGGTCTCATCGGTCTTTGCCTCTTGGTGGTCGTAACAGGACTGATGGGTATTACCGAAGAGCACCGAATTGGGCATGCCTTCGAAGAATCCCTACCCTTCGTGTCGCTGTTGTGCATATTTTTCGTCGTGGTCGGCATGATTCATGACCTGCATTTGTTTTCACCGGTCATCAATTGGGTGCTGACCTTGCCACTTGATGTACAACCCAAAGCCTTTTTCCTTGCCAACGGGGTCTTGTCTGCGATCTCTGACAATGTGTTTGTTGCGACGGTCTACATTAACGAAGTCAAGGCCGCTTTTGACGCAGGTGACATTACCCGGGCGCATTTAGAAACCTTAGCCGTCAGTATCAATACCGGTACCAATCTCCCCTCAGTGGCAACACCCAACGGGCAAGCAGCCTTTCTGTTCTTGCTGACGTCGGCATTGGCCCCTATCATTCGGTTGGGTTATGGCAGGGTGGTTTATATGGCATTGCCCTACACGGTTGTATTAACCATTGTTGGCTACATGTTCCAATAATGGTGACACCCAGTTAGTTTGGTATCCGGGCGAAAAAAGCACGCTGTCCCGAGCGGGTTTAGGCGCTGGCCGGGTTTATCACAGGGTGTTACAGAACCGATCTGTAATATTTTTGCGCGGCAATCTCGGGGAAGGCCTTGATGAAAGTTGGTTACGTCAATATCTTTGTTTCGCATCTCGAACAAGCTGTAGACTTCTACACTCGGGTCTTCCAATTTGATCTGATTGATTCCGAACCTGAGTTTGGTTACGCGCGACTGCGATCGGCGAAGATCGCGGTGGCGCTTGCTGAGACCAACGATGCATCACTATATGGCAAGCACACGGGTATCGGCTTTATCGTTCCCGACCTTGCAGAGGCGCACAAAGCGCTTTTATCACGGGGTGCCACCTTCAGCATGCCGCCCACTGACCAGCCTTGGGGCGGGCGCTTGGCCCTCGTGGAGGATCAAGACCACAATGTGTTCTATCTCGATCAGGGCAAAGGCCACAGTTAACCAGCCGGTTGATTCACTGTTAGCGCTGATTTCCAGCTGCTCAAGGTCATCCTACCCAGACTCATCCATCCCAATTATTTCATCCCGGCTTATCCCAGTTCTGCGGCAAGCACTCGAGCGACCTGCGGTCGATTAGGTGTCTAAGATGAAGCGTTCAAATCGATCTACGGGGTTGCGATTCAGACATTAGGTGGCGCTTGACTTGCTCAACGATCCAACGTGCAGTTGCCCCGTAAACCCTGGCAAACCAACCGGTGTTGGCGCTGCCTCCATCTAGCATTTCAGGTTAGGCACCCCTGACGAAGGCATACCCACTTTTGGCTTACTCCACCCTGTTCCTGGAGCCGCTTGAGTTCAGCTTCCGCTAGGACTTATCTCGCGGCCCCGGCTGTGCCCTAGAATTCTAGGATCAGTGGGAGTGATCATGACCATGCGGTCGCGCAGTATATTGGTCAATGCGATCCCTAATCGCATCGCTTTGTAGGAGTCCTCGATCACTGAGCAGCTGCATTAAACTGTCGAGAAAAATATCGAAATATTGAAAATCAACGTCTTTACCTTGATGCTGCATCTCCCACTTGCGTATACCCGCGATCAAGACCTCTCGGAACTCATCCCAGGAATAGTGACCTTCTAGACACAATGCTTGAGCCATGCCAAAAGTACGACTTTGCCAAGGCGCTTCAAAAATAATTTCGCCATTGGCCATCGGTGGTGAATCGGGGCCCGAAAGTGGTAAAAGATTATCGCTCATAGTGATGGCAACTTCGTTACACCGATCATCGAATCGCGACTGACCAACTGCTCGAGTTCGCCCTCCGACAAGGCTTCGCTACCGTCTGGACGCAGGGGTAAGACCAGGTATCGAACTTCTGCGCTCGAGTCCCAAACATGAATCCGGACCTCAGGGGACAGTTCCAGCCCCATCTCAGCTAAAACCTTTCGCGGTTCTCTGACGATCCTAGATCGATACTCCGGATCTTTGTACCACGCGGGCGGTAAGCCTAAGACTGCCCAAGGGTAGCAAGAGCACAAAGTACAAACGACAACATGATGATCCATCAATCCGCACTCTTTTACTATCAACTTATCCACCTGACCGCCCTCAAAGCCTAGCCCATTAACGACCTTGGTCGCGTCTGCTAATAGGTCGGCTTTAAAGGCGGGATCGCTCCAAGCCTTGGCGACAAGTTTGGCCCCATTCATCGGCCCCACCCTTTCGGTATAGGTGGTGATCACCGCGTCAACGACCTCTGCGGACAGTAACCCTTTGTCGATGAGTAACGATTCGATCGCCTCTGCTCTAATGCCTTGCGGGCTATTGTGATCAGTCATCTCTCAGACCCCGCTCGAGCTAAATAAGGCTCAAATAAATCCAGATACAAGGAAAAATTCTCCGCAAAGCCCAATTCAGCGCTTTCGAAGGCTACGGTATAAAGATATTGAGGAGGGGCTTGGATACCATGGGCTGACGCATCTGGATAGGACCAAACATCATGTCGCTCAACAATCGCACCCACTTTGCCTCGCGCATACTGCGGCAGCCGGGTGTGACCAATAGGCACCTGACTATCGGTCCGAACCCGATCACCGCTTTCAAAAAGGGGACCGCTCGCCTCAACTGCAGCTGCTGGAATCCCGCCCACTGAGGGCATTTTTGGCTGGGGTCTTGCTGCAATCAAATCACTTTCACGCCCCCCAAGACTTACTGCCTTGGCAGTGATTTCTTGTGTCGAGAGCACGCCTGCTTCGACCAATAAGGTTTCAAGACCACCCAGCCAGCGTCCGTAATAACCTTGCTTCAGGTAGGCCTCAGGATCGATGCGCTCGACCGCATGTCGGAACTGGTCTGTATTTTGGTAAGCACCTGCTCTTGCGGCGGCATTCACCATCGCAAAGACTTTGGCTTCCCAGCGATGCTTAAACACCGGCTCGCTCGGCTTCGCCTTGACCTCACCATAACCCGGTTTGCCCCCNAGATCATGAATCCCATCCATCACTGCTCACACTTTCTTTTCNCTTCATCATCCGTGCAAATGCTACCAGGAGCAAGTGCTTCCCNTGTNTTCAGNCGAGCTCNAAGGCTTCNNACTTAACGCGTATCCTCGCCGCAGGCTGCTTGCTCAATGCTCCTGATACTTAGCGAGACAACCCTTCTGAGGGATTCACCACCACCTGGGCGCACCGAACTGACGCCTGGGTTCCAGAAGGGTTCGCTTCACTTCTGCTTTTTTTACGGGCGATTTGATCTACACTCAAAGTTTAGCAACTCCGACATTGACTCACGCTTTAGGAGACCACACATGACGTCAAACCTTGATAAGGAAGACACCCCCACACAACCATCAGCCCTCAATCGAATTTTAGACCTTGTGCTTGCAAGGCATCACCTCAACCGACGCCTGCATTGGACCACTATCGTCAGCGAAAAAACACTGCTCGCGATTATTGGCATGCTGACCGTGGTTGCTTCAGCCGACGCGATTCTGTCAATCATCGAGGCTCGGCAAGTTACCCTGCCTGATTTATTCCTCTTGTTCATCTACGTTGAAATCATCGGCATGATCGGCGCTTTTTATTCCACCAACCGAATCCCGGTCACCCTGCCGATCATCATTGCAATTACGGCACTGTGTCGGCTCATCGTGATGCAAAGTAAAGAAATGGACGCCCTAACCTTACTCGCAGAGGCTGGGGCCATTTTCGTGCTCGCCAGCGCTGCTTACTTAATGAGCCTCAAGGATAAAATGAGTCTCGAAAAACTCGACCATCATGATTAGTCCTCTGATGAAGGCCATAGTGGAAGTGCTCGCTGCCAGGTTCTAACTTAGGGACTGCAATTCACTCGCGAGCCCATAACGTCCCAAGGTCGCTATGGGTTACTGGGTCTCAGCGGGTCTTGTCGAATTTTTTCGAAAAATGTCCGATGCTTGGTTGCAAGCCCTTGCGCCTTGGCGGGCATTTCTGTCAGTAAATTGAACATTTCAAGGGGATCTGCCTCGAGATCATAGAGGGCTTTTGGTTGCTGATCAGCATCCAGTAACAACTTAAATTTTCCGTCCCGAATTGCATAGTCATACCCGTTGGGTGTCGGCAACGCCCAATGCAGGCTCCGCGAGAGGGGTGCATCCCCTAACAATGCTCTGGAGATATCCACGCTATCAATCGCTCGATCCATCGGTAAGTCAAATCCAAGCAGTGAACTTAAGGTCGCGAGCCAATCCGTTCCCGAGAACACCAGGTCGGAGCGGGCACCTTCAGGCAATACCCCCGGCTGACTGAGCAGCGCAGGGACTTTAATACCACCTTCGTAAAGAAAATGTTTGCGACCACGAAGCCCGCCCGTCGACCCATAGGCATTGACTTCATACCAATGAATCCAGTCGTCGGTAACCGGACCATTATCACTGACAAAAATAATCAGCGTCGACGACCGCAGATTTGCCTGCTCCAAATAGTCGATGACTTGACCAATACCACGATCCATACTGGTCACGTTGGCAAAGTATTCCCCAGGGCCTCTTGGCTCAAGCAAAGCTTTAGGAGGCGTCGGTCCCCCTGATGGGATAGGCACGATCGCGCCCATCGTATGCCGGGAATAAGCCGCATTCATTGCGTCTGTGTTTTCTATTGGCGTGTGCGGTTCAGCCATACTCAGCATCAAGAAGAAGGGACGCTCTCTGGATTGCCCGCGGAGCCACTCGATACTCTCGCGGGCGTACAACTCTGCCGTGTAGCCTTTTTGAACGGGCAACTTCTGACGATTGCGAAATAAATTATCCGGGTTTCGATTGGTGGGCGTTTGAAAAGCGTTATGACCATAGAAATAGTCAAACCCTTGGTCGTTGGGCTGGGGTTCTTCGGCGTTACCGAGATCACTATTGAGATGCCATTTCCCGATTAACGCCGTAGCATAACCCTCGCCCCGCAGAAGTTCTGCAAGGGTCACCTCTTCATCCCTAAGGTAAAACCCGCTATCGGCAGGAATCCAACTCTCAATACCGGTTCGATAAGGGTGCCTGCCGGTCAGCATCGCTGCCCGGGAGGGTGAGCAAAGGGCTGAGGGCGCATAATAGGATGTAAACTGAATACCGGT
>NZGC01000100.1 GCA_002689445.1 Gammaproteobacteria bacterium
CTTCGGCCATTCTGGTGGACCCTGAAAGGCTGTCCGTCAAAGTGATTGATCCCGAGGTGATTAAGATTGACTGGTCTATCGATGGTCGGCGTATCTTTCAGTCAGGTCCCGAGACGCTGGTGCTAGAAGAACACGTGAAGGTGCCGGGTGTGTATCAAATAGCGGCGCATGCATATGACGAGGTGGTTCTTCATGCCTTTTCGAACAATGCGATGCCGCATCCTTTGGATCTTGTTCGGCGTGATTTTGAGTTGCTGCAACAAACCGTCACCTGGGAGTTAGAACTTCGCGACGATGATGAGGACGGGGTTGCCAACATTGCAGACAACTGCGTTGCAGAGGCTAATGGTGATCAAGGTGATTTTGATCTGGACCAATTGGGGGACGCGTGTGACCCAGACGAGGATAACGATGGCCTTGCCAATACGGTCGATGCTTTTCCCCGAGATGAAAGTGAGTGGTTAGATTCTGATGGCGATAGGGTGGGCGATAATGCGGATGCTTTTCCTTTCAACGCATCGGAATCGGTCGATACTGATGGTGACGGGGTAGGTAACAATGCTGATCTTGACGACGACAACGATGGTTTTACAGACTGGGAAGAGTTAGTCGATGGTACAAACCCATTGAGCCGTTTCTCTTGTAGAGCGGGCTGTTTTAACTTCGATGTGGATGAAAGTCGAGCAACTCAGCCACTGACCGATGGTCTATTGATTATCCGACACCTATTTGGGTTTAGTGGTGATGCACTCACATCTGGTGCAGTCGCCGTTAATGCGGGGCGGAAGTCCTCTGATGCCATTGCCAGCTATCTTGTGGACGCGGATTCGCAGCTAGATATCGATGGTGATGGCGAGTCCACGCCCCTGACAGATGGCCTTTTGCTCATTCGTTACTTGTTTGGTTTCTCGGGTGATGCGCTGATCCGAGGCGCTATGGGTATTGGGGCAACGCGGGCGACTGCCGAGTCTGTTGAGGTTTATATTAAAGAGCGTGTTCCTGTTGATTTGTGAGGCTCTTGGGTTAGCTGAAGGATAGGGACGAGCTTGCTGGGATGGATCAAACAACAGTTGTCGGAAATCAGAAGTACGACTAGGATGTCGTAACAAAGGACTCACGTAGACCCGTATTATGAATCTGTTTGACAACGCAAATCTTCGGTGGAAACGCTTTACCGGCAATCATCATTTCAATTACCCGATCGACTATGAGTCAGCGCTGCTCGGAGCGCGGGACGATGGGCACGTCGACTTGCTGTACCGATGGGCGCCGAACGCCTATTGTCACTTTCATAAGCACACGGCGATCACAACGTCGCTGGTTTTGGAGGGTGAACTGCACGTCATGGATATCGATCCAAAGACTGGCGAAGAGACACAAACCAAAGTCAGACGGCCCGGTGACTATGCCTGTAAACTCCCGGGCGACGTTCATATGGAAAAGGGTGGGCCAGAGGGAGCTTTGGTTCTGTTCAATCTGTTCACCAAAGACGGGTCACTGGCCGAGACGTTAAGTGATGAGGGGCAGGTATTATCCGAGTCCACCATCGATCAAATATTACGCGGCAAACCATCGCGTTAGCATAAGGCTGGCACGTTGAAAGTGGCGATATAGCAGCCGGCAGCCACGACAAAGCCAGAGGCCACAACAAAGCCAGAGGCCACAACAAAGCCAGAGGCGTAAGTAAAGACCGTAGTGGCAACAAAACGGGGAGTTCCTATGTCTGATTCATTCGGTGGCATCATCAAGCGTGAGGCCAAAGATTCAACACCATGGTGGCCAGAGCCAAACCTGCCGGACAAAAATTTACCCAATATCGTGACTGTGTTGCTCGATGATACTGGGTTTGCCCATCTGGGATGCTTCGGCTCCCCCATCGACACGCCAAATTTTGATGCGTTGGCCAAGAGAGGCCTTCGGTACAATAACTTTCACACCACAGCATTATGTTCGCCCTCTCGAGCTTGCCTGCTCACCGGCCGTAATCATCATTCGGTGGGTATGCGGGCTGTATCAAACTTCGATACAGGATTCCCCAATATGCGGGGACGGATCAGTCCCTCAGCGGCAACCACGGCTGAAGTGCTGCAGCATCATGGTTGGGCGACCTATTGTGTGGGCAAGTGGCATCTCGCGCCAATGCGAGAGGCCTCGGCGGCGGGGCCCTTTACCGACTGGCCCCTGCAGCGGGGATTTGATCGCTTTTATGGTTTTATGCAAGGTGAGACTGATCAGTTTCATCCAGAACTCTACGCAGACAACCACATGATTCCGCCACCTGCCCGTCCCGAGGATGGCTACCATCTGTCTGAGGATCTGGTCGATCAGTCCATCGCGATGATTCGAAATCAAGTCTCCCTGGTGCCTGAACGGCCTTTCTATCTCTATCTGCCCTTTGGAGCTACCCACGCGCCTCATCAGGCGCCTGATGAATACCTCGACAAATACAAGGGCCGTTTTGATGAAGGATGGGATGTTTGGCGCGAGCGTATTCATTCAAAACAGCTTGAGCTCGGCATTATTCCGGCTGGCACCGCGCTTGCCCCCCGAAATCCTGGGGTTCGGCCTTGGACTGAACTCAGCGCGCGAGAGCAGGCTTTTGCGATCAAGCTTCAGGAGGCTTTCGCGGCGTTCTTAGATCATACCGATGCGCAGCTGGGTCGACTGCTGGATTCATTGGCAGAGCTCGGACTCGACGACAATACGCTGGTTATCGCCACCAGTGACAATGGCGCCTCGCAAGAGGGCAATGAGACAGGCGTGTTGGATGAGTTCAGACATTTCAATGGCCTACCAGAAGATATGGCCGCCGCTTCGAATCGCCTGGAGGAAATTGGCACGAGGCGGAGTTTTACCAATTACCCTTGGGGCTGGGCTCAAGTGGGCAACACACCAGCTAAACGGTATAAGCAGAATACCCACGGCGGGGGAGGGCGGGATCCGCTCATTATATCTTGGCCAAAAGGCATCGATCATGCCTGTAATGGTCAGATCAGACGCCAGTTTCACCACATTACCGACATTATGCCGACGATCATGGAGATTTGTGGCTATAGCATGCCGGATACCTTCAAGGGCATTACTCAACAGCCTATGGAAGGCGTCTCCCTGCGGTATACCTTTGCCGATGAGGCCGAGGATGTTAAAGCACACCCCACGCGTAAGCCTGCTCAATATTTCGAGATGTTCGGGCATCGAGGCATTTGGTCGGACGGCTGGAAAGCGGTGACCTATCACCGTGCACGTCAGAGCTTGGATGAAGATGTTTGGGAGCTTTATCACTTAGACGAGGACTTCTCGGAGTGCCATGATCTTGCTGAGTCACAACCCGAAAAATTGAACGCGATGATTGAGCTGTTTTGGTCCGAGGCCGAAAAATATGGTGTGCTGCCCATCGAGACCAATCAAAATACGGGGTTGTTTGCGGGNAAACCNCAGCCNGGAACCCCCAGAGCCAGNGAGCATTTNACTTATTTTCCCCCGCTGGACAGGATACCAACCGANAGCACNCCGCCGTTTGGCGCCAGATCCTGGAATCTTCGAGCCCAGCTGAGATGTAACACGCTTGCAGAAGGCGCNCTGCTTGCTGTTGGGACCGTCAATAATGGTCTTTGTATCTACTTTAAAGACGGGCAACTCATCTACGATCACAACGCGTTTACTGAGCACACGGTGATTACTTCCTCTCAGCCAGTACCGGTAGGCGATGTGCTCATTTCAGTGAGCCAGCAGCGTGTCTCGAGAGGGCCCGCTCGCGTCACGCTTAAAATCAATGACGAAACGGTGGGCGAGGGGATGGTGCCGAATGTTCCGGTCATGATCAGTTCGGTTGGGATGGATATTGGCAGCAACCCAACCGGCGTTTCCGAGGCCTTTCCGGCTCCGTTTCCATTTACGGGCATCATCCAGAGAATCGATATCGAGACGACTAGAGCCCTCCGCCCGGATGATGAGCAGGCGATTGAGCTCGAACAAGCGCTTCGGACTCAATAAGAAGGTGGGCAGCGATGGGTAAAACTGCGGCGATGGGTTGCTTGCGTGCAGGAGTGGTTCAGTGATTAGCCGTATCTATACTCGGGCCGTTATTTCGAACCCGAACGACCCGAGCCAGTACCGTCGCATTGGGTTCAACGACCGATTTGCGGTCTCTGGCTTGCAGCGATGATTCAGGCTTTACCGGTGACACTACCGCGTGCGCTTGTATTGATGCGAAAAGCTGCTCGCTAGCTGCTTGTTCTTACTAGGCGCAAGCCGGAAATTACCTCAAGAGAATTGAATTGAATTGAATGGAACGGAACGCTCATGTCAGACCCCTATTTGTATACAGTGACCAATAACGTCGCGACTTTCAGCCTTAATGATGCGCCGTGGAACCTCATGAGTCTTGAGTACATCGACCGTTTGGAAGAACAATTGCCACAAGTGCTAGCGGATGACGGTATCCGAGCGATGATCTTTACCGGAGAGGGGCTCGACCACTTTTCTGCGGGCATGAATCTGAAACAAATTCCAGAGGGGATAAAACGCGCAGGGAGTCCCGAGGCCTTTTTCGGTCAACGCCATCGAGTGCTGGATATGATTGAGAGGGGCGGCACGCCAGCCATTGCTACGCTGTATGGCTATTGCCTTGGTGGCGGCTTGGAGCTGCCCCTGGCCTGTCATTTTAGAATCGCCGCTTCGACCGGCGCTCAAATCGGGTTACCCGAAATGGATCTGGGTAGTGTGCCTGCGTGGGGTGGATCCGCTCGATTGCCAAGGGCTGTGGGGCGCACCTATGCCCTTGATATGATACTAAGAGGTAAAAAAGTTGATGGACAGGAAGCGCATCGAATCGGCCTCGTGACCGAGCTGGTTTCAATTGATGCCATCAAAGATCGAGCTCAGGCTTTGGGCGAGGAGCTTGCAGCACAACCTCGAAAAGCGGTGCAATCGATGATCGAGGTGATTGTGGGGCATGAAACTAAAACGCTGGATCAATCCCTGGCGGATGAAGCCGCAGCTGTGGCAGCCAACCGAGGCACGCAAGATTCCGAGGAGGGCATGCGAGCCTTTATGGAAAAACGTAAGCCTGTCTTTAATCAATGATTTTTAGCCCTTATGTAACCTGACGTTCAGGCATTAGAGTAATGGCTTAAGCCGCTTGCCACTTCTTCAATTGCCGGCCTCCAAATTGCCACTCACTGGGAAAGAGAGATTTGTATACCCTCACCGAAACAGAAAAATCGCAGGGCGAAATAGCCGTCGACAAGCTGGCTCAAGTTGTGGCTAACATTGAGGTGGAAGGTTTTGCCGTGGTCGAGAATCTGGTGTCGATCGAGTCTAGACAGATCCTGTTGGACGTCATTCGAGAGGATGCTTTGGCAATCAAGGCTGCCGGTGAATTGACCCCACATGAAAAACACACGGGGGAGGGGCACCTGCAACTTGGCTTGCCTCGCAGCGCGCCCTATGTCCGGGCTGACTTGCTGGCTAACGCCATTGTTGATCAAATTGTTGCGGCCATTTTAGGAGAGAAGGCTTGGCTTGGTTTTTATAACGGTAATGTCAATATGCCGGGTAGTACCTATCAGCCTTTGCATTTTGATCGCCCCTTTACCTGGAAAACCAAACAAGCGGCTGAGGCGGACGGTGAAGACTGGCCGCCACGAGCAACAACGTTGTCTTGTTCCGTCGCGCTCGAGGACATTACTACCGCCAACGGTGCCACGGAGATCTATCCCGGTACACATCGAGAAACTGCGGTAACAAAATGGGCAAGAGGTGAGCGGCCGGACGCGCACCCGGATCTGCTTGGAAAGTGGGGGCCTCCCGCTCGTATGATCATTCCCGCTGGCGGCATTTGCTTTAGAGACCCGCGCATGTGGCACCGAGGGATGCCGAATCCGTCAGGCGAGGTCAGGCCCATGATCGCTATGACCTTTCATGCAGCCTTGGCCAATCATTGGCGCGGGGTTCCTGTTCGAGATCTGGCATCGGAACAGCTAGCTCAATGTCAGCGAGATTCAAACCTTAAAGTCATGGATGATGGCTCCATCGGCGATGGCCGCCTGGTGTTTGAGGCAAGTGCACGTGAAATTTTAGAGGCCCATCCCTCGCAATATGGTATCGCTCGCAATGCTCGGTTCGTTAAGAAGCTAGACCACAAGGTTGATGCCCACCTCGTTGGCGGCGCGAGGGTACTTGAGGAGGAGGTGAAGTAGTGCGCGTCCTGTATGTGGGTGGCACTGGCGAGATTTCGAAATCCTGTGTTGAGGCGGCCATTGCCGCGGGTCAGCAGGTCACGTTATTGAATCGGGGTAAAACGAATCAAACACCCCCCGCGGGTGCGCAACACATTGAAGGTGACTTCAGTGATCCAGATGTCTACGCTCAGCTGGCAGGCCAGCACTTTGACGTTGTTTGCCAGTTTCTGGTCTACACGACCGAAGCGATGCAGCGGGATATTGAGTTTTTTAGCGGTCGCTGTCAGCAATATATTTTTATTTCAACCGCCTCTGCTTACCTCAAACCTTTGGCGGGTGAGCGCATCACCGAGGCCACGCCGCTGGCTAACCCCTTCTGGGCATATAGCCGAAGTAAAGCCGCCTGTGAACGCTTGCTGCAGGAAGCCGATATACCATCGACCATCGTAAGACCCAGTCATACCTATCGAGCTCGGTTGCCGAGCATTGTGATAGACGGCAACCACCTTGCCTGGCGATTGCTAAGGGGGCTACCAGTGGTTGTGCCCAATGGCGGTGATTCGCTTTGGACGCTGACCCATGCCGAGGACTTTGCTCGAGCGCTGGTGCAGCTGTCGGGCCATGATCAAGCGATAGGCGAAGCCTTTCACATTACCAGCGACGAAGCTTGGGGCTGGGCGGACATACTCAGAGAAGTTGCCTCTGCGCTTGATTGTGAGTTGGACCTCAGAAGGGTCGAAACGGGGGAGGTCGTCAAGCGAATGCCTGCCCTTGAGGGGCCGCTGCTAGGGGACAAAGTTAACCATCTCCAGTTTGATAATAGTAAGATCCGAACAGTAGCAAATGACTGGCGCTGCCGTGTTACGCTATCGGAGGGGATAAGAAGCGCCGCGGAACATGTCCGACATCGCTTGGCAGGGGGTTACGATCCAGACCCGGCGGTCGAGTCTACGGTTAACCAACTCATCACAGATCTGGCAACCCAGCCGGTCTGAAATTCGGAGGAATCTTGTAATGACCTATGCCGGAAACAGAACCATTATTGACGTCGACAGCCATGTGATTGAACTCGATGACTTTCTTCACAAGGCGGCTACCGAAGCAGATCGACCGCTCATTCCGGATATGGCGGCTCAGACAGAACTGGCAGTGCAGCAAGCAGGTCTTGATCGAGGCCGTGAACTGCACGCGAAGCGGCAGACTGACCCAGAGGTAATGAAAAAGTTCGAAGAATCCCTAATGGATAACAAAAAGAGTGGTTGGAACCGACTCGGAGCGTTTGATCCCGCGGAGCGGTCTCACACACTGGATCTGTTCGGCTTTAAGATGCAATTTGTTCTGCCTACGTTTTCTTATCATCAAATTGGACACGAGAAGGATGCTGAAGTGCTTGAGGCCGGTGCCCGCACTTTGAACCGAGCGATGGGTTCATTTTGTGCCGCCGATGAACGATTGCGCGCGGTGGGTTATATACCGCTGACCTTGGGGCCAGAGATTGCGGTTCAACTGATGCAAGAAGGCTTTGAGGCGGGTTGCTACACGTTTATGGTAGACACCAACGAACCTGATCGGAAAAAGCGCAGCTTCACGCACCCCGACTTCGATCCGGTCTGGGCGGCGTTTGCCAGTCACAACGCCCCCTTTGTGATTCACGTCGCAGTAACGGGTGATTTTGAATCAATCCCCCGAAGTTTTTTCAACAACGGCTATAAAAAGGTAGAGCTTGGTGGTGATGCCCCGTCGGGTGCACTCGGCATGGTCAGCATTGCTAACACTGCCCAACTGTTTCTCTCTGCGATGATCTTTGATGACGTCTTCGTAAGACATCCAGAGCTGAAAGGGATCGCCATGGAATTCGGCTGTGTTTGGCTCCCTTCCTGGTTGCAGGCCATGGATGTCGGGCACGATGTTTTTAAGATTTTTCAGCCCAACCTGCAGGCTCGCGACTACCCGCCGTCTGAGGTCGCGAAGCGGCATATCAAGGTCTCCCCCTTTGCGGGCGAACCATTAGGCTGGGTCATTGATCAAGTTGGCGAAGATATGCTGGTCTTTGCCTCGGATTACCCCCATCCCGAGGGAACACGAGATCCGATCGGCAAGTTTGAGGCCACCATGACTGGTTGCAGTCAAGA
>NZGC01000101.1 GCA_002689445.1 Gammaproteobacteria bacterium
AAGGGCCATCTAAACTGCTGGCTACTCCGAGGACGACCCAACGACCTGGTCATATTCAGGAACAGCCTCACCACTTAAAAAGGCTTCCATCATCTCGTTGGTGGCACGAGGAGCATCCTGTTGTACCCAATGCGAAATACCCGGCAGATAGCGCAACGTTAGATCGCTGACATAGTCTTCTGTACCATAAGTCGTCTCTATTGACAGCGCCATATCGTCTTCTCCCCAGAGCATCAGGGTCGGCACGTCTATCATCGGCAGCCCCAACTTACGTTGTCGTCGCATTCCCCCGCCACTCACGAGGGCACGATAATAATTGATCATGGCAGAAATATTGCCGGGCCTGGCTGCGTTCTCGTCATACAAACCGATCACTGCTTCAGAGAAATTTTCAGGTGCTGCCGCTGAAGTTTCGATCATCTTCCCCATTCCTGGGCTGGACAGCAGCATTCGCTCGGGCAAAAAAGGCAACTGAAAAAACAAGATATACCAGGACTTTTTTAACTGGGTCCAACTGGCCGCCTTAGCGGCGGGGCCAGGATGGGGCACATTACAAATGATCAACCGATCGAGAACCCTGATACGTCGCATGGCAAAGTACCACGCAATCACAGCCCCCCAGTCATGGGCCACGAGCGTAACATCGCTGGCGTCAGCAACGTCGATTAATCCACCAACATCTTCCATCAGATGCTCGATCGCGTAATCGGAGCGTCTCTTGGGCACTGTGGTGTTACCATAACCCCTTAAATTCGGTGCCCAGACCCGATACCCCCGCTCAGCGAAATAAGACATCTGGAATCGCCAGGACACACTGTGTTCGGGAAATCCGTGCAACATTAGCAAGAGACGATCGCCGCTACCGAGGGTGTCGACTTCGAATTCCAAACCATTGGCTTGAATCATTTGGGTCCTGATCTCCGGTAGGATATCTTGGGTGCTTCGCATTGCCGATCTCGTCTAGTGGGTATCTTCAAAGTGTACCCCGAAGCAACTGATATTGGAGCAGATCATCGTCAAAATTACCGCCATCACAACCTCACCCTGCGCCCTAGGTGAAGGACCACTGTGGGATCATGATCGACAGCGCCTGTTTTGGGTGGATGCGTTCAAGCAGCAACTTTTCTGCCAAACTACAGGTGGTCACATCCGGACCTGGCAGCTTCCCTCTATGATTGGATGTCTCGCTGTGATCAACAGGTCTGAAATCTTAATCACCCTTCAAACGGGGCTGTATCGTTACCATCTTGAGTCCGATCAACTCAGGCTCATCGTCGACCCCGAACGAGATCAACCGAAGACTCGGATGAACGACGGTAAAACGGACCGCCAAGGCCAGCTGGTGTTTGCTTCGATGGGCATTAAAGATAGATCCCAGGGCTGGGGAGCTTTATATCGATTCAATCGGCTAGGAGTACTGGAAACCCTACTCGACGATGTGGTGGTTGGTAATGGGCCGTGCTTCTCGCCTGATGGTGGCTGGCTGTACTTTAGTGATGGTCGAGGCACCATGCAGCGCTTTGCCTACAACCCAAACGGAGCCTTAGGGCCCGGCGAGCTCTTTTTCGATGGTCGAGACCACGGGCTCATCTGTGATGGCGCGACCGTCGATCACCACGGTAACGTGTGGGCTGCCCTCATCGGAAGTAGCAAGATCGGCTGTATCTCTCCCGCCGGCGAGCTAAAGCTCACCATCAATCTGCCGATACCCCTACCGAGCTCAGTCATGTTTGGGGGGCCAGAACTCGATCTGTTGTATGTTACCTCGATCAGCGATTCAGGTAATCGTCGGGATGAAAGTCCCGGCTCAGGTCTACTGTATTGCCTATCGGGACTTCGCACTGAGGGATTAAGAGAAGCTCCCTTCAAACCAAACTTTTCGTTATACTAATTTGGCTTGTTAGAATGTCGCTCGCTACGTCGGTAAGCGTCTTGACCCTTCAAGCTGTACAACGCGGTTATCAAGGAGAGGTGTCTGAGTGGTTGAAAGAGCACGCCTGGAAAGTGTGTATACGTTAATAGCGTATCGAGGGTTCGAATCCCTCTCTCTCCGCCAGCTTCTTACTGTTGTCTACTTTTCAATGACTTACGAGTGCTTTTCAGCGGTTTTACGCACCTAAATACGCACTCATATTTACCGTTGTTTACTTTTCAATGACTTCCGAGTGGTTTTCAGTGGTTTGACGCACTAAAAAAACGCACCCATGTTGACAGCCTAGCAATAACCCTGACACTCATCGTCACCCTAAAATGGCAGCAACCACGGTATCGCCAATCACATCATGCGGACCGCGGTTACTTCATCGAGCCAACGAAACAATGCCTGAATGCGCCTATCTCGCCATATTGATGACTTTCAGCTGAGTGAACTCAGCAAGACCTTCCTCACCCAGTTCGTTCCCGAGTCCGGACTGTTTTGCGCCACCAAATGGGATGGCAGGGTCCAATTCAGCATGCTTATTGATCCATATGGTCCCAGCGTCCATTTTCTCTGCGAGAGCATACGCTTTATCAAGATCCGTTGACCAAACAGATCCGCCTAAGCCCCAAGGCGAAGCGTTTGCCCGTTCAACGACATCATCGTAATTTGAGAAACTCATAACGGGCAATACTGGCCCGAACTGCTCCTCATCAACCAAACGCGAACCTTCGCTGATATCGCGAACGATTGTTGGTCGTATAAAAAACCCAGCTTGGTCGGGCACCTCGCCGCCGGCGATGACGTTACCGTCGCTTTTGGCCTCTTCGATTAGCTCTTTTACCCGTTCGTATTGCATCTTATTTTGCAGCGGCCCTAGCTTGGTGCCCTGCTGGGACCCATCCCCTATGACGGTTTCGTTCGCGATCGTTGCCAGTTCGTCACAGACTTCGTCATAAATCGTTTCGTGGACATACAGCCTCTTCATCGCAATACAGACCTGTCCACTATTTTGAAATGCACTCGCAAACAACTTCGGCGCCGTTTCTTTGGGATCCACGTCATCCATCACAATGCCTGCGTCGTTACCTCCTAACTCAAGGGTGATACGTTTGAGCAATCCAGCTGCACCTGCCATGACTTTCGCGCCCGTGGCTGTAGAACCGGTAAAGGAAATCTTACGAACGTCAGGGTGGGCAGTCAGGGGGGCGCCAAGATCATTGGCATCGGTGATGATATTCAGCACGCCCGCAGGGACAATATCTTTAATCAGCTCACCTAATCGCAGCGTACTTAAAGGGGTGGTCGGTGCCGGCTTCAACACCATGGTGTTACCCGCGATCAATGCTGGCGGCACTTTGAAAGCCATTAAAATCAACGGAAAATTCCAAGGGACGATGGCACCCACAACACCAAGTGGCTTACGGTGTGCTTCAACCTTTCGGCCATCAGAATCGTCGATCACCTTGACAGGGAGATCCAACGACATGAAATAGCGGAAAAAAGCGGCGGTACCGAAGACTTCACCGGTTGCATCCCCAAGAGGCTTACCCTGTTCTTGAGTCAGCAGCTGCGCCAATTCGGTTGCATTGGCTTCGATAACATCAGCAATCGCGCCGATAACTTTCTTACGTTCCTCGATACTGGTTGCGCTCCAAGCTGGAAATGCTTCTTTGGCTGCGGCAACAGCGACATTGAGCTGCGCCTCAGAAGCTTTTGGGCACTCCACGATAGTTTCTTCTGTGGCAGGATTTATCACTGTCATGGTCTCATCGCCAGAGACCAACTTGCCTTTGATTAATAATTTGTAAGCACCCATTTTAGTTCCTCCAAAACTGAAGTGGTTATCATAGGGAAACCAACACCAAAAACCAATGAGAGGGAATACGCCAAGATTGCCGGTATTGATCACGCGCTTTTGCAGAACTGACTGCCTGCTTATTGCTGTTGGTCTAACGTCAGACTGTTATTCCTGGCCCCAGTCCACGAAACGCTACACATCACTTTCCAAGTTCAAATTGATCCCAATACTTTGGCAATTCGCTTACGAAACTTTTCAGGAAAGGGAGGACGAGCCCCAATGATGGGCAGCACGTCGATCATGGTTTGGCTGTAAATGGCCCGCGGGTGACTGAGGTTTCTGAAGCCCTCTGGCCCATGGTAAGCACCCATACCCGATGCCCCGACGCCGCCAAAAGGCAAGTCTTCTTGAACATAATGCAGCGTAATGTCATTGATACAAACGCCCCCACTTTGCACGTGACTGAGCAAATACTCTTGCTCACGCTTATCTTTACCGAAGTAGTACATAGCCAGCGGGTTACGGCGAGGTTCAATGGCATCTGGAACTTCGGCGACGTCATCGTAGGTCATAATCGGAAGCACTGGGCCAAAAATTTCCTCATGCATGACCTGCATGTCTTCAGTGACATTTTGGAGTATGTGCAGAGGCATGCGACGATTACCGTGTGATGCACGGGTTTTATCAGCCCCGACGATCGTAAGCTTGGCGCCTTTGGCCACAGCATCGTCGATATAACCTTCCAACCTGGCAAAGTGTTGCTCGTTGAAAACCCCCGCGTAATCCAGATTCTCCGTGATATTCGGGTACATCGAATTCACCTCCTGAGTTAACTGAGAGATGAGCGGCTGTTCCAGCTCCTTGGGTACGACGACATAGTCCGGGGACAAGCACAACTGACCACCATTAAGCATTTTTGCGAAAGCCAATCGGGTAGCGGCAAGCTCCAGTTTTGCACTGCGACCAAGAATGACCGGCGATTTGCCGCCCAGTTCTAATGTCACCGGGACGAGATTTTTAGCCGCGGACTGCATCACCTTTGAACCGACCTGGGTAGAACCGGTAAACAACAAATGATCGAAAGGTAGCGCCGAAAATCGTTGGCTCGTTTCAGCGCCGCCCGTTACCACTGCAACCTCATCCTTGGAAAAGTATTTAGGAACCACCTCGGCAAACAATGCGGCGGTTTCAGGAACGTATTCTGAGGGTTTCAAAAGTGCCCGATTACCCGCAGCCAACGCACTCGTCAGAGGAGCAACGGTGAGACCAAAAGGAAGATTCCAAGGCGAAATGATACCCACTACCCCTTTGGGAAAATATCTGACCTCGCCCCGACCACCCAATAAGTTCATCGGTTTGTTGGTCTTTCTTCTTTCTGGCTTCATCCAATCCTTCAAATGTTTCATCGTGTAGTCAATCGCTTCGACTTTTGACGCGAACTCCGAGAAAAGGCTGAATTCATAGGATCTTGCATTGTTAAATTCGCGTTTAGTCGTTATCGCGAACTCTGTTTTATTTTCCACAATCAGGGCCTTAAGCCGCTTTAATCGATCAATTCTCGAGGCGTAGGTAACCTCCCCCTCGGCTCGGAATTCACGCCTTTGTAACTCGATCAATGCATTAAGGTTCTGAACGTTGAGTTCTGTAACATTGTTCTGTGCTTCGCTCATAATTACTCTTCTCGGTTGTTTTGCGTCTCTGGTAATGGTTTTTTTAAACCGTTTGGGTTAACTCTAGGGCCCTGCCTCTGCGCGTATGCCTTCTATGATGCGCACAGCGTTCCTGACGAAAAGCGGTCCCGATGAGAAACTGGCAATAAGACTTTGAACCTCTTCAGGCAGCAATTCGTTGTTTAGCGAGGGACCTTGGTCGGCTCGTGTCGCGCCGATCAAAAGGACTCCCATGGTTTTCACCACTTCGCTCGCTTGGGCAAGCGGTACCGTAAGCGCAAGCGATGATGCTTTAGCTAAGATCGCCACTTGATCGATAAAAACTCGCTTCGACGCAACAAGCCGAGGGATCGAAACATTGTGTTCGATGACATGCTCAAGCCTGACAAGTAAGGGCACAAAGGTGCCGTCCGCCATAGCCGTGTCGTAAAGCACCTGAGCATAATTCTTACTAGGAAGCTGACCCGATAGTTGACCGATAAACGCCCGACTCCATCGGACCAGACTTTGCTCATAGAGTGTGAGAAACAGTTCTTCCCTCGTCTCAAAATAGAGATAAAGCGTGCCTTTTACCAAACCTGCTCTCTTGGCAAGTTGGGCCATTGAAAATGCCTCGTAGCCCACCTCCAGAAAATAGCGTTCTGCGACTTGGAGGACGGTTTGTCTTCGCTGCGCTTTTTGCTCGGCACTTCTCGCTCGTCTTTTTATCGCAACCATTGACTCCATGCTGATTCCCTAAGTCCTTTCAATTGAGTGGCTCCGGTTTTCTCAGGCTCCAGCCGATGTCCTTCGCCGCTCTTTATATGACTGCCGGTCATTTATATAACTGACCAGCGGTTATTTCAAGCGTTTTAGGTCTGCCTGAAGCACTCTGTACAGCCCAACTGGGCAGAGCTCGTTGCCTTACCGAGAGCATTTTGTAGTACTTGAATCCCAAAGCCCCCTTCGACGGCGTTTTCGTGCTAATTTGTGCGAGACATCCCCAAGTCGACCCAACCCATTAGTTTTCAAGCGGCAGGACCCTGCCTAGATAGGTGATTTATGAAGTTATATACCGGTGATCTCAGCCCTTACAGCGCCAAAGTCCGCATGCAAATTTACGCAATGGACATCCGGAATGAGTTCAGTTTCGACCTGCCTGTAGAGTTTATGATGGGTAAAATGTCACAGGTTTCACCCCTTGGTCGGATCCCTGTTTTGGCAGTGGACGAGGGGTTGATCCCTGAATCAGAGGTCATAGCAGAGTATCTGGACGAGCGATTTCCAGATAAAGCCATGACGGGCGACTCACTGAAGGATCGTGCCGATGTTAGAGTGATCTCGAGAATCGCTGACACTTACCTCATGAACAATATTTTTATGTCACTTAGCCAAGCCAACCCAGAAACACGTGTCCAAGCAGTGCTTGACCTGCTTATCGGTCAGGTTCGACGAGGCCTTGGGGCACTAGAACAGCACCTCGGCTCAGGTGAGTATGCCGTAGGGCAGGCTTTAACACGCGCGGACTGCGCCCTAGTACCCGCATTATGGATGTGTAGCAACACAGTACCGCTTCTTGGTTTTGACAATCCCATCGTGGAAGGTTCTCGGGTCGACGCTTATTGGAACACCATTCAGAAGAATGCATTCGCCGCGAAAATCATCGACGAAATGAATCAGGGTATGAAAGCCAGAATGGACGGCACAGAGCGCAAGATGGCGGAGGAGGCCATTGCACGGGCTAGAGCTGATTCCCCTAAAACAGCCAAATGAGATCAGCAATGATGAGCGCGCAGGGTTACTGAGGTGATCTCCCCAGGGCTCGTCTCGTTTCAGAAAAGCACCTCACCCAAGCATACGAGGCTATCGAGCACCGTTTTGGTTTAGGGTATGACTGTCCCTGCTTGCTCGTATCGCTGAACGCAGGTTACCGGTATAGTCACCCGATGTTCGGAGCTAAACGGAGTTAACAATGGCACAAGTCAAAGCAGGCGCACCCTCGTCCAACTTTTTTCTAGATGGTAACTTCAGTCCCGTTGCTGAGGAGCGCGATGCTTCCGACATGGAGGTCATCGGTGCAATACCTGATGATCTGGCAGGACACTTCCTTCGGATTGGGCCTAATCCTGTCTATATTTTTAGCGAGGAGGCCTATCATACCTTTGATGGCGACGGGATGATTCATGGCATCGAGATCGCAAACGGCAACGCGCGCTACCGTAACCGATTCGTTCAGAACGAAGGCTTCAGACTCGAGCAGAAACGCGGCGACTGGATTTATAAAGGCATGAATTCCATGATGGATCCGACCCCCTCGCGCGTGCCGGATGGTGCCTCTGCAGGTAAGAACGTCGCGAACACTGCTTTTACCTTCCACAACAACACCCTGTATGCCCTGCACGAAGCCTCACAACCGACCGTTATCGAACTTCCTGGGTTGGAAACTAAGGGGCCAACCGACTTCGACGGCAAACTACACCACGCCTTTTCAGCCCACCCTAAAGTCGATCCGAAGACCGGCGAGATGATGACCTATGGTTACGCCTTTCAAGCGCCTTTTGTCACCTACTCTGTGATTGATGCGACGGGNCGATTGGTCCATACAACCCCGGTCACNATTCCNAAACCCGTCTTTATGCACGACTTTGCCGTTAGTTCGAANTACACCNTGTTTTTGGATTTTCCAATCACCTTNGACATTGAACGCGCGATATCCGGCGGACCNGCCCTAGGGTTCGAGCCCGCNCACGGATCAAGAATTGGNGTTATGCCACGATATGGTGCCGATGCGGACATACGATGGTTTGATGTCAAAACTGGCGTTGTGGTTCACACCGCCAATGCGTGGGATGAAGGGGACGAGGTTGTTCTTCAGGCATCTCGCTCAAAGACAGCTGACATTGCTGGCGCCGGAACCACTGAGGGCAACAACCTAGCGGATAACCAGGGCCAGTTGTACGAATGGCGAATCAACTTAGAGACCGGAGCAGTCTCTGAGAGAACGCTCAGCGAGACGCCCTGCGACTTCACTCGCGTCAACGACACTTATGCTTGCCACCCGACCCGTTTCGTCTATGCGGGCGTCTTTAACCCGGAGCGACCCTTTACCTTCGATGGCGTGCTGAAGTTCGACAACCGCTCCCAGGCGACCCTCGTCTACCAATGGGGGGAACAGCGCTTTGGAGGCGAAGCGGTATTTGCGCCTCGGCTAGCTGCAGAAACGGAAGATGATGGTTACCTCATTAGCTTTGTTCATGACGAAAGGGTCAATCAAAGTGAGTGCGTTATTTTGGATGCCAAAAATCTAGAGGCAGGTCCGGTTGCTAGGATCATTATGCCTTTTAGAGTGCCCTACGGATTCCATTCTGGGTGGGTGGCTTCTCCTTAACCATCAATGCACTGTTACTTGCGCATTGATTCGCAGACTCATCTTCTGATCTAGAACTCCCCTTCAATTCTGTGTTGAAATTGAAGTTTTAATTCGATCGCATAACCAGCAAGGATTTGAGCATGCCTACCCTCCACGGATTTTCTTACAGTAATTACTACAACATCCCAAAACACGCCTTATTGTATAAGGGCGTGGCCTTTGAGGAGGAACTCATTTTTCCCAGCGCCAACGATTATTCGAAACTCAATCCCGCGCTCAAGGTACCCAGCTTTACCACTGATGACGGCCATCACCTATCAGAGACCTCGGTGCTGTGCGAATACATCGAGGACATCTATCCAGAAAAACCGCTTTTACCCTCAAATCCTCTTGCTCGCAGCAGGAACAGACAGCTCATGCGCATGGCCGAGCTCTATCTAGAACTGCCCAACCGAAGACTGCTGCCTTATAGTTTTAGTAATCAGGCAGCTCCTGAGTCCCTGATTGCAGAGGTGGTCGCGGTCGTGGATCGAGGGATCAACTGTCTCAATGCTTTAGCGACTTTCGACCCTTGGCTACTCGGCCCTGAAATGACGATGGCAGACATCTATCTTTTCTATGTTTTAACCGTCGCTGAAATGGGCTGCAGCATCACTGGGGTCAATTTAAACGATAGCATCCCAGGGCTGGAACCCTGGCGAGAGCTTTTCGCAGCGGACCCTATCAGTCAGCGGGTGGCCGAAGATACTGAAGCCAATCGAAGCGTTTTTTTTGAGTATCTTCAGCGTCGTCGCTAAGCGCAAAATCTAAGGGCAACAGCGTTTCCTCTGGCGCTGCCTGGACAAAGTTCTCGCCTCCGCGCAGGAAATTCAGCGCCAATCGCTTCCCGTTGCTGACCGCAGGAGTGCCTCCTAGGCACATTGATCAGCGCTGGTCACGGCAAAGCCAGCCTGAATCGACCCTGATCGATTAAACCCAATACGCAACACCGCGCAACGCCTATCAACCGACAGCACAAGGATGCTGGTCGAGCCGTTAGACGTAGGAAGAGTCTTTGCCTGACCACTAGGCCACAGGGTCCCTGCGCTACCCGCAATATCAAGAGACGCTAACTGGTAAGGTGACAGGTTGATTAACGTTCAATCAGTTGGTAGCCACCTAGACCGACACAGCAGTATTTCGTCTTCGCAAGACTACCCGCGCTGGGATCTCTCAGATCATGCTAACCAACAGCAGGCGACTGCGATAGACTGTCCTCCCTAACAACGTAACGGGTAACGGGTACCGTATGACCAATCCATTTTTTGAGCCTTGGCAAAATGCCTTTGGTTTACCCCCTTTTGACCTCATCGAAGATCACCATTTCAGCGAAGCTTTCGATCGAGCCTTTGAAGAGCATCGCGCCGAAATTTCCGCAATTGCACTGAATCCCGAACCAGCCACTTTCGACAATACCATCGTAGCGCTTGAGCATTCAGGCGCACTACTTGAAAAAGTTAGCGGGGTTTTTTTTAATCTTGTAGGCTCAGACACCAATGAGCAACGCCAAGCGATAGAAATGACCGTCTCTGCTCAATGGTCCAATCATGATAGCGACTTATTCGCAAACACGGCTTTATTCGATCGTATCGAATCGCTTCATCAACAGCGTGAGCACTTACCACTTGATCCTGATCAGCGGCAATTATTAGCTACGCTACATCAAAGTTTTGTACGAGGCGGTGCCGCTTTAACCGATCTCGACAAGCCCAGGGTCAAAGCGATTAACGAGCGTTTGGCGCAACTCGAGACGCAATTCAGCCAAAATGTCTTAAAAGAAACCAACGAATTTGAACTGATTCTGCACACCCCAGACCAAACCAAAGGACTTCCCGACTCGGTTTTAGCCGCCGCAACCAAAGAAGCAGAGGCAAGAGGTCATCACGGTGCCTTTGTGTTTACGATCTCTCGATCTTCAATCACTCCGTTTCTCCAATTTGCCGAGGACCGGAGTCTTCGAGAGAAGATTTATCGGGCCTACGTGCAATGTGGTGATAACGATAATGCAGCCAATAATCGTTCAGCCCTGACTGAAATCGCCAACCTGCGCAGAGACAAAGCGCAGATTCTGGGCTTTTCATCGCATGCAGAATATATGCTCGCCGACCGTATGGCAGAAACCCCCCTCCGCGTTCATGCGTTGCTCGATGAAATTTGGCGGCCCGCCCAAAAGAAAGTGAATGAGGAGGCGGAAGATCTACAACAGCAAATTTTGGCTGAAGGGCAGAATTTTAAACTAGCACCCTGGGATTGGTGGTTCTATACAGAAAAAGTCCGAGCGGCCCGCTTTGATCTCAGCGAAGACGACATTAAACCTTATTTTCATTTGCCTGCTGTTCGCGATGGCGCTTTTAGCGTAGCGAACAAACTGTTTGGTTTGACGTTCAATCGCGTCGAAGAAGCCAACCTTTATCATCCCGATGTCGAAGCCTATGACGTCACAGCCCCGAATGGTGATCACGTCGGCTTATTCCTCGTCGACTATTTTAGCCGCCCGAGCAAACGTGGGGGCGCCTGGATGAGTGAATTTCGAGGGCAATCCGGGGCCATTCGTCCCATTGTCGTGAACTGCTGTAATTTCCAGAAATCAGATCCCTGTTTACTGGGGCTCGACGAAGTAGCCACACTTTTTCATGAGTTTGGCCATGGATTACATGGCTTAATGAGCCAAGTTAGGTATCCCAGTCAAGCAGGCACTAACGTCAAGCAAGACTTTGTAGAACTGCCATCACAAATTATGGAGCATTGGGCTTTAGAGCCTGAAGTGCTCAAAGACTATGCAAAGCACGTTTCAACCGGTCAGCCCATTTCCAGCACCTTGATTGAAAAAATTCAAGCGGCCAACACGTTCAATCAAGGATTTATGACCACTGAGTACCTCGCCGCCTCTTACCTTGACCTCGCTTGGCATGAATCACCCCAAGAGGAAACGACCCACGTCGATACCCTAGAGCAGCGCACCCTCGACCGTATTGGATTGATCGATACAGTATCACCCCGCTACAAGTCCACCTATTTCCAGCACATTTTTGCCGGAGATCACTATTCGGCTGGGTACTACTCCTACATCTGGGCCGAAGTGCTTGATGCAGACGGATTTCAAGCGTTTAAGGAAAAGGGCATCTTTGATCCGGACACTGCTCACGCTTTTCGCACTCACATACTTGAGAAAGGCGGTTCAGCCGAGCCCATGACCTTGTACCGCGCCTTTCGAGGCCGAGATCCTGAAGTTACGGCGCTGCTCAACCATCGAGGCTTGATTTCCGAATAATTCATCCTTCCAGTTCCCGACCCTTGCGGCCACAACACCCAAAGCACTGAGAACGCTGCTTTTGGTGTTTTTTTGAGCAGCGGTTAAGCTTTCTGGATGGATGACCCTTTGGATTCGGCAACCCTTCAAGTCCTTGAGGCCAGTTTACGAGCCCTCGAGACGCAGCTGAGCAGCCTATTGCGCTCGACAGAGTCAGACGCAAAGCCGACGCCATTAAAAGACAATGCTTCTCGACTGAGCAGGATGGACGAGATGCATAATCAGAGTATTTTGCGCGCCAATCGCACGGTAACCCAGAATCGCCTACTCGAGGTGCGTCGGGCTATCGTTCGCATTCAATCTGAGCAATACGGTATCTGCCAAGATTGTTTTAATGATATTACGATCCCTCGACTCAAAGCCTATCCCGAGGCAACGCTTTGCATTCTTTGCAAAGATCAACGTGAAAAGCCCTGACACACTACGTCAATCCGATGCTGACTGCGCTAGGACCAAAACCTTCCTGAACACCAAAATCTAATCATTAATCCAATAGTCTCTTTCACCCAAATGCTATACAAAGAAAAACACCTTACGTATACTCTCCCCGTCGCTTTGCGCGACAATTCTCAGGGCGGGGTGAAAGTCCCCACCGGCGGTAATCGCATAGCGTAGCCCGCGGGCGCTCTTGATCTTCAAGAGGACAGCAGACTCGGTGAGATTCCGAGGCCGACAGTTAAAGTCTGGTTATGAGAATGAGATCGGCATCGATCCCATTGGGTTGGTGCATGCTATCCTCGTTTGCCCTGTTGTAGAACCGAAACATTAAGGCGAACAACAGATGACTACTTTTCGAACCAACTTCAAAGAAACTGCGAGCAAACCCAGCATCGCTTTTATTCAGTCGTGCTGGCACCGAGAAATCGTTGACGAGCTGCGTGATGCTTTTCTCGCTGAACACGCAAGACTCGACAGCCGTCGCGTCGAGTTAATCGAGGTCCCGGGAGCCTTCGAAATTCCACTCAGGGCGAAAATCGAAGCGCAAACCGGTAATTATGCGGCCATCGTTGCCGCAGGTTTGGTGGTAGATGGCGGGATCTATCGACATGAATTTGTTGCCACCGCAGTCATTAACGGTCTGATGAACACGCAGCTGGAGACAGGCATACCTGTGTTCTCTGCTGTACTCACCCCACAAGATTTTTTGAGCGAGGGGCAGCCTGAATTCTTTAAGGCACATTTTGTCACCAAAGGCATAGAGGCTGCAGAGGCGTGCATTGGCACCATTGGTGCCTTACCGTCCCCTTAAACTGGGCAGGCTGGTCCGCTCGAATCAACCTCGTAGGGAGCAGTGGTTGTGGCGAACTCACGCTCGCAGCACGTTTATCCAAGGCATTGGCACTGCCACTTGTAGAACTTGATGCACTCTATCGGATGCAAGACTGGACACCACGCTCTCTGGCCGATTGCTCAGCACAGATGCGCTCAGTCCTGAGCGGCCCGGCTGGACACTCGACGGCAATGACTCAAGCACGACTGACATAAATTGGGCCAATGTCGATGTAGCGCTCTGTCTGGACTGACCGTATCCGCAAATTTTGTGGCAATGCGTGAGTTGACCCCTTAAATCCTCGATTACCGACGAGCCGCTTTGATCCTGCAATCGAGAGACCCTCCGAAGGGCGTTTTTATCGAAAGCCTCTGTGCTCTTAGGGTCTGCTTCCATTTTGCGCCGCGTGAGGCGAACCTAGGTTGAAGCGATGTTGAATCCTGCCTGGGCTCGCCTTCAAGTTCTGCGAGTCCGTTCGAACGGCGCAGCCGAGCGGCTCATTGCCCGTTCTGGGGATTACCTCGAAGAGCCGCTGATGCGAGCCTACTTCGCATGCTAGCGGATTGAAGCACTCTGCTCAGACAACAATTGGCCTTGAGATCATCATTTGGGCTTGAGGTTCTCATCTAACCTTCAGATGAGCATCCCTCTAAAGAGGTAGGGACCGAATCCTGCAGAAAACCTTTGGCGACGGTTCACTCAACGCCGACCCTGAGTGACATTACTCAGGGCGACCATCTACTCAGACATTACCTAAAATCCGCTGGGGAGTGACGCTCGGGTACTCGCTCAGCTTCTGGCCCCCATGCCCGATTGACTCGGCGCCCCCTAGCGACTGCAGGGCGAGCTTCGATCGCTGTCGCCCAACGGACGACATGCTGATAACTCGATACATCCAAAAACTCAGCGGCCTCATAGATATTGTGTAATACCAACGCCCCGTACCAAGCGTAATTGGCCATATCAGCAATGGTATATTCTTCTCCACAGAGGTAGGTGCGTTCCGCCAGGGTGCGATCAAGAACATCCAGCTGCCGCTTGACCTCCATCGCAAATCGATCTATCGGGTACTGCCATTTCTCTGGGGCGTAGGCATAAAAATGACCAAAACCACCGCCCAAATACGGCGCGCTCCCCATTTGCCACATAAGCCAGGAGTAGCATTCCGCACGTGCACTGAGCTCTGAGGGTAAGAAAGCACCAAACTTTTCCGCCAAGTACAACAATATCGCCCCCGACTCGAAAACCCGGGTGCCTGGTTGTGTACTGCGATCCAGCAACGCAGGAATTTTTGAGTTCGGATTAATCGCAACAAAGCCGCTGCCAAACTGATCGCCATCGCCAATATTAATGAGATAAGCATCGTATTCTGCCGCGAAACCTAACTCGAGCAGTTCCTCAAGCATGACGGTGACTTTAACGCCATTGGGCGTTGCTAAAGAATGTAACTGCAGGTCATGCTCACCCTGAGGAAGCTCCTTGTCATGGGTTGGGCCTGCAATAGGACGATTGATGTTCGCAAACCGGCCCCCACTTTCTTTATCCCAAGTCCAGACTTTAGGGGGGGTGTAGGTTGATTCAGCCATGGTTCAACTCGCTTCGACGATGAATTTGAGGAAGTGGGAGCATAACACAGCCAGTTCGGCCGTCCACGAGGCCCATCAGAGGCCCAGGAAAGGCCTAAACCAATATCGAGTCAGCCCTTCCTGCAGTTTTATCGGCAAGACACTGATCCCCTTACTGGGTACGCCTCAGGTTTTCTAACCCGGGCTGAGGATGTACTGCTCGCCTTTTGCCTGTAAACAGTCTTGAGCAAAGTGCTGCTTGGTGACGGCGCACAGTCTCACCTAGCGAGCTGCCGCCTTGCAGACACCTCAGCTCGGTTTGAACCACACTTCTTGTACTAGGGAGCTGCTTGAGCTGCAGCCTGAATCAGAATGCTAGAGCGATTTCCGCTTCGGCAATAGGCGAAGATTGCCCCGTCTTCCTCACGTAAGACTTCCTGCATGGCAGACACGTTCTCCTCGGTTAATCCTCTGGGAGACACGGGGATAAAATGATATCTGAGCCCGAGTTCTTGCGCGGCATTCGCCACTTCGTCATGGGAGGGTTGATCTGGGGCTTCACCATCGGGTCGATTGTTCACAATGACCTCAATTCCACGAGCCTTTAACAAGGCCAAATCCGCCAATTGAATCTGCCCGCTCACACTGATCCGTCCTGACTCATCACCCATGACTGCACTTCCTTTAATGGTTTGCCCCGATTGTGGACCTCCGCAACCCACCATCGAGAAGATAATTCCCATGATCGCGGCGCGGAGCTTGCACATTGTCCATATTTCAGCGGCACTTACCAAACGGTTTGACTCAGTATCCAACCGGATATCAGTACTAAAAACACCGCAAACACCTGCTCCGCTTGCCGTTGCGGGATTTTTTTCACCAACATCTGGCCAATCAAGCTACCCACCATACCGATCGCGGCAAAGACAGTGATCAGTGTCCAATCGACGGACAATTGCAAATCCTGCAACAAGTCCAGGTATTTGATAAAGCCTGCTGCTGACTTCACCGCGATGATCACCAAACTCGTGGCAACAGCAACAGACATGGAGAGACCACCGAGCAACACGAGAGCGGGCACAATCATAAACCCGCCACCGACTCCCACAAAGCCAGTCAGTCCACCGATTACCAAGCCTTCGAGCACCACGATCCAGACTTTCTGCCGGCCACCCTCAGGTTGGAGGTTAGGCGGCTTAAACATTGAAACCGCCGACAGCAGCATCACGCCCGCGAACACCATGAGCTGTACTGTGCCTGACGTAAATTCCGATATCGCAGCGCCACCATAGGTGCCGAAAACACCGGGTATCCCAAACCAAATCACCGAATACCAGTGGATGGTGCTGGTTCTCATATTCCATAGACTGGTTAGCAATGCGATCAAACCCACGATCGCCAGAGAGCTAGCAATCGCAAGCTTTTCGTCTAGTCCTAAGAGATAGACCAACATCGGCAAGGTCAATATCGACCCTCCTGAACCCAGCAAACCCATCGTGAGACCCACCAACAGTGCTGCAGGAATTAAGATAAAAAATTGCATCAAGGGTCGACAAAAATTGGAAGTTTAAGGAATCGTTGCTGCTCCAGTTCGGGTTCGGGCAAGCGCCCGGCGGCCAGATTGATCTGAATAGCCGGGTACAGCAGCTTCGGTGTATCGAGCTCTGTATCCCGATGCTCTCGAAAACGGACAAAGCCGTTCATATCTCCTGCTTGTAATTGCACATTATCCCGAGCCTCTCGAACAGAGCACGAAGCCTGAGGGGCCGATTGGGGGTGCGAGGGGTAGTCATGACAAAGATAAAGCATCGTGTCATCTGGCAATGCCAATAGCTGCTGGATAGATGCATAGAGCTCACCCGCATTGCCTCCGGGGAAATCAGTCCGTGCCGTGCCATAGTCGGGCCTAAATAATGTATCACCAATAAACACCGCCTCGCTAACTCGGTAGGCGACACACGCCGGTGTATGCCCTGGCACAGCCATCACGGTGATCAGAGAGCTTCCCAGCGGAATCGTCTGACCCGCCTCAAACAGATCATCAAACGCCTCGGACACATCTGGATGGCGGTCACCTAGGTTAAAAACCGGTTCAAATAACTGACTGACCGCGTGCACCCCAATTCCGATACCGACCCTCGCACCCGTTCGACCACGAATGTAGTCTGCCGCGGACAGATGATCCGCGTGTATGTGAGTTTCCAGCACCCACTCAACCGACAGACCATGGGCCTCTACAACCTCCAACAATTGATTGGCAAAGCCTGGATGCACTTTACCCGAGGCTATTTCGAAATCCATGACTGGGTCAATGAGCGCACAGACCCTCGACGTTGAATCCGCCACGATATAGCTCCAACTGTTGGTCGGCCCGTGATAAAAAGGCGTGATGTCGACTGTGTTACCCATCTATGGTCATACTGTACGGTTATATAGTTATATCCAATAAGAATAACATAAGCACCCTTTCCCAACACCCCCAATCCGAGCCAACGATTCGATTTTTGAGCGAAAGGCGATTACATTGATCAAAAAACCTCACTCTAGAGACATCAACCTATGAATGCAGCGCAAATCAGTCGGGGACTTAAAGCCCTGGCGCGGAAAGACGCGGATCTCAAGCAGGCCATCAAAGTCTTCGGCGCCCCTGCGCCCCGAATCCGGCCTCCGGGCTTCGAGACTTTCCTAGGCACCATCGTAAGTCAGCAAATCTCACCCGCCGCCGCAAGCGCCATCTTGGGCCGAGTCAAAACCTTGCTTCCCAGTTTATCGCCGGCTGGCCTCGACGCCGTTTCGGATGATGCGTTGCGGGGCGCCGGCCTGTCCTATCGAAAAATTGAATATCTGAGAGGTCTGGCGAAGGCCGAACAAGCCGGTAGCTTTCAATCCAACCGTTTGGACACCTTAAGTGATGATGAGGCCATCGCTCAGATCACAGCGCTCAAGGGATTTGGCGTGTGGACTGCAGAAATCTACTTAATGTTCTCGCTCGGCCGGGAAGATATCTTTCCCGCAAACGACCTGGCTTTACAGGTGGCGCTTGCCCGCTTGAAGGGGCTTGAAACCAAACCCACCCCAAAGCAAGCTCGAGCTCTGACGGCGCACTGGCAGCCTTGGCGCAGCGTGGGGTCCTTATTCCTCTGGCATTACTATCAAGGCGCTCCAGTGAGCTGAAGATGGTCGCCTCCGACGATGGCCTGTACAGCTTTCTAGCGTGACCGACTAATTGCTGATTAACCCGGCGGCTTCGAGAGCCGGAGTCACCTTGTCTGGACCTTTTTCGCTACACCAGTGTCGCCAGATCTGACGCCGTTTAACCTCGCTGGTTTGCCCCGGAGCAGGCGTACGCTCGACCATTCGATAAACAATGAAGTCGGTCAATGGGTCCTCAGCACCGAAGGCGTCGTTATAGCGCCTGCACAGAAAGCTCCCGTACGGCGAAAGAAACCGACTGTATCGTTTTTCACCAAGCCGGCCCGTATATTTGCGCCATCGATAGTTTTTGAATTTCGTATCATATAAAAATTCGGGTTTGGCGAATGATGGTGCCTCAGCCACGGTGTGATAAACATCAACAATCTTTCCGGAGGCTAAAATGCCTGGCACCACCAAGTAGGCATCCCAGCGCCGAGGATAAGGCGCAAACATACTCCATTTTTGATCGAGCCTGAGCACCCTTTTAAGACCTCTCCACTCCTTAGGAAAGCTGTACTCACCCGTCGAGCCTTGCTCTCCAGTAACGAGAGGCAAACGCCAGTTGGGAATCGAGCTCACGTTATAGGCTAAGATATAGATCAAAAATCCGGCGGCAAAAATTTGAAACCCGAGTCCCGGCAAGGGGGCTGGCGATCGCCAAGGCAAAAACAGCGCGAACCATCGCCCAAAATCCCCTCGATGTTCAGCCACCCAATCGTACAACCGGTCCCCTAGGCGTCTAGGCCAGGCCAATACCGGCGCCAACCATTTCAGCCCAGGTGATGCCGAAAAAACACCCACCATCGCTGACCATTTCGTTAACCGTTGTCCATCGGGTGTCACCACCACCCATGAAAACTCTCGCTCTAAGATCTCTGCAATTTCGGGATCGGACTGCGCGGGACTTATCGGCGTGTGCTTCAATCCTAAAAACGTTTTAAGTAACCAGCACATTTTCAAACAAAAGCTGCAATCCTGATCGTAATACATGTGCCATCCCGACCCTGCTGATGACCAAAATCGACGTTCTAAGGCATCCCAAGTCTCCGTTGGCGTGAACAACACAATCGATAAAATTGAGATCAAAGGAAACAGGCCAATATGCAGATTAAAAATAAAACCAATTTCCATGGTAATAAACGCAAACATCAACAACAGCCGTAAGGGCACTCGCAGCCAGGGCGAAAATATCAGCACAGGGCCTAGCAATTCTAACCACCAGACGTAGCGCGTTAGCGGCACTGTGAGCCAATCTTCATCTCGCCAGAGGTGGGCAAACCAGGTGGCCATATCGTCTAAATGCAGCGCGTAATAGATGGCGGTTCCGTCCTGATACCATTCGTCGCCACTTTTTAAAAAGGCGCTGAAAAAGTAAACGGCCATCGCTTGCAGCAAAATCGCAAGGGTTGCGACCGAAAGATAACGATTAGGCATCGACATCGAGGTCTGCTTGTCCGGATGGACCAGCGCAGCATCCACTGATAATCGCGCTCCCAGTGGTAAAAAGAACGACCAAAATATCAGTAACAGTAAGAGATTATCCCCACCCTGTAAGACCATTGGCGCTCGATTGTGCAGCGAGGCCAAAAGTATAAAGCTCAACAAGGTGGCCCAACGGGTTCGAAACCCCAAGATCAATGCGACTGCCGCTGAACCGGCTAATCCGAACAGCAACAGCGCCCAAACCCAACTACCGCTGACGAAATACAGCGACCATCGATCTGAGCCTACCCAATCAATGATGGTTTCTCGGGGGAAGACACCCTCATCGGCCATCCAAACTCCAAGATCACCTCCTCGAATGATGAGATCTGCCAAGATCAGCACGCCGAGACCTATCCGCAAGACAGCAAGACTCCGCAGATCGATACTTATTATTGCTGCTAATCGACTGGTCATACCTTCGCCTTACATTTAAATCAGAGAATCAATGGTAGCAAAGTCACTAGCCGAATCTTGATGTGGCTATGACCAGTGCGTTGTTAAGATAAATTAAGAGCCTACTCCGTAGCAAACGAAGCGCTCCAATTTTAGAACATATATTCCCAAAAAAGTTGAGACTAGCGGTGGTTAACTTTCATCTAGGGGAATGAGCTTGACGATATATCGCGGTGGGAAACCTGTTAAAACTCTAAAGCCGAATCCCAGTGGATGAGCGGCATCAACTTCTGAGGCATCGGCCTCGCCCAGCAATTCTGCTCGGTACATTCGATCAACCTCACCAAAACGAATCCGAGCGTGCTCGGTCTCTAGCAGCCGGTGAAACCACTGTCGGGGCCAGTGATTTACTGCCACGAAGAGACTGCCAGAAAATTCGACCCGTGATACAACACGATCAGAGCTATTACCATCTTCATCAAAGGTAGTGATGATCAACGTTTCAGCGCTCTCTGGTTGAAAATATCCAAGCAGAGATTCAAAGGATGCGACCACAGCCAGATAGCAAAACGCAATAATCGATAGTATTTTCAAGACTCTATACACAGATGCTCCCAAATCAGTTCACAATGTTGGTTTCCGTCTTCTCTAACAGACGCGTCAAGGGAAGCGGAGCCACTTAATTCTGTTCTATGAATATTCAAATCATTGGAATTAAGCTGCGTCTCTAGCGCGGCTCTAAAATTATCAGTGCGCGCCGATCATTCGGGCTTATCTCACGCGTACTATCAATTGGTCGGTCTTCACCAAAGGCTATCATATCGATTTTTTGTCTACTTATGGCGTATTGTTGTACCAATCGTTTTCCTATAGCTTGCGCACGATGATATGAGAGCAACTTATTTGCCTGTCGTTCGCCAGAGCTATCAGCGTATCCCTCTATCAATGCACGCGAGTTACTAAACTCAATTAACCGCACTGCCACAGTCTCGATTATTGGATCAAAGATTATCGGAATTTCGACTGAACCTTTATCGAAGTAAACAGAAAACTGTTGCGTAGCAAAGGTAGAACTCTTCCCATCTAGATGTACAAAAGTTGAGTTTGTTTCAGCATGCACGAAAGTGAAACCTACGGTACAGACAAGTGAGAGGAAGCATATGGCGCGCTTAGCGATACGCATAAAATTACCTTAAAACAATGGGTTGTTGGACTATTTTAAAAAAATATTTGGATATTTTTGCCTGTTTTCCATGCACAAGTTTCGTTACAACTGAATCATGTAACACAGCCTAGACTCCTATTACTGACGTCAAGATTATCATCTTTCCAGACTTTCCTCTTTCTTTTTTAAAACAATGAGCGCTTCCCAAATCTCTCTTCATATTCAGGAGGTTCATCCTAAATTTCAAATGGATTAAAGACTTTTCATTCCAGTATTCTTGTACTTTTATACCTTTTCTGAAATTGTAGGCCTTATAAGTAGTGCTGCGCTACGGTACCCACAGCTGCTGCAAATGCAAAATCTCAAGAGACCGCTTATGACTAAGCCCACCTTGTCGCACCAAGGACCCAATCACGAACTCAGTGCTATGGGCTGTCCCCATCAGGTAAGCGATGTCGATCTATTTGGACATGGCGCCCAAGAGCACTGGTACGAATCCTACGCCCTACTACATCAAGACCAGCCCGTGGTGCGTATCCCTGGCGAAGGCGCTAACCCGGGCACCGATGGTTATTTGCTCACCAAATACGAGGACATCGAGCGGGTAGTGAAAGACCCCGAACGTTTTCCTCCCCGCTTGCATCAAGCAATAGAACAACTCCAAGCCGCCGAAACCGAAGGCAAACGTTTGCCGCCGATTAATGCAATGCTCGCCTCTATGGTGACTCTCAGACCCAATCATGCACTCTACCGAAGCCACCGCCAGGAACTCACGGACCCCTGGGTAGGTCCTGGGGCAAGCCGTCATACAGCGATGATTGAGGATTGTGCCAACCGGTTGATCGATCGCTTTGCAGACCGTACGGTAATCGACTTTATTCAGGATTTTGCGCGCCCTTTGCCGCAAATGGTCATGGCCAACATGCTTGGATTTCCTGAAGACGACATCCCACAATTGGCGGAATGGGGCAACGCCCAGGTCGCAGCTTTTGTCTACGGCAAAGGACACCGCAACATCCTATCTGAGGCGGAAACCGAGGCTCAGTTCGCCAAACTTGATGAGTTTAAACATTACGTCAGTCGGCACGTGACGGAAAAAAGAGCGTCGCCTCAAGACGATATGATTAGTTGGCTTACCCAAGTTCATTACCAGGCACTGGATCGAAAACTCACCGACCTCGAGGTCAACGGCGTCGTCTATGCCATGATTATCGGCGGACTCGAAACCACCCAATACGCGCTCGAGGAGGCCGCTCAACTGCTTTGCGACCACCCCGATCTGTGGTCAAAATTGAAGCAAGACCCTTCCCTCATCCGAAACTTTGTTGAAGAGGCCATGCGCCTTCGCTCCCCCACTCAAGGACTGAGCACACGCATTAACCGTGACGATGAGGTTTTTCAGGGCGTTACCGTACCGGCTGGATCGTTGCTTCATCTTCGGTTTGGCGCTGCCAACGTAGACCCGGAGGAATGGGAGAACCCGCTGGAGATGAATTTGAATCGCCGTGCGCTGACAAGGCACCTGGTCTTTTCAGCTGGCCCTCGAGTCTGTCCTGGCGCAGGAATCTCTCGGCTTGAACAAAACCTTGCTTGGCGAATTCTGCTTGAGCGACTGCCTGGCATGCAATACGCGCCGGGCAACACGTTTTTACATCAACCTGGGATCATGCTTGGCACCCTTGAATTATTGCTAAACATCGGTGAAACCTCTTCTCCTCAAGTCGATCTCAACAATTAATCATTAGCTTTGCTATATTAGCGCTTAATCACGCTTCGCTCGAGGGTCGCTCTCAGCGAGCGTCTCAAAGACTTATAGGTCCAGGCTCATGACTCAAGACAACGCCACCGCCGATGTCGATTGGCTAATATTCAGTTTGAGCGCCGCCCTGCTCGCTCTCGTGGTCCTACCCGTTATTCTGTTTCCAGATGCCAGTCTCAACTTCATCAACCAAGTTTTCTCATTGCTGACAACAGAGCTTGGGGTCATTTATGTCGCGCTGACCACCGCCATCATCGCCTTGTTGCTCACTATTGCTATTGGCCCCTGGGGTCATATCCGCCTCGGCAGAATTGAAGCCCGCTACAGCAAATTTAGCTGGATATCGATGCTATTTTGCTGCGGCATTGGCGGCTCCGTTATTTATTGGGGCGCCACAGAGTGGGTTTTTTATTACACCGCTCCGCCCTTTGGTGCAGAACCGGAATCTAATGCCGCCATTTTATGGGCAGCGACCTACGGGATGTTTCATTGGGGACCCGGTGGTTGGGCACTCTACTGCCTTCCTACCGTCGCCATCTGCTGCACCTACTATTTAAAACAAATTCCGTCCCTCCGACTCAGCGCCGCTTGTGAGCCCGTTATCGGACAGAGCATGAACCGGATACCGGGTCGGGTGATCGATCTATTGTTCATTGTTGGCTTGATCAGCTCAGCCGCGACGGGCCTAGGCTTTGGCACGTCGGTTGCCGCCTCCGCTTTAACGAGGCTGATCAATATCGAGGACGGCTTTGAAACCCAATTGGCCATTATTAGTATCATGACCTTGGTCATCGCGGTATCAGTCTATCGAGGTCTCGACAGTGGCATTAAAAACCTGAGTAATTTGAACAGCGTGCTGGCGCTCAGTCTCGTTGCCTTCGTGTTCTTGGCAGGGCCTACCCGATTTATTCTAGAGATGGGCGTTGCTTCAGTTGGTCACCTCGCCAGTCATTTTGTTTCGATGTTGACTTGGACAGACCCCCTCGGCGAAGGCAAATTTGTTGAATCCTGGACCGTTTTTTATTGGGCCTGGTGGCTAGCCCTAGGACCATTTGTGGGCATGTTCGTCTGTAAAATTTCAGAGGGACGAACCTTGCGAGAGTTGATTGTCGGCATGCTGGTCTGGGGTAGCGCCGGCTGTGCTTTGTTCTTCTTAATATTGGGCAATTATGCGCTGCACACAGAGCTGCACGGTATCCATCAAGTGGTTTCAGAAACCACGACCGCAAGCCCTTCCGCGGCCCTTGCGAGCCTCATTGAACGTCTTCCTGCAGGTCTATTTTGGCTCGGATTTTTAGCCGTCATCGGCATTATATTCACCGCAACGACCTACGATTCAGCCTCTTACACGCTGGCTGCCGGGGCCAGCCGAAAACTCGCTCCTGGTGAGCATCCAGCGCGATGGCACCGGGTTTTTTGGGCTGCTGCACTGGGTATCCTTCCAGCATCGCTTTTGTATCTTGGAGGACTCAAAGCCCTGCAGACTGCCTCTGTGGTTGCCAGCCTGCCGCTTTTGGTCGTTTACGGNTTGCTCTATGCATCCATTATCAAAACCCTAAGGCATTGGAAACCCAGCAGCCANGAGGGANANGTCTTGGTNGCCTCGGCTCAAGGTGCCGAGTAGCTCGATCAAACGATACTTTTCAGNGCCGCCAAAACAGCGTTAGGCTGCTCAGACATCATCGAGTGACCACANGGGCTNAGGTGTTCAACTCGGACATCGGCAAGGGCCTCAGCAACCTTGGAGGCTTGACGTGGCCCGGTCATCTTGTCTTGATCACCGATCATCACCAAGGTTGGGCATGCCACCTTGGTTGCTGCCTCAGGACCAGACTCATACGCGTTGCAAGCATTCAAATCTGCGAAATAGACTCCCTCTGGCGTTCGCTGAAGCAATCTTAATCCACCAAAATACAGCGTCATTCCAGGGCTTTTATGTCCGCCCATTAAGCCAGGACCACTATGGCTCCAAGTATTTGCCATCACCATCGCTTTTCGATCATCGGTTTTTGCAGCATCGAGCAACACATCACTGACTGGCATCGGCGTGGATGTTCCGAGCAGTGCAAGGGACCGAGCAAGGCTTGGGTTTCGTGCAGCGCACTCCAAGGCGACGAGTGAGCCCATGCTATGTCCTACGAGTGCTGCCGACTCGATGTTGAGCGCTGTAATGACCGCCGCAACCCAATCGGCCATATCCTCGATTCGTGTCAACGCAGGGCCATGAGACCGCCCATGGCCTGGCAAATCCACCGCCACCACATTGTAGCCATGGCGCGCAAAGTGACGTCCTGGCATCAGCCAAACCGTATGATCCATACCCGATCCATGAATAAACACCACGCTTTGCTGATTCGGCTGATGCTGACCATTACCGGTGTCGATAAACACCGACTTACCTGCCACTGTGATGTTCATTTAATGTCCCCCTTTAGCGGCAGCCCGCAAGCCCGACTTAAGATCCTTAATCAAGTCTTCCGAGTCTTCTAGACCGACGGACAGGCGAACCAATCCTTCAGATATTCCAGCCGCCTCTAACGCCGCCTCGTCCATACGGTGATGGGTTGTGCTCGCGGGATGGATCACCAACGACTTGGCATCACCCACATTTGCCAGATGCGAAAAAATCTTTAAACCTTCGATAAAATTAACGCCTGCCGCTCTCCCACCCGCAATTTCAAAACTCAATACTGCACCCGCACCTTTGGGTAACAACGTCTTCGCCAACTCATGATCTGGATGGCTAGGTAGCGACGGATGATTGACCGAGACAACCCCTTCTTGTTCCGTCAAAAATTGTGCAACCGCCTCGGCGTTGGACATATGTCGCTCCATTCTAAGGGACAACGTCTCGATACCCTGGAGAATATGAAATGCCGTCGTCGGCGCCATGCAAGCACCGAAATCCCTCAACCCTTCTCGCCTGGCTCGGGCGATAAAGGCCGCTGGCCCAAAGGCCTCGCTAAAGTTCAAGTTATGAAAACCGGCGTAAGGCTCAGACAGGGTTGGGAACCGGCCACTTGCCGCCCAATCAAATACGCCACCATCCACCAACAAACCGCCAATCACAATGCCATGCCCCGACAGGAATTTCGTTGCAGAGTGCATTACGAGGTCTGCACCCAACTCGATGGGCTGACAAAGGTACGGCGTTGTAAAGGTTGCATCAACCATCAAAGGCACCCCTGCCTCATGCGCAACCGCCGCAACGGCTGGAATGTCTAGCACTTCCATTCCGGGATTTCCAACCACTTCTCCAAACACCAACTTTGTCTTGTCTGTAATCGCTGCGGCAAAAGCACTCGGATCCCTTGGATCAACAAACGTGGTCTCGATGCCAAAGCGTCGTAACGTATAGTCGAGCAGATTATGGGTGCCTCCGTACAGACTCCGCGAGGCAACGATGTGGTCACCCGCGCCCATCAGGGTTGCGACCGCAAGATGCATGGCTGCTTGCCCACTCGCCACCGCTAAAGCTCCCACACCTTGGTCCAACACCGCGATCCGTTCTTCTAACACGGCATTGGTCGGATTCGACAGTCGCGAGTAAACATGACCGGTGCGCTCAATGTTGAATAAGCCAACAGCGGACTCCGCATCTTCAAATACAAAAGATGCTGACTGATAAATTGGCGTGGCTCGCGCCCCAGTTTCCGCATCCGGGCGTTGGCCGGCGTGCAAAGCCAGGGTGTCAAATTCAAACGGGGCTTTAGCCATGGTATCTCCTCAGAAACTCGTACTGTCTCACAGTGACAGTGTTAAACAACCCTATCATCGATTAGC
>NZGC01000071.1 GCA_002689445.1 Gammaproteobacteria bacterium
CTTGCAAAGGCTTGGCAAGCCAGGGCGGATTGGCTTGATGTGGTGCGGGGTTTTCCAGGCCAAAACCGAGGGTCACTCGGCGCCCCCTGTTTTGGCGGGCGCCTGCGCTATCGCAAAGTCGGGGTTTTAGGGGTGATAGGAATCTTTAAGCGTCGCATGGTTGAGTAAGATCTCGGCTCTAACGTCCCCAGTATCCACGTCAGACAAGGTGGTTTTGACCCAATAGGATTCGGTGCGTTTAGACTCAGACAATGCAACAATTTCACGATGGATCGCGTAGGGCGTATCAACGATCAACGGGCCATTGACGACCCTGATTTCTAGATCCGCAAACAGACCGATGGCGGGGCCTTTAACACCCCAGTTAGCTTTGTGACTCGTGTATTCGGCTAAAACACTGATCATTTCAAGCGGAATGATCGCAGCGCCCCAGGGTGAACGACTCGCTTCGGCGGGCTCGTAATAGGGCGATGTCTCAGTAATCTTGTCGAGTTTTTCCTTGAGAGAAAAAGGATACAAAGCCCCCATATGCTGATCGAAACCCATGCGCACGGGTGCTTCTGCAGCGCCTAATTGGCCGACTGACAGCGCTTCTAGAATGATTAAAGAACCGGGCGCCGTGAGTCGCGCGCGCCGTTGATCTAATTCGGACTCGGGGTGTTGATGCTGCGGATCAGGGACACTGGCTGTCCCGGTTAAAACCGGGGTGCCATCCTCTTTTTCTGCCCAAATTTTAGCGAGGTTGGGTTGCTCGCTATCAAGCTGGGCAAATGCTTTAACCCGATCACCCTCGACGCACATGTTTTGGAAATGGCTCGAAAGGCTGCCCTGCTCGTACCAGAGGTCACCCCAGAGCTCGGCGAGGAGCGGCACGAATTGGCTGAAGTGGGTGGGTCCTTCGATAGGGCCGGCCTGAAAGCCTAATCGCTCGGCGGTTTCATCATCATGAATAGACGTATGACCGCCATACTCCTGGTCCGCTAGCATCTGCTTGGGTGCTCGCCATTGGCCCTCAAGAATTGGATGAGACATGATGTTTCCTCGGTTAAAAACCGAACGTTAACACAGCATTCTTTGGGCTATCTAGGATCGTCGTGCGGTACCGGTCTCTTAAAAGAACCGGTTGAGATTTGAGTTCAAGTACTGGATTCAGGCGGCAGTTCCGCCAATCGGGGATCGTTTGGATAAATCCAATCCTTTGTAATGACGGGTGGAACTCGCAATTCGGGAGGAATGCGCTCTGGGCCAATGATCTGGTCAGCACTTTGATGCCAATAATAAATCCGAGCTTCCTGATAACTCAGCGGCACCCCTTTGAATCCATAACTGTTAACCGACTTTTGGATCCAGGCACCAAACTCAGTATCTTCAAGGAGTACTTGAATCAACTTTTCACCCTGATTTTCAGTCCACTGGTCAGGGGCCGGCAAGTCTCCCCAATCCGGGGCAAAAGTCCAAGTTTCCAGCGTGCATTGATCAATACCCTTTGGCCAAAATAGTAACGGCGGAATCGCCAAAGCGCTGAGTGGCGATACCCAGTTGGGAAAGATGCCATAAGACTGGGTACAGGTTCTGGCAATCTCGCCCACGGATTCGATCTCTGGTAAGTCGCTACGACTTTGGGCAAGGGTATTGCGCATGCCTGCAGGTCGAGGCGCGACCATCCGGTTGTGGCCATTAGGGTAGAGGGTATTGACGTTACGTCGATCGTCTAAAATGGGAGCCACGGTGGCAGGGTGAATGCTCTTTACGTGATACACCTCAGTGTTCGCCTCCATCGCAATTTTCCAATTACAGTTGAGGGTAAATTGATGGCGCGCGGCGAGACGGCATTGATCAAATCGAAATTCCTCCCATTCCTCGGCAATGGGTCCTAACCAGTCGAGCAAGGAGATGGCGCTCGGGTCGAAATTCACAAAAATCAAGTTCCCAAACCGTTCGCACCGAACTTTATTGAGTCCTCGACAGCTGAAGTCGAGATCTTTGAAGTCCTCAGGGTCGCGCACAGCGAGTAAATCGCCGTCGTGGTTATAGGTCCAGCCGTGGTAACGGCAAGTCAATCGAACTTTTCTACCCTTGGCTTCGGTGACCACTGGGGCACCTCGGTGACTACAGGTATTGTAAAAGGCATTGATGTCACCCGCTTCGCTGTGCACGATGATGACGGGTTGGCCAGCGTTTTCCCAAAGTATGAAACATCCCGGTTCAGGGACTTCGTCGATATGGGCAGCCAGCAGCCAGCTCTTTCGCCAAAGGTGCTCGTGTTCAAGGGCCATAAAAGTGGGGTCGGTGTATCGGCCGCCGGGTAGATCAGGCAAGCTCGGAAAGGCTGCTGGTGGAGCCTCCCGAGAAGCTTCGTACTCCATTAACGCGCGTAACGTCTTGATTTGTGCTGAGTCCATGGCGTTGTCCGTCTGTAGCGGTCGATGACTGTAAATCTGCCAGATTTTAGCGCCCAAGTCGCCCATTCTCTGAGCGCGCAGTCTTTTAGCATTGATCTGTTGGTTGGCAGGATATAACATGTCGAATGACATGTAAACGTCCAAGAGGGAGCAGTGGCGATAGATATAATGAAGCAGGTCCTTTACTGTAAGGAGGTCAGTTTCAGGCGAGTATCGCTCAGAAGGCCGAGCTGAATCCGTCCGGGAGCGTCTTGCGCCTCAGTAATGTCTTAGCAATCAGCCTGTCGAGGTTGGTGCTTTCTTGGATCGAGAATGGCGGTGTAGCAGAAGGTTCACCGAAGCACTCCAGCCCTCTTTTTTGAGGCTTGGAAGAGTAGAGAACAAAATCCGCAGAGGGTGGCGATGGAGTACAAAACCAGCAGAGCGCTAAACCGATTGGACTGGATCATGCTCTGTCGCAGCATCGTCATCCGCAAAAACCTGCACCCAAAACAACGTTATTTGCAGCATAATTTCGAGACACAGTAGCGATAGGGAGCCCCATGCAATTTTTTACGCCAGAGATTTTATCCAATCCTTATACCGCGTTCGCGCAATGGCGGGCGGAGACACCCATTTGGCAGGACAGTGAGACCGGAGCCTGGATATTGAGCCGGCATGAAGACGTGCGGGCGGTGCTCAAAAATTCAGAGGCTTTTTCTTCCAAGGCCATGGGAGGGGATGCTGGGCCTCTACCGCTGCTTGCTGATGATCCCCCTCGTCACACCCAGCTCAGGGGCATTGTGAACAAGGCCTTTACCAGCAGTCGACTCAAACTCATTGAAGCGGACATTGACCGAATCGCGGCGGAACTGGTTCAAGGCATTGAAAGCGGCTCCTCAATTGATGTGGTCAAGGCCTTAACAACGCCGCTTCCAGTTGCCGTGATCGCACAAATGATGGGTATTCCTCGGGAGCGTGGCGATGATTTTAAGCGCTGGTCAGATGCGTTGACAGGCACCCTAGCAGGCGCCTCAATGGCCGAGCGGGAAGTCGAGATTGGTGAAATGTATGGCTATTTCCAGAGTTTGATGGATGAGCGGCGCGCGGGTCAGGGCGAGGACCTGATCAGCGCTGTGGTGCAAGCAGAATTTGAAGGAGAAAGGTTAGAGGATGCTGAAGCCGTCGGTTTTTGTATGCTGCTACTGATTGCGGGTAACGAAACCACGACGAACCTGCTGGGTAATTTGCTGAATGTGCTCGCGGATCAACCTAAGTTGTATGAACAATTGGTGGCAAGCCCTGAATTGATTGATCGAGCTATCGAGGAAACCTTGCGGTTTGACGGGCCAGTGCAATTTTTGCGGCGGCGGCTGACTGGAGATGCTGAATTCCACGGCCAGAAATTGACCGCAGGCGAGGTGGTTCATGTGATTATGGGGTCTGCCAATCGCGACGCTGAGGTTTATGAACGACCCGATGAGTTTTTGTTAACGCGGGATAAAAATCATCATCACACGTTTGGTTTTGGTATTCATTTTTGTATCGGTGCTCCGCTGGCTAGGCTCGAGGCTAAAATTGCCCTGCAGCACTTACTGAAACGATTCCCCGTCATGCGCCGAGGTTCGGGTCATAATGAGCGCGTACCCTCGCATCTGCTACGGGGCTTCCATCATTTATCGCTTTGCTTCGAGCAAAACCCTTCGCAATAAGTTTGAGACACCAGCTGCAGTTAATCATCAGGTCTCCGNGCGATGGCAACGGCTCAAGCAATACGAGGGCACCTCGGTATTGGCGTTCGGCAGGATANCCAGTGCGGGCCAGCTTAAGGTAGCAAAAGCCCAGTCGAGTCNGGTAGAAAAAATGGNCGCTTTCAACCATTAAGTTAATGGTCTCGCGATGAGAGAGATCGGTAGNGCTACGCCAAAACGCGTTGTGAGGAGGCTCCTGTTTCAAGGTGCCCACCCTATTCGTAAACTCCTATGGTTTGACCCGTGNTATCAGGAAGTTAGGGTTTCTTGGTACAACTCCCGGCCGATGAGCATTCGCCGGATTTCCGAGGTGCCGGCACCNATCTCATACAGCTTGGCATCTCGTAGCAGTCGCCCAACGGGATAGTCATTGGTGTAGCCATTGCCCCCCAAAATTTGGATGGCTTGTAGCGCCATTTGGGTGGCTTTCTCTGCGGTATAAAGGATGACAGCTGCAGCATCTTTACGCGTCGCCTCACCCCGATCACAGGCTTTGGCAACGGCATAAAGATAAGCCCGAGACGCGCCAAGTTCAGCATACATGTCCGCGACTTTGCCCTGGATGAATTGAAATTCACCAATTGCTTGCCCAAATTGAGCGCGTTCGTGAATGTAGGGAAGTACAGCATCAAGACAGGCCTGCATGATGCCAATCGGGCCGGCGGCGAGCACTGTGCGTTCGTAGTCCAGTCCGCTCATGAGAACAGCGGAACCCTTATTGAGTTGTCCTAGGATGTTGGCCTTTGGAACCGGCGCACGGTCGAAGATCAACTCACACGTATTTGACCCGCGCATTCCCAATTTATCCAGCTTGGTATTGCGACTAAAGCCTTCCGTATCTCGCTCGACGATAAAGGCCGTAATTCCCCGGGATCCTGCCGCTGGCTCGGTTTTGGCATAAATGATGTAGACGTCGGCATCGGGGCCATTGGTAATCCACATTTTATTCCCGGTCAGTAAGAACGAATCACCATCGGCTTCGGCCTTAAGTTGCATACTGACGACGTCGGATCCAGCGCTAGGTTCCGACATGGCCAGCGCGCCAACGTGCTCGCCGGTACATAAGGCCGGCAAGTATTGCTGTTTTTGTGCCTCAGTGCCGCATCGAAAGATCTGATTGACGCACAAATTGCTGTGTGCACCGTAACTCAACCCGACTGCAGCGGAGGCGCGTGAAATTTCCTCCACGGCGATACTTTGGGCAAGATAGCCGAGCCCGGTACCGCCATAGATTTCATCCACGGTGATCCCTAATAGCCCCATGTCACCGAGCTTACGCCATAAGTCGGGTGGGAAGTTATTCTCTTTATCGATGGCGTCTGCTCTAGGGGCGATCTCAGCTTGAGCAAACTGGTAGATTGCATCTCGTTGCTGATCGAGATCGCCGCCTAAATCAAAATTGAGCGATGGATAGCGTGTGGTCATGACAGAAGCCTTAGGAGCTCGCGAGCGCCCTAGTGTGAAAGATCGAGTCTAACCAACAGGATACCCCAATCAAGCGCATCTGGTGAGTCTTGTGCTTACGGGGTTAAATGGAGGGTATGGCGCGCACCAATCAATCATCATTGGGTCCGGGACTGATGATCACGGCGGCTTTTATCGGTCCGGGTACCATTGCAACCGCATCCCAGGTTGGCAGTCGCTTGGGTATGACGATCGCGTGGGCGTTACTGTTTTCGTTGCTGGCAACCTATGTATTGCAAGAGCTAGCGCTTCGGTTAGGGCTGGTGCACCGGCTCAGTCTAGCAGCACTACTGCGACAGCGGTTGAGAGGTCATTGGCTAGCGCTGCCGATTTGGGGGTTGGTTTTGTTGGCGATTGTGTTCGGCAATGCCGCCTATCAAAGTGGCAATGTCACGGGTGCGGCCGTAGGTGCTGCAAGCCTCTTGGCCATTGATCATAGCCTGCTCGTCTTTTTTTTGGCGGTTCTTGCCGGGGGGATCCTCTGGTCTGGCCGCTACGCTTTATTGGAGAAAGTCTTAACGGGGCTGGTAGGTCTCATGGCTTTGACTTTCATCGTGACCGCTGGGGTGGCGATGACGGTGATGCCCTTGCCCGTCAGCACAGGATGGGTCAGTGCTTGGCCAACAGGCCAAGAGATGCTGTTGGTGGCGCTGATTGGTACCACAGTAGTCCCTTACAACTTATTTTTGCACGCGTCGTTGGTGCAGGAAAAGTGGGGCAGGGATGTTCCCTTGGTCGATGCGCTGCAGGCTGCGCGACGAGACTTGCTTCTCTCCATTGGGATTGGGGGTATGGTTACGCTGGCGGTGATGGTTTGCGCTTATGCCGCTTTTTACGGGAGAGTGGAACCGAGTTCTTTATCGGCTTTCGCTGATCAATTGCGTCCGCTGCTCGGGGATGTCTCGGGGGTGTGCTTTGCCCTAGGCCTGCTGGCTGCAGGGTTGACCAGCGCACTCACCGCACCCTTAGCCGGGGCCTATGTTGTGACTGGAATTTTCGGTCGAGGTGAAGCCTCAAATCATCAACTTTTTCGAGGCACCTGGGTGTTGATCCTGGTTTGTGGTGCGGTTGTTGCCAGTCTGCAAACGACCCCGCTCACCGCGATCATTGTTGCGCAGTATGCTAACGGCCTGTTACTACCGGTGCTGGCGACGGTGCTGATTGTTCTCGCTCGCCAGTCGGCATCAGACATCGATAAAACGCCGGGGGATAAGGGTAGGACCTTGGCAGCGATCTTAGTGGTCGGCTTTTGTATCTTGTTGGCGGTACTCAAGTTAGGCTAGATCCTATGACCGTGAGGCTGTGAATATCGCAGGATTTAGGCTGACTCAGGGGTGGTTGACTCATTACCCGTCGGTTTTTTTGAATAGCCTCAGCACGCCCAATCGTGGATCAAAAGCTGGCTGCGCCCTAGCCGAACTTAGGTTTCATAAAGTGCTTGGGGTAAACGCTGTGATATCAGGAAATCGGGCGTGAGTGCTGTGTTTGCCTCGCGCAGCTCAGCCGACCAATCGGTCCACATATCCTGAGGGGTGGGCTGACACCGCTGCCGGTCTAAATCAATATGGTTGTAGTCGAACAGTAACGCTTGACGGATTGTCCTAGATTGAGCTTTGTGGTGTCCCGCCATATGGCCGAGGCGATGATGCCAAAGGATGATATCGCCTTGCTTGCCAAAGGCGTCGACGGGTGGTGTATCCGTTTCAACGCGTTTGACTTCGGCTAAATAGGCATCGGGATGCACGAGGCCCTTATGACTGGGCAAGTGCTCGTAAAACGGTACCCGCGCTTGGTCATAGGGCATTGGAAACAGTGGCTGAAAACGACGGTGACTGCCGGGCCAGACTTTAAAGGCACCGGCCTCGGGTGGACAATCTTCGAGCAAACACACGACGCCGAAATGAAAGGGGTGACCATCGGTGTGTAGTCCGTCTTCAGCGCTGGCAAGTTCGGGATTGGGCAAGGTCGCATAAATGCCTCGTGCACCGTCGGTAATTTGGGGGTCAACTGGCCCTCCTGGCCAAGCCGGGCCCGAGTGTCCCATGGGTTTGCCGCCCAAAGTAGGTCGGCGCACTTTGCCCTGCCCCAAGAGTTGTTCAGCCCAAACAAAGAGCGCTGACTGGGTCATGATGTCGATGAGTAAGGGTTCGGTACCCAAAGCGCGATACTGCCATTTGTCTTTACTGATGGTACGCAAGGGATCAGCTGACCACTCGTGCTCAGGCAGAATGCCGTAGGTCTCGGGATCCTGACGACTGAGACTAGCGGGCGCACTCTCCCACATACGTTCGAGTAATTGCTCACAGACTTCAGGCGCCAATGCGGCTGGTTTGATGAGATAACCAAATCGTTTGAAGAAGGTCAGCTCTTCTGATGTCAGTGATGCAACCATATGGCGTCCCCAATACAAAGATAATCCAAGCGTTGGCTTGGGAATAACGTCGATTTTGCCAGCCCATTTTTGCCCGCAGATTAATGAGGCAACCTGCTTATCGATCAACGCTAGGATACCGTAACAGAATATTTTGGATGACGCCCGGTGCCCTGCGTCGAGGTTTCACCGAAGGCCCGATCCTTTGACTGCATCGACAAGTTGATCGAAGTCTGTTTAGGTTGTAGTGAAGAAAGAAGCGTTTCGTCGCTGTTCATTGGATTTGGAGGCCACCCATGAGTAAAGATTTAGTATTGTTAACCGTCGAAGATCAGATCGCATTGATTACCCTCAATGCACCCGAGGTGCTCAATGCACTGTCAACCGAGATGGTGAGACAACTCTCTGTTGCCGTGTCTCGAGCGCAACGGGATGAAACGGTTCGTTGCTTGTTGATCAATGCCGCAGGTCGAGGGTTTTGTGCGGGGGCAAATTTGCAGGCGAGGGGGCAGGGTGATGAGGCGACCCCTCCCGGTACGGCCCTCGAAACCCACTACGCGCCGCTCATGAATAAGCTCAAGAATTTGCCTTTTCCTGTGGTAACCGCAGTCAACGGCCCCGCTGCTGGTGTTGGGATGAGCCTTGCGCTGTCTGGCGATATTGTCGTAGCCGCGGATTCCGCGTATTTCTTGCAGGCCTTCGCAAAAATCGGATTGATCCCCGATGGTGGCGCAACCTGGTATCTACCAAGATTAATCGGATGGGGTCGTGCCATGGAGTTATCAATGTTGGCTGAGAGGCTGCCAGCATCTGAGGCACTCGATTGGGGGTTAATTAACCGAGTGGTTCCGGAGGCAGAGCTCCAGACCGAAGCGCAAGCTATGGCCCGGCGTCTTGCTACGGGTCCGAAGTCGCTTGGCTTAATTCGGAAGGCCTATTGGGCGAGCTGGGAAAACGACTTCAACAAGCAAATGCAGTTAGAAGCTGACCTGCAGACCGAAGCCCATGCGTCGGCGGATAATCGCGAAGGGGTTGCGGCTTTCTTAGAAAAGCGAGCGCCCCAGTTTACTGGGCGCTGATCCCTTAATGGGCGGTGCTTGGCAGGACTGGTTGTGGCGCTCACCCCTAATTTAATGTATAACATTACAATAATGACCTTGCGCAAATGAGTCGACGATGTGTGCTCGCAGTAAACCGAATGGCGTGCGGGCAAGCGATCTTTCGAGTCGAAGCTAGAGGTTTAAGGTGGCGTGCAAAGGGTAGACGGAGATGATCGGCGCAAATTTTGTCAAAAGTTTGTTGGGTGCGTTGATGGTTGCGGGGTTGCTGGGCGTTTTCGTGATTACGCGTGAGGGAGCGCTTGTGACACCCGAGGGTCAAGGCCGAGTTAAATTGGATTCTGGCGTGTTTGAAGCCTTTGCGTTGCCGGACTACGCCGCAAGGCTTATCACCCGTGACTACAAGAGTTACTTGGTAGAAGTAGAACCAGGCATCAAGATCCACGTTCTCGAGGTTGGGAGTGGATATCCGGTTTATTTGCAACATGGCAATCCTACCTCTGGTTTTCTTTACCGCAAGATTGCCGCCGAGCTCAAGAATGAATCGATACGACTTATCATGCCGACCATGGTAGGACTGGGTTTTTCAAGCAAGATACCCTCGCAGCAACATACGCTCGATAACCATATGCACTGGATGGGCAGTGTCCTCGCGCAACTCCAATTAGAATCCTTGGTATACGTTGGCCAGGACTGGGGTGGGCCGGTGGGTATGGGAGCGCTTACGCTAAATCCGGGCTTGCTAAAGGGCGCCGTAATTCTCAATACCGGACTTAACGCACCCCAAGAGGCCGCGAATCTTTCGGTGCCCCATGCTTTAGCCAAGACACCGATTTTAGGGGAATTGTTGCTCGAGGTGTTGGTGTCAATGTTTGATAGGCTGCCGAATATGCAAGGTGAACCGAGTTCAATGCCGCCTGAGGTGCTTAAGCTGTATGAACAACCGGTCATCGATAGTGGTAACCGTAAAGCGCCGCTCACATTGATGCGCATGGTGACAGATGGGCCAGATCACCCCAGTGCGGCGCCGATGCGGATCATAGAAGACTATGCTGTAAGTCTTGATATTCCTGCGGAGATTGTTTGGGGAATGAATGACCCGATTCTGGCTAAAGCGCTACCGACTGTGCGAGCGATCTTTCCGGAAGCATCCGTCATCGAAACGTCGGCGGGACATTTTCTTCAGGAAGAGGTACCCGGAGAAATCGCTGAGGCGGTGATGCGGGTGGTGACTGAAGTCAAGGGGTTGCAGGAGTAACCGCTTGTTAGCTGTTGCTTTTCATGCCTCGAGATCAGAAGTGTTGTGTCTAAACAGTTACGGGAAATGGTACTTATGAAGAAATTAGTCCTCGTTGTTTCACTGTTGACCGCATTGGGCGTAATTGCAGGTGTTGTCGCCTTGCGCTCAGAGACGGTTGCGCTCGCGCTTATTGAGCGCGCGCTGAATGCCCAAGGGACGGCCCCAGCCTTGCCTGAGGAGACCTTAACCGTGGTAGTTTGCGGTAGTGCTTCACCCCTTGGTACGCAGCCGGACCGTGCTCAAGCCTGTATTGCTGTCTTAACGGACCAACACTTTTTTGTGTTTGATTTAGGTGCCGGTTCAGCGGCACGCTTGTCGCAAGCGCAGTTGCCGACACCGCGATTAACCGCCGTATTTTTAACGCATCTGCACTCGGATCATATGGCAGACTTACCGACGGTGAATCTGCCTCGTTGGGCAGGCGGCGGCGCAAGTGAACCGCTCATGATCTTTGGTCCTGCCGGAGTTGACTCGGTGGTTTCGGGCTTTAACGAGGCTTATCGGATCGACAGGGGTTTTCGGGTTGCGCATCATGGCGCCGATTTTATGCCGCCGGCAGGGGGCACGCTGTCCAGTCAAGTGATTGAGCCAGGGGTCGTTTGGTCAGACGAATCCTTGTCAATCACCGCCTTTACCGTGGACCACGACCCCATTGCCCCAGCTTACGGTTATCGAGTTGACTATGGCGGTCGCAGTGTGGTGATCAGCGGTGATACCGTCAATACGCCGGTGTTGTGGGAGGCGGCGGCTGGAGCCGACCTGGTTTTTCACGATGCTTTAGCACTGCCCGTGCTCAAAGTGATGAGCGAAGCAGCGCTGTCTGCGGGCCAACCTCGATTAGCGAAAATTGTGACCGATGTTATGGATTATCATGCGGAGCTATCGGGGCTACAAGCGTCAGCTGATGCTGCCGGCGTGGGACGGCTGGTTCTCTACCATTTGGTTCCCTCACCGCCCAACGGGCTGGTTAAAGGCTTTTTTGATCGGGCAGTGACCGCGCCTTCTTTGGTGGCCGAGGATCTAATGCGTTTTGAGCTGCCGGCAGGCTCAAAGACTGTGCGAGTACAAGAGCCCTAAGTCGAAATTTAACCGGAGAAATGGGGCCCCCAGTGGTGGCCTGAGGATCTCGCAGCCGAGTCCGTTATCCTATTAGCGGGCTGTTGCCTCGCCGAGTCTAATTTGGACCAACACTGGCGTCGCTACACCAATTGCCGTGGAACCCAAAAGGAACCCTTTGCGGCAGCTTAATTTTCGCGATGTAGTCTCGATCAAAATCCTGCGCATCCATGATCACAAATTCTGTGGTTTGCATGCCCAGATCATGGACAAAGGTCATTAAATAGCCAGCATCCTCAGCATCTGACCCGGTTTTGGCAACAAACACAGGTTCTCCTGCGGCACGTCCTTGACCATGATCGAAGACTGAGCGCTCGCCGGTTTTCAGATCGTGTTTCAGAGTAGGCCAAGCCTCACCCGGCACGCCACTCGGTGAGGCGCAATATCCGTAGCGATAGGGTTGATTACTGAGGCTAGATCGATGCCGAGGGAATTCGTTGGCTGTCTCATCAATCACTTGAACATCAACACGTCGAGTGGTGGGATTCAGTGTCCAGCGCTCAAGTCTGGATAGCGAGTCACCGAAAGGCCCCAAGAGGTCGCGATCAAACATTTTTTGATAATTACAGAGATCGATGATGACGCGGCCATCGGCATCATCATAGGCATTCATAGGATGAAAACAGTAGCCAAGGGGAACGTCGATCCAGATAATGTCGCAGGCCCCGCCCTCTCGCGGTAACAGGCCTACCCGGTTGCCGTAGTCGGGATTCCATTGAAAAGGCAATTGACTGATGGCCACTCGGTCAAAATTGACCGTGACAGGTTGATCATAGATCACGACGTATTTTTCAGTGAGTGACATGTCGTGCATCATGGTCATGCCGGGTAGGGGTATATCGACGGTTTTTCTCACTTTACCGTTGGTACCAACAACAACGTACTGCACATGGTCCATCCATTCGGGCCACGCATAAACCATCGCGTGCATTTCGCCGGTCACAGGATCAATTTTTGGGTGCGCTGTGAACGCGCCGGGCAGGGTACCTTCGAAATTATTGCGCCCAATGGTTTCTAGCTCGTAAGTCAGTTCTACCGGTGTTCCGCCTGCCTCAACCATAGCCCAGGTTTTGCCGGCGAATCCGCCAACATTGGTGTTGGGTCCGCCTGCAGCGTTGTTCCAGTTGGGGCCAGGAATATCAGGTTGGGCTCTGAAATCGCTGAGCGCCTTCGAGCCTACAAAGCGATTGCGATACCATTCGGCCCGTCCTTCACGCAATCGAAGACCGTGAACCATCCCTGCGCCGATGAACCAATGGTGATGGGTTGGGTCGACAGCTTCAAAGGGGTTCGGGCCGTTACGTAGATATCGTCCATTGAGCTCCTTGGGGAGTTCCCCCTCTACCAGAAGGTCAGTGGCAGTAATTTCTTCGCTGACGGGTGCGTAGTTATGTTCTAGGTATCGATTGTTCAGGGACGTCGTTGTGCTTTGGGACATGATGGTGGCTCGCAAGAAATGAGATGAGCATCGCCTGCAGACTGACGGGTGTCAATTGGGCTCGTGGGTGCCCACGTGATGCGGGTGAGCGTATCGTCTGTGCTCGGACCGACACAATCAGATCGAATGCTTCCCAAAAGTCATGGATCAGAGTTGGCGTTCGAGAAGCGCAAGAGTGGTGGCGCTGCCCTAGGGATGATTTTCTGTCTTGCGTCGAGGCTTGTTGACTCGATACAGTGAGGGCATCAAAAAACAAGGCGTAAGGAAAGGCAGCGAATGGATATCGGCGTATGTGTGGCGAGCCATATTGGCGATGTGGGTTACGCGGTGGCTGCAGAGCAAATGGGCTTTAGCCATGCTTGGTTTGCTGACAGTCAAATGCTTTGGTCGGATTGCTACGCTTGTTTGGCGTTGGCGGCATCACAAACCTCTAGGATCCAGCTAGGAACCGGCGTTGCCATTTCCGGTACCCGACCCGCGCCGGTCAACGCCGCTGCGATTGCCAGTATTAATGCGTTAGCGCCAAGACGAACCTTCTTTGGTGTTGGTGCGGGAAACACCGCGATGCGGGTCATGGGATTACCACCGCAACGCTTAAAAGACTTTGAGGCTTATTTGCAAACCTTGGCGCCCTTGCTCAAAGGTGAGGAGGCTCAATTGCAGACAAATCAGGGTAAGCGTTGGGTAAAACATATTATGCCCGATGCTGGGTTCGTTAATTTTGAAGATACCATCCCACTCTATGTCTCCGGCTTTGGGCCGAAGTCATTGGGGCTTGCAGGCCGATACGGCGATGGAGCGGTGCTGACGTTGCCGCGTTCGGGTGCTGCCATGGAGTCGTTTTTCACTGCGATTGAGCAAGGAGCAACGGGCACTCTAGATCGGCAGAAGTTCTACACCACAGCGCTCACAGCGATCGCGGTATTGGAACCCGGGGAAGCCATCAATTCAGAGCGGGTGTTGGCGCACTGTGGGGCTATGGCGATGGCAGCTGTGCACTACGCCTATGATCAATACCGTAATTTTGGTCACAATCCTCCCAATTTGCTGGCAGACATGTGGGAGGACTATTGCCAAATGCTTGCTGAGTATCCAGAGGAGCGCCGGCATCAGCGTGTGCACTTGGGCCACAATTGCTGGGTGCTACCTGAGGAGATGCGCTTTTTAACGCCGAAAGTGCTTCAAGGCACCTGTTTAATTGGGTCACAAGACAACGTATTGGAACGATTGGCTGAACTCAGCGAAGTCGGTCTGAGTCAAGTCATGATTCTGCCGGGATTTGATGCTCGGTATCAATCGCTCGCATCCGTCAGCGAAAAATTGATCGAAGCAGCCCGTCGGTTTTAGCGATCGAGGCGTCGGAGGCAATCAATGTGAGCAATCTGGCCTCGCTTGCTCTTGCAAAAATTAAGAGGCACCATAACGAGCAGAAGAAATGAAGCGCAGAGGTTGAGCTTAGGCAACCCCGAGGGTCGTCTTGAAAGTATGATCAGCATTGCGCTGGACTATTATCCGTTATCGCGGTTGAGGGAGTACACATGTCAGAAGCATTTAAACCACTAGACCCAGATTCTATGCCAAGGTCGCCTGGAATTACTTACCAGCAGTTGCTGGACCTAGATTCCAGACCCGTGCCTGAAGTGTTGCGACTGCAGTCCCCGCAAGACATGGGTCTGCAGCAATATTCCGTTAAGCGTTACACCAGCGCTGAATGGCACGAACGCGAGGTTGAAAAACTCTGGAAGAAAGTCTGGCAATTTACCTGTCGCGAAGAAGACATCCCCGAGCCTGGTGACCATTATCGTTACGATATTGCGGGGATGTCGTTTTTGGTGGTTCGAACGGAAACGGGTGAACTCAAAGCCTATCCCAATGCTTGTTTGCATCGAGGACGTATGCTGAAAGAGTTCGACGGCAACGCAGCAGAGCTTAGGTGTCCCTTCCACGGCTTTTGCTGGAAGCTTGATGGTCAATTAAAAGATATTCCTGCGGATTGGGATTTTCCGCAAATCAATCAAGATGAGTTTTCGCTTCCCGAAATCCCGTTGGCAGTTTGGGCAGGTTTTATCTTCATCAATCCCGATCAAGATTGCGCGCCCTTTGATGATTTTATCAAAGATCTCTCCTCCCAGTTTGAGCGCTGGAATCTAGGCGGGCTCTATAAACAGGCCCACGTCGCTAAAATCATGCCTTGCAACTGGAAGATTGCTCAGGAAGCCTTTTGTGAGGCCTTCCACGTTAACGCGACCCACCCACAGATTATGCGAAGTATTGGTGACGTAAACAGCCAAGTCGATATTTGGGAGAATTGTTCGCGGGTGATTACCCCAGGTGGAACGCACAGCCCGTTACTCAGCGACGTTAGCGACCAAGATCTGATGCGGTCGATGATGGATCTCGATCACGATGCAGAGGTGCCGCCGATACCCGATGGCATTCACTTGCGTCAGTTTTTGGCAGATCGCAGTCGAGAAAACTTGAAAGCCATTGCGGGAGACCGGGTAGAGACCTATTGCGATGCTGAATTGATGGACAGTCTGGATTACACCCTGTTTCCTAATTTTCACCCTTGGGGTGCCTTTAACGGTATCGTTTACCGCTTTCGCCCGAATGGCAATGATCACCGCTCTGCGATCATGGAATGCATTATGCTGGCACCCTTTGAGGGCGAGCGCCCCCCTGCGGCCAAAGTTCATTGGTTGCAAGAAGGTGAAAATTGGTCGAGCGCCCTAGGCTTTTTGGGCAAGGTGTTCGATCAAGATTCTTTTAACATGCCTAAAGTACAGATGGGCCTTGAATCCACGTATATGAAAGGCATTGTCTTGTCTGGGTATCAAGAGAGTAAGGTTCGTTGGCTGCATCATAAATTAACAGAGTGGGTAGGTGAGTAATGCCAAGTATTAAGCATCCTTTTGAGCCTGATTTTCTCTACCAAGTGGATGAGTATGGCAACATTCGAATCACCAATGGAAACCAGTGGGGTGTCTTCACGAAAGAAGGCATCCACTTAAGCGGTGATATTCGCCATGCGGACCCACAGCTTTGTGTTTGGGTGGCCAATAACCCCAGTCAAGAGGGACAGCTACGCTCCTCTGCGGTGACTGCAAAGCGAGGTTGACGTTGCTTGGTCGTCGATCGGTGATGAACCTAGGTTTGACCGAGAGCCTGGCTCGATGCAACTTGATTCAATGTCTCTGCTGCCGAGGAACATACGCCAATGTCGATTCAGTCCTGTCTATTCGGTGAGTTGCCCTCTGGTGAAAACATCGATCTGTTTCGACTGACCAATGCACAGGGATTGAAAGTCGAGATCCTTACCCTGGGCGCGACGCTGCGGCAGGTCAGTTTGCCCGCGGCGAATGCTGCTGATGTAACCATCACCCTCGGTCACGCTGCGCTTGGCTCTTATATCGATAAGGCTTGTTATTTTGGATCAACGATCGGGCGAGTGTGCAATCGCATTGCGAACGGCACCTTCGAACTGGAGGGGCGCAAGTATCAATTAGCCACCAATGATCATGATCGTCATCATTTGCATGGTGGCGATTTGGGGTTTGACCGGCGCGTTTGGCTAGGACAAGCGACAGCGTTGGCCGGTGAGGACCGAGTGACGCTACGCCGGGTCAGCCCTGCGGGCGAAGAAGGTTATCCGGGTAACCTTGAGGTTGAGGTCATCTATTGCTTGACGGATGATAATCGGCTGCGCATTGAATATACGGCCAGCACCGACCAACCGACACCGGTGAATTTAACCAATCATGCATTTTGGAATTTGGCGGGTCCCAATGCCACGATCCTCGATCACGAACTTTTGCTTTGCGCTCAAACTTACTTGCCGGTCGATGAGACGCTGATTCCTACCGGCGAGCAACGAAGGGTTGCTGACTCACCGATGGACTTCCGACACTTTCAACGCGTGGGAGGCCAAATTGATCAGGTCCCCGGTGGCTACGACCACTGCTATATTTTGGATAAGCAGGAGATGAGTTTTGCTAAGGCGGCTGTCTTAAGCGACCCACAAAGTGGTCGGAGTATGGAGATCTACACCACTGAACCGGGTATTCAGTTTTACAGTGGCAACTTTCTTGATGGCAGCGACGGGCAAGGACAGCGCATGTTCCAGCAACATGGTGGTCTCTGTCTTGAAGCTCAAAAATTCCCAAACTCGGTCAATTACCAGTCATTCCCCACGACGGTCTTAAAGCCGACTGAGACTTATCGTCAGGTCACTGAGCATCGATTCGCCTGGTAGCGGGCTGCACTTGGCTTTGAATCCAATTGGCGGTAAGTGATGAGGGTATGGATCTTCGTGAGGTGGCTCGCGTGATGAGACTGGATCGCTGTTCAGAGCTTGCGTCGGCTGTTTTCCGGTCTCGATGACCGCGTTTTTCCTAAGAGCCATACCTCAACTAAAGCCTTAAAAGAGATCAAAGGGTCAGCCGTTGGGTGTTGCGAAATCCTGAGCCTAGGCGGTTTGCAAAACCTGAAACATTGTCATTTTTAAATAAAAAGATTAGGTTAATGAAGTGGTTTTGAAGTAACGCGCTCACTTATGGCCTATTACTGGGTCTTCATTTCATGACAGGGGTTAACCTTATGATTAATTTTTTAAGAGTCTGCTTGGTCTTCAGCTTGTTCCCACTCACTGTGTCGGCGGCCGAATTGGCGCTTGATCCAAATTCGTTTTTTGATGCAAATTTCACCATTGATTCAACTTATACTTCCGATGGCAAGACCTATCAAGTCTCTGCATCCGGAGAGGCAGGCCCCTATGGCCGGGTGTACTTATCGTATGAATTCACGGACAAGCAAGATCTCGGTGATCGCGGGGAGTACACCGGTCATGCTTGGACGCAAAATGGTGAAACGATCGCAACAGCAACGCTGCAAGGGATCTATGTCAAAAACGGTGCCTTGTTTAAGCTTTACGGCTTGAACACGTTAAGTGATGGCAAATTTCACTACGCCATCGGCCATGTTGATTTCGTGGCGCAAACCATGACCTTTAAGGTGGCGGATATTCTGACCGCTGACTGAGTCTTAGTGCGGCCAAACATCCCTTGACGGCGCTTGCATCATGATGCCTCTAACGATTCGACGAGTCAAAGCATCAAAGGGACATAGGTCTTAAGGATTGCTTTGATTGAGAAAAGACCGAGCACTGGATTGTCCGGCCCCTTGCACGGCTAGGGGCTGGGTTGCCCTTATCGTGAAGACTCAGGATAAGGGCAGGTAGGCTTAATTAAAGTGCGCTTCAAACACCGAGTCGTTGTACCCGACTAAAACGGTTTTACCTACTTTGAGGGTCGGCGCTCTAAGGTTACCCGTCGGGCCCAGCATGGCGGCAATGGCGGCATCGCTGAGTCCTTCTTTTAGGTCGAAGGTCTCAACTTTTTTGCCCTTCATGGCAATTAGTTTTGAGGCCTTTTCGGTGACTTCAGGACAATGTGCTGCGTTGAGTTTTTTGCTCGCGAGCACAGTTTCTTTAATTTCAATTGAACGGGCTTCCAAGAACTTGGATGCTTTAACACAAGTGGTTCAGCCCTTACGCAAGTAGTACCAAGCAACACCTTTGGCCATGATGTAAATTCCTTAAATAGTGGGTGGCTAAATGGTATCAGAAGTTGAAACCGATTCGAATCGTAACCGCATTTGAGTTGTCGCTTGACCGATCAAGAGGTTTGATCGAACCCGTTGGGAACATTGGCTAGACAGCACCCAGTCAGGAGTGCGAGACTCCTTCGCCATGGATCCATCAACTTTAATTCGCCTCAACGCGTGGCTTTGTGGGCTTGTGATTGGCTGCCTTATATGGTCCAGTCAGTCGCTTCAGGCCGCCGAAGCAGTGGAGTTGAAACTCCCTCGGGCAATGGCTTGGAGTGCTTATAACCTAGGCACCACCGGCTACAATCAAGCCGTGGGTATCGCCAAAATGCTGAAAGACAACCATCGAGTAACCCTTCGGGTAATACCTGGAAAAAACGATGTCTCTCGATTGTTGCCACTGTTAGTCAATCGCGTGCAGTTCTCTGCGAATGGGGTTTCGACTTACTTCGCGCAAGAGGGTGTATTTCAGTTTGCCGGCCGTCGGTGGGGGCCGAAACCTTTGCGGGTGGTGATGATGTCGCTTGGCTTGTCGAATCAAGGCATCGCTGTGGCAGGGGAAGGTGATATTCAAAAAATTTCTGATTTGCGCCATAAGCGTGTGCCCTACGTGTTGGGTGCGCCGGCATTGAATGTCTCGACCGAAGCCATATTGGCTTGCGGCGATTTGACCTGGAAGGATGTCGTGCGAGTTGAACTGCCCGGTTATGTTGCGATGTGGAATGCTATGATTGCCGGCCAAATTGATACTGCTTACGCCACCACGGTCTCTGGCCCGACTCGACGTCTCGAGGCATCACCTCAAGGAATACGTTGGCTAACGTTGCCGCATGATGACGCTGGGTGTTGGCAGCGGGTTCGAAAGGTTGCACCTTACTTACAGCCTAATATGGCTACTCGGGGAGCGGCTATCTCGGATGCAAACCCTCACGAAGGGGGAACTTACCCTTATCCGATTTTAACGACATTAGCGAAGCAGGAGACACGGTTGGTGGCAGCCTTGACTCAGGCCATCGATGAAGGCTATCCGCAGTATAAAAATGCAGACCCAGGGTCGATAGGTTGGCAAATGCAGCGCCAGCAGTTGCAATGGTTAGTGCCATACCACAGGGGGGCGATTCAATATTTTCAGTCCCTCGGCATCTGGACCGACGCCATGGAGCGCCACCAAACGCAGTTAGTCAGGCGTCAAGCGGTACTCAGTTCGGCTTGGCAAGCCTATAACGCGGGAGATGACAAAAGTCAGGAGAGTGATCTGGTTTGGCAGCAGGGCTGGATGCGAGTCAGGGCTGAGTATCTGGATGCCGCGGGTTTCGATCCGATTTGGCGAGCCCAATAGTGGCAGCGATTTGGCTGAAAAATAGCCGGGTGATGGTTGCTAAACAGCAGCACGAAGGTCAACGAGTTGTGAGAAACCGATTGAATACTGGCTTGTCCGGGATAAAGAATCATGCTCTGAAATCTTGCCGCTTATCGTCGATTCTGCGCACAACTGGGAAGCGCAGGGTGCAAGCATTATGAACAATCCACAGCAGGCTAGCCCAAGCATGATCGCCGGATTGGCGGCATTAACCTGTTTCGTGGTGATCGATCAGTTGCGCTTATTCGGTGAGCCGCTGCTCAGTGGTTGGTTGTCTCTTGAAACACAAGTTTACTTCGCCCTCATTGCATTGCTTCTGCCGGGTGTTTTTTGGGTGTTTCCGAGTTCCTATCGACATCGTTGGTCGGATCGGATTTTGAGCTTGCTGGGATTTGTAGCGCCCCTCTGGCTGCTGATTCATGCAGAACCGATTTTAAACGAAGGTTGGGAATTCGTTGCTCCCGATCACGCAGTGTTTGCCAGTCTCGTGTTGTGGCTATTGGTTTTAGAGGGGGTGCGCCGTGCCACGGGCTGGGTGCTCTTTGGGATTGCGGGTGTCTTTTCTTTATACCCCCTGTTTGCAGATGTGATGCCCGAGATGATCAGCGGGATGTCGATCGGTCTGAGAGAAACGGCCAGTTATCACGCAATGAGCATCGAAAGTATTGTGGGATTGCCATTTAGAGCTTTCGCCAATCTGGTGATCGGGTTTCTGGTGTTTGGAGCGACGCTGCAACACACCGGGGGCGGCACGTTTTTTATTCAATTGGCGTTTTCTTTGCTGGGTCGATCTCGTGGAGGAGCGGCGAAAGTCGCGATCGTTTCCAGTGGCCTAATGGGATCAATGAGCGGTAGTGTGATTACCAACGTCATGACCACTGGCCAGCTAACCATACCGGCCATGCAGCGACAGGGTTTTTCAGCCAAGTCGGCAGCAGCTGTTGAGGCTTGCGCCTCTACGGGAGGCGTGTTGTTGCCACCCATTATGGGATCGACGGCGTTCATCATGGCAACTTTTTTGGAGATTCCTTATTACCAAGTTGCACTGGCGGCATTGGTCCCTTCGTTACTGTATTTCTTTGCGCTCTATGTGCAACTTGATGCCTACGCGGCGAAACACGATTTGCAGGGCCTGCGGGATCAAGAATTGCCTCAGCTGTTTACCGTCCTCAAGGAAGGTTGGGTATTTTTGTTCGCTTTTGCCCTACTGATGTTCTTGCTGCTGGTGATGCAGCAAGAAACTTTGGCGCCTTGGGCTGCCACGCTGGCGCTATTACTCATCAATCAATTTGGTCGACAGCGCATGGGCATTCGGGCATTGGTCGATTGGTTGGTGGGGGTTGGTAAATTGCTGATCGAGTTGCTGGTCATCTTGTGTGCGGTGGGTCTCATTGTGGGGGCTTTATCCGTTACGGGTCTATCTGGAACGCTGGTCAACGAACTGCTCTTTGTTGCTGGTGATCAAACCTGGGTATTGATTCTGATGGGAGCGATAACAAGCTTTGTTCTAGGCATCGGTTTGACGGTCACTGCCGCCTATGTATTTCTGGCCATCGTGCTGGCGCCGGCCCTGATCGAAGGTGGCTTAATGCCAATCGCCGTGCATCTGTTTATTTTGTATTGGGGGATGTTGTCGTTTATCACGCCGCCTGTCGCACTTGGCGCGTTTGCCGCAGCATCCGTTGCCGGTGCTAACCCGGTAGCGACGGGTTTTGAGTCGATGCGAGTGGGCGTTGCCATTTATTTGCTACCCTTTTTATTTTTATTGAACCCAGCGCTGCTTGGATTCGGTAACGGGATTGAGATTGTCGTGGCGATCCTGGAGGCGCTAGGGGGTGTGCTGATTATCGGGTGGGCAGCTCAGTGCCGGCTTCCTGGCGGTGGTACGCTGAGCGTTTGGGAGGCATCGGTCATGGGTTTTGCGGGCTTGCTGTTGGCGCTACCGACCCTGACGCTAGATCCTTTAAGGTTAGCCAATGACACAGGCAATTACTTGGGCGTTGCTTGTCTCTTGCTGGCGCTTGCGCTGAGGTACGCTCGGATAAGCCTTACTCAGCGCTCAGCAGATGCTTAAACGCGGCGAACTCGTCCTTGTCGTTAAGCTGCGCGCCCACTTTTTTAAGTAAATCCGCACTGTCCATTAACTCAGCGGTTTGATAATGCGCAGCTTGTAACGCAAATTCTAAGCGATCGATGTCTTTGACGAACCGAGCTTCAACACTTGCTTGAGCCTCGTACTCCTCCCAGTCGGCAATCAGTGCAGCTGCGTTCGGGAGGGGACCCAGAATTTTGTTGACGGCATCTCTCTCCATAGCGATCTTAGCGTCTCGATCCACAGCATCTTTGGGGGTTAGATCGCCGACATAGACCTCACCCAAGTCGTGAATGAGCGCGAGCCGCAGAACCCGTTCTAGATTGAGATCTTCACGCCCTTGAGCTAGGAGCAAACAAAGCATGGCATTACCAAAGGAATGTTCAGCAACACTCTCGCAGCGGGCAGGGTGAATACCACGCTCTAACCAACCTTTTCTGAAGACTTGTTTAAGATGCAAAATCTGAAACCAAGCGGTGGTCTCGATCGAGGCATCATCGAGTTTGTCGGCAGTGGTGATGGGTGCTTTTTCAGTTTGCATGGTTGGCCCGTTGGTTAAAGACAGCGGACTATGCAGTAACTTCTGCTGAGCTGCAACTTGTCATTGTGTGGGTTACCTCGCCAAGGAGTGATATCAAATTCAAGGGACTCGTACTATCCGGGAGGAGCATTGCTCCGTGGAGACATCGATCACGTGAAGATTCAAGGGTTAGGCGGAGATGACTGAGGTGCGCATGGTGCTAAGACGAAGCCAGAATGTGACTGGGGAAAACCCAGAGTCCTGCGCCTGTTGTGGACAGGTGCGGCGGTTAACCTTTCATCATTTGATTCCGAAAAAAATCCATCGACGTAAGCATTTCAAGAAACGGTTCACCCGAGCCCAGCTGAACCTGGGCATTATGATTTGCCAGCCCTGTCATGTGGGTATCCACCGCCTATTTGACGAGATGACGTTAGCCAAGCGTTTGAATTCGCTACCAGCATTGCTTGAAGAGCCGGCATTACAAAAGCACTTTGGCTACACGGCGAAGCTGAGACTCAAGAGGTAAAGGGAACTGGTCAATCGAGCAGACGTTGCGCCGAGTCCGGTGAGGGGCAGCTCGACTCGATTAACGTCGATTGATATGCGCTTTTCCTAGCCGCGACAAGCCGATCAGCGGGTGCTTATGCGGCATAAGGGTGATGACCCAAATCCAGACACAGTAGCCTGTCAATCTGGAAGGGAGAGGATGAGAAAGAAAAATAAGAACGAAAAAGAAGAATCCAAAGTGAGATCGAAGAATGAGAGAGGAAAAGCCTGAAAACGGGCAAAGACGATGAAGGTTGTTTGGATTTAGGCGGGCCGCCCGGCCCTTGCTTGCAGCGTGTCAAATGCTTGTCCCAAGCAGACATGATAGGCGGGCTGCATCATCAACCGAGCTCATGGCAGGCAAGGAGGGCGACCAGACCCCGAGGGCGCTCCGGAAAGAGTTAGGGTACGATAGAGGAAAGCTCGAACGCTCGATCGTTCTAGATGCGCGTGAAATGTTGCCTTACTTCGGAGTCAAGCTATGCGTTTTATGGTCTCTCTTCTTATCTCGATGTTTACACCTGATGTGAGAAATGTGTCTTGCCCGCGCCGTTTTGCACGCGCCCGAGGCCGGCTCGGGACTGCCGGCTCTGAACTTAGAAGGCTGTGCGGGTGTGTTTGCTTAGTCGGATTGTTAACACCAATAGCAGTGGCGGCGGGCAGCCCGCTAGGAGAGGGCGAACAGGTCGAGGTGCTGGTTGCCGAAACCCCTTGGGATGTGAATCAACCGGGCTACCAAGTTGAGTCAACAAGCGCCAATATTGACGTGACCGAAGGCACCTGGCTCAGTGTTGATATCTCCCCGGATGGCAAGCAGCTGGTTTTTGACCTACTGGGTGACTTGTATTTGTTGCCCATCGAAGGAGGAGAGGCGACGCCGATCACGGAAGGGCTGGCTTGGGATATTCAGCCGCGGTTTAGTCCAAACGGGAAAGAGCTGGCGTTCGTTTCGGATCGAGGTGGTGCCGATAACGTTTGGATCTTGACCCTCGCATCAGGGGCACTACGACAAGTCACAAACGAATCCTTTCGGTTGTTAAACAATCCAGTGTGGCATCCGAATGGTCGCTATATTGCGGCGAAAAAACATTTCACCACCTCACGGTCGCTGGGTACGGGTGAGATCTGGTTATTTGAAACCGATGCATCGATGCCCAGCAAAGGCATTCAATTGATCGAGCGGCCCAATAAAAATTATCAGAAAGAGTTGGGTGAACCCGCCTTTACGCCCAGCGGCGATGAACTGTACTTCACCCAAAGTGCCACCCCCGGTAACACGTTCATCTATCACGATGACAGCCATGGGGAATTGTTTCAAATCAAGCGGCGGGATCTGAAGACGGGTGAAACAGACAAGGTTGCAGGCGGTTTCGGTGGCGCGGTAAGACCGGTGCCGTCTCGTGACGGTAAGCAAATCGCTTATGTGAGCCGAGTACGCGCTGAGTCCAGGTTATTTGTAATGGATTTGCAAAGTCAGCAGGCAAGGATGTTGGTCGATGATTTGGACCCAGACATGCAGGAGACTTGGGGCGTTTACGGTCTTTACCCGAACATGGCTTGGACGCCGGATGACCAGTCAATTGTATACTGGTCTAAGGGGGGCTTGTTTACTGTTGATGTGGCAACCGGGGAGTCGACGAGGATTCCTTTTCGAGTTAGAGGGTCACGAACCCTTTTTCCGCCACCCGAAGTGCGAGTCGCGGTTGCCGATGATCAATTGACAACTCGGATGATACGTTTTGCAAGAGCGCAGCCGGGGCAACAGCGGTGGATATTCGAGTCGCTCGGGAAGCTTCACCAGAAGCGAGGCAATCAGCTCCCACAGCCCCTGTTCAAAAAGCCGAGGGCGCACCACGAATTTTCGCCAGTCATGAATGCTGGTGGTGACGAGTTGTTTTTCTTAACTTGGTCTGATCAAACTCTGGGTGCTATATGGAGAGCAACAGCGAGGGGCCAGCGACTTCGCCAACTTGACCTACCGCCAGGGCACTATGTCGAATTGGAAATCTCTCCCGACGACCGGTACTTAACCTATCGTAAACTGTCGGGCAGCGCGTTAACCCACCCCAATTGGGGGAAAAATTCGGGGCTGTATCTATATGATCTAGAGACAGGCATCGAGACCCAGTTACATGACAAAGGTTATGAACCCCATTTCGGACCTGACAATCGCGTTTATTTCAGTCATCGAAATTGGTCAGCGAGTGGTCGCGGATCTGACAGTAGCGCAAGCACAGAATTACAATCGGTGACCCTAGCCGGATATGACCTAAGAACCCATGCCAGTGGGGAATTGGTTCGAGCTTTCCGGATTGCGCCAACCGGCGGACAAGTCGCATTCATCGAAAACTATCAGCTTTTCGTTGCGCCGTTACCTGCCCTTGGCATGCCTCTGACCTTGGGTGCAGATTTTACAGGATTGTCTCTGCGGCAGGTCAGCACCCATGGCGCGGCTTACCCCTACTGGTCGAAAGATGGGCAGCGCCTGCATTGGTCGATGGGGTCGATGCATTACGAGCAGGTGATAAGTCCTGAGCCGACCACAACCGTGGACCCTAAACTTGTGGATTTGTCTTTGGTGGTGGATTCAGATCGTCCGAAGGGTTTGGTGGCGCTGATCGGCGGCAGGATCATAACGATGCAGGATGACCAAAAAGTCATTGAGCAAGGCACTATTCTCGTGAGAGACAACCGAATTATCGGCGTTGGGACCGTGGCTGAGGTCGAAGTTCCCAGCGACGCGAGGCGAGTGGATATGCGTGGTAAAACGCTGATGCCCGGTATGGTCGATGCGCATGCGCATGGACCTTACGCGCGAAACGATGTCATTCCTCAAAGCAACTATTCGTTACTCGCGCATTTGGCATTGGGTGTTACCACCGTCCACAACCCGTCAAGCAAAGCTAGCGAGGTCTTTGCGGCGGCGGAATATCAACGGGCTGGCCGGATTTTGGGGCCTCGGATTTTTTCAACGGGTGAGGTGGTTTATGGTGCCAAGTCTCTAGGCTTTGCTCGGATCAACAATTTTGAACAAGCCCAGGCGCATGTCCGGCGACTCAAAGCCCAAGGGGCTGTGAGTATAAAAAACTATAACCAGCCGCGTCGGGCACAGCGTCAGCAGGTGATTGAAGCAGCTAGGCAGGAGGGCCTGGCAGTGGGCGCCGAAGGGGCTTCGCTATTTCAACTGGACATGAATCTCATTGCCGATGGCTCAACCGGAATTGAACACAACATTCCGACCCTAAAAATCTACGACGATGTCCGGCAGTTTTGGGGGCAATCCTCGGTGGGTTATACCCCTACGCTGGTCGTTACTTATGGAGGACTCACATCCGAGGACTATTACTATCAAAAAACCGAAGTTTGGAAGCACCCAATACTCAGTCGGTTTGTACCACCCGACGCTTTGCAAGCCAGATCAGTGCGAAGAGTCATGGCACCCGAAAGCGATTTTAGAGACGATGATGCGGCGGCGGTCGCGTTGCAACTGGCGGAGCAAGGCGTAATCGTTAACACGGGTGCACATGGTCAGAGAGAAGGGCTTGCCACGCACTGGGAGCTGTGGAGTTTTGTCAGAGGTGGGTTCACGCCCCTTGAGGCTTTAAAATTAGCAACGATCAATCCTGCACGGTACCTAGGGATGGATCAGGATATCGGCAGCCTAGAGCCCGGAAAGTTAGCTGATATCGTCGTGCTAAACCGTAATCCCTTGATCGATATTCATTATACCCAAGAGATTGCGGACGTCATGATCAATGGTCGCTTGTTTGATGCAAAGACGCTGGCAGAGCGAGTCACCGGCGACCGCCAGGCACCCCGACTGTGGTGGCACGATAGGGACTACCTACAGATTAGATGATCGAGGCATTGTTGATGCTCGGTCTGATAAAAGGGAGTCATGAGGTGTAAAGGGTTTTAAAAGCGGATCACAAGTACTGCTGGCCAGGCGCTTTAGTCAGCGGATCGAGGCCTAGGTTCGAGAAATTGGGCGTGACGGTTAGGGCGCTGACCAACGGCGGTCTGGCCGAAGTCATTATTTTTTTCTGAGGGTGCCGGGGCCTCGAGGTCACTGATCGTGAGGCCACTCTAAGGGTTGCGTCTTGTATGGAGTAGCGGTGGATACATGCCTTCTCGTGAGCCAATGTATGGTTGCTGAGCTCGGCTGATTACCCGCGTCGTGGTCCAATATTCAACGGGATCAATCAAAAAATGCGGCCTGTTGGGACGGATACAAAAGCGCGAACCGACGCCCAAGGTTAGGTGTGACGAGCAGCGAGTTGAAGGAACTTAAAAGTCATTCTATGGAAGGTAAGTTAATGAGTTATTTACAAAATAAAAGTGTGTTAATTACAGGTGCCAGTGGCGGCTTTGGCGCCTTGCTCGTCACCGCTTGTTTGCAACGAGGCGCTAACGTAACCGCAGTAGATTTAGACTTGGAACAGTTAAAGCAGGCGTTACCTGAGGGTGACCATTGTCTTTTGATGACCGCCGATGTTACCGACCCCGTCGCAATGCAAAGCGCGACGGAGCAAGCGGTCTCAGTTTTTGGAGGTCTCGATATCTTGGTCAATAACGCTGGGATCATGCCTTTGGCTTTTTTTCAGGATCATAAGGTGGCGGCTAGCGCTTGGAATCGGTGTATTGATGTCAATATCAAAGGCGTATTGAACGGCATCATAGCGGTCTACGATACCATGATGCAGCAAGGTCAGGGTCACGTGGTCAATCTGTCATCGATTTACGGCAATGCCGCGGTGCCAGGCAGTGCGGTGTATGGTGCCAGCAAGGCCGCCGTTAACCTCCTCTCGGACGCCCTTCGCTTGGAATCCAAGGGTAAAATCAAAGTCACGACGGTGCGACCAACTGGGGTGCCCGGGACCGGGCTGGGTCAGGGGGTGCTCAATCCCGAGGCGATTTCTGGTATCTTGGGCAGCGATTACCCGGGTTACCTTGAGACGATGATGGCGGTGATGAATGGCACCGCTGATGAGCATTTAACCTCGAGTGACTCAATTGGATATGCTGCATTAGAGCCAGAGCGGTTGGTCGAACAAATATTGTATGCCATCGATCAACCCTGGGGGGTAGTGATCAGTGATATCACCGTTCGAGCATCGAATGATCGATACGTGATTTAAAGCTCGGGTGCGGTATAACCTTCGGCTTGATCGACATCGGCTCCGGCGAAAAACTGGGTGCGTTGCTCGGTGAGATAACGCCGATGCGCCTTGTCCATCATGTTCAGGTGTTTCTCGTTAATCAACATCGTTTGCAAGTCTTGCCACTGTTGCCAAGCTTTTGCTGAATAGTGGCGAAAAATTTCTTCGCCTTTGGCTCCAGGGAAGGGTGGAGCGTCTAGCCTCGGGAGTTCTTCTTGCAAAAGTTTACAAAAAATTTTGTCTGTCATCATGCACCTCTGAGCGAAATGCTATTATGGCATGCTCGCAAGGACTCGCCCATGGCTTTTGGCTGGGTTGAGGAAGGGAAAGGTTACGGAGCA